>JADLGE010000027.1 GCA_020849475.1 Gammaproteobacteria bacterium
CATGGAACTCAATCCCACCTATAACGCCATCAAAGACATGCAGTCCCGCATCGAAGCGTTACGGGGGTATCTTTGACTACGCTGAAAAGGCCGAACGTCTAGTCGAAGTCGAGCGCCTGCTGGCCGAACCCAAGGTCTGGGACAATCCCGAACACGCCCAGGAACTGGGCCGTGAGCGCGTCGCCCTGGAACGCGTGGTGGTGACGCTCGACAAACTCTCCAAGCGCCTCGTCGACGCCACGGACCTGCTCGATCTCGCCGCCGAGGAAGACGACATCGACACCGCCACCGCGGTGCAGAAAGATGTCGCTGACGCCGAGGTGCAGCTCGCCGATCTCGAGTTCCGGCGCATGTTCGCCGGCGACATGGACCCCAACAACGCCTTCCTCGACATCCAGGCCGGCTCCGGTGGCACCGAGGCGCAGGACTGGGCGGAAATGCTGTTGCGCATGTACCTGCGCTGGGGTGAGCGCCGCGGTTTCAGTCCCGAACTGCTGGAAGTCTCCTCGGGTGAAGTGGCGGGCATCAAGAGTGCGACGGTCAAGTTCACCGGCGAGTATGCGTTTGGTTGGCTGCGTACCGAGACCGGTGTGCATCGCCTGGTACGCAAGTCGCCGTTCGATTCGGGCAACCGTCGGCATACTTCTTTCTCATCGGTGTTCGTATCGCCCGAGATCGACGACAACATCGAAATCGACATCAACCCGGCGGACCTGCGCACCGACACCTACCGCGCCAGCGGCGCCGGCGGTCAGCACGTCAACAAGACCGACTCGGCGGTGCGCATCACGCACATTCCGACCAACACCGTGGTGCAGTGTCAGAACGAACGGTCGCAGCACAAGAACCGCGACCAGGCCATGAAGATGCTGCGCGCCAAGCTCTATGAACAGGAAATGTTCAAGCGCCAGGAAGCACAGCAGGCCATCGAGGACAGCAAGTCCGACATCGGCTGGGGCCATCAGATCCGCTCCTACGTGCTCGACCAGTCGCGCATCAAGGATCTGCGCACTGACGTCGAGACCGGCAACCCGCAGGCGGTGTTGGACGGCGGTCTCGACATGTTCATCGAAGCTAGTCTGAAAATGGGGCTTTAAGATTCAACATGTCCGACCACGAAGAATCCGGCACCGAAGCGGCGCTCATCGCGCAGCGCCGCGCCAAGCTCGAACAACTGCGCGCGAGCGGCAATGCCTATCGCAATGACTTCCGTCGCGATGCGCTGGCGGGTGAACTGCATGCGCGCTTTGCCGAGGCCGGCGCCGCCGACCTCGAGGCCGCGCCGCAGCGCGTGACCATTGCTGGGCGCATGATGACGCAGCGCGTGCAGGGCAAGACGTCCTTTGCCCACGTCAAGGACATGAGCGGCTCGATACAGCTGTTCGTCAAGCGCGACGCGCTGCCGGAAGGCACTTACGACGAATTCAAGAAATGGGATCTGGGTGACATCGTCGGCGCCGAGGGCGTGGTGTTCCGCACCCAGAAGGGCGAGCTGTCGGTGATGGTCGACAACCTGCGCCTGTTGACCAAGTCGCTGCGGCCGCTGCCCGACAAATGGCATGGCCTGACCGATCTCGAGGCGCGTTATCGGCAGCGCTATCTCGACTTGATCATGAATGACGACACGCGCCGCGTGTTTCGTATTCGCACCGCGGTGGTGGAGTTCATCCGTCGCTTTTTGAACGAGCGTGGCTATCTCGAAGTCGAGACGCCGATGATGCAGGTGATGGCCGGTGGCGCCGCGGCGCGGCCGTTCATCACGCACCACAACAGCCTCGACATGGACTTGTACCTGCGCATCGCGCCCGAGCTGTATTTGAAGCGCCTGGTGGTGGGCGGCATCGAGCGCGTGTTCGAGATCAACCGCAACTTCCGCAACGAAGGTTTATCGCCGCGCCACAATCCCGAGTTCACCATGCTCGAGTTCTACGCGGCCTATGCGGACTACCGGGATCTCATCGATCTGACCGAGACCATGCTGCGTGAACTGACCGTCGCCGTGCTCGGCACCAGCGTGGTCGAGTATCAGGGCAAGCACTACGACTTCGGCACGGCCTTTCCGCGCATGACGGTGGTGGAAGCGATACTTGCATTCAATCCCGATGTGGATGTCGCCGAACTTGCCACCGACGAGGGCGCGCGCGCTGTCGCCGCGCGCCTCAATGTGCCGCTGGAAGCGGGCTATGGACGCGGCAAGGTACTGGTCGAAATTTTTGAAAAGACCGCCGAACCGAAACTCGAAGGGCCCTTGTTCATCACCCAGTACCCGGCCGAGGTCTCACCGCTGGCGCGCTGCAACGACGACGACCCCTTCGTCACCGACCGTTTCGAATTCTTCGTCGCCGGCCGCGAAATCGCCAACGGCTTTTCCGAGTTGAATGACCCCGACGACCAGGCCGCGCGCTTCCGGGCCCAGGTCGCGGCCAAGGCCTCGGGCGATCAGGAAGCGATGCCTTACGATGAGGATTACGTGACGGCGTTGGAATACGGCATGCCGCCGACCGCCGGCGAGGGCATAGGCATAGACCGCCTGGTGATGCTCTTGACCGATTCACCGTCGATACGCGACGTGCTGCTGTTCCCGCACATGCGGCCGCGCGCCTGAGCCACGGTTGCCGCGGGTCACTCCCATGCGCATACTTTCAGCCCTTGCACCTGTACGCCACGATTGGAGATTTGCCATGGACAAGAAGCTTCCGTTGACCACCGCCGCCACCGCGTTTGCCGCCACGCTCGCTGCCGCACCGCTCGCTCAAGCCGCCGACAATCCCTTCGCGCTGGTTGAATACCAGGGCGGCATGCACCTGGCTGCCGACCAGGGCGAGAAGGGCTGCGGTGGCGCCGCCGGCGGTGAAATGAAGTGCGGCGCCAGCATGGGCGAAAGCAAGACCGACGCGGCCAAGGACGCCGCCGCCGACAAGGCCGCTGACGCGCAGACGACCGCGGCCCCCGCCAAGTAAGACCGGCAGTCTGGTGGTCGGCGGCGCGGCCATCAACGCGCCGCCGTTCAGCGACCAGATCCCTCCACCCAGGCGCTGCCGGGCGCCGCCGCCAGACACATCAATTCAAGCTTTGCCCCATCCCGGTCGTTACCGACTCGGGCTCTGCTGCGCTCATCGGCTTCACGGCCACCTCTGCACGCGTTGCTCGCCCAGGGCGCGCGGCCCCATGGCCGCGCCGTTCGCCAATCGGCTGCGAGGGCTGGTTCCATGGATTCACCTACTGTACTCAACGTCGTCAACGGCCTTGCCGCACTGTTCGTGCTATGCCTCGGTCTCGGCGTCATCACCGTCGCCGCGCTCTATATCATCGACGTCACCCAGACCACCCACGCGGTCAGGCGCAACTATCCGGTCATCGGTCGCCTGCGTTACGTATTCGAGTCGCTGGGCGAATTCTTTCGCCAGTACTTCTTCGCCATGGATCGCGAAGAAATGCCCTTCAATCGCGCCGAGCGCTCGTGGGTGTACCGCTCCGCCAAGGGCGTCGACAGCACCGTCGCATTCGGCTCGACGCGCGACCTGCGCACCGTCGGCACCGCCATCTTCGTCAATACGCCTTACCCGACCCTGGAGGAAGACGCCGCCCAACCGTGCAGCGTGACCATCGGGCCTGGCTGTCACACGCCTTATCAGACGAGTTCGGTCTTCAATATCTCGGGCATGAGCTACGGCGCCATTTCGCGACCGGCGGTATTGGCCTTGTCGCAAGGCGCTCGCAAGGCCGGCGTATGGATGAACACCGGTGAAGGCGGCCTCTCGCCCTATCACCTCGAAGGCGGCGCCGACATCGTGTTCCAGATTGGCACCGCCAAATACGGCGTGCGCGATGCCGAAGGCCACTTGAGCGACGAGCGTTTGCGCGCGATTGCCGCCCATGAACAGGTGCGCATGTTCGAGATCAAGATGAGCCAGGGCGCCAAACCGGGCAAGGGCGGCATCCTGCCAGGCGTGAAAGTGACGCCCGAGATCGCGATGATTCGCGGCATCGAAGTCGGCGAGGCCTCACTGAGCCCCAATCGTCACCCTGAAATCGTCAATGAAGGCGCGCTGCTCGACATGATTGAGCATGTGCGACGCGTGACCGGCAAACCCACCGGCTTCAAAGCGGTGTTCGGCTCAGACCGCTGGCTGGAGAAACTCTTCAAGGAAGTGTGGCGCCGCGGTCTCGACAGCGCGCCGGACTTCATCACCGTCGACAGCGGCGACGGCGGCACCGGCGCCGCGCCCATGAGCCTCATCGACAATGTCGGCCTGCCCTTGCGCGAGAGCCTGCCGCTGGTGGTCGACAAGCTGCAGGGCTATGGCCTGCGCGAACGCACCAAGGTCATTGCCAGCGGCAAGCTGGTCACGCCCAGCGAAGTGGCGTGGGCCATCTGCATGGGCGCGGATTTCGTCACCTCGGCGCGTGGCTTCATGTTCGCCCTCGGCTGCATCCAGGCCCTGCAGTGCAACAAGAACACCTGCCCGACCGGCATCACCACCCACGATCGCAACCTGCAGCGGGGTCTCGACATCACCGATAAATCCGAACGCGTGCGTCGTTACGCCGAAACCATGCACCATGAAGTGGGCGTCATCGCCCATTCCTGCGGTGTGACCGAGCCGCGTCTATTGAAGCGCTATCACTGCCGCATCGTGCAGGCCAATGGCCGATCAGTGCCGATGAACGAGTTGTACCCGGACGTGCGGGTGTTGGCGATGCCGGAGCAGGAAGAGGCGCGAGCGTGAAGGATGGCCTGAATGTCAGGCTGAAGTCTGACCCGCAGTAGATGAGATTGCTTGTCGGGCAGACTTCAGTCTGCCATTCAGGGAGTGCAAATGAATTCGCACCTGCGGAAGACAGACCGAACTCCGCTTATCAAAAATTCCGCGTATTGAACGGCTCGTATTTCTCCGACAGACAATCGCGACTGATGATGATCTTCATCA
>JADLGE010000028.1 GCA_020849475.1 Gammaproteobacteria bacterium
CCGCCGCGCCGGGGGTCTACGTCCGGTGGGCCGGCGGCGCGGCGATCAGCGTTCTGCTCCCCGATAGTGGCCCCTCGAAAGTGGGGGTTTCGAAAAAAGCCTCAAGGCACAAAAAAAACCTTGATGTAGATCAAGCGACCGCCTGCTGACCGAATCAGCATCCTCCCTCGGCTTCGGGAGGTCTGTAATGAAACTCGGCATGCTCCATTTCTTTGAGAATCCGGCTGGCAAGTCCGAGCTCAACATCGTCCACGAGCAGACCGAACTCATGCTGGCCGCCGAGGAGCTCGGCTTCGATTCGGTGTGGCCAGCCGAGCATCACTTTTCCGAGTACGGGCTGTGTGCGTCACCGCAGTTGTCGCTGGCGGCGATCGCGGCGCGGACTTCGCGCATTCGCCTGGGCACCGGCGTCGTGGTGCTGCCGTTTCACAATCCCATACGGCTGGCCGAGGACATCGCCTTCCTCGATTTGTTGTCCCACGGCCGCGTCGAGTTTGGCGTCGGTCGCGGCTACCAACCGCTCGAATACCAGGGCTTCAATCTCGACCAGAGCCAGTCACGCGACATGTTCGACGAGGCGCTGCGCCTGATAGTCGAATGCTGGACCCGCGAACGCGTGACCTTCCACGGCAAGTACTGGCAGGTCAATGATGTCGAAGTGCGACCCAAGCCGCTGCAGGCCCCGCACCCGCCCATCCACATGGCGTGTATCTCGCCCGACAGCTTCGAGCGCGCCGGCCGCAGTGGCCATCATCTGTTGATGGGCTTTGCCTTCGGCCTGACCTACAGCGGCGCGCGCAAGGGCATCGAAGCCTATCGCGCCGGCCGCGGCGCCGTCGGTCTCGATCCCGATGGCGGGCGCAAGACCTGCCTCATGATGGTCTACCCGGGCCACACCATGGAATCGGCGCGCCGCGACTTTCGTGAGCCGGTCAATTGGTATTACCGCAGCATCGCGCGCTTCATCGCGCCCGAGCAGGGCATGATGAAATCCTACGAGTACTACGCGCGCTCGCGGGAATTCGTCCGCAATCTCAAATTCGACGACATCGTCGACACCCCGGCCATGGTGTGCGGCGACGTTGAGCACTGCGTTGAAAAGCTTGCCCAGGTCGCGGCTGAATTCGGCTTCGACGAACTGTTGTGCTGGACGCGCATCGGTGGCCTGTCGCCGGCCAAGGTGCGCCGCGCGATGGAGCTCCTGAGCGGCGAAGTGCTGCCAAAGGTGCGCAAGCAGGCGCGGAGTGTCGCCGTGTAGGTGCGAATTCATTCGCACCTACCAAGTTCATCCATCCCCACCCAATGGGGCAGACCGCGGCCCCGTCATCCGTTACATTGCCTGCTTCGGCGATCACCGCCATGCAACGAGAGAGGGAGTTCATGAACAAGCTGTTGGCCGCGCTGGGTCTGATGCTGCTGTCGGTCGCGGTGCGCGCCGCCGATGCACCGCAGGTCGGCCTGTTGGAGCTCTACAACTACTACGAATATTCGCCGGCCCTGCTGTCGTCCGGCCAGCCGACGCGTGAGCAGTTTCCGGCCATTGCCAAGGCCGGCGTCGAGGCCGTCATCAATCTCGCGCCGGTCACCGATCCCGGCGCCCTGCCCGACGAGGCCGACGTGGCGGGCAAGCTCGGCATGGGCTATGTGCATATCCCCGTCGATTGGGACAAGCCACCACGCGCCGACTTTGAAAGCTTTCTGAAAGCCATGCACGAGTTCCAGGGTAAGCGCGTACTCGTGCACTGCTATGCCGGCTCGCGCGCTTCGGCCTTCGTCTACATGTATCGTGTGCTTGAAATGAAAGCCGACCGTGCCGCCGCGCGCGCCACGCTGGAAAAGATCTGGGCCAACAATCCCGGCTACGAACTGCCGGTGGTGCCGCAATGGAAACAGTTGATTGATGATGTGCTGGCGGCCAATGCACCCTGAGTGCGGCGGTTCGGTGCTGACGCGTAAAGATGTTGGAATAGTTGGATGAGCAAATCTCTCAAAGAACAGTTGCTGGCCGCGGGCCTCGTGAAGCAGAAACAGGTTCACCAGTCGGACAAGGAAAAGCACAAGCAGGCGCGCCAGCAGCCCAAGCCCAAGGCGAGTGCCCCGGCGCCGTTGACGGCCGCCCAGCTCGAAGCGAAAAAAGCCCAGGACGAAAAAGCCGCGCGCGACCGCGAACTCAATCGTCAGCGCCAGGCGGACAGAGAACGGCGCGCCATCATCGTTCAGCTCGAACAGATCATCGACGGCGCCAAGCTCGACACCAAGGGAGGCGAAACGCCGTTCCGCTTCGTCATCAAGGGCAAGATCAAGAAGATTTACGTGACCGCCGAGCAGCACGCCGCACTGGTCAAGGGCACGCTCGCGGTGGTGCGCTTCCGTGAAGGTCTGGCAGTGGTGACGCGCGAAGTCGCCGAACGCATCGCCGTGCGCGACGCGCGCACGGTGCTGGTGCTGCGCGACGGCACCGAGCCCGATATCCAGGAAGATCCCGACTACGCCGACTACAAGGTGCCCGATGACTTGATGTGGTGAGCGGACACCAGCCTGCTAGTTGTCGCGACGCGGCAGCCGCACGCAGAACTCCGCGCCCGGCTCGCGGTTCGTCACCGTCACCTCACCGCCCATCACTTCCACCAGGCGCTTGACCAGCGCGAGGCCGATGCCGGTGCCGGCGGTGGCGCGCGTCAGGGCATTCTCGCCACGATAGAACAGCGCAAAAATGCGCGACATCTGCTCCTTGGCAATGCCGGGGCCGAAATCGCGCACCGTGAATTCGACATGGTGGGCGTCGCCGGCGCGCACCGCGACTTCGATGGCGCTGTCAGCGCCGCTGCCGGTGTCGGTAAATTTCAGCGCATTGTCGACCAGGTTCAACAGCACCTGCGTAAAGCAGTCGAGGTCGACCTCGACGCGCGCCGCGTGCAGCGCGGTCGGGCAATCGAGGCTGTAACGTCGAGCGGCGTGCTGCACGACCGATTCGAGTTTCGAGCGCACGAGGTCCATGAGTTCGCCGACCGTGACTTCGCGCAAATCGACTTTCAATTCGTTGCGCGTCATGCGCGCGAGGTTCAGCACATTGTTGATGAGGCGCGTGAGTCGCTCGGCTTCATCGTGGATGAACTGGTAATACTCTTGGCGCTTGCCCTCCGGCGCCCAGCCTTCGCGCAGCATCTCGCCATACATGCGGATTGAAGTCAGCGGCGTCTTGAGTTCATGGCTGACGGCGGCGATGAAGTCCTGCTGCTGACGCGCCAGCGCCAGTTGTCGGGTGCCGAGGCGCAGTGCCAGCCACAGGCCGCCGCCGAGCACCAGCGCCAGCACCAGCGCCAGCCAGCCGATGACCTTGGTGCCCGGACCGGCCGGCAGCTCGGTGACGCTGAAGATCAGTTCAAAATCATTGAACGGCGCCGACAGTCGCCCCTGGTACAACAAGGTGCCGCGCAAAGTCGTGGCGCGGCCGTAGTCGCGCGCTGTGTCACCATCGGCGCGCAGCAGCACCTCGCCGTGCCGCGCCACCACCAGGCGGCTGCTGCCCGCGAGCGCGCTGGCGCGGAAGGGGGTGGAGACCAGCGTCTTAAGAAATTGCTCGCGGTCGATGACGAGCCCCTGTACATAGCGCTGGCCGTCACGCCAGCCATTGCGGAACAACACCAGCTCGCCGCTCGCGAGCAGGCTGCTGTTGAAGCGATCGATTTCGCTTTCGAAAGTGTGAATGCGCGCGCCATCCTTGCCCTGCGCGTTGCGCCCATGCTTTTTCTGCTTGCTCTCGTCGCTCAAGGCCGGCAGCGCGCTGCGTTCCTTGCGCAGCGCCTGGCGTGCCGGCGCCGTCGACGCCGCATCGGCGCTTGCTGCTTCGGCCATCACTGGCGCGCCCTGAAAATTCTGTTCGAGTTTGAGGTCGGCCACGCGACCCAATGACTGCGATGACGGCGCCGCGCCCGCGCCCGGCGCGGCGGCCTTGGGGGCATTGAGCTTGTCGAACTCTTGCTGTGCCTGGTCGGAGCGGGTGTCCGGTGCAGGCCGCGGCGCGTATGCGCCGACGTCCATGGGCGCGAGCCTGGTCTGTGCGCGCTTCTCGACGTCCTTGGCCAGCGTCGGCGCCGCGCCGAGCAAACGATTGCTGGCCAGAATGTCGCGCAGCCGCGCCGCCAGTGCCTGCCGCGCGCGACGCTCGTCGGCGCTGAGCCCGGTCTGCAGCGTATCGCTGTCGGCTGGTGGTTCGAAGGGCACACTCAACGCCCCTTGCTCGTCGACCTGGAAATGTCCCACCAGGCCCGGCACGGCATTGGCCGGCGGCAGGTTGGCCAGCGGTGAACGCTGCAGCACCGCGCCGCTGTGTGGGAGGACCAGGTTGAAATAGCTGTATTCGGTGAACGGCCGCGCGTCTTCCACCGCCATGAGTTCAGCCAGACGTTGCTCGACGCGCGCCGTGAATTCCTCGGCGAGCAGCTGGTGCTGATGAAAGCTTTCCCATTGCAGACGTTGATAGGCCTCGCGAATCAAGGCCGCGGTCGGCACCGCCAGCGCCAGGAAGAACAGCGCCAGCACCACGCGTAAACGCCGCAAGTCAGTCATGGCGGTGGCAGTCGGTAGCCGGCGCCACGCACCGTCAACAGCACACGCGGCGTGGTCGCATCCGGCTCGAGCTTGCGGCGCAGCTTGGCGATGTGAATATCGACGGTGCGCGTTTCCAATGCCAGCGCATTGGCATAGCCCCACACCTTGTGCAGCAGCTCTTCCCGCGACACCGCGCGCTCGCTGTGGGCATGAAGATATTGCAGTACGTCCATTTCGCGACGCGTGAAGGACAGCAGTTCATCGCCGCGCCGTCCTTGCAAGGTGCCGGGGTCGACGCGTATGTCGGCGCCGAGTTCGAGCTGCGTGGCGCCGCCAGGCAGCACCCGTGCGCGTCGCAGCACCGCGTTCACGCGCAGCACCAGCTCGGCGATCGAGAACGGCTTGGCGACATAGTCATCGGCGCCCAGCGACAGGCCGTGAATGACGTCTTCATCGGTGCTGCGCGCGGTCAGGAGAATGATCGCCTGTTCCCGGTCCGTCTCACGCAGGCGCCGGCAAATCTCGAAACCATCCATGCCCGGCAGCATCACGTCCAGCAGGACCAGATCGTATGGACCGCGCTGCGCCTTGTGCCAACCGTCGCTGCCGTCGGCCGCGCTGTCGACCTTGAAGCCGTGATAGGTGAAGACATCGATGAGCCCGCTACGAATGGCGGCTTCGTCTTCGACGATGAGGATGCGCGGTTTGGAGCTCATGGCGCCTTTGAATGGCTGAAGACCCGGTCCGCGAGCATAGCAAGAAGCGGCTGGCGGCCTGCCGGGCGGAGTGTAAACAGCATGTAAACAGCGGCGCCGCGCTTTTACACAAAGCGGCCTGCCACGGCCAAGGCCTCACTCCTAGAGTGCTCACCACACCCAATGGAGCACAGCCCATGACTTTATTGACGCGACTCGGGCGCCTGTTGCGCGCCGATCTCAACGCCGTCCTCGACGATCTCGAAGAACCCGCCACGCTGCTGCGCCAGGCAACGCGCGAGATGCAGAGCGCGCTCGACGCCGAGCACAGCGAGGCCGCGCGCCTTGGCGATGAGGCACAGCGCCTCGCCCAGGCCGCACAGGAATGCGCGACACGACTCGCAGCCCTCGACGAGGAACTCACGCTGTGTTTCGCCGCCGATGCGGATGCACTGGCGCGCGATCTCGTGCGACGCAAGCTTGAAACCGCGCGCCACGCCGGGCAGCTCGAAGAACGTCGGCAGGCGCTTGCCGAAGCTCGCCAGCGTCTCGCCGCGCGCATCGCCGAACACGCACAACGGCTGCAGGCGCTGCGCAACGAAGCGAGTCTGCACGAAACTCTGGAGGTCGCTCGCGACGACCACGCCCGCAGCGTCACCGCGACTGCGCCGATCAGCGCCGCTGAAATCGAGGTCGCACTGTTGCGCGAGCGGCAGCGGAGGGCGCAGTCATGAAACGCCTGTCATTCATCGAAGCGGTGCTGGCGGCATTGGCGCTGAGCACGGTCGGGGCAGTGCTGTTCCAGATCTTGATGCCCGTGCTTGGGGTGACGCTGGTCGCGCGCGGTCTCGGCCTGCTGCTGGCGCTCGCCTACGTGATGTTCCTGCTGGCGCGCTCGCGCATCACACGCGGCCGCCTGACGCTGTTGACGCTGTGGATGCTGGCGGCGCTCGCCATCACGCTCCTGTGCCCGAGCCTGTTCAGCATGGCGGCGGCGCATCTCACGCTGGTGTGGCTGAGCCGTTCGCTGCTCATGCACGGTAGCGTGCTGGCGGCGACGGGCGATCTCCTGATCAGCGCTGTGTCGCTCGCCGCCGGCTGCTGGGCGTTTGCCGAGACCGCCAGTGTGTTCGCCAGTGTGTGGACGGTCGGCCTGCTGCAGGCGGCCTGCAGCTTGCTGCCGAGTCGTGAAACCCCGCGCACGCAACACCATGCCGAGCACAGTTTCAACCATGCCGCGCGCGCCGCCGAACAGGCGCTGCGCGCATACCGTGGCGCGCCCTGAGCGCGCCTCACAAACCCATCGACAAGGAGCATTCAACATGATGAAGCAACAACTATTGGGACTGGCGCTGGCCTGCCTCACCCTGGCCGCGATCATCGGCTATCCGCGGCTCGGCGACGTGCAGGCGGCGTCGCCGCCACCGAAGGTCTCGTCGCCGCGCGTGGCGACGCTCAACGCTCAGCAGCCGCGCGTCGATCTCGTGTTCGTGCTCGACACCACCGGCAGCATGGGCGGCTTGATTCAGACCGCCAAGGACAAGATCTGGTCGATTGCCACCACCATGGCGCGCGCGCAGCCGGCGCCCGAGATCCGCATTGGTCTGGTCGCCTATCGCGATCGCGGCGATCAATACGTCACCCAGGTCTTCGACCTCACGACCGATCTCGATTCGATGTATGCCCATCTCATGGACTTCAAGGCCGACGGCGGCGGTGACGGACCGGAAGCGGTCAACCAGGCCTTGCAGGACGCCATCGCGCGCATGAGCTGGAATACCCGGCAGGACACCTACAAGGCGGTGTTCCTGGTCGGCGATGCGCCGCCGCACCTCGATTACCAGGATGACGTGCAGTATCCGGCCAGCGTGGCGCTGGCGCGTCAGCGTGGCATCGTCATCAACACCATCCAGTGCGGCAATCAGGACGACACCGTGCAGCCCTGGCAGCAGATCGCGGCGCTCGGTGCGGGTGACTATCTCAAGGTCGAGCAGAATGGCGGCGCGGTGGCCATGAGCACGCCCTTCGACGACAAGCTCGCGCGCCTGTCGGCCAGGCTCGATGAAACGCGCCTCTACTATGGCGATGAAAAGGTGCAGACCGACAAGCGCGCCAAGCTCGCTGCCACCCGCAAGCTCGAAGCGGCGGCCTCGCCGGCGGTGAAGGCGCGGCGCGCGACGTTCAATGCTTCCGCCAGCGGCGCTGCCAACCTGCTCGGCGACCAGGAACTGGTCAGCGAAATTGAAAGCGGCCGCGTGCGCCTGGAAGATATCCGCACGGAGGAGTTGCCGGCGTCGCTCAAGGCCATGGCGCCTGCCGCACAGCAGGAGCTTGTCAGGGCACGCATCAACACACGCGCGGAGATCTCGAAGGAGATGCAGGACGTGGTCGCGCAGCGCAATGCCTACCTCGCAGAGCAGGTGGCGGCAGCGGGCGGCGCCAAAGATTCGCTCGACGCCAAACTGTTCGGCACTTTGCGCAAGCAGGCCAAGGATGTCGGCGCGCTCGAGCTCGACAAGGCCGGGCCGGCCTACTGAGGGTGACATGACCGCCGCGATGGTGAGGCGGCGCGTGCCTCACTATCCGGCAGGTCCGGCCTTCCCTTGCTTTTGCGCCGCGGCGCGCGCAACGTCAGGCGCACTCGACGCGTGCCCACTCGTCGTGAAGCCGGCCCGCGCGTCGGCCACTTCGCAATCCACAGAGGGAGAGGAAACACCATGACCAAGATTCGCGAAATCACACAAGGTTTGCAGTTCCCCGAAGGCCCGGTCGCGATGGACGACGGCAGTGTGCTGGTGGTCGAGATCAAGCGTGGCACGCTGACGCGCGTCAAGGCCGACGGCAAGCAGCAGATCATCGCCAATGTCGGCGGCGGCCCCAACGGCGCCGCCATCGGCCCCGACGGCGCGTGTTACATCTGCAACGACGGTGGCTTCGAGTGGATGGAAATGGACGGCATGACCGTGCCCGGCCACACGCCCCACAGCTACACGCGCGGCAGCATCCAGCGCGTCGATATCAACACCGGCAAGGTCGAAGTGCTGTACACGCAATGCGATGGTCATGCATTGAAAGGCCCCAACGACATCGTGTTCGATAAGCACGGCGGCATGTGGTTCACCGACTTCGGCAAGACTTACGATCGTTCGCGCGATCGCACCGGCATCTTCTATGCGAAGACCGACGGTTCTTTCATCAAGGAAGTGGTGTTCCCGATGGATGGCCCGAATGGCATTGGCTTGGGACCCAATGACAACATGCTGTATGTCGCCGAAACCTTCACCGCGCGCGTGTGGCAATGGGAAGTGACGGGGCCGGGGGAATTGAAGCGCGTGGCGGGCGTCGGCGGTCCTCTGCTCGAAGGGCCGGGCGGCGCCACGCTGTTGACCGGTCTGCCCGGTTACCAGCTGCTTGATTCGCTGGCGGTCGACGCCGAAGGCTGGGTCAGCGTCGCGACCATCATCAACGGCGGCATCACCTCGATATCACCCGACGGCAAGAAGATTGAACACCTGGCGCTGCCCGACCCCCTGACCACCAATGTGTGTTTCGGCGGCAAGGACATGCGCACCGCCTACGCGACTTTGTCCGGCACCGGCAAGCTGGTCGCCTACGACAGTCCGCGTGCAGGATTGCGTTTGAACTTCAACGCCTGAGGGGGCGCTTGTGGT
This sequence comes from Gammaproteobacteria bacterium, assembly GCA_020849475.1. Taxonomy (GTDB): domain Bacteria; phylum Pseudomonadota; class Gammaproteobacteria; genus JADJYF01. The sequence goes on from JADLGE010000028.1 coordinate 8,918, forward strand.
TTCTTGCGCGCGCTGTGCGTGTGTTTTCGAATGTCAGGCTGAAGCCTGACCCCCAAGGGCAGCGGGATTCCCTGTGGCTCAGACTGCAGACTGACATTCGCGGCCGGCCTCACGCGTTTGGGCTTGGAGCTTCCCGCACCTAGCGCCCGCGCGTCGGATTCCTCGGCACATCGCGGAACGGGCCCGTATCCATGCGCGGTTCGCGCGGCAGATCGAGCACCCGCTCGCCGATGATATTGCGCTGGATCTCATCGGTGCCGCCGGCGATCGACGTGGCGGGCACCGACAACAGAATCTCGGCTATCAAACCATCATGGGGACTGTCGGCGCCGGCCAGCATCGCATCGGCGCCGCTAATCAAGGTGTGCACATGGGACGCCGCGCGTGCCACATGGCTTGCCACCAGTTTGCCGAGCGAGCCTTCCGGGCCTTCCGGCTTGCCGGCGACCTTGGCCTGGCGCGCACGGAGCGCCAGCCATTCGGCGCTGCGCGACATCATCATGAGACGCGCGATTTCCTGGCGCACCGCCGGGTCGGCAAGGCGGCCGCTTTCGCGCGCGCGCTTCATGACCAAATCGACCCGCCCGGCGCGCTGTGGATACCACTTGTAAGGTTCCATCACCGTCGCGATCTCGGCGCGCTCTTCGTCGTAGATGGGGCCGGCGTGGGGTGAAGCATGGCCCCAGCGGCGCAGGGCATCGGCATTGCGACGCTCGTGGGCGAGGGTGGTCATGGCAATCTTCCAACCGTCGCCTATCTTGCCGACGAGATTTTCGGCCGGCACTTGCGCGTCGGTGAAGAACACCTGGTTGAACGACGCATGGCCGTTCATCTGCTTCAAGGGCTGCACTTCCACGCCCGGTTGCATCATGTCGATGATGAAGTAGGACATGCCGGTGTGCTTGGGCGCGTCCCAGTCGGTGCGCGCCAGCAGCAGACCCCATTGCGCGTGATGGGCGCTGGTGGTCCACAGCTTCTGGCCATTCACGCGCCAGCCATGCCCATCGTTGTCGCCATCGCGATCGGCGCGGGTGCTGGCACCGGCCAGGTCCGAGCCGCTGCCAGGCTCACTGAAGAGCTGACACCAGGTGTCTTCACCGGTGAGGATGCGGCGCAGGAAGCGTGATTTGTGTGAGTCCGATCCATGTTCGAGCAACGTCGCCGCGGCCAGCAGACGAATGCCGATACGCGCCACACCGACCGCCTGCGCCGCTTCGAATTCTTCTTCGACTACCGGCAGCAGTGACACCGGCAGGTCGCGTCCATGCCAGGCGCGTGGCCAGTGGGGCATGCCCCAGCCGCTATCGACCAACAGGTTGCGCCATGCCACCAGTGAACGGTTGATGTCCCAATGGGCATGCAGCCATTCGCGCACTTCGGTGCGTAGCGTTGCTTCGTCATCGCTGATCATGCGGTCGCCTCCGTCAGCGCCATGTAACGTTCACGGTGGTGACTGGCATCGCCTAGCAACACTTCCGAACTCTTGGCGCGCTTGAACCACAAGTGGGTGTCTTCGTCCCAGGTGAAGCCGATACCGCCATGAATCTGCAGACATTCGATGGCGGCGCGCATGTAGGCGTCCGAAGCCATGGCCTTGGCCAGCGAGGCCAGCGCCGGCATTTCGCTGTCGCCTGCGTCGATGGCGGCGGCGGCGTAGCGCGCCGCCGATGTGGCGAGTTCGACTTCCAGCAGCATCTCGGCGCACTTGTGCTTGATGGCCTGGAATGAACCGATGGGGCGGCCGAACTGCATGCGCAGCTTGGCGTATTCCACCGCCGAGTTGAGCAGCGCGCGCGCGCCGCCGACCATTTCCGCGCACAGCGCGATGGTGGCGCGGTCGAGGCTCTGGCGCAGCTTCGTCGCCGCTGATTCGGTGCCGCCGAGACGCCGCGCCGGTGTATCGCTGAATTTCAATTCGGCCTGGCGACGGGTGCTGTCGATGGTGGCGAGTGGGCGCCGCTCCACGCCGGGCGCCTGCGCATCGACCGCATACAGGCCGAGGCCTGCATCGCCGACACTGCCACGCGTGCGCGCCACTACCAGCAACAGATCGGCATGGTGGCCATCGAGCACGAATTTCTTGTGGCCATCGAGGCGACAGGCGTCGCCCTGGCCGTGGGCGGTCAGGGTGGTGGCGGCCACGTCCCAGCGTCCGCTCTGTTCGACCCAGGCCAGGGTCGCAATCCTGTCGCCCCTGACCAGGGCCGGCAGCAGCGTGCGCTGCTCGGCCTCGGTCGCGACATTGCGCAGCACTTCGGTGGCGAGCACGCAGGAGGCGAAATAGGGCGCGCACAGCAGCGCCTGGCCCATCTCCTCCAGGGCGATGCCGAGTTCGACATAACCGAAGCCTTGCCCGCCCAGTGCTTCCGGCACATGCACGCCGGTCACGCCGAGTTCGCTGGCGAGTTGCTGCCACAGCGCGCGATCGTAGCCGTCGGCGCTCGCCATGTGTTTGCGCACTTCGCTGGTCGGCGATCGCTCGCGCAGAAAGCGCGCGACGATGTCGCGAAACTGTTGCTGTTCGTCGGAATAGCCGAAATGCATGTCTGTCCCCTGCTGCTACGCGGATCCCTCGCGTCAGGAAGCCATGGTGCCAGCTTTCAGAGCACGCTTCGACACGCGATCAGTGAGGTATGCGTCATCAATCGCGCTCGTGGCGCGGCCCGATTTCGCTGAACACCCAGGCGCCGGCGGTGCGCTTGTTGAGCGCGTCGCTCTGCACGCGCTCGCTGCGCGTGGCGTTGAGATTGGCGAGCACTTCCTTCGGATCGTCCGCTTCCACTTCATACAGCGCGAGATAGGGCAACGGGCATTTCGCGCCCTGCTGGTCGGTGAGCTTGAAACGCTGCGCCGAAGTCATGATGGTGGTCGACAGCACTTCATCCAGATGCAGGTTCTCGTAGTAATCGTTGTAGTCGGCCTCGCGGCCCTCGGTCGGTTCGGTGAGCACGACGACGATGTGTTTCATGGGGGCAACTCCTTGGTGGGTGAGAATTCATTCGGACCTTGGCCCGCCGCACGAGTCCGCGACCGATTTTTCAACGTCAGACTGAAGTCTGACATTCCAGGCGTGGCAAAAGGACCTGCATTCAAGTGCAGCGCGCGCCTGAATTCGCACCTAAGGTCTCGATTTCAGACGCGTCACCACGATTTGCATGGCCAAGGCCAGCGACATGAACGCCAGCATCATGACCGCCATGTAGCGCGCGTCATCATGGGATACCAGACCCACTGCCCAGCCGCCGAGCGCGCCGAACAGCTGCTGCGCAAGACCGGTGGCGGCGACGGCTGAACCGGCCAGCGCCGGGATCACACCCAAGGTGCCGCTCAAGGTCGACGGCATGAGCAGGCCATGGCCAAAGCCGAGCAGGGTCATGGGCACTGCCAGCGCATAGGGCGAACGCACATCGGCCAGCGCCAGCAGCAAGGCCAGCAAGGGCCCCGCGCAGGCCGCGCATTGTCCGGTCAGCGCCAGGCGCGCTTCGGTGCTCGAATGCAGCAGACGGCTGACCACGAAATTGCCGGCGATATAGGACAGCGGCACCGCCATGATGAACAGGCCGACGTGCGCCGGCCCCACGCCATAGCTCGCCAGCACCAGCGGCGTGCCGGCCAGGAACACGTAGAACGAGCCGGTGCACATCGCGAGTATCACGCCATAGCCCAGGAACACCGGCTGGCGGGCGAGGGCGCGATAGGCGGCGAACATTTCCGCCAGCCAGTGCTCGTGCACGCTGACCTTGCGTTCGGCTGTCGGCAATACCTTCCACGCCGCGCACAGCAGCACGAGCGCCACTACCGCCAGCACCGCGAAGTTGGCGCGCCAGCCGAAATGCACATGCATCTGCCCGCCGAGCAGCGTGGCCGTGGGCGGACACAGGCCGAGCACCATGCCGGTATAGGCCATCATGCGCGGCTTGTCGGCGCCGCTGAAAAAGTCCTGCACCATGGCGCGCCCGATCACCATGCCGGCCGCCGCGCCCATGCCCTGCACGGCGCGCGCCGCCGTCAACAGGGTCAGGTTCGGCGCCAGCGCGCAGGCCAGTGAACCGAGAGACGCCAGTGCAAAACCGAAAAGCAGCAGGCGCCGACGACCGTGCCGGTCCGACAGCGGCCCATAGAACACCTGGGCGCCACCGTAGGCAATCACGAAGGCCGAGAAGGTCAGTTGCACGCGTGACTGTTCGACCTCGAACAGGCCGGCCCAGCTTGGCATCGATGGCAGGCACATGGTCATCGCCAGCAGGCCATAGGCGACCGAGGCGAGCAGGATGGCGATCAACAGGCGGCGCGGCGGCGCGGTCGGGAGGTCGGTGTCGGAATTCAATGGCGGTTTTCTTGTGCGCGGGAAGCAGGGGCCATGGTAACCGAGCGACCGTCGACCGGTGTTGGCCAATCTCAGTCCCCGGCGCGGGTTTGCCCGCGCGGTCAGGCCGGCGGTAACGGATACTCCTGCAGGATGTGCTGGGCCTCCGGTTCGACATCTATCTGCAAGGCGCCGAGCACCCGCACCACGCCGCAATAGAAGCCGATAGTGACGATGAGATCGGTCACCTGCTCATGATCGAGCCCGGCGCGCAGCGCGGTGAAGGTGTCGTCACTGAGTGCGGTGCCGGTGGTCAACTCGCGCGCCGCGCGCAGCACTGCGCGATCGAGTGCCGCCAGGTTGCTGGTCTCGCCGCGTGATTCAATTGCAATGGCGGCGATATCGGCGTCGCTCACACCGAACTGTTTGCCGAGTTCGACGTGATGGGCGTACTCGTAGGGCGCGCGCGTGCCATAGCCGACCTGCAATATCGCCAGTTCGCGCAGGCGCGCATCGAGCTTCATGTGAAAGCGGATGTGCAGGCCGAGCGCCATGAAGCTGCGCGCGGTGTCGGGGCTGTTGACCAGCGCGCGGTAGAGGTTGAGGTTGCGCGCCAGCAAGTCCTGGTTCTGCGGCGCGAGATCTTTTGCTTCGAGATAGGGGACGCGGGCCATGCTGCCGTGCCTCAGGCCGGCCAGCGCACGCGGTTCTCGGCGGCGAGAAACGCGGTGCAGTTGGCGCCATCCAGGAAACGCGGCGCGTCGGCGCCGAAGATGGCTTGAATGCGCGGGCTGGTCCAATAGGCAAGAAAAGCCTCGTCGTCGGCGAACGACAGTTCCGCCACGCCGTCGTAGGGCGGCTCACCGGCGGCATAGCTTTCCGGCACCTGGTGACACTGCACGTAGCGCAGGACGCCTGCGTCGCGCGGAATCTGCGGCGCATGCCCGTTAATCCAGTAGTCCTGGAATTGCGCCACGCTCATGTCGGGCCGCCGGCGCAGCAGGAAGATGGCCTTGGTCAGCGGCGTGTCCTGCTTGATATCGACTTCATCGATGAACACGTGCTCGCGGGTGGCGAGGAATTTCAGCGCGGACATGTCGAGGAAATTCGGCTCATCGGCGTGGGCGCCGGCGACGTACTCGGGCATGTTCGGCAGCGCGTAGAGATCTTCCAGCGTGTCGAACCAGATCTCGGCCACGCCGCCGTAGGGCACCTGCTCGAAGCCCGGCACCGCGAGCGCCTTGCGATGACTCTGCACGTAGCGACGCAGCGCATGGATGCGCAACGCGAGCGGCGCATGAACCTCGCGCCAATGCCGATGGAAGGCCTCGGCGGACAGGCCGGGCTTGGGCACGGCGAGGGCAATACCTTTGATCATGTTGCGCGTTCCTGTGGGCGGGGGCCGGCGGTGCGGGCCGTGGTCGAGAATATCCTCGGCGGCAGCCAGCGCCTAGTGCGCTGGCCCGCCATGAATCTTCGCAATTGGCGTAGCTTGGAACCGCCATGCTGCGTTGCTTGTCGTCGCAATAGCGCCGCTCACTCCTCCGCGCGCCTTGCCTTGCGGTCCGATAGCCGCGCGAATTATCGAAGTTCATCACGGGACAGCACACTAGCCGGGGCTTAAGGCCCCCGTATCGGGGAGGTGTAAGTCTCGGCCGCCGCTATTTTTGGGAATTCTCCGACAGATCGCGAGGCGACTACCTAGGCAAGCCCCATACGGAACGGTAGGCTCTCGCACCAATCAAGGTCGAAGCCGCAACTCCGCTGTCGCACCTGTTCGTTGGCCCCCTTCGGTGCGGGCCGCGCTCAACAATGGTGACAAAGGAGTAGCTTGTGACACTCGAACAAGTGGCTGGCGGTTTTGGCGACGGCGTCAACAAGGTGGTGCTGGTGGTCAGCGATGACCCTCATCTACGCGCCGCGATTCTCGCCGCCCTGGGCGCTGCCGGGCATAGCCATCACGTGGTTTCCAGCGCCGCGGCCGCGCGCGGCGTGGCCGCCACGCGGGCCGTCAACCTGGCGCTGGTCGATGCCGCGCTGCCGGACGGCGACCCGGTCATCCTCGGCCAGCATCTCGGCCAGGAACGACGCATTCCCTTCCTGTTGCTGGCGGACGACGCCGAACCCGAGATTCTGCAACGCGCGATTGCCGCCGGCGCCTTCAACGTTCTGCTGAAACCGAGTGCCATCACACAACTGCGCCTCGCGGTCGACGTGGCGCTGGTGCGCGCCCGTGAAAACTACAAGCTCGAACGCAGCGTCGAGCGTCTGTCGGCCGACTTCAATCTGAAGAAGATCGTGAGCGTGGCGGTCGGCATGGCCATGGAGCGGCATGGCATCGAGGAAACCGAAGCGTTCGAGATGGTGCTGTTCGCGGCGCGCGCGCGCCAGTTGAAGCTGGTGGATTTCTGCCGGCAGTTCGTCGAGAACCACACCGCGGTGGGCTTGCTGCGCGGCCTGGGCACGGTCATTCCGTCCCAGGGTTGATGCCGGAGCCCCTGCATCGCACGGCGAGGCAGGGGCTCACCATTCATCCGCCGGTCTGCTGGCGCGCCGCTTCCTTGGCCGCCATGCGCGCCTTCAACTGCGCGGGGCTCTCGCGCACGATGTCTTCGTTCTGATGGCTGTAAAGGTCGTAAGGCGTGGTGTCGAGTTCCGGCAGCACGATGGCGCGGTTCAGCACCGCCTGCTTCCAGATCCCGTGGGCTTCTTCGTCGGCATGAAACTCCGGCATCACTTCCTCGGCGAACAGTTTCAGGCTGTCGCAGATGTCGGCGTGACTGGTCTTGCCCGCCTGGTTGAGCAGAATGACCTGGTCGACATGGGCGGCCTGAAACTGGCGCAGGCGTTTGCGTATGGTTTCCGGTGAACCGATGAGGCCGTTGGTGAGCGCCGCGCGCGCCTTGTCGGTCTCGCGCCAGGCCTGGAATTCCTGCCACAGGTCGCCGGCGCCCGGCGCGCTGATGCCATTACGGCCGTAGTGCGAAAGCGCGAAGATGAAGAACGTCCAGCCCGAGGCCTTTTCCACTGCCAGTTCGTCGGTCTCGGCGCACATGAAGCCGTTGACGATGGCGATGTTGGGATTGACCGGGTAATCGGCCAGACGGTTGGGGTGATTCAACAGCGTGTTGTAGTAGCGATGCACCCAGGCCTGGGCGGCATCGGGTGACACGAAAGAAAAGCCCAGCGCGCCCATGCCCCAAGCGCCGGCCTCGGCGATGGTCTGGATGTTGGAGCACGCCACCCACAGCGGCGGATGGGGCTTCTGCAAGGGCTTGGGAATCACATTGCGCGGCCCGAAGTCGTGGTACTGGCCGTGGAATTCCCAGTCGGTCCGGGTGAACATCGGGATGATGGCGCGCACCGCTTCTTCCCAGCGCTCGCGCTTGTCGCGCACCCGCACATTGAACGGATGCAATTCCGCCGGCCCCGCGCCTTCGCCCAAACCCATTTCGACGCGGCCATTGGAAATCAGATCGAGCGTCGAGACCCGCTCGGCGACGCGATGAGGCTGATTGGTGGTGAGCTGGATGATGCCGTGGCCGAGGCGAATGTTCTTCGTGCGCTGACTGGCGGCGGCGAGGAACACTTCCGGCGCCGACGCGTGGGAATATTCCTCGAGGAAATGATGCTCGACCTGCCACGCATAGTCGTAGCCGAGCTTGTCTGCCAGCTCGACCTGCGCAAGCGAGTTCTGCATGAGCTCGTATTCCGAGTGCTCGGTCCACGGCCGCGGCAGCTGATGTTCGTAGAACACACCGAATTTCATGGCCCGATCCTCGTGACGATTCTCTTCAGGCGATCAAACCATGGCGGGCAGGGCGCGACAATTCGCGGATTGGGGAGGTGGGGCAGGCGTTCGGCGAGGCCGCTTCAATGTCAGACTTCAGTCTGACATTCAGCTGCAGGGAAAGGATCTTCTCGTTGCAACGCTGCGCAGCGGACCTAGCGCCCACCCCGCCCATCGCGTATCGCGCAACTGAAGCCGGCGGCGCGCACGAAACGCACCGCCGTCACTTCACCATCGCAGCGCGCTTCGACTGCATCGCGCGCGGCGTTGGCCGAGGCCGCCATCACCGTCTCGCGGCGCTGCTGGCCGTGCTCGACGATGGTCACCTCGTATTCGTGCACGTCTCAAAAGCCCATCAAGCTGGCGTAGCGATCGCGATGAAAGCTCGCGTCTCCCAACCACTGCTGGGCGACCCGCGCGCGTTTCAGGAAGAAGCCGATCTCCTCGGCGTCGGTCATGCCTATGCCGCCGTGCATCTGCACCGCTTCAGCGCTCACGAGCTCCAGGGTGTCGCAGGCCTTGGCCTTGGCGAGGCTGCACAGCGCGGCACTGTCGGCATGGCCGTTGTCGAGGGCATCCAGCGCGCCGAGCACCGCCGAGCGCGTCAGTTCCAGTTCGCAGAACATGTGCGCGGCGCGGTGCTTCAAGGCCTGGAAGGAGCCGATGACGGCGCCGAACTGCTTGCGCAACTTGAGATAGGCCAGAGTCCGTTCAAACGCCTCGCAGGCGTTGCCGAGCATTTCCGCGGCGAGCAAGGCGCGTGCGCCGTCCAGCGCAGCCGTCAGCGCTCCATGCGCCTCGCCGACCTTGCCGAGCAACGCATCGGCGCCGATCACGACATCGGTGAAGCTCACCAGCGCGGCGTTGCGGTTGTCGACCATGCGCGTGCGGGTGACGCTGACGCCCGGCGCCTCGGCATCGACCAAGAGCAGCGTGAGGCCGTCGCGCGCATCGCGTTCGCCGCTGCTGCGCGCGACCACGATGAAATGATCGGCGACGTGCCCATCGACCACGAAGGTCTTGCAGCCGTTCAGCACCAGGCCCTGCGCGCCTTGCTCGACGCGCGTGGCGATACGTGTCGGCGCGTGTCGCGGCGCCTCGTCATGGGCGAGGGCCAGCAGGACTTCGCCGTTCGCGAGCGCCGGCAATAACGCCTGCTTGTGCGCATCGCTGCCGGCCTTCAACAGCAAGGGCGCGGCCAGCGCCGCGCTGGCGACAAGCGGCGAGGCGGCCAGCGAGCGACCCGCTTCCTCCATCACCTGGCCCATGCCCTTGTAACCAAAATCCGCGCCGCCGAATTGCTCGGGAATGAGAATGCCAGCCCAGCCGAGCGCCGCCATTTCCGCCCACAGTGCGCGGTCGAAGCCATCGGCTACATCTTTGTCGCGCAGTTCGCGCAGCGCTTTGACCGGCATGCGTTCCTTGAAGAACTCGTGCGCGCCGTTCTTCAGCATCGTTTGTTCGTCGTTCAATGTCAGGTTCATGCTTGCTTCCTCAATCCGGCAGGCCGAGCACGCGCTTGGCAATGACGTTCAATTGAATTTCCGAAGTGCCGCCTTCGATGGAGTTGCCCTTGGAGCGCAACCAGGTGCGACACAGGGTCAATTCCTCTTCGCTGAAAGGCGCGCCCTCCCAGCCGAGCGCGTGGGTGCCGGCGCATTTCAGGATCAATTCGAATTTGCGCTTGTTCTGCTCGGTGCCGAACAGTTTGAACATCGACGACACGCCGCCATTGGCGGTGCCCGCTTCCGATTCCTGCGCGGCGCGGCGCATGGTGAGGCTGAAGGCGCGGTCATCCATCACGTGACGCGCAACGGCGTCGCGCAGCACCGGGTCGCCGATGCGGCCGTCGGCGTCGGCCAGGTATTTCTTCGCCATCACGTCGACGTCCGGCACGATGCCGCCGATGGATTTGCCGATGTCGGAGATCATGCCGCGCTCGTGCTGCAGCAGTTCCTTGGCAATTTCCCAACCACCGTTCAGGCGCCCGACCAGGTTGCCCTTGGGCACGCGCACATTGGTCAGGAAGGTTTCGCAGAACACCGAGGCGCCGCTGATGAGGGTGATGGGGCGCGTCTCCACGCCTGGGCTGGTCATGTCGAACAGCAGGAAGCTGATGCCGCCCTGCTTGGTGCTGGTGTCGGTGCGCACCAGGCAGAAGATCCAGTCAGCGTAGTTGGCGTAGGAGGTCCAGATCTTCTGGCCGTTGACCAGATAATGGTCGCCCTGATCTTCGGCGCGGGTGGCGAGCGCCGCGAGGTCCGAGCCCGCGCCCGGTTCGCTGTAACCCTGGCACCAGCGCGTTTCACCGCGCGCGATCTTGGGCAGATGCTCAAGCTTCTGTTCTTCAGTGCCGTATTTCAGCAGCACCGGGCCGAGCATGCTGATGCCGAAACTGAACAAGGGCGAACGGCAGCCCATGCGCGACATTTCTTCCTTCAGCACCTGCAACTCGTCGCGCGACAGGCCGCCGCCGCCGTAGGCCTTGGGCCAGCCCGGCACGGTCCAGCCGCGCGCCACCATGCGTTCCAGCCACAGTTTGCTGTCGGGGTTCTTGAAGCGTGCATTGCGGCCGCCCCATACCCGTTCGTCTTCGGGCATGGGGGTGCGCATGGACGCCGGGCAGTTGGCATCCAGCCAGGCGCGTGTTTCGGCGCGGAATTGTTCGAGTGCTGACACGGGAGGGCCTCTCGGCTGTGGTTCGATGGGCGTGCGTGGACTACACCGTTGGTGGGCAATCCGTCATGCCCGATAGTGCCGCGCCGCGTGTCGCCACGCAATTGCGGATGCCCCTATCGGGCAGTTTCCTAAAATCCTGATTCGGCCGATCATCGCCGGCCAAGCCGCGCGGAATGCGTGGCGTACGACAACAAACGAGAGGTCCCGACCATGCCCCATATCACGCGCAACGGCGTCAAAGTCTTTTACGAAAGCTTCGGCCAAGGCGGCCGCACCCTGGTCTTCCTGCACCCGTGGACCACCAACCATTACATCTGGGCCAACCAGGTCAACGATTTCGCCAAGGATCAGCGCGTGCTGGTGGTCGATCACCGTGGCCATGGCCAGTCGGACAAGCCGGCCAGCGGCTATGCCATCGGTGAAATGGCGGCCGACGTGGTCGCGATCCTCGACGACGCCAAGGTCGACAAGGCGGTGCTGGTCGGCAATTCCATCGGCGGCATGATTGCCATGCAGACCGCGCTCGATGCGCCGTCGCGGGTGGCGGGTCTTTTAATCCTGTCGAGCGGCACCAACATCGGCGCCGACACCCCGCCGGAAGTCGGTGAAGCGATGCAGAAGGATTGGCGTGCGGTGTTCAGCGCGCTGCTGGCCTCGGCGATATCCGCCAAGTCCAAGGCCGAGCGTCCCGAAATCCAGGCCTTCATGGAAGGCTGCTTCCGCAACGAAACCAATTTTACCGAGGGCGTGTTCTGGGCCAGCGCCGCCGATCCTAACGGCGTGTTCAACTGGAACATCTCGGATCAGCTGAAGAACATCAAGGCCCCGACTCAAATCATCGCCGGCGAGGAAGACGGCGCAACCAGCGTCGCCCATAACCAGTTCCTGGCCGACAACATCCCCGGCGCCAAGATCAAGGTCTACAAGGACGTCGGCCACTTCTGTCAACTGGAAAAGCCGCCGGCCTTCAACGCCGACCTGCGCGAATTTCTGGCGCGGGTGGGTTGAGTAGCGCACCGTCTGATCGTTTTCATGTGGGTCAGACTGAAGTCTGACCCACAATGATCTGCCGCTTTAATCGGCTCACTACGGTGCGTCGATGAAATCCGAAGCCAGCTTGTAGAAGGTTTCGAACTGGTCGTGGTGCACCCAGTGGCCGGCGCCATCGATGCTCACCACGGTCGCGTTCTTGAGATGCCTGGCGCGGCCATCGACACTCGGATTCGACGCGCCGCTTTCCGAGCCGTACACCAGCAGCGTCGGGCAGGTGATGCGTGACCAGAGCTGCTCGACTTCCGGCACGGCCATGTCATAGGCCGGCCACGAGCGCACGTAGTTGTCGAATTTCCACGAAAAACTGCCGTCCTCGTTCTGATTCACGCCGTGCTCGGTGAGATGGCGGGCCCGTTCCGGTGACAGGTGTTTGTTCTCGTCCTGCATGCGCTTGAACGCTTCCTCGACCGACGGATAGCGACGCGGCAGGCGTCCGGCGAGTTTGCGCTGCTCATCGACCCAGATGCGCATGCGTTCATCCAGGGGCTGCTTGGCGCGTTCCTGCACCATGCGCGGCGAGGCGCCCAGGCCTTCGATCGCGACCAGGCGTTTGACCGTTTCCGGATAGATGCCGGAGTAACGGATGGAAATATTGCCGCCCAGTGAATGGGCGATGATGGTGACCGGCGCCAGTTGCTGCTGATGAATCAACTGCGCGAGATCGTAGACGTAGTTATCCATGCGATAACTGCCCTCGGTCGACCACTGGCTGTCGCCATGGCCGCGCAGATCGGGCGCGATGATGTGCCAGCGATCACGCAGCCGCTCCGCCAGCCAATCCCAGTTGCGACAGTGATCGCGGCCGCCATGCACCATGAGCAAGGGCGGTGCGCTGGGGTTGCCCCAGTCGACGTAATGCAGGCGCAGGCGCTGCGAGAAGTAGGTGTGAGAAGTCGGACCGGAACTCATGACGCTCATAACTTATTCGCCGAACAATGAATCGTGTAACAAACGCCGCTCAACGCGCCACGTAGCCGCCGTCCACCGCCATGGCATGACCGTGGATGAACGATGCCGCCGGCGAACACAGCCACAGCACCGCGGCCGCCACTTCCTCGGGCTGACCGAGGCGGCCGGTGGCGTGCTTGGCAATCATGATGCCGCGGATGGTTTCATCGTCCTGCGCGGAGGCCGCCATCGGTGTTTCGATAACGCCTGGGCACACCGCGTTGACGCGGATGTTGCGCTTGGCATATTCCAGCGCCGCCGAACGCGTGAGTCCGATGACGGCATGCTTGGTGGCGGAATAGGCGGCCGCGAATTTCCATCCGACCAGGCCCGCCACCGACGCGGTGTTGACGATCGCGCCGCCGCCGCGCGGCAGCATTTCCTTGATCTCGCGGCGCATGCACAGGAACACGCCGGTCAGGTTGACGCCCACCACGCGCTGAAATTCTTCATCGCTGGTGTCGGCCAGCATGGCGTTGTCGCCGGCCACGCCGGCATTGTTGAACGCGCAGTCGATGCGGCCGAAATCCTGGATGATTTTATCGAAGCTCTGATTGACCTCGTCGGCGAGCGCGACATTGGTCGGGTAGTAGCGCGCCTCCGCGCCCTGCGCGGCGATGGCCGCCAGCACGTCCTGGCCACGCTCGGCGCCGAGATCCATCACCGCGATGCGCGCGCCTTCAGCGGCCATCGCCAACGCGGTGGCGCGACCGATGCCGCTCGCCCCGCCGGTGATTACCGCTACCTTGTCTTTGAGTATGCCCTTCACTGTCGCGCTCCCCGTTGGCTGGATTTCAAATCGAGCGCGAGACCATATCGGGATGACCGGCGCGCCGCAACGTCACTTCGAGGATAGACGGGCAGGGCGTACACATGAACGACAACGCCGGCATCGAGGCCGGCGTTGCTTGCGGAGGAGAGCGAGCCGCGTGTGAAGCGCGCGGCGCGGGGTGCTAGTTTTCGATGCCGCCTATCGGCGCGGTCGCGACATCGAGGATGCCGACCGAGCCTTTCACCGCGCCGCCGAGCAGCTGTACGCCGCCCTTGATGCCGCCGCGGATGGCGCCGCTGATCACGCCCAGCGGACCGTAGTTCTGATATTCGTCGCGCACTTGATGGGCGATGGTGACCGGCGTGGTGATGGTGTCGGTGGCGGCGCCTTTCAGCAGGGCCACGTCGCGATCGGCGCCGACCATGTAACGCTCGCCGGGCAGCACGTGGGTCGTGTCGTGCGACTTGGCGAGGCGGGTCAGCGGCTCGGCTGACGTCATCGAACTCGAGAGGCTGACAGCGCCCAAGGCGGCGATGAGCATGAGATTGCGAAGGTTCATACCGGGCTCCTTCTTATTAGATGCTTTCGATTATGCGCCGCACGCCGCACCCGTGCCAATGCTTTTGTCAGCAGGAATAGATGTTTAGTCGGCTGTGCTCGCGCGATTCTTAAGATAACGGCGCGTATCCCGCGCGCTTGAGGGCGTGGGCCCCGGCGTCCTCAGATCACTTCCAGCTCTTCGGTGATCAGCGACACGGTGCGCTCCATATCCACGAACTTGAGTTCGTCGGCGCGCACCACCTCAAGATATCGTGGTTCGGTGAAGGCCGCGTTGACCGCGGCGACGTCGTCGAACCACAGCTCCGCGACGCCGTCGTAGCCGCTCGCCGCCAGGAACGGGGTGTCCTTGTCGGCCAGGTGGCATTGCACGTAACGGCGTACATGACGGGTGAATTCCGGCACGCTCTTGATGACCGCGGCGTGCTGGTTGCGCCAGTAGCTGTCGAATTGTTCGTGGCTCAAGCCGGCCTTGCGCACCGCGCAGACGATCATCTTCACCATTTTTCCATCCTCGCTTTGTATGCTCGATATGCCGTCGCCGATTCATGGATACTGAAGCACGCGCGACTTCGGGCTGGAACGCATGCCACGTGCGCACGGTCTGCCTTGCACTGGGAGAATAAACGAGTCCGCATGAAATTCACTCGATCCCGCGCCGCCCTCGTGGGGATGGTCGCGATGTTGGCGGCGGGCACGGGCTTGCTGTTGAAGTGGCCATTTGAACGCGCCACCGCGGCGCCTGCCGCAAGCGTGACAGCGGCCCCGGCGCGGCGCATCGCGGTCAGCGTCGCGCCCAGTCGACGCGGTGACGTCGACATCATCGTCACCGCGCTCGGCACCGTCACCGCGCGTGACACCGTGACCGTGCACAGCCGCGTGGATGGTCAGCTGCTGCGCGTGCATTTTCGCGAGGGGCAGGATGTGAAAGCGGGCGAGCTGCTGGCGGAAATTGATCCGCGCCCGTTTCAGATAGCACTCGCGCAAGCCCAGGGCCAGCTCGCGCGCGACAGCGCCCTGCTCGACAACGCGCGCCTCGATGTCGCGCGTTACCGCGAGCTCGAGAAGCAGGATTCCATCGCCCGTCAGCAGGTCGACGCGCAAGTGGCGCTGGTGCATCAATACGAGGGCGTGGTGCAGGCCGACCGCGCCGCCGTCGATGACGCGCGGCTGCAACTCGACTACGCGCGTATCACCGCGCCCATCGGCGGGCGCATCGGTCTGCGGCTGGTCGATGCCGGCAACATGGTGCGCGCCGCTGACAGTACGGGGCTGGCGGTCATCACCGCCACGCGCCCCATCAGCGTGACGTTCGCGGTGCCGTCGGACCAATTGCCGGCCATCCGCGCGCGCTTGCGGCGCGGCGCGACGCTCGCAGTCGAGGCCTTCGCGCGCGACGGCGCCAAAGCCCTGGCCCGCGGCCGCCTGGTGAGTCTCGACAACCAAATCGACACCACCACCGCCAGCTTGAAGCTCAAGGCCGAATTCGCCAACGACGACGACGCGCTGTTCCCCAATCAATTCGTCAACATTGCCCTGCATGTCGAGACCCGTCAGGGCGTGGTGCTGCTGCCGGCGGCCGCCGTGCAGCGTGGCCAGGACGGCGCCTTCGTCTACGTGGTCGATGACGAAGGACTGGCGCGGCGCCGCGCCATCGTCACCGGCGCCAGCATCGGCGACGAAGTGGTGGCGGACAGCGGTCTCGATGCCGGTGCAACGCTGGTGGTCGAAGGCATCGACAAGCTGCGCGATGGCATCGCCGTCGCCGCCACGCCCCTGCGTGTCGCGCGCGCCGGGCAGCACGAGGACGCAGCAAGCCCGGCACCGTGAATCCTTCGCGTCCCTTCATTCTGCGGCCGGTAGCCACTTCGCTGGTGATGGTTGGCATTCTGCTGGCCGGGCTCATCGCCTATCGCCTGCTGCCGAGCGCGGCGCTGCCGCAGGTCGATTACCCGACCATCCAGGTCTCGACGCTCTATCCCGGCGCGAGTCCCGAGGTCATGACCTCCACCGTCACCGCGCCGCTCGAACGACAGTTCGGACAGATGCCGGGCCTGAAGCAGATGCTGTCGACGAGTTCGGCCGGCGCCTCGGTGGTGACGCTGACCTTCACGCTCAATCTCGCGCTCGATGTCGCCGAGCAGCAGGTGCAGGCCGCCATCAATGCCGCCAGCAGCTTCCTGCCGCAGGACCTGCCCATGCCGCCGGTCTACAACAAGGTCAATCCGGCCGACGCGCCGGTCTTGAGTCTCGCCATTACCGCCCACGGCCTGCCGCTGCCCAAGGTGCATGAAATCATCGACACGCGCCTGATACCCAAGCTCGCCCAAGTGTCGGGGGTGGGCATGGTGAGTCTCGCCGGCGGCCAGAAGCCGGCGGTGCGTGTGCAGTTGAATCCGCGCGCGCTGGCGGCCAATGGTCTGAATCTCGACGATGTGCGCAACGCCATCAGCAATGCCAACGTCAACGCGCCCAAGGGCAGCGTCGATGGGCCGCTGCGCGCCGCGACCTTGAACGCCAACGATCAACTGCGCAGCGCCGATGAATATCGTCAGCTGGTGCTGCGCTATCGCAACGGCGCGGCCTTGCGCTTGCAGGACGTCGCGAGCGTCAGCGACGGCGCCGAGAACGCCGAACTCGCGGCCTGGGCCAATGGCGCCGAGGCCTTGATAGTGAACGTGCAGCGTCAGCCCGGCGCCAATGTCATCGACACCGTCGACAGCATTCAGGCCTTGCTGCCGCAGCTCACCGCGAGCCTGCCGGCCGCCATCAAGATTGAAGTGCTGAACGACCGCACGCGCACCATCCGTGCCTCGATAGACGGCGTGCGCCACGAATTGCTGCTGTCGATAGCGCTGGTGGTGGGTGTGATCTTCCTGTTCCTGCGCAGCGCGCCGGCCACGCTCATCCCGAGCATCGCCATTCCCTTGTCGCTGGTCGGCACGTTCGCCGGCATGTATCTCGCAGGCTTCAGCATCAACAACCTGACACTCATGGCGCTGACCATCGCCACCGGTTTCGTGGTCGACGATGCGATCGTCGTCATCGAGAACATCGCGCGCCACATCGAGCACGGTGAAACGCCATTGCAGGCGGCCCTCAAGGGCTCCGAAGAAATTGGCTTCACCATCATCTCGCTGACCTTGAGCCTGCTCGCGGTGCTGATTCCCCTGCTCTTCATGCAGGACGTGGTCGGCCGCCTGTTCTTCGAATTCGCCGCGACACTGGCCATGGCGATTCTGATCTCGGCGTTTCTGGCCCTGACCCTGGTGCCGGCCTTGTGCGCGCGCTTCTTGCGCGCGCACAAGCCAACGCCCGCTGCGCGCGGCGGCGTGTTCGCAGGTTTGACCGCGTTGTACGGCCGCGCGCTACACGGTGTGCTCGAGCATTCAGTGCTGACCGTGCTGCTCGCGCTCGCCACGCTGGGCTTGACGGTGCTGCTGTATATCACCGTGCCCAAGGGCTTCTTCCCCGTGCAGGACACCGGACTGTTGCAAGCCACCACCCAGGCGCCGGCCTCGATATCCTTCGCCGCCATGGCCGAGCGCAGCCAGGCCGCGACGCGCATCGTGCTGGCCGACCCGGCGGTGGCAACGGTGTCGTCGCTGGTCGGTGTGGACGGCAGCAACCCGACGCTGAACAGCGGGCGCATGCTCATCAATCTCAAGCCGCTGGGCGCGCGACGCGATGACGCGCAGACGGTCATGCAGCGTCTCGACATGGCGCTCACCGCCGTGCAGGGCATGGAAGTCTATCTGCAGCCGGTGCAGGACCTGACCATAGAAACGCGGATGTCGCGCACCCAGTATCAATTCAGCCTCAAGGCCGGCAGCTTCGATGAACTCTCGCATTGGGTGCCGCCGCTGCTCGAACGCTTGCGCGCGCGCCCGGAACTGGCCGATGTCGCGAGCGACCTGCAGGACGACGGCCTGGTCGCCGAGCTCGCCATCGATCGGGATACCGCCAGTCGCCTCGGCATTACCTCCGCGGACATCGACAACGCGCTGTACAACGCCTTTGGCCAACGCCTGGTGTCGACGGTCTTCACCCAGAGCAATCTCTACCGCGTGGTGCTGGAAGTGGCGCCGCCCTGGCAGCAGGGCCTGGCGGCGCTCGAGCATGTGCACCTCATCGGTAGCGACGGCCGGCCGGTGGCGCTGTCGCGGCTGGTGCACGTCGAGGAAAAGCGCGGTTTGCTGGCCATCAATCACAGCGCGCAATTCCCGGCCGCGACCATCTCCTTCAATCTCGCGCCGGGTGTGGCGCTGGGCGCGGCGCTGACGGCCATCGACACCGTCAAGCGAGAGCTCGAACTGCCGGCCAGCATCGAAAGCCAGCTCGAGGGCGCGGCGCTGGCCTTCGATGCTTCACTGTCGAACACGCTGCTGTTGATCCTTGCCGCGGTGGTGGTGATGTACATCGTGCTTGGCGTGCTGTACGAGAGTTACATCCATCCCGTCACGATTCTGTCGACGCTGCCGTCGGCGGCGGTCGGTGCGCTGCTGGCCTTGCTGGCGGCGGACGCCGAGCTCGGCATCGTGGCCGTGATCGGCATCGTGCTCCTGATCGGCATCGTCAAGAAAAACGCCATCATGATGATCGACTTCGCGCTGGTCGCCGAACGCGAGCGCGGCATGAGTGCGCGCGATGCCATCCACGAAGCCTGTCTGCTGCGTCTGCGGCCGATACTCATGACCACCTTCGCCGCGCTGCTGGCGGCGCTGCCGCTGATGCTGAGCCAGGGCATGGGCGCGGAACTGCGCCAGCCCCTGGGCCTGACCATGGTCGGTGGCCTCCTGGTGAGTCAGCTCCTGACCTTGTTCACCACGCCCGCGATTTATCTCTGCTTCGCGCGCTACACCTCGCCGCGTAGCTCGCTGGAGGCCGACGCGTGAACTTCATCGCGTTGTTCATCGCGCGGCCGGTGGCGACCACCTTGCTCACCCTCGGCATCGCGGTGGCCGGCGTGCTGGCCTTTCTGTTGCTGCCGGTCGCGCCGCTGCCGCAAATTGATTTCCCTTCCATCATGGTGCAGGCCGCCTTACCGGGCGCCAACCCGGAAACCATGGCCTCGACCGTGGCCGCGCCGCTCGAGCGCAGCCTGGGTCGCATTGCCGGTGTCACCGAGATGACCTCCAGCAGCGCCCTGGGCACCACCAATATCACGCTGCAGTTCGATCTCGACCGTGACATCGACGGCGCCGCCAACGATGTGCAGGCCGCCATCAATGCCGCGCGCGCACTGCTGCCGAGTGGTCTGCCCAGCAATCCGACCTGGCGCAAAATCAATCCCGCCGATTCGCCGGTGATGGTGCTGGCGCTGCGTTCGGCGGTGGTCACCCAAGGCCAGCTCTACGACGTTGCCGCCAGCGTGCTCGCGCAGCGCATTTCGCAGGTCGAAGGCATCGGCCAGGTGACGGTCGGCGGCAGCGCATTGCCGGCGGTGCGGGTGGCGATGAAACCGGCTGCCCTCAATCACCTGGGTCTCTCGACCGCCGATGTGCGGCACGCCATCACCACCGCCAACGTCAACCTGCCCAAGGGCGCACTGTCCGACGGCGCGCGGCGCTGGCAGATTGAAGCGGACACGCAATTGCAGCGCGCGGCCGATTACAAGCAAGTGATCCTTCGCTATCAACAGGGCGCGGCGGTGCGTCTCGGTGATGTCGCCGAGGTGGAAGATTCGGTGCAGGACGTGCGCAACGCGGGCTTTGCCGAAGGCCGCACCGCAGTGCTCTTGATCCTGAGTCGTCAGCCCGGCGCCAACATCATCGAAGTGGTGGACAGGGTCAACGCCATGCTGCCGCAGCTGCGCGCCATGATCGCGGCCGACATCGATTTATCGGTGGTGATGGACCGCACGCCGACCATTCGCGCGTCATTGAATGAAGTCGAACACGCGCTGATGCTGGCGACGGTGCTGGTGGTGACGGTGGTGTTCCTGTTCCTGCGCAATGGCCGCGCGGCCTTGATTCCGAGCGTGGCGGTGCCGGTGTCGCTGCTCGGCACGTTCGCGGTGATGCACATCGCCGGCTTCAGCCTCAATACGATTTCATTGATGGCGCTGACGGTCGCGACCGGCTTCGTGGTCGACGACGCCGTGGTGGTGCTGGAAAACGTCGCGCGCCATATCGACGCCGGCCGCTCGCCGCGTGAAGCGGCGCTGCTCGGCGCGCGTGAAGTGGCGTCTACCGTGGTCTCGATGAGCGCCTCGCTGGTCGCGGTGTTCATTCCCATCCTGTTGATGGGCGGCCTGGTCGGACGCCTGCTGCGTGAATTCTCGGTGACCCTGGCGGCGGCGGTGCTGGTGTCGCTGGTCATTTCTCTCACCACCACGCCGATGATGTGCGCACGCCTGTTGCGCGCCGACGATGGTCGCAGGCAGGGGCGTTTCATGGCGGCGATGGAATGGGCTTTCGAGGGCAGCCTCGCCGGCTATCGGCGCAGTCTCGACTGGGCGCTGCGTCACCGGCGCCTGGTGTTGCTGAGCTTTTTTGCGACAGTGGCCTTCAACGTCCATCTCTACATGCAGGTGCCGAAGGGCTTCATGCCCGAGCAGGACACCGGCAAGCTCATGGGCTTCATGCAGGCCGACCAGGGCATTTCCTTTCAGGCCATGCGCGACAAGATGACCACCATGCTCTCCATCATTCGACGTGACCGGGCGGTCGAAACCACCATGGGCGTGGTCGGCGGCCAACGCGGCGGCGGCCAGGTGTTCGTGGCGCTGAAGCCGCTGGCCGCGCGTCATCACAGCGCCAGCGAGGTGATTGCGCGGCTGCGTCCGCAGCTTGCCAAGGTCGCCGGCGCGACCTTGTATCTGCAGCCGGTGCAGGACGTGCGCGCCGGTGGCCGCGCCGGCAATGCGCAATACCAGTACACGCTGCGCGCGCAGAGCGTCGATGATTTGCGCGCGTGGGCGCCGCGCGTGCTGGAGGCCTTGCGCAAGCTGCCGGCGCTGGCCGATCTCAATTCCGATCAGCAGGACAAGGCCGAGCAGGTGCAGCTGGTGGTCGATCGCGACGCCATCGCGCGGCTTGGCATCACCCAGCGCGACGTCGATGAGACGCTGAACGATCTCTACGGCCAGCGCCTGGTGTCGACCATCTATACTCCTGACAACCAATACCGCGTGGTGCTGGAAGGCGAGCGCGCGGTGACCGCCAGCAGCGCGAGCCTCGCCGATCTGTATCTCATCAATGCCGCTGGTGAGTCGGTGCCGCTCATGCAGGTGGCGCGCGTCGCATCGTCTCCAACCTCGCTCAACGTCAATCACCAGGGCCAGTTCGCCGCCACCACTTTCACCTTCAACCTGGCGCCCGGTGAGTCCTTGTCCGATGCCACGCGCGACATCAAGCAGGCACTCGCGCAACTCGCGCTGCCGGCCGGCATCGAGGCGTCTTTCCAAGGCACGGCCAAGGTCTTTCAGGATGCGCTCGCCAACCAGGTGCTGCTGATCATCGCGGCGCTCGCCAGCGTCTACATCGTGCTCGGCATTCTGTACGAGAGCTATATTCATCCCTTGACGATTCTTTCGACCCTGCCCTCGGCCGGCGTCGGTGCGCTGCTGGCGCTGGAGCTGTGTCACATGGACTTCAGTCTCATCGCGCTGATTGGTGTGATCCTGCTCATCGGCATCGTCAAGAAGAACGCCATCATGATGGTGGACTTCGCCCAGGACGCGCGACGCGAGCGGCGCATCGGTGCCGAGCAGGCCATCCGCGAGGCCTGCGTGCTGCGCTACCGGCCGATACTCATGACCACCGTCGCCGCCATGTTCGGCGCCTTGCCGCTGGCCCTCGGTGCGGGCGATGGCGCCGAGCTGCGCCGGCCGCTGGGCGTGTCGATAGTCGGCGGCCTGGCCTTGAGCCAGCTGCTGACGCTGTACACGACGCCAGTCATTTATCTCTATCTTGATCGTCTCTCGACGTGGCCGCGGCGCTGGCGCGCGGCGCGGAGTGTGCAGGCATGAGGGTCGTGCGATTTTTCCCCGTGGCGCTGCTCATGTTGCTCAACGCCTGCACGCTGGGCCCGGATTTCCAGCGACCGACATTGACGACGCCGACGGCCTGGAAAGAGCGCGGTGATTGGCAGCCGGCGCAGACCGCGGTGCCGCCGGCCGGTGAATGGTGGCGGGTGTATGGCGATACCACGCTCGATGCGCTGGTCGCGCGCGTCAGCGTCGACAATCACAATCTCGCCGCCGCCGAGGCCAGCCATCGCGCCGCGTTGGCGGCGGTGCTAAGCGCGCGCGCCGCGCTGCTGCCGAGTGTCGGCGCCGATGTGCAGGTGACGCGCAGTCGCGGCGCGCAGAACAGCGGCAACGCGGTCACCGCCGGAGGCGGTTCCGCCGCCCGCACCCTGGCGCGCGTGGCGGGTTCCATGAGCTGGGAGCTCGACCTGTGGGGACGCGTGCGCCGCAGTGTTGAACAGGCCAAGGCCAATGCCGCCGCCAGCGCCGCCGATCTCGATGCCCTGCGCTTGAGCATGCGCGGCGCGGTGGTCAGCACCTATGTGAGCCTGCGCGTCGCGCAGGCCGAGCGTCGCCTGCTCGATGACAACGTCGCGGCGCTGCGTCGCGCGCTTGAAATCACGCGTAATCGCTACCGGGTGGGCGTGGCGGCGCGCCTTGATGTCAGCCAGGCCGAAACCCAGCTCGCCGGCACCGAAGCGCAGGCGCTCGATGTCGGTGTGCGCCTCGCCACGCTTGAGCATGCGCTCGCCAATCTGGTGGGCGTGGCGCCGGCGGATTTCACGCTCGCGGATGGCGCGACGCTGCCGGCGTTGCCGGCCATTGCCGCCAGCCTGCCTTCAAGCCTCGTCGAGCGGCGCCCCGACATCATCGCCGCCGAACAACGCGTGGCGGCCGCCAACGCCGACATCGGTATCGCCGAGGCCGCGTGGTTCCCGACTTTGAGCCTCGGCGCCTCGGCCGGCTTTCAGCATTCCAATCTGATTGACGTGATGTCCTTGCCCTATCACTTCTGGTCGCTCGGCCCAACGCTGGCCGGCGCCTTGTTCGACGGCGGTTTGCGCAAGGGGCAGAAGGCCGAAGCCGTCGCGCGCTATGAACAAAGCGCCGCGCAATATCGCCAGACCGTGCTCGACGCGTTCGTCGAAGTGGAAGACCAGCTCGCGACCCTGCGCGTGCTGGCCGATGAAGCGCAGGCCCAGGCGCGCGCCGCCGCCAGCGCCGCCGAGTCGCAGCATCTCGCCGAGCATCAATACAAGGCTGGCACCGTCAGCTATCTCACCGTGGTGACGGCGCAGACCAATGCCTTGAATGCCGCGCGCAGCGCGCTCGAGATCGAAGGCCGGCGCCTGTTGGCGAGCGCGGCCTTGATGCAGGCCTTGGGCGGCGGGATTGCCCAATGAACGCCAGCATGTCTCTCTCAAGTTGACCCACAGAAGAGTGCCCTCCCACCTTGCAAGGCCTGCGTCCCCATGCTGTATTCCCGTGAGCTCAAACCGACAGGGGAATACGCGATGGCCGCCGTGACTTCGGATCTGTGCTACCTCACCGCCACGGAAGCGCTGGCAGCATTCAAGGCCAGGAAGCTGTCACCGCTGGAGCTCATGCAGGCCGTGATCGCGCGCTGCGAGACGGTCAACCCCAAGGTCAATGCCATCACCTACGACTTCTACGAGCGCGCCTTGAAGCAGGCGCGCGCGGCGGAGAAAGTCTACGCGGCACGCAAGCCGCGGCCACGGGCGCTGGAAGGCATATCGGTCGCCGTCAAGGATTTCCACCCGGTCAAAGGTGAAATCACCACTTTCGGTTCGAGGATTTTCGAGCACAATCGCCCCGACTACACCGCCGCCACGGTCGAGCGTCTGTTCAAGGCCGGCGCCATCATGCATGCGCGTTCGACCACGCCCGAGTTCGCCTACTCGGGCAACACCCACAGCCCGCTGTGGGGCCAGACGCGCAACCCGTGGAATCTCGATTACGTGTCCGGTGGCTCATCGGGCGGTTCGGGCGCGATGGTGGCTGCGGGCATGACCACCCTCGCCGACGGCACCGACGGCGGCGGTTCGATACGCATTCCCGCCTCGGCCTGCGGCGTGGTCGGTTACAAGGCGCCTTTCGGGCGCAATCCTCTCGATCGCGATCATCCGCTCGAGTCCTTGCTGCACTACGGCCCCATCACGCGCAGCGTGGCCGATGCCGCGCTCATGCAGAACGTGATGTCCGGCCCGCATGCCGACGACCTGTGCTCGCTGCCCGACAAAGTCGTGATTCCCGAATCCTTCGAAAGCCTCAAGGGCTGGAAGGTCGCGCTGTCGGTCGACCTTGGTTACGTGCAAGTCGACCCGGAAGTCGAGCGCAATACGCGCGCCGCCGCCGAAGTGTTCCGCAAGCTCGGCTGCACGGTCGAGGAAGTCGACCTCGGCTGGGACTGGGGTGTGCTTGATTGCTGGCTGACCTGGTGGGAAGGTTTGTTTGCCGGTGTCGCCGCGCAATACCTGCCGCGCTGGCGCTATGAAATGGATCCCTTCGTCGTCAATCTGCTCGACAAGGGCCGCGCGCACGACGGCATGCGTCTGTATCAATGCAATCTCAAGCGCGGTGACATGTGGCGCAAGCTGGCGCCCATCGTCAACAAGTACGACGTGCTGCTGTGTCCGACCCTGGCGGTGCCGGCGGTCAAGACCGACCACGACGAATTCAGCACCAGCTACACCATCAACGGCAAGCCGGTGAATGCTTACGTCGGCTGGATCATGACCCACGGCTTCAACCTCGTCAGCCAGTGCCCGGCCATGAGTGTGCCTAGCGGCTTCAGCAAATCCGGTGTGCCCACCGGCCTGCAGATAGTGGCGCGGCCCTTCGATGACTTACGCGTGTTTCGCGCCGCGAGCGCGTTTGAACAGGCCAAGCCGTGGCGCCGGAAGAAGCCGACGGTGTAGGGCGCATCGCCTCGTCGCGAACCTGACGCGCGCGGCGTCGAGTAGACTGTCGCGACGCCCAACAACGCCCTAGCGCGTCAGGAGATTCCATGAAAAACCGCACCCTCGGCCGTTCCGGCATCAGCGTCTCCGCCATCGGTCTCGGCTGCATGGGCATGTCGGAATTCTATGGCGCGTCCAACGAGCAGCAGTCGCTGGCGGTCATCCATGAAGCGTTGGCACTGGGCGTGAATTTTTTCGATTCGGCCGATGCCTACGGTCCATTCACCAATGAGGTGCTGCTCGGCAAGGCGCTGAAGGGCCGCCGTGACGAGGCCGTGATCGCAACCAAGTTCGGCAATCGTCGCGGTGACCAGGGTGAATTTCTCGGCATCTGCGGCACGCCGGCATTCGTGAAGAGCGCCTGCGATGCGAGCTTGAAGCGTCTTGGTGTCGATTACATCGATGTTTATTACCAGCATCGCGTCGACCCGACGGTCGCCATCGAGGAAACCGTGGGCGCGATGGCGGAGTTGGTCAAAGCGGGCAAGGTGCGCGCACTCGGCATGTCGGAAGCGGCGCCGGCCACGCTGCGTCGCGCCGCCGCCGTGCATCCCATCGCCGCGCTGCAGACCGAGTATTCGTTATGGTCGCGCGAGCCCGAGGACGAACTGCTCGCCACCTGTCGTGAACTCGGCGTCGCCTTCGTCGCCTACAGCCCGCTCGGGCGCGGCATGCTGTCGGGCCAGATCCGTTCGCTGGACGACCTTGAGGCCAATGACTTCCGCCGCAGCACGCCGCGATTCCAGGGCGAGAATTTCCAGAAGAATCTCGATGTTGTCGATGAAGTGAACAAGCTCGCGGCCGCGCGTGGCTGCGCCGCGGCGCAACTGGCGCTGGCATGGGTGCTGGCGCAGGGTGACGACATCGTGCCGATACCGGGCACCCGTTCCATCGAACGCCTGCGCGACAACGCCGCAGCGGTGGCGCTGTCGCTCAGTGCGGCTGATCTGGCGGCCATCGAGGCGGTGGCGCCCAAGGGTTTTGCGCTCGGCACACGTTATGACGCGGGGCGCATGAAAGCGCTCGGTCTGTAGGCGCGCCGTGGCGCTTCATCGCGAACCGGACGAGGCCGCGGCGCAAGCGCTGGAGATCCCGTTTCGAGAATTGTCCGAGGGCGCCCTGCGCGGCGTCATCGAGGCCTTCGTGCTGCGCGAGGGCACCGACTATGGCGAGACGCCGCATTCGCTGCAAGACAAGGTCCAGCAGGTGCTGCGTCAGCTCGAACGGGGCGAGGCGCGCATCGTGTTCGACCCGCTCACCGAGTCGGTGGATATCGTCGTCACCGTCAGTGTGCGACGGCGCGTCGTCGAGGATTGAAGCGCGCTACTGAAGAGTACCCGACGAGGCCGACAAATCCAGTGCCGGCGTGAACATGCCGCCCACGTCGATGTTGTCGAAGTGGTAGAGCAGGCCGCAGAAATCACAGCCCACTTCCACACGACCGCGCTCGGCAATGATGTCATCGAGCTCGGCACGGCCGAGGCCGAGCAGCATGGCCTGCACACGCTCACGCGAGCAGGTGCAGCGAAAACCCACGGGCCGGGCCTCGAAGCGGCGCAGGTCTTCCTGCCAGAACAGGCGTCGCAGAATGGTGTCGGTATCGAGACCGAGCAGTTCTTCGCGCGTCAGTGAGCTGCCGAGATGGGCAATGCGATTGAAGTCTTCATCGAGCCCGATACGGTCTTCATCGCGCTCGTCGCCGAGATTGCCGGCGCCGCCGCGCGGCATGCGCTGCAGCAGCAGACCGGCCGCGATGTCGTCGTTGGCGGCCAGCACCAGGCGCGTGTCGAGCTGTTCGGATTGCAGCATGTAATGTTCCAGCACTTCGGCGATCGCGTGCAGCGCCTGGCCGTCGTCGCCGTACAGGGGCACGATGCCTTGATAGGGCAGCGTGCCGGTAGGCCGGTCGCGCGCATCGAGGGTGATGGCGCAGCGCCCGCCGACATCGACCAGTTGCGCCAGACCGGCGTCGTCCGCGACTTCGCCCGTGACCTGCGCGGTGGCGCGAAACGTGAGGTCGGCGTTGATCTCGGCCACCGCCAGCTTGAGTGCGCCCTGGCCGTGCAGCTGCAGGATGAGCGCGCCATCGAACTTGATATTGGAGTGCATGAGCAGCCCGGCCGCCGCCATCTCACCGAGCAGATTGCGCACCGGCGCCGGATAGCCGCCGCTCACCTGGCGTCGCGCCAGCGCCTCGCGCCATCCCTGCGTCACGCGCACCAACGCGCCGCGCACCGGCAGACCTTCAAACAGAAAACGATGTATCAACCCGGACTGCACGCTGACTCCGCCGAACCCTTGAAATTGAGCTGCGATTATTGATGCTGCCGGACGGACGGTCCAGCGCCGCGCCGACTGCGTGTACATTAGGGCCAGTCAGCGAATGCCAAGGGGGAGCACCGTCATGAACGCCATCAGCGAATTCACTTTCATCCAGTACGAGACGCCCGAGGATGGCATTGCGCGCATCTGGCTCAACCGGCCTGACACCGCCAACGCGCAGGACACCCGCTTTCTTTACGAATTGAACGCGGCCTTCGACAAGGCGGCCCACGATGAAGACATTCGCGTCATCATCCTCGCCGCGCGCGGCAAGCATTTTTCTTCGGGGCACGATCTCGGTGAAAAGAACTGGCACGCCGCCATGCACGATTATCCGACGGTCGGCACCATGTGTGGCTTCACCTGCGCCGGCGCCGAAGCGCAGATGGCGCGCGAGGAAGAAATCTACATCGGCTTCAGCGAACGCTGGCGCAATATTCCCAAGCCGACCATCGCCGCCGTGCAGGGCAAGTGCATCGCCGGCGGACTCATGCTGGCATGGCCCTGTGATCTCATCATTGCCAGTGACGATGCGAGCTTCACCGATCCGACCGTGAGCTTCGGCGTTGGCGGCGTCGAGTTCTTCAATCACCTGTGGGAGGTCGGTGCGCGCAAGGCCAAGGAAATGTTGTTCACCTCCGATGCCCTCAGTGCCGAAGATGCCTTGCGTCTTGGCATGGTCAATCAGATCGTGCCGCGCGCCGAACTCGAAGAAGCGGCACTCACGATGGCGCGCAAATGCGCGGCCAAGTCGCGCTTCGCGCTCAAGATGGCCAAGAAAGCCATCAACGGTGCACAGGATGCGCAGGGTCGCGATGTCGCGATGCAGAACGCCTTTCATCTGCACCAGCTCGCCCACACCCATTGGCTGAAGGTTTATGACTTCCTGATGGATCCGAGCGGCCTGCCGGAAGCGACGCGCCGCGCGCTCGGCATCAAGACCGCTGACGGAAGTTAAGGCTCGGCGACCGCCATGCATTGCCTCGCCACCTTGAGCGATGAAGAGCACGCGTTTCGCCTCGACGTGCGCGCCTTCCTGGCGCGTGAACTCGACCCGGCGCTGGCCGCCGCCGACGACCGGCAGCGCAGCTTCGTCGCCCATCATGAACGCGGCAATCGCTGGATAGACCGCCTGCGGCCACGGCGCTGGCATGCGGGCCTGTGGCCGCGCGAGCACGGCGGCGCCGGTCTGACGCCGATGCAGAACTACATCCTGCAGTACGAGCAGGGTCTCGCTGGTGCGCCGGCGCCGCCGCCCATGGGCCTGGCTTATGTCGGCCCGACGCTCATCCGTTACGGCACGGCCGCGCAAAAGTCGCGCTTCCTGCCGCCGCTCCTCGACGGCCAGGATCACTGGTGCCAGGGCTTTTCCGAACCCGGCGCGGGCTCGGACCTTGCGCGCGTCGCGACTTTCGCCGCAAGGCACGGCGCGCGCTACGTCATCAACGGTTCAAAAATCTGGACCACCGACGCCCACCACGCCAACCGCATCTTTCTCTTGCTGCGCACCCGTCGCGATGATTCCCGCGAGGCCATGAGCTTTTTCCTGGTCGACATGAAAACGCGCGGCGTCAGCGTGCGCCCGATACGCATGTTGACGGGCGATCATGAATTCAACCAGGTGTTTTTCGACGACGTGGAAGTGAGCGAAGAAGATCGTCTCGGCG
>JADLGE010000029.1 GCA_020849475.1 Gammaproteobacteria bacterium
GGATCCGGGAAACGCACTTCGATACGACGCGCCTTCGGGCTGAACACCCATGGGATACGCCCCGACGCCGAACGGTTACGCGAAGAATAGGCCAGGAACACCGGCGCTTCGAAGCCCGGCACCAGGCGCTTGTAGCTGTTGGTGCCCGGATTGGTGAATGCGTTGATGGCCTTGGCATGCTTGATGATGCCGCCGATGTAGTACAGCGCGATATCGGACAGGCCGCCGTAACCGTCGCCGGCGAACAGGTTCTTGCCGTCCTTCGCCAGCGACTGATGCACGTGCATGCCGCTGCCGTTGTCACCGACCAGCGGCTTGGGCATGAAGGTCGCGGTCTTGCCGTAGCCGTGGGCCACGTTATGCACGACGTACTTCAGGATCTGGGTCTGGTCGGCGCGCTTGACCAGGGTGTCGAAACGCGTGCCGATTTCGCACTGGCCGGCGGTCGCCACTTCGTGGTGATGCACTTCGACCGGCACGCCCATCTGCTCGAGCACGAGACACATGGTGGAGCGGATATCCTGCAGGGAATCGATCGGCGGCACCGGAAAGTAGCCACCCTTCACACCCGGACGATGGCCGATGTTGCCGTCGTCGAACACCTTGGCGGAGTTCCACGAGCTTTCGTCGGAATCGATGTGGAAGAACGAGCCCTTCATTTCCACGCCCCAGCGGACGTCGTCGAAAATGAAGAATTCGGGTTCCGGTCCGAAGTAAGCGGTATCGCCCACACCGGACGCCTTGAGATACGCCTCGGCGCGCTTGGCGACCGAACGCGGGCAGCGGATGTAGCCTTCGCCGGTCGCGGGCTCGACCACGTCACAGCGGATGATCAGGGTCTTCTCTTCAAAAAAGGGATCCATGACGGCGGTGGACGCGTCCGGCATGAGAATCATGTCCGATTCGTTGATGCCCTTCCAACCGGCGATGGACGAGCCATCGAACATCTTGCCTTCTTCGAAGAACTCGTCGTTGCATTCGCGCGAAGGTACGGTGAGATGCTGCTCCTTGCCCTTGGTATCCGTGAAACGGATATCGACGAATTTGACTTCCTCGTCCTTGATCGTTTGTAGAATGCTCTCGACTGACATGGGGTATTCCTCCAACCATCCACTTCCAGAAATAAAAATTAGGCCTTGCGTAAAAATTCGCTGCAGAAAGCATGCTCGATCATGGAACAGGTGCTCGGTCTGCCGTCCGTGCGCCAAATGCGAGCACATTGTGTGCCAATGCTAAGCCATTGAATCTTCGAAAACTAGCAAAGAATTCAGCCGCTTGCGCACCAAAACGAGACGCCTCGGCCGCGACTTGCACCAAAATCGCGCAAATCAAGGAATCAGGTGGTTCCGTTCGTTGGCCATGAGGTCGGCAAGCGACTCACGCGCGCGAATGACGGTGAACGTATCGCCATCGACCAGCACCTCCGGCGGGCGAGGCCGGGCATTGTAATTAGAAGTCATGGCGAAGCCGTAAGCGCCAGCATCGAGGATGGCGAGCACGCAACCGGGCCTGGCCGGCAAATCGCGGCCGCGGGCCAGCCAGTCGCCACTTTCGCATACCGGCCCCACCACATCACAGTGCACGAGCGCGCCGCCGTCGGCGGCTGTCTCCAGCGGAACCACACCGTGCCACGCCTCGTAGAGCGCGGGCCGCATCAGGTCGTTCATCGCCGCATCGACAATCGCAAAGGTCTTGACCGGGGTCTGCTTGAGATACTCGACGGTGGTCAGCAAGGTCCCCGCCGCGCCAATCAATGACCGACCAGGCTCCATCATTACGCCATAACGGGCAGGTACCCGCTCACACACTGCCGCCACCAGTTTCGCAATCGGCGGCGGAGTTTCGTCCTGGTAGCTGATGCCGAGGCCGCCACCGACATCGATATGTTCCAACTCGATGCCTTCGGCGCGGAGACTCTCCGCCAGCGTCACGACCTGACTGACGGCGTCCAGCACCGGCTCGATATCGGTGAGTTGCGAGCCGATATGGCTGGCGATACCCGCCGCACGCAGCAACGGATGCGCAGCGATGATTCGATACAGATCGGCCGCTTCTTCGAGCGGCACACCAAACTTGTTTTCCTTGAGCCCCGTCGAAATATACGGATGGGTCTTGGGGTCGACATCGGGGTTGACGCGCAATGCCAGGTTGACCGGCATCCTGAGTTCACTTGCGACCTCGCCGATGCGGTCAAGCTCGCCGCGCGATTCGATGTTGATGCAGGACACCCCGACGCTGACCGCGCGTACCAATTCCGCACGGGATTTGCCGACGCCCGAGAAGACCACGTCCGCGGCACTCGCGCCTGCCGCCAGCACGCGCTCGAGTTCGCCCCCCGATACGATGTCAAAGCCCGAACCGAGATGCTTCAGGATGCGCAGGATGGAAAGGTTGTCATTGGCCGTCACCGCGTAGTGCACACGGTGGCGGCGCGTACCGAAAGCCGTATCGTACGCGCGCCAATTGGCTTCGAGCTGTTGCCGTGAATAGACATAGCAAGGCGTGCCGAACGCCGTCGCTATGCGTCGCAGATCGACGCCATCGACATGCAAAACCCCGTCGCGATAACCACGCATACTGCTCAAGCGCCCCTGATGATTCTGTTCAGCGAGTGACGAAGTCTTGTTTCTTGTCCGTACCGTCAGGCAGGTAGAGGTCGCCCTTCTGTCCGCAACCCGACAGGAGGCACAGCAACATGGCCGTCAAAACAATCCTGCTCATCAGCGTCCCCGTTTTCTCGACTTCATGATGGCCGTGCCGGGCGCAGGCCACGCGTACTCTCATGTGTGACTGCGTTGGCCCTGTTGCTGCGACTCGGTGGCCGCGAATCGCACATTGTAGCGACAGGTGTGGGCATGGGCGAGAATCCGCATCGCACGCCAGACGGTTCAAGTTCGGCCGAATCATGCCGCCATGGCCAGTTGTGTGCCTGGCTGGCAAGGCTGGCGGAGCGGCCCGGCAAGCGCCCCGCACCGCCCGTTGCTGCAACGCGCACGCCCCCGCGACACCCCGTCACGAGACCGGTAGTCAGCTTGCAATCGGGCTTAGGATTGTTCAAAAATGAAGTTCTTACCACTCCACAAACTCCATCACCCATGAGCGAACAAATGATCCACGTTACCGATGATTCCTTCGATTCGGACGTTCTCAAATCCGACAAGCCGGTGCTCGTCGATTACTGGGCCGAGTGGTGCGGACCCTGCAAAATGATCGCACCGATTCTCGAAGAGGTTTCTTCGGAATACTCCGAGCGCGTCAAGATTGCCAAGCTCGATGTCGATCACAACCAGGCAACCTCGATGAAATACGGTATCCGCGGTATCCCGACCTTGATGCTGTTCAAGGAAGGCAACATCGTTGCAACCCACGTCGGGGCGCTGACCAAGTCGCAGCTGACGGCCTTCATCGACAGCAACGTCTGACACTATCGGGTAGCTGCGCCACAGGCCCGGCGCAGGTACTTGGGATTTGCCCGCGATAGGTAGACGACACCCATTGAGCGTGCTATTTTCCTGACTACGGATCTTGGCGGCCTGCCCTGATCCGACCTCCACTGAATCATTTTCTTTTGGCACCTCATCGCGCCGCGCGCATGCGTCACGCGATTCAATCCCACACGCGACTCTTAAACGATGAATCTGACCGAACTCAAGCAAAAACCGGCCGCCGAACTCGTCGATCTTGCGGATGAAATGGGCATCGAGGGCGTGGCCCGGTCCCGCAAGCAGGACGTCATTTTCAGCATTCTCAAAGCGCACGCCAAAAAGGGCGAAGACATCTCTGGTGATGGCGTCCTCGAAATCCTGTCCGACGGTTTCGGTTTTCTACGCTCCAACGATTGCTCATACCTCGCCGGCCCGGACGACATCTACGTTTCGCCCAGTCAGATTCGACGCTTCAACTTGCGCACCGGCGACACCATCTCCGGCAAGATTCGGCCGCCCAAGGAAGGCGAACGTTATTTCGCATTGTTGAAAGTCAGTGAGATCAATTTCGAGCCGCCGGAGAACGCCAAGAACAAGGTGCTGTTCGAAAACCTGACGCCGCTGTTCCCGCAGAAGCGTCTGCACTTGGAACTGGGCAACGGCAGCACCGAAGACCTCACGCCACGCGTGATCGACCTCGCCGCTCCCATCGGCAAAGGCCAGCGTGGCTTGGTGATCTCGCCGCCCAAGGCCGGCACGACCATGATGCTGCAAGGCATCGCCCATTCGATCGAAGCCAACCATCCCGACTGCTACCTGATCGTGCTCCTGATCGACGAGCGTCCGGAAGAAGTGACCGAGATGCAGCGTTCGACGCGCGGCGAAGTGATCGCCAGCACGTTCGACGAACCGGCCAGCCGCCACGTGCAGGTCGCCGAAATGGTGATTGAGAAGGCCAAGCGCCTGGTCGAGCACAAGCGCGACGTCGTCATTTTGCTCGATTCGATCACGCGCCTGGCGCGCGCTTACAACACCGTCGTGCCGTCCTCGGGCAAAGTGCTCACCGGCGGTGTGGACGCGAACGCGCTGCAGCGGCCGAAGCGCTTTTTCGGCGCGGCGCGCAACATCGAGGAAGGCGGCAGCCTGACCATCATCGCGACCGCCCTCATCGACACCGGCTCACGCATGGATGACGTCATCTATGAAGAGTTCAAGGGCACCGGCAACATGGAAATCCATCTGGATAGAAAGATTGCTGAAAAGCGCATCTTCCCGGCGGTCAACATCAACCGCTCGGGCACACGTCGCGAAGAAATCCTGACCAAACAGGACGAACTGCAGAAGATGTGGATCCTGCGCAAGCTTCTCCACCCGATGGAAGAAATTGCCGCGATGGAATTCCTGCTGGAGCGCTTGAAGCAGACCAAGAACAACGCCGACTTCTTCGACGCGATGCGTCGCTGACGAGAACCGTTCAAGCATGTGCCGGGCGCGCCCGGCACATGCGCAATCCCCTGCCCCTCAGGCGTTCACGCCGCTCTCGAATCAAACCACCGAATCAAACAATCAGCCTGGCGGCCAGCTGAAACGTCGGCCGCCCAGCACGTGCAAATGGAGATGGAAGACTGACTGCCCGACCGCGGCGCCATTATTGATGGCAACCCGGAACGCGTCTCCGTAACCTTGGCTGGCGGCTATGGTGGCCGATGTCACCAGCAAATGCCCAAGCAGCGCGTTGTCCGCCGGTGTCGCATCCGACAGCATCGGCATGGGCTTCTTCGGACAGACCAGGATATGCATTGGCGCCTGCGGGTTGATGTCGCGAAAGGCAATACACTGGTCATCTTCGAAGACGATGTCGGCCGGAATCTCGCGCGCGATGATTTTCTCGAACAGCGTTTTATCGCTCATATCATTTCCTGGGCTATCGGTTCGGCGGCTAAGGTTTCAGGTTTCGGTAACGACACGACGCGGCACCATCACCGAGTGATGTCCTTCACGCACGATATCGCCGAAGTGCAACTCGTATCGGCCGCGCGCACGGTCTTCAAAATAGTAACGCAGGGTGTGGGTGATGGTCGGAAACGCCAGCTCTGTCCACGGGATCTCGTGCTCATGGTAGAGCTTGCATTCGAGACTCTCGGTGCCCGGCGCGAATTCCAGCACGGGAAGATGGGCGCGGAACATCATGTAGATCTGATTGATCTGCGGCAGGTTGAACACCGCATAAAGTTCTTGGACCTCGACCCGCGAACAGGCTTCTTCCCAGGTTTCACGTGCGGCGGCTTCAGCCGTCGTCTCGCCGTTTTCCATGAATCCCGCCGGCAGGGTCCACCATCCATAACGCGGCTCGATGGCGCGCTTGCACAACAGGATCTGCTCGCCCCAGACCGGGATGCAGCCGGCCACAATCTTGGGGTTCTCATAGAAGATTTCGCCGCATGAATCGCAGATGTGCCGGGGACGGTTGTCGCCATCGGGCACTCGCCACACCATCTGCTTGGAACCGCATCGACTGCAGAAATTCACGGATTTTCTTTCCTGTGCTTGACGACATCCATGGCATTGACGAGCGCTGGCCACAGCGTGGTCAGGATGCGCGGCTCCATGGCAGCCACCGGATGCAGGCCGTCCGCCTGAAACGCGCTGGCATCGGCGGCAAAGCCTTCCAGCAGAAAAGGGCCGGGTACCACATCAGGGCGGGCGAAAAATTCGCCGAACACGGCCTCGAAGCTGGCAGTGTATTGCGGGCCGTAATTGGGTGGAACTCGTACCTGTAATAAAACCGGCACGGCGTGTGCGGCCAGCGCCGCCTCCAGCATGCTCGCAAGATTTTTGCGCACCTCCGCTGCCGGCAAGCCACGCAGGCCGTCGTTGGCGCCGAGAGCCACCACCACGATCGCGGGTTGATGCTCTGTGAGCAGCGCCGGCAACCGGCGCCCACCACCAACGGTGGTCTCGCCACTGATGCTGGCGTTGACGACTCGATACGGATAGCCTTCTAGCCGGAGACGTGAGTCCAACAAGCTTGGCCACGCTTGCGCCAAGTCAATGCCATAGCCTGCGCTCAGGCTGTCACCGAGGACGAGAATGGGGCGCCGCGCGCCATCGTCGGCTGCGCGGCTCGGCCCGGCCACCAGCATGCACAACGCCAAGCACAGCAGAGCCGACCACGCCGCAGGCCCAGTCATACGCGCGCGGCAGTTGAGTCGGGAAGTCATCGGTCCGCAGGGTGCGATACGCATACTCGATGATATCAATTTTAGCCTCAACGCTCGCGAAAGAGTGGCGATCACTGGGGTGTCCGGCTCGGGCAAGTCGACCTTGCTCGGGCTGCTGGCCGGTCTTGATACACCCAGCCATGGGGATGTCGAAATCCTCGGCCACTCCCTGGCCGCATTGGACGAGGATCAGCGCGCGGAACTGCGCCGCGATCACATCGGTTTCGTGTTTCAGGCCTTTCATCTGGTGGCGAGCTTTTCGGCGCTGGAAAACGTCATGCTGCCCTTGGAGTTGAAGGGTGACCACGACGCCCGGCAGCGCGCACGTGCCATGCTTGCGCGCGTTGGCCTTCAAGACCGTCTTGAACATTTTCCGCGCCAGCTGTCGGGTGGCGAGCAACAACGTGTGGCGCTGGCGCGCGCCTTTTGCACCGCCCCCGCCATCCTGTTCGCCGACGAACCGACCGGCAATCTCGACGCCGCCAATGCCGCGGCCGTCACCGAACTGCTGTTTGGTTTGAACGCCGAGAGCGGCACCACGCTCGTCATCGTTACCCACGACCCGGCGCTCGCGGCGAGTTGCGAGCGGCGTCTGGCGCTGGCCGGCGGTCGCCTGCTTGAGTGATTCGGGTTTGAGCGCGCTGCCGCTGTGGCGCCTGGCGTGGCGCCTGCTGTGCCGCGATCTCGCCAGCGGTCGTCTCGCCGTGATGCTGGCGGCGACCGTCATCGCGGTGGCAAGCACCGTCGCCGTCAGTCTGCTGGTGACGCGTGTCGACCGCGCGCTGGTGGCCGAATCCAGCGCCTTGCTGGCAGCCGACCTTGCGCTTTTGAGCAGCGCCCCACCGCCGGAAAAATATGTAAGCGACGCCACTGCGCTCGGCCTCGAACATGCGCGCGTGGCGGCCATGCGCAGCGTGGTGGGCAAAGGCGAACAGTTGCAGTTGGTACAGTTGAAGGCGGTCGACGACGCCTATCCCTTGCGCGGGCAATTGTTGATTGCCGATGCCAGCGACGCGCCACCGCAGGCGGTCGCCCACGGCCCGGCGCGCGGCGAAGCATGGGCCGAGGCCAAGCTCACGGGCCTGCTGCAACTCAAGCTCGGCGATACGCTGACGGTCGGCAGCGCCCGCCTGCGCCTGTCGCGCATCCTGGTGCTGGAACCCGATCGGGGCAGCGATCTGTTTTCCATCGCGCCGCGGGTGCTCATGCACTATGCGGACCTCGCCGCCACCGGCCTCGTGGTGCCCGGCAGTCGCGTGAGTTACGCCACCCTGCTGGCGGGTCGCGCCGAGTCCATCAGTCAATATCGTGCGGCCCTGCACCTGCAGCGCGGCGACAGTGTGCAGGATCCGCGCAGCGCGCGACCCGAAATGCGCGCGGCCTTAAGCCAGGCCGAACGCTTCCTGAGTCTGGCCGCGTTTGCCGGCGTGATGCTGGCGACCATCGGTATCGCATTGGCGGCGGCAGGCTATGCCGACATGCACGAAAGCACGGTGGCCATTCTCAAGACCCTGGGCCTGACGCGACGCGCCGTGGTGCTGCTGTTGTGCTGTGAGACGCTCTATCTCGCGCTTGCCGCAACACTGCTTGGCGATGGCATCGCGCTGTTGCTCGAACGGGTGCTGGTGCAACGCCTGGTGCCGGTCGCTGAATTCGCCGGCGGCGCGCCCTCGCCCTTCGCGCTCGCGCATGGCGCCTGGGTCGCGATAGTCGCGCTGTGTGGCTTTGCGATTCCCGCGCTGGCGCGCTTGAGCCGCCTGCCGGTGACCGCCATCCTGGCGCGTGACCGCGCCGGCCTGCCCGAAGCACGCGCATGGCGTGTGCTCGGCATGCTGCTGGCGTTCGCCGCGATTGCGCCCTGGCACAGCGGCAATCCTCGCCTGGTGCTGTACGCGCTGGCCGGCATGCTGGCCTCGGCCTTGGTGCTGGCGGCGGCTGGCTGGACGCTGGTGCGCGTGCTGGGCGGACTGCGCAGGCAGACGCGCATGAGTTGGCGTTTCGGCCTCGCCAGCGTGGCGCGTCGCGCGCGCCTGTCGGTGCTGCAGACCACCGCGATTGGTTTGGGACTGGCGGTCATTCTGCTGCTCGGACTCGTGCGCAATGATTTATTTCGCCAGTGGACCGCGCACCTGCCGCCCGACGCGCCCAATCAATTTCTGATCAACATCCAAAGCGATGAAGTCGACGCGCTGCGCGATTTTCTGCACGCGCATGCCAAGCTCACGGCGCATTTCTATCCCATGGTGCGCGGCCGCCTGACGGCCATCAACGGCGCGCCAGTCATTCTCGACAATTACACCGACCAGCGCGCGCGGCGCCTGGCCGATCGCGAATTCAATCTGTCGTCCGCCGATTCCCTCAAACCCGACAACCGCATCGTCGCCGGCCGCTGGTGGACAGCGCAGGCCAGGTCGGAACTGTCGGTCGAGCAAGGCATCGCCGACACGCTGGGACTCAAGCTCGGCGATGATTTGAGCTTCCTCGTGGCCGACCGCGAAGTGCACGGTCGCATCACCAGTCTGCGCAAGGTCGATTGGGAAAATTTCCAGGTCAATTTCTTCGTCGTCACCACGCCCGACATGCTGGCCGCCGCGCCCGCCACCTACATCACCAGCTTTCGTCTCGACGGCGCCGAACCTGCGCTCATGGCAGAACTTGTGGCTCGCTTTCCAAGCGTGACCGTGATCGATATCGACGCCTTGATGCGCCAAGTGCGGCAGGTCATGGATCGCGTCGCGCAGGCTTTGACCTGGGTGTTTGTGTGCGCCTTGGCGGCTGGCGGCCTGGTGCTCGCCGCGGCCGTGCAGGCGAGTCAGAAGGAACGGCTGAAAGACACTGTCCTGCTGCGCACGCTCGGCGCCTCGCGACATTTCGTACGCAGCGCGGTGCTGAGTGAATTCATTACCATCGGCATGGTGTCAGGCACCCTCGCGAGCGCCGGCGCGCTGCTCACCGCCGGCCTGCTCGCCGGCCAGGTGCTGGATATTCCCTACCGACCGGACTGGCGCATTCCCGTGGTCGGTATCGTGGTGGCGGTCGCCGCGCTGGCCTTGATCGGTTGGCGCGTGGCGGAAAAAATTCTGCGCGAGCCGGTCGTGCATGGCCTGCGTGAATCACAGTGATGGACATGCACAGGCTTTCAGCCCGGCGCGCCATGGTGTAGCGTCGCGCCCTTCGTCACAGAGAACCAGGATACATGGCCAATTACTCTGGCACGCCGGATTTCGAGCACGGTCAGCGTCAGCGACTGGGCATCCTGGTGTGCAATCTCGGCACCCCCGACGCGCCCACGCCGCGCGCGGTACGGCGTTACCTGGCCGAGTTCCTGAGCGACCCGCGCGTCATTGAAACGCCGCCACTGCTGTGGTGGCCGATACTGCACGGCGTGATTTTGAACGTGCGTCCGCGCCGTTCCGCCCATGCCTACGCCAAGATCTGGCAGGCCGATGGCTCGCCGCTGCTGACCCTGTCGCAAAGCTTGAGTGACAAGCTCGGCAGCGCGCTCGCGGGCGAAGGCGACGCCATCATCACCGCACTCGGCATGCGTTACGGTTCGCCTTCGATTGCCAGCGCGCTCGACGCGCTGCAGGCGCACGGCGCGCGACGCATCTTGGTGCTGCCGCTCTATCCGCAGTACGCGGCGCCCACCACGGCCTCGGTGATGGATGCAGTGTTCGCCCATTGCGCGCGCTTGCGCTGGGTGCCAGAACTGCGCTTCATCAATGACTACCACGCCGACCCGCGCTACATAAGCGCGCTCGCCGAGTCGGTGCGCGAGTACTGGGCCGTGCACGGACGCGCTGATCATCTGCTGTTGTCTTTCCATGGCCTGCCGCGAAAATATTTTCTGGCCGGCGACCCCTATTACTGCCAATGCCAGGCGACCGCACGCCTGCTGCGCGAGTCGCTGGGGCTGGATGGCGACGCCTGCAGCGTGAGCTTTCAATCGCGGGTCGGCCCGACGCGCTGGCTCGAGCCCTATACCGATCTCACGCTGACCGCGCTTGGCAAGGCCGGCACAGGGCGCGTCGATGTACTGTGCCCGGGCTTCGCCGTCGACTGCCTGGAGACGCTGGAAGAAATCGCGCTGCAAAATGCAGAAAAATTTCGCGCCGCGGGCGGCGGCGAGATGCATTACATTCCGGCATTGAACGACAGCCCGCGCCACGTTGAGCTGCTCGGCGCGCTGGTCGATGAACATCTCGGCGGATGGCGCCAGGCGGTGGTCGATGACCCGGCCGCGCGCGCAGCGGCAGCAGAGCGGGCTCGGGCAGACGGCGCGGAACGTTAGCCGTCTGCCAGCCCTCACTCGCCGAGCAGCGTCACGTCCACCCGTCGCTGCTGGCCACGCACACGGTGCTCCCACAGAAACACGCCCTGCCAGGCGCCGAGCGCCAGGCGACCGTCGCGTATCGGCACACTCAAGTCGGTATGGGTCAACACCGCGCGCACGTGCGCCGGCATGTCGTCATCACCTTCATCGACATGGCGGAACAAGGGATCGCCATCCGGCACCAGGCGCGCCATGAAGCGCTCTAGATCGCGCAGCACTTCCGGATCGGCATTCTCGCTCACCAGGAGTGCGGCGCTGGTATGGCGTATCCATAGCGAGCACAGGCCAACACGCAGGCCGCTGTCGCGCACCAGGGCATTGATATCGTCGGTCAATTCGCGCGCACCCCGCCCACGCGTCATCAGCGACAGCTCGCGCGTCACCACTCTCATCGTCATGCAATCACTCGATGCGCGCCAACACCTGCGACAGCGGTCGGCGCTGTTGCTCGACGACGGTCGCGGGGCGCCCATA
Organism: Gammaproteobacteria bacterium; assembly: GCA_020849475.1. Taxonomy (GTDB): domain Bacteria; phylum Pseudomonadota; class Gammaproteobacteria; genus JADJYF01. The sequence continues at coordinate 11,454 of JADLGE010000029.1, forward strand.
CCAGAACAGGCCGACCACGAACTCGCGCGCCGAATGCAGCCCCAGCATGTGAAAGAGTTCCGGGTCGCGCGTGATCGCACCGGTGGTCCATTTACAGCCAACGCCGTCCGCCCATAGCGTCAGCATCATGTTCTGCGCGGCGCAGGCGCAGGCCGCGTAGTCTTCGCGCTCGCGCTGCGCGTCGTCACTGCGCAGGCAGGTCATGAGCAGCCAGCCCGGCACTTCGAGCCAGCGTTGACGTTTGATTTCGGCGGCCCGGCCGCCCTTCTCGGCGCGTACCAGCTCAGTATTGCGCGCGATGATCTGCTGGCGCGCCAGCGCACCGAGCACGTAGAAACGCCAAGGCTCGGTGCGGTGATGGTTGGGCGCCCAACGCGCGACTTCGATGGCGCGCTCAACGATATCGTCGGCGATACGTTCGGGCAGAAAATCATGCACGGTGCGGCGCCCGCGCAGCAGCGCCGCGGCGGTGTCACTGTCCATCGGAGTACTCATTGGCATCCTGTCGTTCATCGTAGCTTGGTCCTTCGGGTTAGAATCGAAACCCGTGCGCGGTCGCGCAGCAGTTCGAACCGATATGTTAGAAGTGGTCTCAAATTTTGGCGAGCGCAGCACGATGAGACCGCCACCCGCGCCTTCGCTTCGTCGATGAATCATTGCAAAACTTTGAACCGCACCGCCCCCCGGCGGCACGCCTGGTGGCCTGCGTGGCTGGCCGTGCTGCTGCTGACGAGCGGACTGGCGCGGGCCGACATCGCCGCCCAACGCGAAGTGTTCAGTCGCGCGCGCCAGGCCCAGAGTCACGGTGATTTCGTGCAGGCGCGGCGCTTGAGCGCCACCCTCGGCGATTACCCGCTGCGCGCCTACCTCGAGTACGAAGATTTACGGCAGCGCTTAGCCGTCGCCCCCGACGAGCAGATGAAAGCTTTCATCAAGCGGCATCGCGACGGCTATCTCGGTGAACATCTGCGCACGGCGTGGCTGCGCGAACTGGCGCGCAAGGCGCGCTGGTCGATGTTCCTCGACGTTTACCGCCCGCAGGACGACATCGCGCTGCAATGCCAGGCGCTCAGCGCGCGCCTGCAACAGGAGCCGGCGCAGACCGTGCTGCCCGACGTCATCACGCGCTGGCAGGCGGGCGGCGGGCGCGGCAGCGCCTGCCAGCAGCCCTTCGCGCGGCTTTACGCCAGCGGCCTGTTGAGCGACGCGCAACTGTGGGAGCGCGCTGCCGCCGCCATGGAAAACGGTGACGTCAGCGCGGCCAAGGACGTCGCCAGCCATTTCAATACGGCGCATTACCGCAGCCTTTTCAGCCTGTGGCTGCGTGCCGTGTCGGCACCGCTCACGCTGTTGCGCAGCGCCGATATCGACGACAGCGGCGAAGGCCGGCGCGTCGCCTTGCATGCGCTTGCGCGCCTGGCGCGACAGGATGTCGATGGCGCGCGCGCCGCGTGGCAGGCCATGAGTCAGCGCCTCACGTTTGACGAGCGCGAGCGCGGACGTGCCGCGCGCAGTATCGCGCTGGCCGCGGCGAGCTCCAATCACGCCGCCCGCATCGCGCTGCTCGACGCGGTGCCAGCGGCGGCCGTGGACGTCGACGTGCAGCGCTACCAGTTGCGCGAAGGCGTGGCCCTCATGGCATGGCAGGAACTCGCTCGCTGGACGCAGCTTCCGCCCCAGATCCCGGACGAGTCACTGCGCTGGCGCTATTGGCACGCGCGCGCCGTGGGCGAGATCGGACGTCGCGAGGAATCGATGCAACTGCTGCGCGAACTGGCGACGGAACGGGACTACTACGGATTTCTGGCGGCTGATCGCGCCGGTCTCGAGTATCAGTTTCGCGAAGCGCCCATCGCGGCGACGCGCGCCGAACTCGACGCACTCGGTGCCCGCGCCGGGCTCATCCGCAGTCGCGAATTCGAGCGCGTCAGCCTGCCGCAACACGCGGCGCGCGAGTGGAATTTCGAAATGAAACAACTCACGCCCCGCCAACTCGAAGTGGCGGCGGTGCTGGCCTCACAGTGGGGCCGACCCGAGCGGGCCATCTTCGCGCTCGGCATGGCCAATGCCTACGACGATCTCGAGATTCGATTTCCCCTGCTCTACACCGAACTCGCGCGCAAACACGCCGCACGCCGCAATCTCGATGTGGCGCGGGTGATGGCCATCATTCGCTCCGAGAGCGCGTTCAACGCCAGCGCCCGCTCGCCGGTAGGCGCGCTCGGTCTCATGCAACTCATGCCACAGACCGCACGTGAAACCGCGCGCAGCGCCGGTGTGCGTTTCGACAACCCCAAGGCCTTGCTCGAAGCCGGCACCAATATCGCGCTGGGCACCACCTATCTCGCGCAGATGCTGGCGCGTTACGACGGCAATTTCGCAATGGCCGCGGCGGCCTATAATGCGGGACCTGGGCGGGTCAGGCAGTGGCAGGGTGCGCAATGCGTACCGAGTGAACGCTGGATTGAGGCCATCCCCTTCACCGAGACGCGCGGCTACGTGCGACGCGCCCTGTTCTATGCCGCCATCTATCAACGTCGACTGAAGTTGCCCATCATGAAATTGAATCAGGTCATGCCTGCCATACCCGCCCGCGATGGCAGTGCCGCGCAGGGGTGTGCGTCATGAGCAAACCCGTCATCGCGCTGTTCGGCGGCAGTGGGTTCGTCGGCACGGTGCTCGCGAATCAACTCGTGAGGGCGGGCTATGCTCTGCGCGTCTTCACGCGCGACCGTGCACACACCCGCGCCCTGTGGCTGCTGCCCGACACTGAAATCATCGTGCTGAATGTCGCCGACGAGGAACGTGTCGCGCTTGCTCTCAAGGGGTGCCGGGCGGCCGTCAACCTCATCGGCATCCTCAACGAGCGGCGCGACGATGGCTCCGATTTCAAGCGCGCGCACGTCGACACCGTGCAGCACCTCATCACAGCCTGCCGGCAGGCGCGTGTGCCGCATTTGCTGCATATGAGCGCCTTGGCGGCCGATGTCGCCGCGCCCAGTCACTACCTGCGCAGCAAGGGCGTGGCCGAGAAGCTGCTGCGCGATGCCAGCGGTCGCCAGCTGCGCACCAGCGTCATACGCCCGTCGGTGATATTCGGGCGCGACGACGACTTTCTGAATCGCTTCGCCGCCCTGTTACGCATCGCACCGTTGTTGCCGCTGACCGGCGCCGCCGCGCTCCTGCAACCGGTCTACGTGGGTGATGTGGTGGCCATCTTGCTGAGCTTGATAGCGCGGCCCGGCGCCGCCGCGCACGGGGTGTATGAAATCGGCGGTCCGGCCGTCATGTCCTTGCGCGAAATAGTTGCATACGTTGCGACCCTGCGCGGTCACGCGCCACTCATCGTGCCCATAGGCGGGCCGTTGGCGACGCTCATGGCATGGTGCATGGAATGGCTGCCGGGCAAGCCGCTGACACGCGACAACCTGCGCTCCTTGTCGGTGCCGTCGGTGTGCACCGCGCCCAACGCGCTGCTTGAATTCCAACTGCGTCCGACGCCGTTGCACGAAGTCGCGCCGTCTTACCTGGCCGGCCGCAGCATGCGCGGGCGCTACGATCAGTTTCGCGAAAACGCGCGACGGGTGCGCGGTGCGCGCAAGTCCGGGCAATCACAGGCCTGAGTCGCCGGCCGATGCAGATCTATCAAGTCGGTGGCGCGGTACGCGATCGTCTGCTCGGACGCGAAGTGAGCGACCGCGATTGGGTGGTGGTGGGCGCCAGCGCCGAGCAGCTGCTGGCGCTCGGCTACCGCCAGGTCGGCGCTGATTTCCCGGTCTTCCTGCATCCCGACAGCCACGAGGAATACGCGCTGGCGCGCACCGAGCGCAAGAGCGGACACGGCTACAAGGGTTTCATCACCGACGCCACGCCAACTGTCACGCTGGAAGAAGACCTCGCGCGCCGCGATTTCACCATCAACGCCATGGCGAGCGGCGAGGACGGGGAGCTCATCGACCCTTACGGCGGGCAGCGCGATCTGGCCGCCGGCGTGCTGCGCCACGTCACCGCCGCGTTTGTCGAAGACCCGCTGCGCGTGCTGCGCGGCGCCCGTTTCGCGGCACGCTTCGGCTTCGCGATTGCTGACGAGACGCAAGCATTGATGCGCGAGCTCAGTGAAGCCGGTGAACTCGCCACGCTCGCGCCCGAACGGGTGTGGCAGGAACTGCGGCGCGCGCTCAGCGAAGCGCATCCAGAGAAATTCATCGAAGTGCTGCGCGAGTGCGGGGCGTTGCGCGCGCTGCTGCCGGAAGTCGACGCCTTGTTTGGCGTACCCCAACCGCCGCGCCACCATCCGGAAATCGATACCGGCGTGCACATTCTCATGGTCTTGCAGCAAGCGGTGCGACGCAATGCCGACGAGCTGGTGCGCTTTGCGGTGCTGACCCACGATCTCGGCAAGGGCACCACACCCGCCGCCATCCTGCCCTCCCATCACGGTCACGAGGAACGCAGCGCCGAATTGACCGAAGCGCTGTGCGCGCGTCTGCGCGTGCCACGGGAACACCGCGAACTGGCGGTGCTGGTCGCGCGTCTGCATACCCGCGTGCACCGTGCGCAGGAATTGAAATCATCGACGACCGTACGCCTGCTGGCCGAAGCCGATGCCTTGCGTCGACCCGCGCGTTTCGAGCAGTTGCTGGAAGCCTGTGTGATTGATGCGACCGGGCGCCTGGGCCTGGAGCAAATGCCCTATCCGCAGGCCGAGCGCCTGCGCGCTGCGCTCAAGGTGGTGATGGGAGTATCGCCGCAGCCACTGCTGGCGCGCGGGCTCAAAGGCCCGGCGTTGGCCGCGGCGCTCGAGCAGGCGCGCATCGCGGCGCTTACAGACAGCGGAATTTGATCGCGTAGTCTTGTTCTTCCGGCCCAGGCTTGCCGGGAATGATCACGCCCTCGCCGGTCAGGCGCAAAGACTCACGCTTGAATTCCACACGTCGCCCGTCGACGCCAATCACACACGAACCATTGGTGCTGTTGTCGGTGATGGTGCAGCGGCCGCGACTGAATTGCGCTGACAGGTGCTGGCGCGAAACCAGATCCCTGGCGACCACCAGGTCATTCTTGTCGCCGCGGCCGATGGAGATTACCGGCCGCGAACCGTCGACCTGCACGCGGTGTTTGCCGTAGCAGAATTCAACCGCCACGCAGGTCTGGCTCTCCCGGGTCGGGGCTTCGCCGTTGTAGGCCGTGATCGACTCGACGTCCCAGATGATTTCGTACAGTTCAACGTGTTCGAGCGAAATGAAATTCCAGGTTTCATCATCAACATAGCGCGACACCGCCCGGTACATGCGCGGCAGCCTGTCGATGGTGGCCTTGGTGGCCAGCGATTGTTCGGGCTTGGCGTGGCTGCCGACCCAGTGCGCGACCTTGGCGGTTTCGCCCGACAGCGCATCGGCGTCGCTCTTGACCGGCCCGTAATGCAGGCCGATGCGCAGACGGATACGCGGGCCTGCTTGGTCGCTGGCGCGTTCATGCATTTCGACATGGACTTCCGATGCAGCGGCCGCCGCTTCGGTGGCCTCATCGAACACCGCCACCACTTGGTCGCCGACTTCAGCGAGCACGCGGCCATGGTGTTCGGCGCACAGGCGCTTGACCGACTTAAGACACGCGGCGACCAAGGCTTGTGCTTCGCCGTCGCCCAACAGCTCATACAACGCGGTGCTGCCGGCAATGTCCGCCGACATGATGACCTGACTGGTCGACTGCACAGTACCGCTCATGGTGCTGAAATCCGTTGCGCTGCTCGATTGATCCACGCTCCCTGTAGCGGCGCAGACCGGACCGAATCAAGTTAGCACTTCGAACCGGCGGGCTCCAGCCCGCCGCTTGCCCCCCCGTTCAGTGCCCCGCGCTGCCCCACAGTTCGACCAGACGCTTGTCGCGTCCGCAGTTGTAGCGATAGAACTTGTAGCGCAGCGGATTCTTTTTGTAATAGTCCTGGTGGTAGTCCTCTGCCACGTAGAACGGGCCGGCCTTGACCAGCGCGGTCTTGATCGGCGCCTTGAACGGTTTGCTCTGTTCGAGCGCAGCGAGGGAGGCCTCGGCGGCCTGCTTCTGGGTATCGTTGTGATAGAAAATAGCGGTGCGGTATTGATTGCCGTGGTCACAGAACTGCTGATCGGCGACCGTCGGGTCGATGTTGTGCCAGAACACCTCGAGCAGCTTCTCATAGCTCACGCGCTGGGGATCGTAAGTCACCTGCACCGATTCGGCGTGGCCGGTGCCACCGGCCGAAACCTGTTCATAGGTGGGATTGGGCAGCGTGCCGCCGGTGTAGCCGGCCGTGGTGGCGATGACGCCTTCGAGCGCGTCGAATGGCCCTTCCATGCACCAGAAGCAACCACCGGCAAAGGTCGCCGTCTCCAACATGGCGGGCTCATCGGCATCGGCGGCCGGCCCGGCGGGCGCCGATGCCTGCTGCGCGAAAGCCGCCAGCGTGACGACAGCCAGGAGCACGGCGGTGAGCAAACGTAACGTGGGTGTGGACGGCATGGACACTTCCCCTGCTGAGCGATGGCTTCGTTACGACTCACATCACGCAATGAAGTTGCAGCACCGGCGCGGCGCCACCAGCGACCGCGCAATCATGCCGTGAAGCCGTCAAGGCGATGGCGCTCGTCATGTCGAAAGCCACGCAGCGGTGGCTGCTCGCCGACCCCGAGCGCCATGATCTTGAACGTCTGCCCCATGCTGCCCGGCATCAGCAGCAGCTTCGCTTCCTGGGCGAGTCGATAGTGTGCGGTGGCGTCGCCCGGCGCCGCGGCGAGAATCCCGTCCAGGCCGCAGTCGATGAGAAAGTGCGCCTGGGTGGTGTAGCCCAGGATCTCGAAGCCGGCATCGAAGGCCTGTTCTGCGACGGCGGTGAAATCGACCGAGGCGGTGATGTCGGTCAGGCCCGGCTGCAGAAACGGATCGTCGTGCACCGAGTGCTGATAATGGCATTTCAAGGTGCCGCCGCTGCGCGTCGGGTGCAGGTATTCGTGGCGTGGATAACCATAGTCGACGAGCAACACCAGCGCGTGCGACAGGCGCGCGCGCATGGCGGTCAGCCACGGGGCGAGCATGGGATTGGTTTCGGTCACGTAGCCTTCCGGCAACTGCGCGGCCCAGGCCGGCTCCAAGGCAGTGCCGGCGTAAGGCCGCGTGCGCCACACCAGAGTTTCGCCTTGCAGGCCAACCATCATTTCCTGCCAGGCGCCGGCTTGCACGACGCAACGCATGACCGGCATCGCGTCCAGTACTTCATTGGCCAGCACGACGCCGCGGCTGTCGTGGGGAGGGTGGTCGCTGCACCAATGCATGCGCGAACGCAGCGCCGCGGGCAATTGCGCGCACGCGGCCTGCTGACGCGCACGCAGGCTCGCGCTTGGTTCAACGATGCAATAACTGGCGGGCAAACTACCGGCCTCATGCAGGAAACCGAGCAGGTCGCAGGCCAGACGGCCGCTGCCGGCGCCGTATTCGATGATGCTGTCGTCGCGATCAAGCACCTCCGCGCATTGGCGCGCGAGACAGGCCGCGAACAGACTGCCGGCTTCGGGGGCGGTGACGAAATCGCCGAGGCGCCCAAAAATCGCACCGCCGCCGGTGTAGTAACCGAGCCCGGGCTCATAGAGCGCCATGGCCATGTAGGTGTCGAATCCGATCATGCCGCCGGCATTGTGAATCGCGGCGTGGATACGCGCGCGAAGTTCGCGCTGTCTTTCTGGCGCCGTGTGATCCGAATCCGGTAAGCTTGAAGTATCAACCATATGCCGTGCCGGCTTCGTTGCGCGGCGCCTGCTCTGCTGCCTTTTGCCGATATCGACGACGAGCGTGACTTCCACCAACGCACCCCCCGTAGCGCTCATCACTGGCGCCGCCAAACGCCTGGGCGCCTGCACCGCGCGCGCGCTGCATAATCTCGGCTACGACATCGTCATTCATCACCATACCTCGGTTGACGAGGCACACGCGCTCGCCGGCGAACTGAATGCGCTGCGCGCGGCCTCGGCGGTCACACTGTGTCATGACCTTGCCACTGTCGATGCCGGCACGGCCATCATCAAAGCCTTGCTCGATGTGCGCGCGCGTCTCGATGTGCTGGTCAACAATGCTTCGGTCTTCGACCGCACACCCATCGCCAGCGTCGATGTCGCGGCTTGGGATCGCATCCACGCCATCAACGTACGCACACCCTACTTCCTGAGTCTCGCGGCCGCGCCGCTGCTGCGCGCCAGCCATGGCGCCATCGTCAACATCACCGACATCCACAGTGAACGACCGCGGGCCGAATACAGCGCCTACTGCGCATCCAAGTCGGGCCTGGTGGCGGTGACGCGTGGACTCGCACTGGAGCTCGCGCCGCAGGTGCGCGTCAACGCCATCGCCCCCGGCCCCATCCTGTGGGCAGCCAGTGAAGACGCGGCCTTACAGTCGGCGACCCTTGCCGGCACACCGCTCGCTCGGCGCGGCGATCCGCAGGACATCGCCGAGGCGGTGTGCTATCTCGTTCGCGCTCCATTCGTCACCGGCCACGTGCTCGACGTCGACGGCGGCCGTCACCTGGTGCTGTAAGCGCCGCTCAACGGCGGCTGACAGGCGGCGCACTGGACGCCGGCGGGGTGTTGTGGGTCGGCGGCACGACTGGCGCTGCCGGCGCTATCGCTGTGGGTGGCGGCATGTCTTCATCTTCCACGCCAAAATGCGGCAGCGGCGAGGCCAGGTACCAACGTTTACCGGTGGCGTCGTACCACCACATCTGTGCATCGTGCAGCAGGTGGATGACGCCCGAATCGAGTTCGTAGTACTCGATGGCGGCAATCACGCGCGCTTCCTTGTTGTCATCGGCGACTATCGAATTGCTGACCGTGTAGTTGGTGACGCGATAGCGCGCGGCGGTCTTTAGATCAGCCGCTATCGGCTGGCCGTCGGGCGTGCGCAAGTACTTGGCGGCCTCGTCGTAATAGCCCCAGCGGATGAGCTTGCGGTAATTGTTGAGGGCGGCTTCAAGCACGGTGCCACGATCCGCCTTGCCGAGCGGCATGGAACCGCAACCGGCCAATGCGCCAAGCAACAACACGGCCAGCAAGCTTCGAATGATGTTCATGCGCATGGCAAAGGTTTCATCGGTTGAGAGCAAGTCTGGGAATGATTTCACGCGCGCGTGCCGCGTTCGATGATCACGCACACGTCGCGCACGTGGCGCACCACGCCTTGCTTGTTGATCTGCAAGCGCACCCAATGCACGGGAAATTCCGCCAATAGGATGCGCGTAATGTTCTCGCCCAGGGCTTCGATGAGTTTGAATTGACTGTCGCGCGCGTAATCGCGCACGCGGTCGGTGACGGCCTTGTAGTCGACGGTGTACTGAAGATCGTCCGTCTCGCCCGCCTGACGGGTATCGAGGCCCAATTCAAGATCGAGAATGAGAGTCTGGCGTATGCGGCGTTCCCATTCCCAAACGCCGATGACGGTGTCGACCGTCAGATGCTTGAGGTAAATGATATCCATGCAAAACGATGCCGCAGAACGTGAGTGGCGATGGTAGCAGAGTAGAAGCGGTCTCAAAATCAAGCGCGGGCCGCGCGATGAGACCGCTTCCACCGCGCGCCTTGATCGGCGCTGCACCATCGGTTGCAATACCGGCATGATGATTCCCTTGGCCATGCTGCTGGGCGCCTACCTGTTAGGTTCGCTATCGACCGCCATCGTGGTGTGCCGCGTAATTGGCGCCACCGATCCCCGTGAAGCCGGTTCGCGCAATCCCGGCGCGACCAATGTGCTGCGCATCGCCGGCAAGGGGCCAGCGGCGGTGACCCTGCTGGGCGATTCCGCCAAGGGTCTGATACCGGTGTTGATTGGCCACGCTCTCGGTCTCGATGCGACCTGGCTGGCGGCGATTGCGCTGGCGGCCTTTCTCGGCCACCTGTATCCCGTCTATTACGGCTTCGAAGGCGGCAAGGGTGTCGCGACATTCATCGGCGTGACCCTCGCCCTGAATCCCTTGCTCGGCGCGAGCTTCGTCGCCATCTGGCTGCTGGTGGCCGTGGCGCTGCGCTGGTCGTCGCTGGCGGCGCTGGTCGCGACCGCCTGCATGCCGCTGGTATCGTGGTATCTCAAGGCGCCGCCAGCGGCGGTGGCGCTGGTCGGCGTGATGGCGGTGCTGGTGTTCTGGCGCCACCAGGGCAATATCCGCAATCTTCTGAACGGCACTGAGAAAAAAATCGGCCAGAAGGCCTGAGGACTCAGCCCGCTGCCTTGCCCTCGCCCAGCGCCCCCAGCGTGGTCATGGGCCAACGCGGCAAGACCTTGAACGGCGAGCCGTCATGCTCACCCGCCGCCAGGCGCAAATACCCGACGAAGGCAATCATGGCGCCGTTGTCCGTCGCGTAGCGCAGGCGCGGAAAGGCCGCGGTCGCGCCGAGACCGGCGCACAATTCATTGAGTTTCGCCCGCAGCGCCTGGTTGGCGCTGACCCCGCCCGCCACCACCAGGGTCTTCATACCAGTCTGCTTGAGCGCGCGTCGAATCTTGATGGCGAAGGTGTCGACCACCGCGTCGCTGAAGCCGCGCGCGATATCGGCATTGAGATTGGGCGCGGGCGCCGCGCCGCGCAAAGTATTGACCACATGGGTCTTGAGCCCGCTGAAGCTCATGTCCAGCCCCGGCCTGTCGGTCATGGGTCGCGGGAATTGGAAGCGCGCCGGGTCGCCCTCCCGCGCCAGCGCCTCGACCGCCGGCCCACCGGGATAGCCGAGGTTGAGCATCTTGGCGACCTTGTCGAAAGCCTCGCCGGCGGCGTCGTCCACCGATTCACCGATGATTTCGTAACGGCCGTAAGCGGCCACGCTCACCAGGAGGGTATGCCCGCCGGAGACCAGCAGCGCCAGGAACGGCGGCTGCGGCCCACCCGGCTCGAGCAATGGCGCGAGCAAATGGCCTTCCATGTGATGCACGCCGAGCGCCGGAATGCCGAGCCCCCAGGCGAAGCCGCGCGCAAAACCGGCGCCGACCAGCAGTGCGCCCGCCAGGCCCGGCCCGGCGGTATAGGCCACCCCATCGAGGTCCGAGGCGGCCAGGCCGGCCTCGACCAGCACCGCCGCGACCATCGGCGCGAGCTTGCGCACGTGGTCGCGCGAGGCAATTTCAGGCACCACGCCGCCATATTGGCGATGGGCGTCGACCTGGCTGTAGAGATGGTCGGCAAGGATGCCCCGCTCGCCGTCGTAAATCGCCACCCCGGTTTCGTCGCAGGAGGTTTCAATGCCCAGAATACGCAAATTCATTGCTCCAATGGCGCTCGGTGGTCTCGACTTCGGGAATGATCATGGCTATATTTCGCGGTTCCCGCCGTGCTGGCTGTAATCACTTAAGGAACTCAACAAGGTATGCCTAGCGTTCGCGTTCGCGAGAATGAACCTTTCGATATCGCCATGCGGCGGTTCAAACGGGCCTGTGAAAAAGCCGGCGTGCTTGCAGAAGTACATCGCCGCGAATTCTACGAGAAGCCCACTCAGGTAAGAAAGCGCAAAGCCGCTGCCGCCGTGAAGCGCTGGCAGAAGAAGGCCGCCCGCCAGACCCTGCGTCGTACGCGCCCGTTCTGAACGAGTGAGCGGGTCGTTCAAAGAACGGCTCACTGAAGACGTCAAAGCCGCCATGCGCGCGGGCGAAAAGCCCAAGCTCGCGGCGCTCAGACTGATCTCGGCGGCCGTCAAACAGTACGAAGTCGATCACCGTGTCTCCCTTGAGGAGGGTGCGGCGCTGGAGTTGCTGACCAAGATGGCCAAGCAACGCCGCGAATCGATCAGCCAGTTCCAGTCCGCCGGCCGTGACGACCTCGTCACCCAAGAGGAATTCGAACTGGCGTTGATTCTGGATTACCTGCCGCAACCGCTCAGCGACGCCGAAGTCGAGCGATTGGTGGCCGACGCCATTGCCACCAGCGGCGCCACCGGTGTGCGCGACATGGGCAAGGTGATGGGCGTGTTGAACGCCAAGATGAAAGGCCGCGCCGACATGGCAGCGGTCAGCGCCATGGTCAAGGGCAAGCTGGCCGGCTAGCCCTCGCCAGCGGGAGCCGCTATCGGCCGCTCCCATCGCTGCATACAATCCCCCTTCCCTAGCCTCCGCGCCGACATCCATGGCTGGCCGTATCCCCGAACAATTCATTGCCGACCTCCTGGCCCGCGTCGATATCGTCGAGCTGGTCGAGGGCTACATGCCGCTGCGCAAGGCGGGCAAGGACTTCCAGGGCCTGTGCCCCTTCCACGGCGAAAAGACCCCGTCGTTCACCGTCAGCCGCGACAAGCAGTTCTTCCATTGCTTCGGCTGTGGCGCCCACGGCAGCGCGATTGGTTTTCTCATGAAGCACCGCAACCTCGAATTCGTCGAGGCGGTGGAGGAGCTGGCCGGCGTGGCCGGCATGGAAGTCCCGCGCGAAGCGCGCAGCCAACGTAGCAGCGGCAGCCGCGACCTGTTCACCATCCTCGAGCACGCCCGCGCTTTCTACGAGGCGCAGCTGCGCCAGAGCAGCGAAAAGCAGCTCGCCGTGGACTACCTCAAGAAGCGCGGCCTGTCCGGCGAAATCGCCAAGGCCTTTCGGCTCGGCTTCGCGCCGTCTGGCTGGCGCAACCTGCTCGACACCCTGAACGCCGCCGGCATCAGCGAAGAGCAGGCGGAACGGGCCGGACTTGCCATCAAGCGCGAGCGCGGCGGCTACTACGACCGCTTCCGCGAGCGGGTGATGTTCCCGATACACGACCGTCGCGGCCGCGTGATCGGTTTCGGCGGACGCGTCATCGAAAACGGCGAGCCGAAATACCTCAATTCCCCCGAAACCGAAGTCTTCCACAAAGGCCGCGAACTCTATGGCCTGCACGAGGCCCTGGCCGCCAACCGTAAGCTCGGCAGCCTGCTGGTGGTGGAAGGCTACATGGACGTGGTCGCGCTCCATCAGTTCGGTCTGCCCAACGTGGTGGCGACCCTCGGCACGGCGGTCACTCGCGAACATCTGGACCTTTTGTTCCGCCAGGTGCCCGAAGTGGTGTTCTGCTTCGATGGCGATGCGGCCGGCAAGCGCGCGGCCTGGCGCGCACTGGAAAATGCCCTGCCGCTGGTGGAAGGCAACCGCGCGGTGCGCTTCGCCTTCCTGCCCGAGGGCCACGACCCGGACAGCGCGGTGCGCGAGTTTGGCGCCGAGGGCTTCCTGAAGGCCGCCCGCCAGTTCGGCCTCGCCGATTACCTGCTCGACACACTCAAGCTGGAAGTCGACCTTACCACCGGCGACGGCCGCGCGCGGCTGATTGAACGGGCCAAGCCCTACCTCACCCAGATCCCGAGCCAGAGCCACCGCGCCGGGGCGGTGCGCACGCTTGCCGACTTGAGTAAATTCGACGAAGACCTCATCCGTCGTGAACTCGGCCTCAATCCCGACCGCGGCTTCACGCCGCGCCGCGCGCCGGTGCTGAACCGCTTCACCAGCCGCTCACTGGAAGAGCAGGCGCTCGCCATGCTGTTGCAGATGCCGAGCCTGGCCGCTCAACTCGATGAGGAACTGGTGGGCTTTTGCCGCCAGGAACTGCGCGACGGCCTGACCTTGCTGGAAGTCTGGACTTCAATCCAGGCGCGGCCGCCCACCTCCACCGCCGCCCTGCTGGAACGCTGGCGCGACGACCCGCTGGAAGAGCCGTTGGCGGCGCTCGCGACCCTTGACCTCGGCATCCCCGACAGCGCCTTCGAGAGCCAGTTCGCGGGCGCCCTGGCACGCTTGCGGTCCAAGGCCGAGGAGCAGCGCTTCGCGCGCATCAAGTCCATTCCCTTCGAACAATGGACCGACGAGCAGCGCGACATCGTGCGCAATTACAAGCGCGCCCGTTGAACTCATCACCTCTTCGCCGCTCATTGCCATTGCAAGCTGAGACGTCTGGCCCAAGATAGCCGTAAGGCCCGCACACCCGACGGCCGATAAGCAGCCTTCGCAGGCCAGCGCGGGCTAGGCAAAAGCCCCGGCCCACACCTATACTACGCGGCTATTTTGCTGCCCAGCGCACCTGGCGGATCCACCGCCCTATACTAGAATTTCAACGATCCATCCCACGGATCGACGGACTACGAGGCACGTGGAAGTTGACCAAAGCCAAACAAGATTCGGTCGAACCGGTAGAAGAACTTGATACCGCCGACCAGCAGTCGCAACTCAAGCTACTCATTTCGAAAGGCAAGGAGCAGGGCTTCCTGACCTATCACGAGGTCAATGATCACCTGCCGAACGATATCGTCGATCCCGAGCAGATCGAAGATATCATCAACATGATCAATGACATGGGCATCGCGGTCCACGAGACTCCGCCGGACCTCGACGCCATGCTGCTGAACGACAACGACGTCGACGAAGAAGCGGCTGAAGAAGCCGCGGCCGCGCTGGCGGCGGTCGACAACGAGTTCGGCCGCACCACCGACCCGGTGCGCATGTACATGCGCGAAATGGGCACGGTCGACCTTCTGACCCGCGAGGGTGAAATCAAGATCGCCAAGCGCATCGAAGACGGCCTCAACCAGGTCCTGTCCGCGCTGGCTGATTTCCCGACCGTCTCCGAGTTGTTCCTGAGTGAATACGGGCGCACCGTCAGCGGCGACATCAAGATTACCGACGTGATCTCGGGCTTCATCGACTACAGCGAAGCCGCGGCCATGCCGCCGCCGGTGGTGGTGGTGCCTGAAGAAGCTGCCGCTGCGGTCGGCGACGAAGAAGAAGAAGTCGAAGGCGCGAGTGAAGACGAAGAGGCCGTCGGACCGACGCTCGATCCGGAAGAAGTCATCCGTCGCTTCGACGAATACAGCAAGCTGTTCAAGAAAGTGCAGGCCGCGACCAAGCGCAACGGCCGCGAGCATCCGAAGACCGAACAGGTGCGCAAAGAGCTGCAGGAGCGCTTCCTCGAATTCAAGCTGGTGCCCAAACTCACCGAGAAGCTCGCCGAGCATGTGCGCCTGGTGGTGGAAGAGATCCGCAAGCAGGAAAAGGCGATCATGGACGTGTGCGTCAAGTACTGCCGCATGCCGCGCAAGGATTTCCTCGCCGTGTTCGTCGATGCCGAAACCGACGACAAGTGGGTCAAGACCCTGGTGCGGGCCAAGAAGCCCTACGCCGCCGCCATCAAGGAACGCCAGGACGAAATCGAGCACGCGCAGAAGCGTCTGCTCGAAATGGAAGAAGCGCACGCCATCACCATCGGCGCGATCAAGGACATTAACCGTCGCATGTCGATTGGTGAAGCCAAAGCGCGGCGCGCCAAGAAGGAAATGGTCGAGGCCAACCTGCGTCTCGTGATCTCGATTGCGAAGAAGTACACCAACCGCGGCCTGTTGTTCCTCGATCTCATCCAGGAAGGCAACATCGGCCTCATGAAGGCGGTGGACAAATTCGAATACCGTCGCGGTTACAAGTTCTCGACCTATGCCACCTGGTGGATTCGTCAGGCCATCACCCGCTCGATCGCCGACCAGGCGCGCACCATCCGTATTCCGGTGCACATGATCGAGACCATCAACAAGCTCAACCGCATCTCGCGCCAGATCCTGCAGGAGAAGGGCCGCGAACCGACGCCGGAAGAGCTGGCTGATCGCATGGAGATGCCGGAAGACAAGATCCGCAAGGTGCTCAACATCGCCAAAGAGCCGATCTCGATGGAAACCCCGATAGGTGACGACGAAGACTCGCATCTCGGTGACTTCATCGAAGACACCAACATCCAGGCGCCGATAGATTCGGCCACCTTCGAAGGCCTGTGCCGCAGCACGCGCGAAGTTCTCGCCGGGCTCACGCAACGGGAAGCGAAAGTGCTGCGCATGCGCTTCGGCATCGACATGAATACCGACCACACCCTGGAAGAAGTCGGCAAGCAGTTCGATGTCACGCGCGAACGCATCCGTCAGATCGAAGCGAAGGCGCTGCGCAAGCTGCGTCACCCGTCGCGTTCTGAGCGCCTGCGTACGTTCCTGGATTGATCACACGGCTATCGGTCTGTCGCGTCATCGCGACGCGACAGACCTCTCTCAGCAAGTCTCGCGGGCCTGTAGCTCAGTTGGTTAGAGCAGGGGACTCATAATCCTTTGGTCGTAGGTTCAAGTCCTACCGGGCCCACCATTCACCCTTCCAGCACCCTCCAGCGCAGTCCAGCTTCTTCCGAAATCTTTCTATTTTTCGCCAAGTTACGTGCCCATGCCTTCCGACGCGATCTGTTGACAGCCTGACCCGGCTGACGGTAGCTTGAACGGTAACTGCCCCAGTTACCGCCAAAACGCTACAGGAGTTACCGTCATGGCAGGCAAACTCTCCGCGACCAAGATCGAAAACGCAAAGGCGAGCGACAAGCCCTATAAGCTCACCGACGGGGACGGCATGTACTTGCTGATCACGCAGGGCAAAGCGTCGCAGGATGGCAAATTTAAGCCTGGATCCCAGAAATGGTGGCGTTTCGATTACCGCTTCCATGGCACCCGACGGACCTTGTCGCTCGGTGTCTACCCGGACGTTTCGCTAAAGGAAGCTCGCGATCGGCTCCGAAAGGCTCGCGAAGTGCTGGCATCGGGTCGCGACCCGTCCGCCGAACGGCAGCGGGAAAAGGCGAGCCATGAGAAAACCAATACTTTTGAAGCGGTCACCAATGAATGGCTCGATAAGTATCGCCCGACCTGGGCGCCAAAGCACACAGAAAAAGTCGAAGGCCGTTTCAAGCAATACGTTTACCCCTGGCTGGGGGCGCTGCCTGTCAACGGCATCACGGCTGCCGATCTGCTCCGCATTCTGCGCCGGATAGAAGAGCGTGGGGCCAATGAGACCGCCCATCGCGTTCGCCAACATTGCGGGCAGGTCTTTCGCTACGCCATTGCGACGGGACGCATGGAGACTGACCCGACGCATGGACTACGCGGCGCGCTCGCACCCGCTCAGGTCAAGCACCATGCCAGTATCACCGAGCCCAAAGCGATTGGCTTGTTGTTGCATGCCATCGATGCGTACACGGGCTATTTCGTCACCCGCTGCGCACTCAGGCTGGCACCGCTCGTATTCGTTCGACCCGGCGAACTGCGGAATGCCGAATGGAAGGAATTTGATCTCGAGGCCGCCGAGTGGCGGATCCCGGCAGAGAAAATGAAAATGAGCCGGCCGCACATTGTGCCGCTGTCGACTCAGGCAGTCGAAATCTTGAAGGAACTCCAGGCGCTGAACGGCACTGGTCGATACACGTTTCCAAGCGTTCGCAGCCGACTCAAACCCATGAGCGATGCCACCCTCACCAACGCCCTGCGCAGCCTGGGGTATTCGGGCGATCAAATGACTGTGCACGGCTTTCGCAGCATGGCGAGCACGCGCTTGAACGAACTGGGTTGGCATCGCGATGCTATAGAACGACAGCTCGCGCACATCGAAGGCAATGCGGTGCGTGCAGCCTACAACTATGCCGAACATTTACCTGAACGCCGCCGCATGATGCAGGTGTGGGCAGATTACCTCGGTGGGTTGCGCAAGAGCGCAAATTTGACGCCCATTTCGCGCATTCGCGCGGCCTGAGCGCTGAAACACGGTCGCGATGAGGTGCGGGTAGAAATTTTTTTCTCGCAGCGGCTTCGATACAAAGTGAGCCGCTGGATTCCGTAGACTTCCGCGATTACGAATATCGCCGTTTTGAGGCGATACGAACTCAAAAAAGCCCCATTGCAATCACAATTCCGGATGGTAACGTTGCGCCCAGTATCGCCTTGCAGGACCTCTTTTTGTCTTATGCGAATGCAAGACAAACAAGGGTTCTAAAAGTCGGCACAGCGATGTAACCGCGTTGCTGCTTCACAAATAAAAAGGCCCCGTCAGTGTTGGCGCACTGACAGGGCCGGGTGCCAGAGTTAGGGCTTGGCAGGCCGCTGTAAATTGTCCGTGCCATCCCCTTGACGCTGGGGTGGAAACACGAAGGTATCGATGCCGCGCATGTTGAGATGTGCCCAGTCACAAGTCAACACCGAGTACCGATGTCCGGTAGTTCTCCACCTGGAGCAGCTTTTTTCACCAACAGGAGAAAAAAGCCTTGAGTCACTCCAACAGATTGCCGGTTCCCGGCTATTCGCGCGTCCGTGAAATCCTCGATGTATTCCCAGTCAGCCGCAGTCGTTGGTATGCCGCTGTTGCGGAAGGCCGTATCGCTCCGCCGACCAAACTCGGCGTGCGTACGGCCGCGTGGTCAAACGCCTATCTGAACGAACTGCTCACTCGCCTAGAGGCGGGTGAGCACATTCTTTGAGGCCTGCCATGACTACGCCTGGTCGCGGGTCTGCGAGAGCCTCGCATGCCCGTCCATTGCTTGATCGATTGGAAAAAGTGACCGACCGCGGTGGTGGCCACTTTATGGCTTGTTGTCCAGCCCACGATGACCGAAATCCAAGTCTATCGGTGCGTGAAACAAACGACCGCGTGCTCGTGCACTGCTTCGCGGGATGTAGCGCCGGGCAGGTCGTCGCAGCAGCCGGTCTGTCCCTGGCCGATTTGTATCCCAACTCACCCCCTGCTCACGTGTCACCAGTCCCGAAGTCACGACGATTTGATGCACGCGCGCTGCTGCTCATGCTGGCGCACGAAGCGCTCGTCGTCGCCATTGCGGCTGACGACCTCGCGAGCGGCGAACCCCTATCAGATCTTGACCGGTCCCATCTCAAGGCCGCTGCGGTCCGGATCCGGAAAACCGTAGGGCTCGTGAGATGAGCCTGACTGAACGCGCGAACGCAGACCTTGCCCGCATCGACCGAGCTTCACGAATGTTGGATGAGGCCAATTTAGAATGCGCGAAATCAAAAGCGCTATCCAAGCCATTTGCGACAGCGACAGTTGCGACATCTGCGACAGATTGGCCGGCTCCGCTGCCGCTCGAGCGCCACGCCGAGCAACAGTCGCCTTACCCGCTGGATGCGTTGCCAGACGGCATCGGGGCAGCGGTGCGCGAGTATCAGTCCTACGGACAGCAACCTATGGCACTCGTGGCTTCGTCGGCCTTGGCCGTAGTGTCGCTGGCCGCACAAGGTCTCGCCGATGTGGCTCGCGACGATCACCTCACGGGACCGCTATCGTTGAACTTCCTGATGGTCGCCCAGAGCGGCGAACGCAAGACAGCTGCGGACAAGACACTAGGTCAGGTCCTCGGCGAATGGGAACGCGAGCGCGCCGACGTCCTGCGACAGGACATCAAACAAAGCCGCGCGTCACTAGAAGCCTGGTCGACCGAGCAGGAGGGGCTCAAAGCGGCACTCAAAGCAACTTTCCACAGGAAGCCTCAGGAGGCCGAAAAACTGCGCGCCGAACTTGCCGCCCATGCACTGCAGAAACCACTGGAAGTTTTCGCTCCCAGGCTCCGCTACGAGGACGTGAACCCGCAGTCGCTGGCGTTTCTCTTAGCCACCGGATATCCCTCGGCGGCCCTGTGGAGCGACGAAGGCGGCATGGTCACCGGCAGTCTCGGCATGGGAAAGGACTCGTTGGTGGGCTTCCTGGCCGCGCTCAATCGGCTGTGGGACGGCGGCGCCATTCGTCACGACCGCAAGCAGGCGCAGTCCGTCCATCTCGAAGGCCGACGCTTGACCGTCAGTCTCATGGTCCAGCCCGCAGTGCTGGGAGAATTATTCGAGCGCAGCGGCGGACTGACCCGTGGCAGCGGCTTTCTCGCGCGATACCTGGTCGCAGCGCCAAGTTCGACGATGGGTACGCGGTTCTATCAGCCACCGCCCCATGGAATGCCAGCGCTTGCTGAATTCCATCGAAGAATTCGGGCACTGTTGGATTCGAACTTGCCCGTGGACTTCCTGGGCCGTCTCGCCCCGCCCATGTTACGCATGTCCCCGGACGCTTTCGCACAGTGGCGTAAGTATCACGATGAAACTGAACGCGAGCTACGACCGCTAGGCGAATTTTCGAGCGTCCGCGACTTTGCCGCCAAGAGCGCCGAGAACGCCGCGCGTATCGCCGGATGTCTGCACTTGTTCGAAGGTATTCAGGGAGCAATCCAACCGCGAACAATGGACCAGGGAACTCGTCTGGCCCGCTGGTATTTGCACGAGGCACTGCGCGTACTAAATGCCTTGGATGAACCGCAGGCGTCGAGCGACGCGCGCCTGCTCGACGCCTGGCTGGCGAAGGTCGGCAATGTTTCGACTCGCGACGTCCTGCGAAACGGACCGAATCCGCTGCGCGACAAACATCGCCGTAATGCCGCAATCGAAACTCTCTTCGAACATGGTCGAGTGCGTATTGATCGCGACGGGAAATCAGAGAAAATTTTGCGCAATCCTGCGTTGTGACGCGTTGCGACGGCGATACTTGCGACAGAACGCAATAGCGGATTTGCAGCTGTCGCAGGAGTCGCAACTGTCGCTGTCGCAAAGTTCTGGTTTCGCAATATCAGCGTCGCTAACTAAAGTAGGATTCGATTCAACTGCGGCTTTGGCCGTCGATTTCAGTCGCTAGCGCGCCCTTGCGGCCCTGCGAGGGAACGCCCCTGGCTCATTGAGGATTGCCACAAGCCGCGCAATCAGAAGTTCAGCAGCCGCCGAAAGCGGACGACGCACTTGATGAATGGCGTAGTAGTCGAAGGTAGTGACTGGCGCCCGTATTGGCGACATGCTGAGCCGCGGATCATCGAGTTCGTCCGCAATCGTGGTCAGCGGCAGCAACGCGGACCATCGCGAATTTCGTAAGAACTGCAAAGTCCCATACAGGCCATCGATTTCCATCGTCCGTGCGACGGCAAGTTCCCCTCTATCGATTAATCTTTCGATGAGTTCGCGCAGACTGTGGCGAGTCGAAGGGATCACCAGATTGAGTGGCGCAACCTTGCCGAGCACGACCGCCTGCTCAGGTTTGAAACCACTCGCGCGCCCAGAGATCACAACCAATCTGTCGGTAAAGAGCTTGCGACTCATGAGTGACGAGTCTTTGCGTGGCTTGATGACGATGGCGAAATCAAGCTCGTCGGCCAGCACGGCCTCCACCAGCGTGCCGCTGTAGGCCTCGACAATACGCAGATCGACACGCGGAAACTCGTCGGCAAAGGCGGGCAGCACGCGTGGCAGCACGCCCTTCGAGAGAGTCGGGATGATGCCGGCGGCGACCGTGCCCGACAATACGCCGGCCCAGCCCTGCATCGCTTCCCGGGTATGTTCGACGCGCCCCAAGATGTCGACCGCCATTTCGTATAAGCGGCTGCCAGCTGCTGTCGGTACCACGCCTCGCGGCTGACGACGCAGCAGTTCCACACCCAATTCGCTTTCGAGTTGTTTGACCTGCGCGCTCAAACTCGGCTGAGCGCAGCGCACGCGCCGCGCAGCGGCATTCATGCTGCCGCTCTCGCATATTGCCGCAAACGAACGAAGTTGCCGCAGGTCCATATCTCCCTCTCAGGCGGGGCGAATGAGCTATAGGTACGAAGTATAGGATTTATAGATTCCTATTATTAGCGGGGATAACCAGGCTGCTCTAGACTCGGGCCGACCTCACTTCCAGCCACGACCCGGAGACGACCGCATGGCCCTTCCCAAAGTCATCATTCAGCTCTACCCGATGATGCCATCGGGCGGGGAAGAGGGACGCAAAGCGAAACGGCCGTTGGGAGCGAATGTCGAGCTCTACCACCAGATCGTCCACGAGTGGACCGACATCGCCAAGGAAGCGGACGCCATGGGGGTGTGGGGCCTGTCGACCATCGAACACCACCTTCATTCCGAGGGCTACGAAGTCGGGCCCAATCCTGGCGTGCTGAACGCTTATTGGGCAGGCCAGGTCAAGAACGCGCGGGTGGGCGCGCTCGGTTATGTAGCGGCTACCCAGGACCCAATCCGGGTCGCCGAAGAGACGGCGATCATCGACCACCTTTCGCGGGGCAAGTATTTCGTCGGCTTCGCGCGCGGCTATCAGTCACGCTGGACCAATATCATCGGACAGTTCACCGGCACCGCGGCCACGGTCTCCGACGGCAGCGCTGAGGACAAGCGCAATCGCGAAATTTTCGAAGAACGCGTCGAGATGATCCTGGACTGCTGGCAGAACGAATCTACAGTGCTCGACGGCAAGTACTATCAGGCGCCCTTTCCGCTCGAAACTGGAGTGCAAGGCTATCCGGCGGCAGCGATCACGGCGAGCGCCGGGGCCATCGGAGAAATTGGCGCCGACGGTGCTACGCGGAGCATATGCGTGGTGCCCAAACCATTTCAGAAACCTTATCCGCCGGTATTCATCGCTGCGAGCAAGAGCCGAGAATCCATCGAGTTCTGCGCCAAGCACGGTTTTCGTCCCACTTACTTCATGCCGAATCAGGGAATTTTCGACCTGTCGCGCCTGTACGTCGAAGTCGCACGCAACTACGGTCACGAGTTCGCGCTCGGCGAACGCCAGAACATCGTGCGCTGGCCGCACATCACAAAGAGCGCAGCCGAGTACGACGACAAGCTGCGCCGCTACGATCTCGATATCTATAAGAATTTTTACGGACCGTTCGTCCCACAATTCCCGCAGGGCGACGAACACACCATCCTCGATGGCATGAAGAGATCGGAGATTTTCATCGGCGGTACGGTCGACGAATCCATTCGCCAGTGGCGGGTGATTTACGACGAGTGCCCTGCCGAATACATCACCTTGATCTGGCATTGGGCAGAGCAGCCGAAGGACGACATGATGGAAGAGATGCGCCTGTTTATGGAAAAGGTGCTACCTGAGTTGGAAATACCCGACTATCCGGTGTGATCGGGGAAGCTTAGTCGTGATATTCCAGCTGCCGTTGCATTAACGGCAGCGGTGGCGCCACGCTACGAGCGGAGATATGACGGTTCGCGCTGTGGTGGCGCTCAGACCGGTAGAATCCTGTTTCCACCAAGCCCGGAGACCCACCATGGGTAATCACGACAGCGCACCTATCCAACTGACCGACACGCATCTGTTCCGTCAGCAAAGCTATATCGATGGCAAGTGGTTTGACGCCGATGACGGCCGGACTGTCGATGTTACCAATCCGGCGACTGGCGGAATTCTTGGAACTGTCCCGCTCATGGGAGCCAACGAGACGCGACGTGCGATCGCTGCCGCCCAGCGTGCCTGGCCGGCGTGGCGGGCGCGGACGGCGAAGGAACGGGCAGGCGTGCTGCGCAGGTGGTTCGACCTCATGCTTGCTCATCAAGAAGATCTGGCACGGCTGCTTACCGCTGAACAAGGCAAGCCTCTCGCTGAAGCACGCGGCGAGATCGTGTACGGCGCATCGTTCATCGAGTGGTTTGCGGAGGAAGCCAAGCGCATTTACGGCGACACCATCCCAGCCCATCAAGCCGACAAGCGAATCGTCGTGATCAAGGAAGGTATCGGCGTCTGTGCGGCGATCACGCCATGGAATTTCCCGAACGCCATGATTACGCGCAAATGCGGACCCGCCCTCGCTGCTGGCTGTCCAATGGTCCTGAAACCGGCCACGGCCACGCCGTACTCAGCCCTGGCAATTGCAGAACTCGGCGAGCGGGCTGGCATTCCGCCCGGTATTTTCAATGTCGTCACAGGCTCGGCTGCCGCCATCGGTGGCGAGATGACAACCAATCCCATTGTACGCAAGCTGACCTTCACCGGTTCGACCGAAATTGGCAGAATGTTGATGGAGCAATGCGCGCGCACGGTGAAAAAGACCTCAATGGAGTTGGGAGGTAATGCACCGTTCATTGTGTTCGACGATGCCGACATCGATGCCGCCGTCGAGGGCGCCATCCTGTCCAAATACCGTAACACCGGCCAGACCTGCGTATGCGCCAATCGACTGCTGGTTCAAGACAGCATATATGTCGAATTTGCCGCCAAGCTTGCGCAGAAGGTTGCCGGGATGACGGTGGGCAATGGCATGGACCCTGGCGTGGTGGTCGGTCCGCTGATCGATACCAAGGCGGTTGCGAAAATCGAAGAGCATATCGCCGACGCCGTTGCCAAGGGTGCCAGGATCACCACGGGCGGCAAACGTCATGCATTGGGCGGCTTGTTCTTCGAGCCGACTGTGCTGACCGAAGTCACACCGGCAATGAAAGTCGCGAGGGAAGAAACCTTCGGTCCCCTCGCACCTTTGTTCCGCTTCAAGGATGAGGCGCAAGCTATTCACATGGCCAACGATACCGAGTTTGGTCTTGCCGCTTATTTCTATTCGCGAGATATCGGTCGCATTTGGCGCGTCGCCGAGGGCATCGAGTACGGCATCGTCGGCATCAATACCGGCATCATTTCAACGGAGGTCGCGCCTTTCGGCGGGGTCAAGGAATCGGGGCTCGGGCGTGAGGGTTCCAAATACGGTATCGAAGACTATCTGGAGATCAAATATCTCTGTCTAGGTGGCATCGACAAGTAAGCCCTGATCGCGCCGCACTAAGCGAACGGCTCGTGCGCGGACGAAATGGGTACCGGCAATATCCGCACAGCCGCCTGGTCCTCTGTATGCAAGGTCGCACTTCCCGCGAGATGCGCGGGAAGTGCCGACCAATATTGATCGAGCTCATTTAGCCGGCACGCTGGTCACGGGTTGGTAGAACGGCTTCAATCATCCCGTTCACGGAGGGAGATGTTTTGTTCGCCATGCTCCGCGAACGTTGGCCACTGACACCAACGCGAAGTAGCCCCGACTCCTCCGGCTTTGCACTCACCGCGCAAACTTCATGCCGGAATGCCATGCCGACAAGCTGCGGTCTCATCGCGCGAACCGCAGATTTTTTTGGTCAGTTATTGCAGTACGCACCTCCCCGGAGGGAAACTCCTTCCGTTATCTTGTCTATCTTCAGCGTCATCCAAGATGCAACGAATGATTGAGCGATCTTGCGCAATCCACTCGAAAACAACTCGATCCCCCCTACCGGTGGCGCCGTCAGAGCAGCTGCAGTAAATCGGCGTCCAATGTGGTCGCGCGGCACCCGCGCGGGGCACGGTTAGGCTGCGTGCAACCAGTGGATTACGGCCCGTCGACTAATTGGCTCGTTGCACATCTCTCAGCGATTCGGGTCGCACGCCGGCGTTTCTCGGCGCTAAGGCTGATAGCTCTCATGTACATCGTAAAGAATGCGTAACAGTTGGATCGAACCATTCGGCACGCCCCTTGTGATACTGCATCCAAAGCAAGCTTGCCGGCGTAGTTCGCCATACTCGGAAATTGAGCCCTGGAGTCCTGTTGTGTACAGACCAACACTAAATGCGTGTGTCTCACTAGCCATACTTGCACTGACGCCGGCCATCGCCCACGCGCATTCCGCCGGCGCGGCTGTCGTAAGCTGGCAGGACGGATTCAGCCATCCGCTCCACGGCTGGGACCATTTGGCAGCCATGGTCGCGGTCGGTTGGTGGGCAGCGCGCCACCCTGGCAGTGCGCGCTGGCAGATCCCTTTGAACTTTGTTGTGGTCATGGCACTGGGTGGCCTGGTCGGTTTCAGTGGCGCCAAGCTGCCTGGGGTCGAATGGGTGATTGCGGGCTCTGTTGTCGTCTTTGGCCTGCTGGCAGCACGAGCGGTGCGCATGTTGCCCGCGATGTCGGTCGCGACGGTGAGCTTCTTCGCGTTCTTCCACGGCTTCGCCCATGGTCAGGAAATGCCTGGAACCGGCAGCCTCGTCCTGTTCGGCACCGGCTTCATGCTGGCGACCATGCTCCTCCACGGCGCCGGCTTTTTCACCGCGCGCGTGGCCGCACTCAGCATCGCGTGCCTGGCAGTCAATGCGGTGGCGGACGATAGCGAACTGGTGTCTATGAGTGCCGCAGGGAATAACGGCGACAGTGACCCATCGCAAGTGCCAGAGATCGTAGTAACCGGACGCAGCGACTCACAGGTCGGCATCGCAACTTCTGCGTCACAGGGCAATGTCGGCGCGGCCGAGCTGCAATATCGTCCGCTGGTGCGGCCCGGCGAGTTGCTGGAGACCGTACCCGGCCTCGTCGTCAGCCAGCACAGTGGCGAGGGCAAGGCCAACCAGTACTACCTGCGCGGCTTCAATCTCGATCACGGCACCGACTTCCTTACCCAGGTCGATGGCGTGCCGGTCAATCTCGCCACCCACGCCCATGGCCAGGGCTGGACCGATACTGGCTTTCTCATTCCGGAGTTGGTGCGAACCATCAGCTATCAGAAGGGCGTCTACTACGCCGAGAACGGCGACTTCTCCAGCGCCGGCGCGGCCAACATCCAGTACGTAAACGAACTACCGGCGAGCCTCGCGTCCTTCGAAGGCGGCAACCTCGATTTCTATCGCGCTCTATATGCGTCCTCACGTCCGCTCGGTGATGGCACCCTGCTCTATGCGATGGAAGGCGAATACAACGACGGCCCGTGGCAGCGTGGTGACCATTACCGCAAGGCTAACGGCGTGCTGCGCTACAGCCAGGAAAGCGGGGAATCGGGCTGGTCGGCAACTTTCATGGGCTACAAGGCGGACTGGGATTCGACTGATCGAATCGCGCAGCGCGCCGTTGAGCGTGGTGATATCGACAGATTCGGCCTTATCGACCCCTCCGATGGCGGCGACAGCCAACGCTACAGCCTGACCGGTGAATGGCATCGCCGCAGTAGCACCAGCGCGACCAAGCTCATGGCCTATGGCTATTACTACGACCTCGATCTCTACTCAAACTTCACCTATGTGCTGAGCGACCCCGTGCATGGCGACCAGTTCGAGCAGCCCGATCAGCGCGCGGTGTCGGGGTTCAAGTTCTCGCACACGTTTTTTCATGCCTTTGGTGCAATGTCGATGGAAACCACCTTCGGCCTGCGGAACCGCAACGATGTCATCAAGAATGGTCTGTTTCTGACAGAGCGTCGTAATCGACACGCGACGGTGCGCGAGGACGACACGCTCGAAAGCAGCATTTCACCTTACGTCGACAACAATACGCGCTGGACAGACTGGCTGCGCACCACGGCCGGCGTGCGTTTCGATGCGTTCCGCTTCGATGTCGCGAGCGATCGTGCGGCCAACAGCGGCGCGCGCTGGGCCACCATTGTCAGTCCCAAGGGCGGCATCGTGCTCGGGCCATGGGCCGCAACCGAGGTGTACCTGAACGCAGGTCTCGGCTTCCACAGTAATGACGGGCGCGGCGTCAACACGGTGGTCGATCCGAATACCGGCACCGCCGTTGATCGCGCCGTGCCGCTGGTACGCACCTACGGCGCGGAAGTTGGTGCGCGCACCACCTGGCTGCCGGGCTTGCAGAGCACCGTTGCGTTGTGGGGTCTCGACAGCGATTCAGAGCTGGTCTTCGTCGGCGATGCCGGCACCACCGAAGCCGGCCGGCCGAGCCGGCGTTATGGCGTGGAGTTCGCCAACTACTACGCCGCGACCGAATGGCTCAAGCTCGACGCGGACTTGAGCTTCTCGAAGTCGCGCTTCCGCGAACATTCGATAGAGGGTGACCACATCCCCGGCTCGGTCGAGACCGTCATCGCCGCCGGCGCGACGATACACGACCTGCATGGCTTCTTCGGCTCGTTGCGACTGCGCTACTTCGGGCCACGTCCCCTCATCGAGGACGACAGCGTGCGCTCCAAGGAGACCCTACTGATCAGTGCCCAACTCGGTTATCAGGTCAACAAGACCTGGAAGGTGGTGGCCGATGTGTTCAATCTGCTTAATCGCCGCGACAGTGCCATCGACTACTACTACGCGTCGCGACTGCCGGGCGAAGCACCGGGGCCGGACGATGGCGGATACAACGATATCCACTTCCATCCGGTCGAGCCGCTCAGCTTTCGGCTTGGAGTGCGTGCGACATTCTGAATGCAAGGCTTGCAGAGTGACGCCCTTGACAACATTCAAGCGACCGTCGTGCGCGACCAGATCCTGAAAGATCCCTCGTAGCGGGTCGCCTTGCCGCTTCGGCAGCCTGCTGCAGGCCGGCCGTTTGGAACTGGCACGGGCACCTTCAGGAAATTTCCATGCCAAATACAGGAATTCTTCTCTGGTCCTCGTAGTTATTGCGTCGATAGACTCACGCTGCCTGCAACTGAGTCTTCATGTTGCGCACCTCGGAACACTACAGTTCGACTTATGTGCCGGAGCGCCAGATTAATGCGAAATCTTCTCGCGCCTCTCTTGATGCTATTGCCAGCACTCGCGCTCGCCGATGCGTCCATCCAGGACTGTCTGCATGCGGTGACCGCGATTCGACCCGGGAAATTCGTCAAAGTCGAATACCTTGGTGTGACTGACGAGCGCCAAGCGGCCTACGAGATTGAAGTCAAACCGGCCCGCGGGCGCCACTGGGAATTTGAATGCAGCGCCCGCAGTGGCGCCATTATTGAGATGGAGCAAGAAGTTGAATCGGTCGATGATCCGCTGTTCAAGGCCACGATGAAGGTCGATGAAAAGCAGGCCGTCGCGACAGCTACCAACCTTTACCCGGGCGAGGTGCAGGAAATCGAATACGAAATCGATGCCAACGGGTCACCACGCTACGAAGTAGACGTCATTGATCTGGATTCCATCCAGTTGAAAATCGAGGTCAGCGCAGTGACGGGGAAAATTGAAGAAGTGCAGATAGAGATGTGGGAGATTGGCGAGGAAGGCACGAGAAAATGAGATCACAGCGATGTTCCAACGCCATGCGCGAGTTGGTTGAGCCGGTGGCTTTTCGGGACCACAGCAGAACGGCCGGATAGCAGAGTTTTCCGCGAGAGGGCCGTGTAAATTTCCTGAGTTGCTCCTCTCGGCTAGTCATCGCTACTCCACCTGCAAGACAATCCCCAACGGTCTAAGGACCCTTCCATCACACGAAGCTTTTGTTCGGTGCCGCTCATGTTGAGCGGCACCCTTTTTTTGGGCAGTCCACCGGATGGCTTGCCTGGCAATGCTTCGCGGCGCGGCCTTGATAGGCTGCGGGCCAGCCCGTCCTGCATCGCGCTTTCCCACCAGATTCGAAGCCATCAAGGGTGCTGTGCTCCACGACGCTCAAGTTATCGACTCGCTTCCGTTGTTGTCGCGGCCGACCATCAGACCCTTCGCATTCCGATTGCTCTTATCGATTTATTCCTCATTCGCGACAGATACCGCTGCGAGCGCCGCGCCAATGTTGCGCAATCTCACCGTTGCATGCCGCCCCAGCCATCATCCGCCCGCGCCGTGTATCCGTTGTGGCATGCACTTCCTCCTGCAGCGAGAACGTCTCGGCTTTGCCGGAGTTCGGGACGCTCTTGCATGTGTACGGTCGCGGGATATTTGCACGCATTTCGCAGGTTAAATTCCTGATTGTCTTCCACCGTCTTACCTGGCGACGCGGAGTAATTTAGCTTTCAAGTTGGACCTTCGGTTTCTCATCCATATTCAAACTGGTCTATTGCAATCGATCTCAGCGCAAGGCGATAAGGACATTCCTGCTTGGACATCGACATCTGTGGTTGGCTCGCGGCATCTCATTACGTAAACGAGCTTCTGATCGGTGGCGCGCGCCGACCATGGCTGCGGCTTGGCGGGTTGCTGGCTATGGCCGTCATCGCAGGCGCGGCCGTTGCGAGTGACGGCAGCATCGCCCCGCAGCCCCCCGATGCGCTGCGCGCCGGTGGAGAATCCGTGAACGCCGATATCGACGAAATCCTGGTCTCTGGCATCCGACCCGCCTCTGCCAGTCCTTACGGCAACCTGACACTGCCCGCCAACGCTAGTCCGTCGCACACCCAACACGTGTCAGGGCAGGAGATCCGTGATTCCCATGCAACCAGCCTCACCGACTTCATGCGCGACCATCTGCAGTCGATCTCGGTCAGCGATTATCAGGGCAATCCGTTTCAGGCCGATGTGCAATACCGCGGATTTTCCGCCTCGCCACAGATTGGCTCGCCCCAGGGCTTGTCCGTATTTCTCGACGGCATCCGGGTCAACGAACCCTTTGGCGATGTGGTGAACTGGGATCTGCTGCCGCTCAATGCGATGCGCAGTCTCGACCTCGTACCCGGCAATCCGCTGTTCGGTCGCAATACCTTGGGCGGCGCGCTCAATCTGCGCACTCGCAATGGCTTCGAGGACGAAGGCGTGCAAGCGAGCGTGTCCGGTGGTTCGTGGGGACGCATTCACGGCCAGCTTGCGCTGGGCGGTCAGCAGGGCGCATTGGCCGGCTTTCTGGCCCTTTCCGATTTTCACGAGGAAGGCTGGCGCGATGATTCGCCGAGCGATGTACGTCAGGGATTCGCCAAGGTCTCACTGCAGCAAGGGCGGCTGAAGGCGGATTTGAGCAGCCTGGTGGCGGAGAACCGTCTGGTCGGCAATGGTCTGGTGCCCCTTGGGTTGGCCCGCGATGACTACAGCGCGGTCTTTACCTCACCCGACCGCAGCGATATGGCTCTGCGCCAGGTCAATCTCGAAGGCTTGTTGAGTTTCACCGACCAACTCGCACTCGGTGGCCAGATCTACCGACGCCAGAGCGTGCGCCGAGGACGGAACGGCGACATCTATCGTGCCTTTGATGACATGAGTTCGACCGTGCGGGGCGCGGAAGCGGGCACCGTAGAGATCACCAATGCGTTGCCGCTGTGCCAGTTCGTCGATGCGAATCACAATGGCGTGCCAGACGCGGGCGCGCCGCTCAATAATCCGGGCAATGGCGTGGGCATTTGCGACCGTACCGTTGCGGTCGGCGGCGGGCCGTTTCGCCCGCGCAATGGCAAGGCCGACGGCACCACGCATGTGGCCCAGGACGGCCCCGGTATCGTTACCGGCACGCCGATAGGGACCCTCAACCGCCTCGATCTCGATCAGCGTGCCAGCGGCGGCAATATTCATTTCGACGTCAACAGCGAACACCACCATGCCATGCTCGGGCTCGCGCTCGATGTGGAATCCGCGCGCTATTTCAGTCGCTCACGCTTGGCCGATATCAATGCCGCCCATGAGGTCGTGCCCTTCGCGCAGGAGAGTCTCATCGACCCGCTGAACTTCAATCGCTTCTATGCCGCTTACAACGATGTCACCAACAATCGGTTTCGCGGCACTTCCTCGACCAGTAGCGTGTTCCTGAGTGAAACTTTTTCACCGATCGCCGCCCTGCATTTCAATCTTGGACTGCGCTACAACTACACCCGGGTGAAGAACAATCTCGGCACACG
Source organism: Gammaproteobacteria bacterium (assembly GCA_020849475.1). Classification (GTDB taxonomy): domain Bacteria; phylum Pseudomonadota; class Gammaproteobacteria; genus JADJYF01. The sequence goes on from JADLGE010000029.1 coordinate 42,561, forward strand.
ATTACAATCCGGTTTGCGCGAACTGCACCAGATTAATCCCTTCGACCCGCGCATGTTCCCGTTCGATATGGTGCTGTGCCCGAGCGCCGATCCTGCCAGCTGCCCGCGCGTACCCAATACAAGTTCCGTTGCCGTGGCAGTCCGAGACGGCACCGTCGTTATCCCGCCGGACGATCCTACGCAGCATGTGACGGACCTCGGCGGCCATGGCGAGAAGTTTCGTTATCACGCGCTGAACCCGAACTTCGGGGTGAGCTTCATTCCGATAGAGGGTATGGATCTCTTCGCCAACTACAGCGAGGGCAGCCGCACGCCCTCGGTCGTCGAACTGGGGTGCGCCCTCGATTCCAAGCCTGCCCATCTCAATCCGAATGAACCGTCGTCGCCGGTAGTGCCGGTGAGTCTTTTGCAGGATCAAGGCGGCTCGTGCACTCTGCCGACCGCGCTGTCGGGCGATCCCTATCTGCCACAGATCCGCTCGGTGTCCGGCGAGCTCGGTATACGTGGCTCTACCCGTAATGGCTGGGATTGGAATCTGGTCGGCTACCGCACCGATATTCACAACGACATCTATTTTGTCGGGGTCACCCAGGAGCGCAGCTTTTTCGACACCATCGACAAGACCCGTCGCGAGGGGCTGGAACTGGGATTCGGCGGCAAGCGCGGACGCCTCGGCATGCGCTTCAATTACAGTTTCGTGAGCGCGACGTTTGAATCGCCGTTCCACCTTTTCGGTCTGCGCAACAGTTCTGCGGATTTCGATATCAATGGTGGCGTGCGTCCTGACGTGGTCTATCCCATCGAGCGATTCCTGGAGCCCGATGGCAATCTCACCATTTCAGTCGACAAGGTCATTCAAACCGACCACCTGACAAAATACGGCTTGTCCACCTATCGCTTCATTAAGGTTGAACCGGGCGACCGCATGCCGGGCGTGCCCGCGCACAACTTCAATGCCAACCTCGATTTCGATATTACGCCCCGTTGGCGTCTGGGCCTGACCGTCCTGGCCCGCTCATCATCCATTCTTCGCGGCAACGAAAACAACGATCATCGCGCCGGAGCCGCTGCCCAGGAACCACCGACGCTGTTTGGTGATCTGGTATTCGACAACACTGGCAACGTGGTGGGGGTCCGATTCAATCCCGACGCGGGCTTTCGTAATCGCCAGCCCTTCGATGCCAAGGGCCAGGTCGGCGGCTACTTCATCTTCAATCTCGAAACAGCCTTCGAGCTGCGTAAGGGCTGGACGTTGTCAGCGCGCATCGACAACCTGCTCGACCGGCGCTACTACTCCGCCGGACGTCTTGATGCCAATCCCTTCTCGCCGTCAATCTTCGGCGCCGTTGGACCTAGTGGCTGGAACTACAATTCCAAGGACTGGAAGCAGACCAGCCTTGTCGCACCCGGCGCACCGCGCGCGGCGTGGTTGGGGCTCGACTACCGATATTGATCTGCCGGTAACACATCAATAATGCCATGACGTATGGCGAGTTTGGTGAGTTCGGTTGCGTTGGCCACATTCAACTTGCGCTTGGTCTGGGTCAGATAATTGACCACTGTCTTATAGTGGATGGACAGCCGCGCGGCGATTTCGCGCGGATCGACACCGCTGGTCGCCAGCGACACGATCTCGAATTCCCGCGACGACAAATGCTCGAATGGATTCGATTCGCCGCGAAACTGCGTGATCACCATGCGTTGCGCCATGCCGTTGCTGATGTAGGGCTTGCCGTCGGCAACGGTGCGGACCGCAACGACCAGCTCCTCAGGGGCCGACGCTTTGGAAACGTAGCCCGCTGCGCCTGCCTTCATCGCCTGCATGACGAACACGGTCTCATCATGAACGCTGACGACCAGAATGCGCGCTTCTGCACTCACCGCCTTGATACGCTGGATAGCGGTGATGCCCGACATCTTCGGCATGGTCAGATCCATCACGATGACGTCTGGATTCAGTTCACGAAAACAGTGGTAGCCGGCTTCGCCGTTGTCGGCTTCAGTGATAGTGCCGCACCAGTCTTGCTGGGCCAGCAAGGTCTTGAAGCCCACGCGTACGATGGCGTGGTCGTCTATGAGCAGGATACTGATAGGGTTGTGGTTCGACACGGACAAGTAGGCGGGCGCTGGAGCAAGAGTGGCATTCATTCTAGCGCCTTCCCATCGCGCTGCGGATGGGAAAGCTGCCTGTGAAATCAGGGATAAACTCCTGCCTTGCGAGTCGCTGGCGCAGGGTTCAAGGCCGGCTCAAGGCCTTGGCGCGACTGAGTACATATTGGCGGACCATCTCCGTCTGCTTGGGATCCAGCCATTTCGCGAATGCCATCATGCCGTTCGCAACCAGGGCGCCATCGTGCACGATCCCTTGCCACTGCTCGGGAGCGGTAAGCGCGGCCGCATAGCGCAGGTCTGGAATGACATTGCCACTGACCGAATTCTCGCCGTGGCAACGGGCGCAATGAGTGAGAAAGTGCTGTTTGCCGAGCTCTAGAGCGGCTTCGTCTGCTGTGACCGCCGGGAGATGGGCAGGTGCCGCTCGCGCCACCGTGGGCGCGGGTGGCAGTGTCGCTTTGCCATCGAGGGCGAACACCAACATGCGACTGCGATTCGGCGCAAGACTATGCGACGCCAACTGCCCGGCAGCCAGGCCCAGGGCTGTACCTGAACCGGCGCTCACCGCGATGAACTGGCGGCCCGCCACCGCATAGCTTATCGGTGGCGCATGCACACCCGTCTGAACATCCGAACTCCACAGCTTCTCGCCCGTGTCCGCGCGATAGGCGTTTAACTGACCTCGGTTGGTACCCTGCAAGACCAGATTGCCTGCGGTCGCCAGCGCGCCGCCATTCCATACGTCGTCGAGATGAACGCGCCAGCGCGGCGCCTGGGCGACGGGATCCCAGGCCGTCAGGCTGCCACTGAAAGCTTTGATGACCTTGGCGGCATCGGCATCATTGGCCGGCAAGGCGCCAGCATGGAAATTGATGCCCAGATTGAAATTCGAATCAGAACGCTTGAACTGCTTTTCGTCCTCATACAGAAACGCCAATTCCTGGGTCGGCACATAGACCAGTCCGGTCTTCGGACTGAAAGCCATGGGATGCCAGTTGTGTCCGCCGAAAGGTCCGGGCTGCACGACCTGGCGATCGATATCGTAGCGAGCATTCGGTGTCTCTACCGGGCGACCGCTTTCCAAATCCACATGGCTGGCCCAGGTGGTCTTGACGTAGGCGTCGGCGCCCAGCAGTTTGCCGGTTTCACGATCGATGACGTAGAAAAAGCCGTTCTTTGGCGCCTGCATGAGCACCTTGCGCGTTTTCCCCCGCCAATTGAGATCGGCCAACATGATGTGCTGGGTGGAGGTGAAGTCCCAGGTCTCGCCCGGGGTGGTCTGATAGTGCCAGACGTATTCGCCGGTATCCGGTCGCAGCGCAACGATGGAACTCAAGAACAGATTGTCGCCGCCGCCGGGACTGCGCAGCCGCTGGTTCCACGGCGAGCCATTGCCGGTGCCGATGTACAGCAGGTCGAGCTCAGGGTCGAAAGCCATCGAATCCCAGACCGTGCCGCCACCGCCGCCTTTCCACCATTCTCCATGCCAGGTCGCGGCGGCTTTCTGCATTTCCGGTGACTCGAAGCCATCGGCCGGATTACCCGGCACGGTGTAGAAGCGCCACACCATCTTGCCGCTCTCGGCATCGTAGGCACTGATATAGCCCCGCACGCCGAACTCCGCGCCGCCATTGCCGATGATCACTTTTCCTTTCACGACCCGCGGCGCACCGGTGATTGTATAGGGCTTGCTCTGATCGACTGTGACGGTCTCCCACACGAGTTTGCCGGTCTTGGCATCCAGCGCGATAAGGCGGCCATCGATGACACCGACATAAACCTTGTCGCCCCAAACCGCCGCGCCGCGATTGACGACATCGCAGCAGGCGTAAAAGCCCTGCTTGCGATCGGCCTTGGGATCGTATTTCCACAATAGCTTGCCGCTCGCGGCATCTATCGCATAAACGATGCTCCACGCTGCGGTGGTGTACATGACACCGTCGACGACGATGGGCGTTGCTTCGACACCGCGCTTGGAATCGAGATCGACGTACCACGCAAGCTTGAGACGGTCGATGTTTTCCACATTGATCTGGTCAAGTGGACTGAAGCGCTGTTCGCTGTAAGTACGGCCATAACTCAGCCAATTCGCGGGCTCACTGTCTGCGCCTGCAATCCGTTCGTCAGTGACCGGGTGGGTCGCGGACTCGCCGGACGCAGGCTGAGCCGACAGCCTGTCGCCATGGCATATCGCCACAATCAAAACGACAAATAGAACAAACACGCGTTGGCAGGCGTAGAACACTGACGACTCTCCCCGGGTTAATCGATTCGCTCTGCAAGTCCGGATCACAAAACGGCGATCGTTCCTTGCACAGCGAGAAAGCCGCGCCATGCTTTCATTGCGCACTAGGCATCGACAAGTGTCGATTCACCACTCGTGGATTATTCCTGGGGAGAAACTCACCAAATTCCTGATGCGACGGAATGTCGCACTAGAACATTACGGTAAGAAAGAAACATGGCAGGCGCTGACGAAACGAACTGCGCGGCGCAGGCGTTGGCCTGGGATGCGCCGGCCGCACTGACTAACTTGCTGCTGGCGAGCGTGATCGCTTGTGCTTACAAGCGCAGTCGCACACCGACCCAAGCGGCTCGCGGTGCGCCAGCACCAATGAACAGCGGACGCTGATCGGCGAGCCCAGGCAACACCTCCTCAGGAGATTCGCCCAGCAATCCAAAACTTTCGTAGTCGGTGTCAAACACATTGCTGACGCGAGTGAATACATCAAGATGCTTGTTTACTGCGTAAGACGCGCGCAGGTTGACCAGCGCATAGCCGTCGAGCTGCGCGAGCTGGTTGGACTCGTCGCCTCGCAGATATTGTCCCGAGAAATATTGCAAATCGAGGCCAAGGGTGAGCTGCCACGGTGTCCGGTAATCGGTGCTGAATTTGAATTGGTGAGCAGGAATGCCGGGAATGCGATCGCCGGACCGCACCGCCAACTCACCGTTGGCATCGGCCAAGGGATGATTCGGGCTTTGGACCTTGAAATTGTCCTCGAAGGTGGCGAGCACGTAGCTGTAGGCGATCGCGTAATCGAGCGCACCAAGGGTGACCGCGAAAGCCGATTCAAATCCCTCCCGTTTCGTTTTATCGACGTTTGCAAAGAGCCCCGTGCCGCGGCCCGTGGTCTGGAAGATGATGTCGTCATGATTGACGGTGCGGAAATACCCTAGACGATGACGAACGACACCGAGTTCCCCGCGTACGCCAAACTCGACGCTCTTCGCTACTACCTGCTTGAGTTCGGGATCGGCCAGGAAGGCATTCGGAAGCCGGCACTCGAAATTGACGTCCTCCGGATCTTCACCGCGCGCGATAGCAGCAGCCCGCGCGCGGTCGAATATCTGGTCATTACACGACAACTCAATCGGCGTCGGCGCACGCGAGGACTCGCTGTAGTTCGCATAGACGCTATTCCTGTCGGCGATTTCAAATGTTGCACCGGCACTGGGGTTGAAACGCGAATAGCCGTGGCTACCGTTCAATTCCGGTCGCGCCGCCGAGCGGTCGCTGATCTTGACCCGCGTGTCGTTATAGCGTCCGCCGGCTGTCACGGTAAGACGCGAGGTCAGATTGAACGAGTCCAGCAGATAGATACTCCAGGTGCCGTTGCTGGTGTCGACATTGGTTGCTTCACGGCTTAAGAATGAGCCCAGACCGAGGCCCGCCGTGCTGCGTGTCACCGGGTCGATTTCGGATAACTCGGTGGCCGAATTGAAGCGCGCTTCGCCGCGCGCATAGCCCGCACCGACGATCAGGAAATTACCGCGGCCGAACAAATCCCGTTGGACCGAGCCTTGCACGTCGAGGCCATAACTTTGCTGACTGCGCGAACTGATGTTGTTGATGGCGGCGTCGCTTATACGGCGCGTGCCGGTCAGACTCGAGGTCAGGTCGTCCAGATTAAACGGTTCGCCGCCGGGCCCTACCAGACCATTCAGCGCGGCCTGGAGTGCCGCCGGGTTGGCTGCGCCCAGCGCATTGTTCGCGCAAATATCCTCGTCGTCCAAGCCGACCGCACCGAGCGCGTCCTCGTCGATTCCTTCCAGCAGGAATTGCCCACTGCCAAGTTGGCAGGCCAGAAAATCGGATGCGTCACCGTTGAACGACGAAGTCTCGACATCGCGATAAAAGCCGGTGGTCGCGAGTTTGATGCCTTCTCCGACATCATGCCCACCGTTTAGCGTGAATCCATACACCTCGTTCTCGGTGATGTCCGGCGCAGTAAAAATAGCCTCGCGATCAACCGCCACCAAGCCAATGGGCGACGATCCATTGCCAGTCAAATCGGTGTTGCCGTATTGAAAACCCAAATCCAGAGTCGTTCCGGCGCCACGATAGCTGGCAGCGCCGTAGACATTCACCGCATTCGAGTCCGAGAGATCGCGCCAGCCGTCTTCGCCGAAATAATCAACGTTGACGTAGTAGCCCAGGGTGCCGTTGTTGCCGCCACTCTCGGCGGAAGTCTCTGCACGCCCCCACGAGCCACCCGACGCTTCTGCTTCCTGACCCGTGTAATTGAAGCCATTCTTCATTTCTATCGAAAGAGCACCGCCCAAGGTATTGAGACCGTAGAGCGGATTACTGCCGCCGATCATTGTCATGCTGTGTACTGCCGACTCTGGGAGCAAATCCCAGTTGACCGCGTCGCCGAGCGGTTCGTTGACGCGGACGCCGTTCTGGAAGACCGCGATGCCCTGCGCGAGACCGAGTAGCGGCGAGGCGGTGTAGCCACGATATTGCACGTCGGGCTGCAGGGGATTGCCCTGTGCGGAATTGATGCTGACGCTGCCGAGATGCGCGCCGAGATAGTCGGTCAGATCGCTGGACTGGGCACGCGACAGTGCGTCCGCATCGGTGGACTGAACGGTAAACGGCAGGGTATCGGCCTTGAGGCGCGCAGCGGCCCCGGGTGCCGGCGCCACCACCACGATTTCATCGTCAAATCCCGCGCCTTCGGCCGCGTAAACCGCTCCAGCGCTGATTCCACAGGACAGGCCACTGGCCGCCACGACGATGAGAACGCGCCAGTTCGAAACCATAGGGGTCTTGCCACACTTGGAAATGGAGGCTGGAATTGTAGTGCCGGTTGGCGCCACAACGATCAGGACTTTTCCCTCTTTATGACGGGATAAATTCCCGTCGCAGAGATTGCGTCAAAGAGCATTCCTAGCGATGCCATCACCGCCCGCAGCCTTGCTCCTTGCAGGGTTCGTGGACAACTTCTTAGTCAGTGAGCCGGACAGTCTCTATCAACATTGTGAGCGGCAGACGGACGAGCACACGGAGACCATGACCTGGTGAGCTATCGATCTGCAGGTGTCCACCCAAAGCCTCGGTCCTTTCCTGCATACCCATGAGCCCAAGCCCCTGGCGCAGGCAAGCAGGATCAACGCCTCGGCCATTATCACTGACCTCTAGCGTCAGAATGCTTGCCCCCTGCTCGTCCGTGCCGAGCTTGATCTCAATTGATGCCTCGTTCGCTTCGGCGTGGCGAGCGATATTGGTCAATCCTTCCTGGGCTATCCGATACACGCTGATGAGCGCCAAGGCGGTCAAGGGCGGCAGATCACGGCTGGCATCGAAGCCGCAAAAGCAGTCCTCATGATGTGTGTTCCATTCGTCGACCATTGTTTCGACGGCGGCGATAAGCCCCAGTTCGTCGAGCACCACCGGGTGTAGACGCGCCATCATGCGGCGCACCCGCGCATAAATATCACTGGAAACATCGCATATCGTGTCGGCGCGCTCGGCGAGTGAAGCATCACTGCCCTCCAGGCGTTCACGTATCGACACCGCCAGGGCCTTGATCGCGCTTATCGATTGCCCCATCTCGTCGTGCAACTCATGGGCGAGATAACGACGTTCCTGTTCCTGAATCTTAAGCGAGCGCTGCGCCAGCTGGGCGTTCTCCGCGTGACTTTGCGCCAGCGCGCTCGCCATATGGTTGTAGCGCGCGGTAATTGCGTCGATATCGGTCAGGCCGATGAGCGGCACGCGCGCCGCAAACTTGCCACGTTCGATGCCCTCCAGCGCCAGTGCAAGTTCGCCCAGCGGCCGCAAGGCTCGACCGAGAAAGATATAGACCATCCCGACGGCACCCGCGCAGAGCGCGAAGAGGAGCGCCATAGTGGTCTTGGTTTCACGCCACGCTTCAGCTACCTCATCGTCCGGGTCAGCTACCACCATGATGCGACCGTGTTTATACGGAACCGCGTGGACAAGTTGGGTCGGGTCAGGGCGCGCAAGGGTCGCGAACCAGTCGGGGGCGCCATTTTTTGGACTGCGCAACACTACACTGGCGGTGGCCGCAGCTTGGGCATTGTTTGTTACTTCGAAGCGTAAATGGCGGATGGCGGCGTCGTGCGTCAGGCGCCCGGCGAGTTTCGTCAACCGGCTTTCGCTGCCTGCCGCATCGGACATGTCGACGATGCCGTGCAGTAAAGTGATAGCGAGATCGCTCGAGGCATTGAGTTCGTCCAACACCGCCTGACGAACGTCGGCAAGCAGAAACCCGATGGCTACCGCAAGCGTGGCGCCGAATACCAGGGCCAAAAGAAGGGTGAGTCGTATACGTAAGTCCATATCTCGCACCGGTGTACGTCAAGTTGTGTTCGACAGGTGCCAGCCACCTCGAATCAGGAGTTTGTGATTTCTCAATCACCCCGATTCGTGAATCGTAGGCGACCTATCGGCCGTTGCAGCAGGTGCGCAAATACTCGCACAGTGGCGAGTGCATGACCGCCGCAACCTTGCTAACAGTGTTCAGTTGCAGTCGCCTGAGATCAATCGAACCCCACGACCTATGTCATTGGTCAGTAATACGAACCGCGTCGCTGACAGTTCAGTCGGCGATGTCGTGAAGGCTCGTAACGCAGGAGATACCCAGGTTCAATACCCCCACCCCGACTCGTACCGAGGGCAGCGCTGTAATTGATTCGTGTCGCATGGTGTTGGCTGTCTCCTACTGCTGTATCTGAGAGATTTCTTTGTTCATTGTCGCTGGTGTATCGCTGCTCTGGTAAGTGTTTCTGTCCGTCCCGAACGCCTCGGCGCTGCGGGAACTGCGGGGAACACGGGACACCACGCCCGTTTCGTGCCGAATCTCTATCTCATTTGCCTGCCGCGGCACGCGGCATTGGCTTCGATGGTCCTTCCCGTCGAAGACCTTCCATCGAATTAAGCCATTCTCCCAAGGCTCGGGGATGCGCCTTGATGACGCGTTGCTTGAGGGCACCTGCGGCTGCAGGTAAAGACAAACCGCATTGCGCGATTCGGTGAGAACGATGCGCCAGTGAGCCCGTCACTTGGGTCCGTCACTTGCGACTGTGCCCGTCAAACCCTTGCGGGCTGGGGCTTAGAGCGCGTCGTCACTACTGGCTGGCGCCGCGTAGTGACGACGCAGATGGCGCAGCTCAGGGCTGCTAACGATAGGCGCAGAACGCTGAAGAACAGACTGGCGCAGACGCGCTTGATGACGATGGCGAAAAAAGACTGACGAAGATCTCCAGCCTTGCGGCTGCCGGCTTGCGGGAGATGAGGCCGGCTTGGGCGCTCGCGTAAGCGAGCTGGGCGATGCGTTAACGGGCATCAATCGGGCTGACTCAGCCAGCGTGAAATCCGTTGACAAAATAGTGCGACAGGCAGCGCCTGGTGGCAAGTCCTGCGCACACGTTTGCTATTGTTCAATGCTGGTTGCGCCAGCATTCAATCCAAAAAGTGTCCGACCAGATCCCATTGCTCTTGGCACACGCCACGCGCGCACGAGCGAGGTCGACACTTTTCGTTGCGATTCCGTATCTCCACAGATGGCCGTCGCGTCGCCTAGATGACGGCGCCGGTCTTTCCAACGTCCAAACAGTTCCAGGAGATGACGATAATGCAACAGAAGAACCATGGAGAGCCGGCCATCCTGCGCCGTCCGCAAGTTCAGCAACGCACCGGTCTGTCGAGGAGCACCTTGTACCAATACATCAAGAAAGGTGAGTTTCCGAAATCTATCGCACTTGGCCCGCGCTCCGTGGGCTGGCTCGAATCTGACATCACCGATTGGATAACCGAGCGCGTCAGGATCTCGCGCGGCGGTGATGGCCAGCGAGCGAGGTAAAACCGCGTCTGCTCCAACCGGCTTGCTTGCTACCTGCAATCTCACAGGCTTCGAGCGAAGTAAGAGAATGGAAGCCTTCGCGCTGAATCAACAGCACTGACGCAGACCGGCAGCGTTGGAGTTGAGTGGCTATGTGTCACTCAACTCCAACGCCCTGCCGATACCGCCCGATGCCACGCTAAAGTGAGTGAGCGTGGCATCCAGTTACTGACCATCGGTCGATAGCAAGCTGTCGTCACCAGCATCGAATTGACGTATTCCGGTCGCTCAACAAAGCCTGATTACCATCGCGGTTATTCAGCCCTTGAACCCCAGTAACGACTTGGTCCCGACGGTAGATTTGACGGTACGCTAAATTTTCACCTGAGGATTTCTCTCGTGAAATCCTTGGGATACGGCGCAATTAAAAATGCTACCGGGCCCACCAATCAAATCAAACGTTTGGTTTTTCCGCTCTCGGCGCTGATCTGCCAAAAGGCACACAGCAACACATTGGCCGGGCGCGGAGGGTCTTTTGGCGCTTCTGTTCAACTTCGCTGTTGACTATCTCTCGCCCGCACTTGGCTCACTGTGGCGCCTGCAGCGTGGCTTGCTCCGCGGATCCCTGTGAGGGTGCCTTACCCTTACTTGAACTCCAGCAGGATCATCTGCAAGGGCGTTTGCCCTTCGTTCAGCGCGATGTGGCAGGTGCCACCAGCCGGCACGCTCGAACGCACGATGGTGCCCGGCGTGATGGAGAACCGGGCGCGGCCCTCGGTCGTGGGCAAAGGTTCCATTGCGCCGTGCAGCAAGCTGTAGGTCTCGAGTTCGCCAGCAACGTGGGTGATCGTCAGTTCCCCGCCGCCGGGGAAGGTCGCCACATAATCGCGCCTATGGCGATGCGGGGGTGTGGCGATGCCGGGCATGAAAAACTCCTCCCACACGAAGCAACGCGCGTCTTCCTCGACAAGGCGCACGCCGGGGTTCGGAAACGGTGTTTCTTTGTTCGTATCAGTCATGAACGCACTCCTGTCATTGCGGGCGTGATCGCATCTCGTGCAGGTGAGCGAGTCACGCGCCACTTCAAGTAGCCCATCGGCTCAAGCCTCGGAACGCTGCCTACCCATTCAAATAAGTTCAACAGCATCGCCGACGGCGATTTCACCGGCTGCCGCAACGTTGCAATAGACGCCGCAGTTCTGGCCAGACTCCCGGACTATCGTTCGCAACACGCTGGTATCCCTGGGAAGATCGCCAGTCGCATGGGTGGTCATTGAACAACGAACGCTTGGAATCACGATATCTATCGCCGCAGTGCCGATACGGGCGGTCCTTCCGCACCAGTCAAATTCGGCGAAGCCCGTTACGTCGCCAGTATCGATAACAAGATTGGGGCGGAATCGCGCGGCTTCGAAACGCGCGGTGCGATTTCGTCGCCCGAGTTCCTCCATCATGGCCGTGGTGACGATGGTAAGCGGAAAGGCGTCGAAGTAAGTGCCTAGCGGCGAGGTGTATTCAAGGAGTTCCTGTAGCAGTGGTGCGGGAACATTCGAGAGATCAGGCTGCGACTCGCCTTCTACCCGTCCAAACGCGAACCGGAACTCTTCTTCAATCTTCACCTGCGGCCCCCGCCGGTAGTGATCGAGACGAGATTTCGGCTGACGCGGCCAGAGCGTCAGAGTGCGGCCTAGAAACTTGGAAATCCTGTCCGCCGCGGAGGGATCGGAAGTCAAGACACGCTCACCCGAGGGCAAACTCATCTCGGCCGCCGGGATGAACCCGGCGCGAGGTTCTTCAACATATCGAGCCTGGCATTGCATAAGCTGCGGCAGCCGCTTGGCACCGCGAATTTCACCCGCTTCTTCGTCCCGGCAAGCCCAGCCTCTATCGCCTGCGAGTCCCAATTCACCGAACACTCCTCGGGTAATGAGTTCGCCAGCCATCGACTTGACAGGGTATCTCCAGATGGCTTTTACCGTTCCAATACGCATGTGGCCTCCTCCTGGTTTGATAGACGACTGCCGAAGCCCCGCGACTAGAAGCGGTCTCAAAATTAAGCGAGCGCAGTCAGTTCGGGCGCCGCCGGAGCGGAGAAACGGCAAGCGCAGCAATTTTGAGACTGCTTCTAATAAAAACGAGGTGTCTCGCCCCTTTAGCCGCGACCGAACACCTTGGTAACGAGCTCGCTGTCGAGGTATTCGCGAACGTGCTGAATCTTGCCCGCCTTTACATCAAAGGCCAGGCAATAGTCGTTGTTGTAGTCGAGACCCGCCTTGGAGCGCGCCTGCCCCTTGCCCTCTACGATGACGCGCCCGCCGTCGGCAACAATTGAATGCACATGGAGTTTGATTCCGTCTTCGAGCACATCGCCGATCACGGCAAACAATCCATTCATCAACTCGTCTTTGCCTTTGAAGGTGCCGGCAAAGCGATGGCTACCGAAAAAAGTCCAGGTGACGTCGTCGGCCAAGGATCTCAACAACTTTTCACCATCGCTGTTTGCGATGGCATCAATCAGCTCTTCGACAACTTCTGTACTGGAACGGGTCATGGGATTCTCTCTTGAAGTTAACGTTTGGGATCTGAGTCTCTCGACTGACGACGGCATGGGCTGTGGTTTGATGACGAGGATAGCAGGCAGATTAGCGCATCGCATTCGTCAATCACCCCTGCCCTTCCACGAGTTTCGTACACGAGCACCGGCGCTTTCACCGCGCAATTATTGGCCCAATGTTCACTGAAGTTGTCCCGCCCTGCTCTGTTCCACTTCTGATCGGGCACCTACGATGTATTTCCATTTTGAGAAGGTATCGCCATGAACATCCGCCAGATCAGAAACGCCACGCTTGTCATCGACTACGGCGGCAAGCGTTTCCTCACTGACCCCTGGTTTGGTCCCAAGGGCGATTTCCCTGGCTTTGATGGCACGCCCAATAGTCACCTGCGCAATCCCACCGTCGATTTGCCGGTGCCCATCGACGAACTTCTGGGCGTGGATGCGGTAATCCTGACCCACGTTCATCCTGATCATTGGGACGACCATGCCGCTCGCGCCCTGCCCAAGGACATCCCGTTCTTTGTGCAACATGCCGGTGACCGCGAAATCATCAGAGCTGCGGGCTTTACCGACGTACGCGTGCTCACCGGTAATCCGGTGTTTGATGGCGTGAAAATCATCAAGACGCCGGGACAACACGGCTCCGACGAATGCGTCACCGCCATCTACGATCTGCTCGGCGAAGTGTGCGGACTGGTACTCAGGCACCCTTCCGAACCCACCCTTTACCTCGCAGGCGATACGGTATTCAACGACTATGTCGAAGCCAACCTTCGCAGCTTCTCGCCTGATGTCATCGTGCTCAACTGCTGCGATGCCCAGGTGACAGGGCTTGGCTCGATCATCATGAACAAGGAAGACGTGCGCGAAGTCTATCGGCTCGCGCCCCATGCCCGCATCGTCGCCAGCCATATGGAGGCCGTGAACCACGCCACGCTCACCCGCGCAGCCCTGCGCGGCTTCCTGACCGAGCATGGGATGACTGATCGTGTGCTGGTGCCTGAAGACGGCGAGACCTGCGTGCTGTAAACACCGGACGAAACGACGACCTCGGCCCCATCGGAGCAAATGAAAATGTCACTCGAAGCCAACAAGCAACTCGTACGACGGTTCTACGCCGCGATTGAAAAAGGAGATTTCGACGCACTGCACGACATGGTGCATGAGGACTTCGTGTTCTACAGCCAGATTGATACGCCAAAGCCTGGTGTTCAGGGGCTGATGGAATCCGAGAAGCCAAGTTTCGATGCCTTTGAAAGCTTCATCTTCCCCATCGACATGCTGGTGGCGGAAGGCGACAAGGTCGCGGCCTACATGCGCTTCGAGGGCACGGGGTACCGAACAGCGAGTTTCGGCGTAGAGCCTCGCGGCCAGAACGTGCGCATTTCGTTGATGATGCTGCTGACCTTCAAGGACGGAAAAATCATCGAGAAGCGCGCGCACTTCGACACCGGGGATGTCATGCGACAGCTTGCTGCCTGAGTTTCGTGGCCGGGCCGAATTAATGGGAGCCGTGAGGCGCTTGGCGGTGTAAACCGGCATGCGCTTCGCGCTTGATTGAAGCAGGGCGGGACGGCGTCGGCGCCGTTTCCGGCGCCCCGAATCGTTTGCGCCAGACGCTGGGTGTGACGCCTAAGGCCGCACGAAAGTGCATACGCATGGCCGCGACTGAGCTGAAGCCCGCCGTATCTGCGATGACCTCGATCGATTCATCGGACGATTCCAGCAAGCGCTGGCCGAAGAGCAGGCGCTCTTTCAACAGCCAGGCCGCCGGGCTTGTACCCGTCACCGCCTTGAAGTGTCGCGTGAAGCTGCGACGACTCATGCGCGCCTCGTCGGCGAGCGTGTCCACGCTATGCGGCTCCTTCAAACGCGTGCGCACGGAGTTCATCAATGCGGTGAGCCGGCAGTCGCCCGATGCTTGAGGCAAGGGTTGTTCGATGAATTGCGCCTGGCCGCCGTCGCGATGCGGGGCAAAAACCAGCCGTCGCGCGGTTTTATTGGCCTCAGTGGCGCCTAATCGCGTGCGCAGCATGTGCAGGCAGACGTCCAGGCTGGCAGCAGTGCCCGCCGACGTGAGCACATTGTTGTGCTCGACGTAGAGCACATCGGGCTCGAGATCCATGGTCGGAAAACGTGCGGCGATACGATCTGCAAACTCCCAGTGGGTTGTGGCACGCCCACCATCCAGTAAGCCTGCCGCGGCAAGAACGTAGGTGCCAAGGCACAGGCCGACTATCTGGGCGCCGCGCTCGTGGGCACGCCGCAACGCCGACAGGAGCCGCTCGGGTGGCTCATCGAGCTCATCCCGCCATCCCGGCATGACCACCACATCGGCCTTATCGATGGCACTCAAGGGCGCGAGGTTGGTGAGGCCAAATCCGGACGAAGTCATGATCCGCCCCGGCTCGCCAGCACAGACAGTCACCTGGAAGCGCGCGGGGTCCTGGGTGGTCGCAGCGAAGACGATGCACGGCACCGAGAGATGGAATGGAATGACTTGCTGGAAGGCCACGACGACAATGGAGCATGGCGGGCGTTTTGAAATCATGAACGGACAGGCCACGGAACCCAATGTGGCCCAAGGTTATCGCCAAATTTTAATCGGGCCAACGGCGAGAGCATGGTCGGGCGAGCATTGGTCGGCGTCCACAGTAAATTGGCCCAATGGTTACGAGGTATGGCCTGATTACTACGTGGGCGTTGGAACGGATGTGGATTCACGCCTGGCGCACCGAAGCGCGCCCACATGGGTTTCCCTGAGCCGCCTGGCGTGGGGGAGCATTGGTCAAGTCATGAATCAAGCGGCTCCCCGCTTGCTCGAGCACTCGCCCAGCGCCGCTCATGAACCGGTCGCGGCAAACATCAAGTCTGCCACGAACCGCCGAAACGACTGGTTCTCGACGAACTGCTCGGCGACCCACCACGAGCCCGCCGCAGCGGGCTCGAATTCCCACAATGAATTACAGCGACGCCACCGCCAACGAGCTGTCGTTGGTTTCCACGCGTTGACGAATCTTGTATTCAACGTAGTCGCGGCGATTGACCGTCAACCAGGCGACCTGCCGCACGCGCTCCAGCGATTCGGCGGGCATGGCCAGACCGCGCAGTATCGATTTGGTCCAACGCATGGTGTCGGGATCGAACTCGGCGTCGAGCTGACCATTCGCTATCACCATGTCGTACAGGCGCGAACCGGGAAACGGCACGACGCTGAAGAACAGGGCGTGATTCAAGCCCTCTTCGATATGGCGTTTGGCCATGAGAATGGTTTCCTGAATCTCCATCTCGGTTTCGTCAGGGTAACCAATCATGTAGTTGCCGGCCGCGCGGATGTTGTGCCGGGCCAGGGACTCGAGCAGCTGCTGGGTGTTGGTCAGGCGCACCTGCCACTTTGAAGTGGAGTATTTGTCGAGCAGGCGCTGGCTCGAAGACTCGAACGGCAAGGTCAGGAAGCTGAAACCGGCGTCGGCAAGCACGCCGATGAATTCGTCATCGGCGCCGAGCTTGCCGCCGAAATTCTTCTGCATGTGCGCGATGTTGATGCCGTTGACGTCCAGCAGCTTCATGCCCATGGACTTGACCAGCTCGAACAGCTTGTAGGCGCGATGCTTCTTGGCGAACAGGCTGTCGTCTTCAAAGAACACATACTCGACGCCGAGGTTCTTCAGGTACTCGAGTTCCTGGATGACGCGGTCTATCGATTTGAGACGGTACTTGCCGATGTTGCCGGACACACCGTGCTCGTCTTCCTTGGAGATGTGGCAGTACAGGCACTGGTACGGACATCCACGCGAGGTCTGCAGCGACGCATATTGAATGCGCTCGCCCTCGGGGAACTGGCCGCCGTGCGGGCGGGAGATGTCCCAGTACTTCTTCATCGGCAACATGTCCCAGGCCGGCATTGGCAATTCGTCGAGATTCATCACCGGCGGTGCACTGGGGTTGACGACTTCGTTGCCCTGCTCGTCGAGAAAGGCGATGCCGGGGGTCTGAGTCAGTGCGCGTTTGCCGCGTACGGCGTCGGCGATTTCGAGAATGGTGCGTTCCGCCTCCGTCAGCGAAATGATGTCGGCGCCATTGCGATAGAACAGGGCGCGCAAGCTGCGCGCGTTGACACCGCCGGCGATCACGAGCTTGCCAGGGTCGACCTGTTTGGCCAGTCGAATCACTTCGAGCACCATGGTCGTCTGCGGGCAGAAGATCGACGACACACCGATGACGTCGTATTGGGCAATCTTCGCCGCTATCGCGTCGGGGGACATGCCGACCCGGTAGAGGCCGCTGGGCAGCAGCGTGGAACGGAAGAAGGTGTCCTTGAGATCATCGTTCTCACCGCCCACTGAGCAATCGAGCACTTCGACTTCGAAGCCGGCCGCGCGCAGCGACCCGGCGACATACGCCAGGCTCAGCGAACCGTCGGGCTTGGCGATTTCGTTCTCGCCAAACTGCAGCGGCGAATAGAGCAGGAGGAAACGCGGATTCGCGTGGCGGATGGCATCGAGTCGGTGTGACATTGTGGCCCTTGCTAATGCGCTGAAAAACGGCGTAATCCCGCAACATGGCGCGGGTCAATACGGAATAGGATGAGGCGGGAACGCGCGCGGCGGTCGCACGCTGCCCCGCGGATTGGCCGCGATGTCGCCAAGCCCCTTGCTTCATCCGGCTGCCGTTGCCGACTCTAGCCAACTCGGCCGCGGATTTATAGTCGGCTGGCTCGCGCCGGCAGCTTCCCGTCTGCAAGGATGCGGAAGTACGTCACATTCCAATCTTAATTGAACATTGAACCCAATCCGCTGCTATCGGCCTGGGTTCAATGTCCATGCTGTCCGCACCGGGATGACCCAGATCAATCGAGCGCACGACCGCGCACCCTAGTCTCGATCACAGACTGGGTTGGAGAGGCGACCATGGCAGCGCACGATCATCGGTCACACTGCACGATTTCGGGCATTCCACTCGCGGCATGCTACGGCGCGGACGACATTCCGCCGACCGCGCGTGCCGCGGTCGCCAGCAGCCCCGGCGCGGCGCCGTACCTGCGCGGTGCCTATCCCGCGATGTACCGCGAGCGCCCGTGGCGCATCTTCCAGCTGAGCGGTTTCGGCAACCCGGCCGACGAGAACCAGCGCATCCGCTTTCTGCTTGGCCAGGGCGAGCACGGCTTCATCATGGAGCACGACCGCAACACGGCCGATCATCTCTACGATGTCGATCATCCGGAAGTGCTGGCGCGCCGCGAGGACGTCGGCCTGACGGGCGCGGTGATCATGGGCGTGCGCGACTATGAAACGGTGCTGGACGGCATCGCGCTCGACAAGACCTACGGCCACCCCGGCGGCGGCGTGGTTCAGCACGCGCCGTTCGCGCTGTCCTGCTACTGGACGGTGGCGAGGCGTCGCGGCATTCCGTTCGACCAGTTGTCCGGCACCGGCCAGAGCGACTACTTCTTGACTTACTTAGGCTGCATTCCCAAACAACAGGTGCCGACCCGCGCCGGCCTGCGTCTGTGTTCCGACATCATCGAGTTCTGCGCCGAACACCTGCCGCGCTGGGTGCCGGTGTCCATCGCCGGCTACAACGGCGCCGACACCGGGCTCAATGCCTGGCAGGAATTGGGCGCGACCTTCGCCAATGCCATCGAGTTTCTGGACGACGTGCGCGCGCGCGGACGCATTCCTCTCGAACAGGCCGCGCGCGGCGTCGGTGGCGTGAGTTTTCGCGTGGCGATGGACTTCTTCGAGGAAATCGCCAAGCTGCGCGTGGCGCGCAAGCTGTGGAGCTGCCTGCTGCGTGAGCGTTACGGCATCACCGACGAGCGCGCGGCGCGGCTGCGCATTCATGTCGTCACCGCCGGTTCGGCCATGACCTACCAGCAACCACTGAACAATCTCGTGCGCGGCACCTTGATGGGTCTGGCGGCGGTGTTGGGCGGCGTGCAGTCGCTCGGCGTGTCGGGCTATGACGAAGCGCTATCTATTCCCTCCGAGCACGCGCACCAGATGTCGCTGCGCATCCAGCAGGTGATGCAGCACGAAGCCAATCTCACCGCCGTCGCCGACCCGCTCGGCGGCTCTTATTTCATCGAAAGCCTGGGCGCGGCGCTGGAAGAGAAAGCGCGCGGCTTCATTGCCGAGATTGAGGCCCAGGGCGGCTTCCTGGCCAGTCTCGACAGCGGCTGGCTGCACAAGCGCGCCGAACAAAACCAGCTCGCGCTGTTCGACGACATCGAAAGCGGCGCGCGCACCGTGGTCGGCGTGAATGACTTCAAGCACGACCAAAGCCCGTTCGCCATCGACGGCTTTCGCGGCAGCAGCGACGCTTTCGAGCAGGCCAGCCGGCGTCTCGCCGAGCTGCGCCGCACGCGCCATCAGCGCGCCACCGACTGCGCCCTAAAGGCCTTGGCCAGCACCTGTCGGGGCGACGGCAATGTGATGCCGGCCATGATGGCCGCGGTCGATGCCGACGCCACCGTCGGCGAAATCGGCGCGGTGTTCCGCGACTGTTTCGGTGATTGGCACATCCCGATAGCGATGTGAAGACGGGAGACTGGATATGAGCAATGCCCCATCCCCGCGCGTGCTGCTGGCCAAGACCGGACTCGACGGCCATTGGCGTGGCGTCACCCTGGTCGCGCAGGCGCTGCGCGATGCCGGCTTCGAAGTGGTGCTGGCCGGCATGGCCCGCGCCGAGCAGATAGCACGCATGGCGGCAGACGAAGACGTCGCCCTCATCGGTCTGAACATCGGCGGCCACATCGAAGTGGTGGAGCGCATTCTCGACGCGCTCGCGGCCGAGGTGCCGGACATCCCAGTCTTCGCCGGCGGCATCATTCCGCCGTGGATGGTCGAGCGCCTCGCCACGCGCGGCGTCGAAGCCTATCCGCCTGGTTCATCACTCGCCGACATCGTCACCGCCGCCACGCGGCTGACCGCGACGGCCGCGGCCTGAACGCCCACCATGAGGACCTCCCCATGCTCGAACGAATCAGTCACATCGGCGTACTGGTGCACGACCTCGAAGCCGCGGCGCGCTTCTGGTGTGAAACCTATGGTTTGAAGCGCTATCTCGACTACGTCGCCGAGTGCGAGGGCTTGAAGGCCTGCCTGCTGTCGCCCGGCGGCACGCGTGACGAGATGTCCATCGAAATCATCGAGCCGCTGGACAAGACCGACATGGGCAATGCCCTCGCCCGCCGCCTCGCCACCGAGGGCGAGGGCTTCTTTCATCTTGCCGTGATAGCCCGCGACGTCCCGTCCTCGGCCGCGGCCCTCGAAGCCGGTGGCCTCACGGTCATGCACCGACCGCCGGTGCCAGGCGTCACCGGCCAGCGCTGGGTGGTGCATCCGCGCTCCTCCAACGGCGTGCTGGTCGAGGGCGTATAGGGCCTTGCTTGCCGGAGTTATCAACACTCGCGCGCTTGGAAGCAAGAGAGCGATACGGCGCATTCGCCAGGCATGCTGCGGCAGGCCGACGGCAGAGGTTAGACAGCCGCCATGGCCGTGGTGCATGCTCGCGGCAATTTGATCCTGTCTGTCACGCCGACCGACGTTCGACCGTTGCGGCGCGCCTCGTCCGCTCTTCCTTGGCAAGACCTTGAATGTTCAAATTCCTCCGCATCGTCGTGCTCGCCTTCATCCTGGTCAACGTCGCCTTGAGCGCCTGGTTGACGCGCGCGCGCAGCA
>JADLGE010000030.1 GCA_020849475.1 Gammaproteobacteria bacterium
GGGGTGATGGTGCCGGAAAGAGGAATCGAACCCCCGACCTTCTCATTACGAATGAGCTGCTCTACCAACTGAGCTACTCCGGCAGCGGAGCGTGGTGCCTCGCGGCACTTCGTCCGCACGGCATTGCACCGGGTCGCGGACGGGGCGCAATCATCGCAATGCAACACCCGGCCGTCAATGCGGGCAGCGCATCGAATCGACAAATTCCCGGTCAGGCTTGATTGCGTACGCGGATCACGATGTCGACGCTGTCGGTGCAGGTGCCGGCGGGCGCGGCGGGCAACTGGTCGATGACCACTGCGCCCGAGGGCACGTCGAGCAGCGTGCCGTCGTCGATATTGAAGAAATGATGGTGGGCCGAGGTGTTGGAGTCGTAGAAGACCTTGGTCGCATCGACCATCACTTCGCGCACCAGGCCGCGTTCCGCAAACAGGCCCAGGGTGTTGTAAACCGTGGCCTTGGACACCGAGGCATCGCTGCCCGACAGCCGCGCCAGCACCTGGTCGGCGGACAAGTGCTGGGTGCGTTCCAACAGCAGCGCCGCCACCTCCACACGCTGTGGCGTCGGCGAAATGCCGAAGCGCATGAGCGTGGCCGGAATGTCCTCGCGGGCTACCGGTGGCAGGAGGGTGGAGCCGAACATGGCGGAAGTATACCCATCATTTAGACCGTGTCTAGAACAAACAAGAATAGTTGTCATTTAGAAACGATGGGGTGGGCGCCGCCGGTGTCTGCTCCGCAGGTCGCCGGCCGCGGCCGGTGTGAGCATGGTCACACACCGTCAGTGGCCGCCGACCGCTCAGGGCGTGGATTGCGACGTTCATCGAATCCGGGGTGAAAAGCGCGGCACCGCTGACGATACTCCCAGCATGAAAAGACAAAGCGGCTTCAACATCATCGAGCTCATGATCACGGTCGCGGTGTTCGGAGTGCTGCTCGGTGTCGGTGTGCCCGGCATCCAGAGCTACATTTACAACAGCCGCCTGACCACCCAGATCAACAGCTTCGCCACCACCCTCAACCACGCGCGCAGCGAAGCCATCAAGCTCAACACCCGCGTGGTGGTGTGCCTGTCCAGCAATGGCACGAGCTGCGACGGCTACAACAGTGGCCAGCCCTGGAACAAAGGCTGGATTCTGTTCGTCGACCGCGACGGTAACAGCGACATCGACGCCGGCGGCGTCGGCGTCGACGATTGCGCGCAGGACTCCACCACCGACTGCGTGATCTCGGTGCTGCCGGCCTTCGTCGGCAGCAACGTACTGACACCGGCGGACAGCGTCAAAGACATCGTGGCTTTTGTCGGCGATGGCTCGGTGCGCTGCAATACCAACGCCGACATCGCCACCCTCGAGACCTGCCCGCGCGCCACCAGCTTCTTCACCCTGTGCGATTTTCGCGGCGCCGCCTATGCCAAGGGTGTGGCGATAAGCACCACCGGACGCGTGTCGTCCATCAGCAAACAACCCAATGGGAGCGCCTTCACATGTCCGTGATGCGTCGAGCGCAGGGCTTCACCCTGGTCGAAATCCTGATCGCGGTCGTGATCTTCTCCATCGGCCTGCTCGGCATCGCCGGCCTGCAGGTGGCCGGCATGCGTTTCACCCATGGTTCGCAGATGCGCACCATCGCGGTCAGCCAGGTCGAATCGATGGCCGACCTCATGCGCGCCAATCCCTATGCGATGCAGAAAGGTCTGTACAACGTCAAAGATGCCGCGATTCCGACCACCACCACGCCCGACTGCGCGACCGTGGAATGCACGTCCGTCGAACGCGCGGCCTATGACCTCAAGACCTGGAACTATCACCTCGACAATTCACCGGTGCAGTCCAATGCCGATTCCCTGCCGCTCGGTGAGGGCATGGTGTGCCGCGACTCGACACCCAATGACGGCGCGTCCGGCGCCTGGGCCTGCGACAACACCGGCGATGTCTACGCCATCAAGGTGGAATGGCAGGAGCGCACGGTAGGCGCCAACGACGTCGGCAAGTCGGGCAAGTCGGACACCAACAAACTCACTCAGCGCTTCGTGATGACGGTCGTACCCGGCATCGACAGCGTCAATTGATCCGACCACTACGGACCGCAACCATGAACTACGCGCGCCCACGTCGCCAAGCCGGCATGACGCTGATCGAGGTGATGGTGTCCATCACCGTCGGCCTGATTCTGCTGTCCGGTGTGATCAGCATCTTCAGCAGCAACAAGCTCGCCTACCGTCTGCAGGAAAGCACCAACGTGCTGGACGAAAACGCGCGCTACGCCTTGAACCAGCTTCAATACCACCTGCGCATGGGTGACCACTGGGGCGGTGTCGAGCCGAGCCGCATCCGCAAGGATGCGACGCTCGCGGCGCTGGCCATCGCCTCGACCACCTGCACGCAGTCCATCGCAGTTTCCAATGTCGGCTTCTTCGCGCTGGAAGGCGCGTCCAGTTCGCCCTTGAGCTGTATTCCGAACGCTGACTATCAGCCCAATACCGACGTGCTCATCGTCCGTTATGCCGGCCCCGACCGCACGCCCTCGGCGAGTATTGTGGCCGGCGATGTCTACCTGCGTACGCGCGTCGGCGCCGAAGCGGTGCTGTTCAAGGGCAGCAGCCTGGCGTCGCTGCCGTCGACGGTCTACGAGACCCCGGAACCCGTATACGAGGCGAACTGGCATTACATGACGGTGATTTATTTCATCCGCAAATGCGCTTCGCAGGACCTTGGCACGGCCGGTGTGTGCGATGCCGCCGATGACACCACCCCGACCCTGACGCGCCTGGTGCTGAGCGGCACGTCGCTGGTGCAGGAGGACGTGGTGGCCGGCGTCGAACAATTGCAGGCCACCTTCGGCAAGCTGTCCGACGCGGCGGTGCCGAAGATTCAGTATTACGCCGCCTCGGCGATTTCGGCCACTGACTGGCCGAGCATCGTCAACGTGCAGGTGTCGATGATCGTGCGCGGCACCGAATACGACGTGACCCACACCGATGGTCGCAGCTTCAAGCTCTATGGCGGGTTTGATTACACGCCGGTGGCAGCCGACCGGCATTACGGCCGCAAGCAGTACAACTTCTCAGTTCAGATTCGCAACACCACGCGAGGATAAGCGATGAAACGCCTTAGCCTGCCTCAACTTCCTGGCCGCCAGCGCGGCATCGCGCTGGTCATCACCCTGGTGCTGCTGCTGGTGATGACCATGATTGCGGTGGTTGCCATGCGCACCACCACGGTCGACCTCAAGATGACCACCAACACCGTGCTGTTGCGCCGCGCGTTTCAGAACTCCGAAGGCGCGCGTACCGCCATCGGCGACATTCTGTCGGCGCATATGTACAACGGCGGCTGGCCGCCCTCGCTCGGCGGTGTCGGCCACAAGGAATACGACATACCCGCCGAAGTGCTCCCGGTCGAAACGACAGCGCATTTCGACACCAACGAAAACGGCACGCTCGACCAGGTCGGCCCACCTACTTTCACGCGCGACCCTGACATCCGCTTCAAGCACGACTTGAACAACGACGACGTGGTCGACACCAACGACATGTTCGCCAATATCTGGGTGACCTATCTGCAAACCCGCCTGGTCGAGGGTGGCAGTGCCCAGGTCGGCGCCGGCACCACCGGCGCCGGCGCCAGTAATGGCAATGCGCTGACTTTTCTGGATGTACGCTCCCGCGGTGCCGCGCCCGGCAACGCGCAACTCATTACCGGCGCGGAATACCGTGCGCTGGTGAGATGACGGCCGCGCCGTAGTAACGAGGATTTCATGATGACCAAGGATTCCAAGACGTTTTCGCGTCGCTGCGCGCGCGTGCTGCACGGCCTGATACTGAGCCTCGCCTTCGTGCCGGCAATCATGTCGCTGGACGTACGCGCGGCGCAGATCTCAGGTGCGCTGATGTCCAACTACGCCGCCAGCCCGATCTCGGCCGTCGCCCAGATCACGCCGCTGGTGATGCTGTCGATGTCGCGCGATCACCAGTACTTCTTCAAGGCCTACAACGACTTTTCCGACGTCGATGCCGACGGTGTGACCGAAACCACCTACGACGACACCTTCGAATACTACGGCTACTTCCATTCGCGCCTGTGCTATGAGTACAGCGACGATAACAAGCGCTTCCAACCTACCGGCAGCACCGACAACGGTGACAACAAGCACTACTGCCTGGGCGATCAAGCCGCCCGCTTCAGCGGCAATTTCCTCAACTGGGCGACCATGACGCGCATGGATATCGTGCGCAAACTGCTCTACGGTGGCCTGCGCTCGACCGATAACGGCACCACCACGGTGCTCGAGCGCGCGCATCTACCGACCGACGCCCACAGCTTCACCAAGTATTACAACCTGAAGGATCTGGACAAGCTCACGCCGTTCGACACCCAGAAGACCGATACCAGCAATGGGGGCAACGATAACGGCTACGACGACGCCAGCGAAGGCATCACCATCTGCAACACCACCTACGATGGTTCGACCGCGGTGTCGCAGAATTCCACGGCGCTTCCGACCATGCGCATCGTGTTCGGCAACCGTCAGCTATGGGCCGCCAACGAACGCTGGCAGTGCACCTGGGAAGACGAGCACGGCGATAACGCCAACAGTAACAACTCAGCACAGTCCGGCCTCGATTCCGTATCCAGCGACCCGCCCAACGGGTTGCGGTTGCTGACCCCCGGCAACAGCCCGGAGCGCATCGTGCGCGTGGTGGTGTGCGACCCGACTTATTTCGACTCCTCGCAGAACCGCGAGAACTGCCAGCTCTATCCGAGCGGCAACCGCAAGCCCACCGGTCTCTTGCAGCGCTACGGCGAAGCGGGCCTCATCAAGTTCGGACTGGTGACCGGCAGCTGGAACAAGAACATCTCGGGCGGTGCGCTGCGCAAAGCGGTCGGCGACATGTCGGATGAAATCAATATTTCAACCAACGGCACGTTCAAGTCGGCGCCCGCTACGGGCGGCATCATCAATACCCTCAACATCATGCGCATGTGGGGTTACCGTAATGACGACGGTACCTATTTCGGCGCCACCGGCAGCGGCTCCGACGACTGCGGATTTCAGCAGGCCGCCATCACCCAGGGCAAATGCCGCTCGTGGGGCAACCCGATGTCGGAGATCTATCTCGAGACTTTGCGTTATTTCGCTGTCAGCGCTTCGCGTGCGCCGACCGCCGCGTTCGACCCGACCGACACCGGCACCTTCCCCGGCATGACGGACATTGCCTGGACGACTGACCCGCTCAACGCCGCCAACGCCTGCGCGTCGCTGAACATCATCGCTTTCAATGCCAGTGTCAGCACCTACGACAACGACCAGACCACCAGCAGCATCTTTGGCGCCACCACGCCAGCGGCGCAGACCAAGCTCATCGGTGACGATGAACACGTCACCGGCAATGCCTTCTTCTCCGGCCGCGCGGGCGCCAGCGTCGACGAATTCTGCACGCAGAAGACGGTTGACGATTTGGGCACAGTGTTCGGTATCTGCCCCGAGGCGCCGACGGGTCTCGGCTCCTACCACATGGCCGGCATGGCCTGGTATGCCCACACCCACGACATGCGCTCGGATCTGACCGGCACGCAGAAGGTCAACACTTACGGCGTGGCACTCGCGACCTCTGTGCCGACCATAGAAATTCCCATCGGCCCGGACGGCACCGCCAAGAAACTGCGCGTGCTGCCGGCCTATCGCCTGCTGTTCAACAACGGCGGCGGCACGCTGGTCGACTTCAAGGTGGTGCGCAAGCACACGGAAGTTGACCCGACTGATCGCTCGAGCGCCGGCCTGCCCAACACCACGCCCGACGGCGCGGTGGACATCAATACGGCGACCGGCGTGCCGTCGGTCAATTTTCCAGTGCCGAAGTCCGGCACCGGTATCTTCCACGGCAAGTTCTATATCAACTGGGAAGACTCCGAGGAAGGCGGCGACTTCGACCAGGACATGTGGGGCACGCTCGATTACGTGGTCAATACCAATGTCTCGCCCGCCACCGTCACGATCACGACCAAGGCCGTCGCGCAATCGACTGTCAATGGTCAGCTGTTCGGCTTCATCGTCAGCGGCACCACGCAGGATGGTTTCCATGCCTACTCAGGCATTCTGGACGCCAATTTCGTCGACGCGTCGGGTGTAACGGGCTGCACGCGCTGCCGGGCCTTGTCCGAAGGCGTGAACGCGGCGGGCGACCAGCGTGGTGCGCAGTCCTACACCTTCACCGTCAGCAATTCGACGACCGCCGATCTCCTGGAAAATCCGCTGCTCTATGCCGCCAAGTGGGGTGGCTTCAACGATGAAGACGCCAATGACAAGCCCAACCTCCAGAAGGAGTGGGACGTGCGCGACAGCCACGGCACGGAAGTCGTTGGCGGTGATGGGCTGCCGGACAACTACTTCTTTGTCTCCAATCCCGGTGCGCTCGAATCCGCCTTGACGACGGTCTTTGAAAACATCATCGAGCGCGTGGCTTCCGGTTCCGCGGCGGCGGTGGTGGCGAATAACCAGGAGGGCGTCGGCGCCATCTTCCAGGCGGTCTACGACCCCTTCAAGGCCGATGCCACCGCCGCCAAGAACAAGGCGGAATGGGTCGGCACGCTAAGTGCGCTATTCATCGACAGCTTCGGCCTGTTGCGTGAAGACGGCGATCAGGACGGCGTGCTGGATGGTTTCCAGACCGACCCGGTGGTCGAGATCTTCTTCAACACCGCGGAGAAGCGCGCGATGCTGCGTCGTTTCTCGTCGAGTTCCGAGACCGAACTGAAGATCTCCAATTTCAACCCGACGCCGGTTGAATTGAAGACCATCGAATCGCTGTGGAACGGGCGCGAGCGGCTATCGGATTTGAACGCCAGCACCATCGTCAATCAACGCACTTACTCGACGGTGGTCAGCAACGAGGCCAATCACGGTCGTCACATCCTCACCTGGATAGACAGCAACCTCGACAACATCGTCGCGGCCGACGGCTCGGAAACCAAGAGCTTTGATGCCACCTCCCTGGGCTCGGCCAACAGCTGGCGTTGGCTGGACGAAAGTGACCTCGCCACCGCGCAGAAGCTCATCAACTGGGTGCGCGGCAAGGAAACCGCCGGCATGCGAAATCGCACCCTCGATTACGACGGAGACAACAAGGCGGCCGTGGCCTTGACGCCGTCCGGTCAACCGGAAGTCATGCGCCTCGGCGACATCGTCGATTCTTCGCCGATTTCCGTCGCCGCGCCGGTAGACGCATATGATCGTCTATCCCAGGATCAGTCTTATCGCACCTTCCGCGACCACTACCGCGAACGGCGCCAGGTGGTGTATGTCGGTTCCAACGACGGCATGATTCACGCGTTCAACGGTGGCTTCTTCGACGATTCCGAGAAGGACGCAGACGGCAAAACCATCCGCCAGTTCAAGCTTTCGAAAAACAGCGCGACTTCGCATCCGCTGGGCGCGGAACTGTGGGCCTACATACCGAAGAACCTGCTGCCGCACCTGCAGTGGGGCGCGCGCACCGACTACACCCATGTCTTCACCATGGACCAGACGCCGCGCATCTTCGACGCCAAGATCTTTGCCGATGACACCGATCATCCCGGCGGTTGGGGCACGGTGCTGGTGCAGGGCATGCGCTTGGGTGGCGGCACCGATGCGACCAAGATCTCCATCGACGTCAATGCCGACGGCTCGATTGCGACCAATGGCGCTGAAACCACCAAGTCGGCCTACGTGCTGCTCGACATCACCAACCCCGAAGTGCCGCCCAAGGTGCTGGCGGAGCTCAACCCGCCGACACTCAATCTGACCACTTCGGCGCCGACCGTGATCCCGATAGGCGACCCGATAGAGCCGGACGCGGCGTCTGACGTGTCGTCGCCCAACTCCTGGTATCTGGTGTTTGGCTCTGGGCCGACCGATCTCGGCACCGCCGCCTCGACGCAGCAGGCACGTCTGTTCGCCTACGACCTGACCAAGTTGGCGATTGGCCGTGCGGATCTGGTCACCATCGACGGCGCGCGCGTGACCACCGGCCCCTTCACCGGGGGCTTTGCGCAGCTCAACGAAAACAACACCTTCGTCGGCGACCCGGTGGTGCCCGATTTCGATCTCGACATGAAAGCCGAGGCCGTTTATTTCGGCACGGTTGGCAATGCGACGGGCAACGTCGGTTCGCTGTGGCGCATGGCGGTCGGCGAGAAACCAAGCCCGGCCGATTGGGGCACGCCGTTCAAACTGCTGGCGGCCAATCAGCCGTTCTTCGCGCAGCCATCGGTGACCATTGATGATCGCCTCCGCACCTGGGTGATCGCCGGCACCGGCCGCGCGCTGGTGGCGGCCGACAAGTCCAGCACCACGCAGCAGAACCTGTATGGCTTGATTGATACCAATCCGCTGACCGGCGCGGGCTTCGCCGCCTCGGCCAACGCGGTCACGCTCGCCAACCTCAAGAACGTCACCAACGCACGTGTGCGCGTCAATGGCGATGTGGACTTGGATGGCGATGGCTCGGTCGACACCACCTTCAAGGCGCTGCAGGCTTCGGTGGTGACCGCTGGCGGCTGGAAGCGCAACTACCAATTGCCGGGTGGCACCACGCCTTCGGAACGCAGCGCGGCGCGCTCAACGCTGTTCGGCGGCCTGGTGCTGAACGCGGCGTTTTCACCGAGCATCCTGCAGTGCACCTCGGAAGGCACCAGCCGTCTGTACGTGGTCGCCTTCGAGACCGGCACGGCGACGCCGGATGCCAACATCGGCAAGCAGGATGCGTTCTGCGGCGGCACCTGTCCGAGCGGCACGGTCAAGGAAGCGACCACCTATACCGACCTTGGCGTCGGCATGGCGTCGGCGCCCGCCATCCACTTCGGGCCGGTGGTCACGGGTGACGCGGCCACGCTCAACGGCGATGTCGATGTCAGTGGCACGGTGACCGCGGGCGCCGGCATGGCGACCGCCATCATCGACACCAGCGTCGCCGATCGCACCGCCACCAATGTCAAAGACCGTGGCGGACTAAGCGATGGCGAGATATCTTGGCGCGAATATCGGAACACTCAATAATGAGTGAGCCCAGTACGGAGTATCCCATGAGCAATTTGCGAGCGATGGCTGGCGGTGACTTCGCGCAGCGCCAGCGCGGCTTCACCTTGATGGAACTGATGATCGTGGTGGTGATCGTCGGCATTCTGTCGGGCGTGGCCTTTCCGGCCTACAAGGCCTATGTCGACCGCGCCAAACGCACCGAGGGCAAAGCCTTCCTCATGGAAATTGCCGCACGCCAGGAGCGCTACTATTTCGACAACAATTCCTATGCAACGAGCGCAGTCAATCTTGGTTACGCCACGACCACGCCCAAGTCCGACGAAAGTCACTATTCGTTGACCAATCCGATTGCGGCGGGTGGCTCGGGTAGCATCACCACCAGCTACCTGCTCAAAATCACCACCGTCAGCCCGTGGGTCGACGACACCTGCGGCACCTACCTGACGCTCGACTCCAAGGGCGCCCAGGGCAGCGACACGGGCAACGCCATCTGCTGGTCGAAGTGATGAACCGGCGTATCTGGGCCCGCGGCTCGCTGCTGACGATACTGTGCTTGTACGCGGTGGTCGCGTCGGCCGAAGTCTATAAATCAGTCGACGAAAATGGTCGGGTGGTGTTTTCGCAGAAGCCGCCCAAGGACGCCAAGTCGGAAGTCATCAAGCCGCGCTACAGCAAGCCCCCCACCTCGCAGGGCGACGGCCCCGCGGCGTTCGTGCCGCCCAACCAGCCCGGCGCCATGCCGACCGCCACGGATGACTCGGCCAAGCCCAAGGAACTCACCCCCGAGCAGAAGGCCGCCAAGCAAAAGAACTGCGAGATTGCGCGCGAGCGATTGGCGCAGCTGCAGGGGCCGCACGCCAATCGTCTGCAGTACACCAATGACGAGGGGCAACTGGCCTACCTGACGCCGGAACTGCTGGAACAGCGCATCACCGATGCGCAGAGCAAGATCACGGAAAACTGTGACGGGAATACCGCCGAAGCGCCGGCGTCGGCGCCCTGAAAATCGCGGATAGGAAACCACAAAGACCTCAAGCGCAGCGGCGCGCTGCGCTTGAGCGAGATTTCAAGCGTGGTGCTGCTCTGCGGAGCCGTCGTCTTCCGCCTTCGCGAGTTCGCGCGGCAGACTGAACACCACCTGCTCCTTGATGCCCGGGATCTCGTTGACCGAGATGCCACCGCGATCGCGCAAGGTCTTCACTACCTGCTCGACCAACACCTCGGGCGCCGACGCGCCAGCAGTCACACCGACACTCTTCTTGCCCTCCAGCCAGGCGGTCTGAATTTCGGCGGCGCTGTCGATGAGATAGGCGGAGATGCCCTGCTTCTCGGCGATCTCTTTCAGTCGCGTGGAGTTGGAACTGGTCTGGGAACCAACCACCAGGATCAGATCGCAGTCCTGCACCATGCGCTTGACGGCATCCTGGCGGTTCTGCGTCGCGTAGCAGATGTCTTCTTTCTTCGGTCCAACGATTTTCGGGAAGCGCTTGCGCAGGGCGTCGATGATTTCGGCGGTGTCATCCATCGATAAGGTGGTCTGGGTGACGAAGGCCAGGAAATCCGGATCCTTGACCTCCATGCGACGCACGTCGGCAACCGATTCAACCAGGTACATGCCGCCCCGGCCATCGTCACCGTGGCGATACTGGCCCAGCGTGCCCTCCACTTCAGGATGACCGGCATGGCCAATCAGGATGCATTCGCGTCCTTCGCCCTGGTAGTGGCCCACTTCCATATGCACCTTGGTCACCAGCGGGCAGATGGCGTCGAACACCCTGAGCTTGCGCCGCGCCGCCTCTTCACGCACCGCCTTGGCCACGCCATGGGCGCTGAAGATCACGGTGGCGTCATCGGGCACTTCATTCAATTCGTCAACGAAGATCGCGCCCTTGGTGCGCAATCCGTCAACCACGTATTTGTTGTGCACCACTTCGTGGCGCACGTAGACCGGCGCGCCGAACAATTCGAGCGCGCGCTCGACGATGCCGATGGCGCGATCGACACCCGCGCAAAAGCCGCGTGGATTGGCCAGATGGATTTGCATGAGTCGACAGACCTTGAAGAGCTTGAAGTGCGCCGCATTATACCCACGCGTGGCGGGATGACGGACAGCAATCTGCCTCAATTCAGCGTCGGCGCGCGCGGACCGAGGCCGGCGCTGCGCAGCAGGAGCATGAATGCCCCCACGGATATTGCGGAATCGGCGATATTGAAAGCGGGAAACGAATACTGCTGATAGTAGACCTGGATGAAATCGACCACGTAGCCCAGGCGCACGCGATCGACAAGATTGCCGACCGCCCCGCCGAGAATGAACACCAGCGCGCAGACTTCAAACTTGTCACGGCGATCCATGCGCGTCAGCCACCAGCAAAGGCCGACCGTCACCAGCAGTGCAATCGCCGAAAAGAACCAGCGCTGCCAACCGGCGGCATCGTGCAGCATGCTGAACGCCGCGCCGGTGTTATGCAGCAAGGTGAGATTGAAGCTCGGCAGCAGCGCATGCGGCACGCCGTATTCGAGGCCCGCACTGGCGGCGAGCTTGGTCAACTGATCAACAATGCATACGCCGAGTGCCAGGGCAAACCATGGCGCCAGCGCCGGCTTATCCGTTTGCAACGGCCAGGATCCCGCGCGCTGATTCGCAATCACGCCCTATTTGTTCAGCCATCGCGGCGAAGGACTCGAACTTGATGTCATCACGAATCTTGTCGATGAATTCAATGCCGACGTATTTGCCGTAACACTCCTGGTTGTAATCGAAGATGTGGACTTCAAGTACGAAGCGCGGGTCGTCGATGGTCGGCCGCGAACCGACATAGCCGACGCCCGGCAGCGGTTCGGGCGCGAGGCCGTGCACCTTGACGGCAAAGATGCCGGTGATGGGGCTCTTGCGTCGATGCAGGTCGAGATTGATGGTCGGAAAGCCCCACTCGCGTCCGCGCTTGTGACCATGCACCACGCGCCCCTCGATCATGTAGGGGTGGCCGAGCATGCGGGTCGCTTCGTGATAATAGCCCTGGCGCAGCAGATCGCGCACATAGGTGCTGCTGATGCGTTTGCCGATGAACAGGAACGGCACCGTCTGTTCCATGGTGAACTGGTGGCGGTCGGCGAGTTCCTGCAGCAGGCTGAAGTCACCGCCCCGGCCGCTGCCGAAACGGAAATCGTCGCCGATGATCAGCGCCTGGATGCCGAGCTTGCCGACCAGCAGATCGCCGACGAAGCGCTCGGGCGGCATCGAAGCCAGATCGCGCGTGAAATGCAGCACCAGCAAACGGTCGACCCCGCGCGCTGCCAGCAGGTGAAATTTCTCGCGCAGGCGCGTGAGCCTCGCCGGCACCCGTCCGCGATCAAAGAACTCCGCCGGCTGCGGCTCGAACAGCACCACCATGGTCGGCACACCGCGCGCGGCGCCGAGGCGCTTCAGACGCTTGATGATCTCGCCATGACCGAGATGCACGCCATCGAAATTGCCGATGGTCGCCACGCAGCCAAAATGCTCGGGCCTGATGTTGTGAATTCCGCGGATCAGTTGCATGTGCGACGGGCTGAAACCTGGCGTGGGGACCGCGTTTGGGGAGGCCGCATTATACGACGTGCTCCCGCGCAGCCATATCGCGAAAGCGCAATCCGCTGAGCCACAGGCTCGCGAAGTAGACCGCGGCGCCGGCCAGCACGGCGATGGCGAGCCGCGTGGCCCGTTGCGTCATGCTCCAGGCATGCCATTGGTCGAGGGGCGCAACGGTGACCCACAGCACGGCCGACATCACCCCGCTCGCCAACACCACACGCAGCAGAAAGCCGCGCCAGGCCGCGCCCGCGCGATACACGCCGTCGCGCCGCAATGTCGAGTAGAGCATCCACGAATTGATATAGGCGCCGAGCGAGGTCGCCAGCGCCAGGCCTCCATGAGCGAGCGGGAAAATCAGCATTACGTTCATGACGCTCGATGAGATCATCGAAATGATGCCGATGCGCACCGGTGTGCGGGTGTCCTGGCGAGCATAGAAGGCCGGCGCCAGCACCTTGACGAGGATGAACGGCAAGAGACCAAAGGCGAAGGCGACCAGCGCCTGGGCTGACATGGTGACGTCGCGCTCATCCATTTCGCCGTATTGAAACAAGGTGCTCAACAGCGGCACGGCCAGCACCGCCAGCGCCAAGGCCGACGGCACACCAATCAGGAACACCCAGCGCAGCCCCCAGTCCAGGGTGTCGGCAAACGCTGCGGGACTGCCCGTGGCATGACGTTTGGAAAGCGCCGGCAGGATGACGGTGCTCAAGGCCAGTCCGAACACTCCCAAGGGGAATTCACACAGGCGGTCGGCGTAGTAGAGCCACGAAATGCTGCCGGTTTGCAGGAACGAGGCGAGGATGGTGTCGAGCATCATGTTGATTTGCGCGACCGACACACCAAATATCGCCGGGCCCATGAGGCGCAGAATTTTGCGCACGCCGGCGTCGGCGAACGCGATCACCGGGCGCGGCCGAAAGCCGAGCTTCCACAGCCCGGCGTATTGCATGGCAAGTTGCGTGACGCCACCGGCGATCACACCGATGGCGAGGCCCATCACCGGCTCTTCCAGGTGCGGCGCCAGCCACACGGCGCCGATGATGAGCGTGATGTTGAGCATCACCGGGCTCAAGGCGGGAATGCCGAAACGCCCGTAGATGTTCGACACCGAGCCTGCCAGGCCGCTCAGGGAAATGAACAAGAGATAGGGAAACGTCACCCGCAGCAGGCTGGCGGACAGTTCGAGCTTGTCGCGTTGGTCGACGAAGCCGGGCGCGAATAGCAGCACGAATATCGGCGCCGCGATCACGCCGAGAGTGACCACGCCCAGGACTACGGCCGCCAGCGTGCCCGCGGCGGCATCGACCAGCCGTCGCACCGCCTCCTCGCCATCCTTTTCGCGGCACTCGCTCAAGACCGGCACAAAGGCCTGGGAAAACGCGCCCTCGGCGAACAGTCGGCGAAACAGATTGGGGATCTTGAAAGCGACGAAGAATGCATCGGCCGCCATGCCGGCGCCGAAGGCGCGCGCCACGATGACATCACGCACGAAGCCCAGAATCCGCGAGACCAGTGTCATCTGACCGACGAGGGCGGTCGAGCGCAGCAGATTGGAGCTCAGAGTGGGTTCCTGCGGTGGCGGCCCGATGGCCTGGAGGGCGGGATTATACGCACCCGTCGCACCACTCGAAGCAGCGAAAATGCATTGACAATCAGGCTTCGAGACAGCATAGTGCCGCGCTCTCAAGCCCAGCCGCACGGAGATCAGGTCCTTGGCAAATTCCGCTCAAGCGCGAAAGCGCGCACGTCAGTCCGAGAAGCGTCGCCAGCACAACGCCAGCCGCCGTTCCTTGCTGCGTACCCGTATCAAGCAAGTCATCAAAGCCATCGAGTCGGGTGACAAGACCGCCGCCATGGCCGCCTACGGCAAGGCCGTACCGACCATCGACCGTATGGCGGGCACCGACATCATTCACAAGCACAAGGCCGCCCGTCACAAGGCGCGTCTGAACGCACGCATCAAGGCAATGGCCTGAGTTCTCTCAGCCGTTGTGCAAAAGGCCGGCCCCGCGCCGGCTTTTTTATTTGCGGATTGGTTTTTACGCGCGGCTGTCGGCGAGAAGATTATCGCGATGAATCAGCTCCGCTTCGCGGCAGAAGCCGAGCACGGATTCAATCTGATCTGACGGCAGGCCGGCAATCTGGCGGCACTCGCCGGATGAGTAATTGACCAGACCGCGCCCGACTTCCACGCCGCTCTGATCCTCCAGCACCACCAGTTCACCGCGCGAGAACTCGCCGTTGACGCTGGTCACGCCCACCGCCAACAGGCTCTTGCCCTGTTCCAGCAGTGCGCGGCATGCGCCGACGTCGAGCCGCAGGCTGCCACGGGCGCGGATGGTGCCGCCCAGCCATTGCTTGCGCGCGCTGACTTTCCCGTCCTTGGAATAGAGCAAGGTGCCGACCGGTCGACCCGCGGCGATATTTCGCAGCACGTCCGGCGCGTGGCCCGAGGCGATGATGGTGGTAGTGGCCGAGCGCGCGGCGAGACGTCCGGCACGCAGCTTGGTGCGCATGCCGCCCCTGCCCCAGGCGCCACCGCCACCGGCCACAGCTTCAAGCTCCGGCGAATTGGCCGGCGCATGTTCGATGAGACGCGCTTGCGGATCGGTGCGCGGGTCGGCCGTCATGATGCCTTCCTGGTCGGTGAGGATGACCAGCACGTCCGCTTCGATGAGATTACTGACCAGGCCCGCCAGGGTGTCGTTGTCGCCGAGACTGATCTCTTCAGTCGCCACCGTGTCGTTTTCGTTGATGACCGGAAACACGCCAAGCTCGAGCAAGGTCCACAGCGTGCTGCGCGAATTGAGATAGCGCTGGCGGTCGGAGAGATCATCGTGGGTGAGCAGCACCTGCGCGGCGCGCTTGCCGAATTTTTCGTAGGCCTGGTCCCAGCCGCGCACCAGGCCCATCTGGCCGATGGCCGCCGCCGCCTGTAACTGCGGCAGGGCGCTGGGACGCTGCTTCCAGCCGAGGCGCGCGGCGCCTTCAGCGACCGCACCAGAGGTGACAACGACTATCTGACGTCCGGCGTTCTGCAGCTCGACCATCTGTTCCGCCCAGCCTTCGATGGCTGGCAGGTTGAGGCCCACACCCTGGTTGGTGGCCAGCGCACTGCCGATCTTCACCACCCAGCGGCGTGCCTGGGCCACGCTGTCGCGCAATGCCTGCGCGTCAGTCATCGGCGCCTGCGTCATGCTCATCGTCCTCTTCGTGCTGGTCGTCGAAATCGTGGTCTTCGTCGTTCTGCGCGGTGAGCCAGTGGAATATCGCCCACATCAATTCATCACAGCCGAGCCCGGTGGCGGCGGACACCCGATGCACCGGACCGTCCCAGCCGTGCTCGCGCAGACGCGCCTCGCACTCATCGGCGATGGCGTCGTCGACCACGTCCATCTTGTTCAGCACCACCCAGCGCGGGCGCGTGGCGAGGTCTTCGTCGAAGGCTTCGAGTTCAGCCGAGATGGTTTCAAAGTCGACCAGCGGGTCGCGTTCCGGGTCGAAGCCTGAGATATCGAGCAGGTGCAACAGCAGACGCGTGCGTTCCAGGTGCTTCAGAAAGCGCAGTCCCAGGCCCGCGCCTTCGGCGGCGCCTTCGATGATGCCGGGAATGTCGGCAATCACGAAACTCTGTTCGAGACCTAAGCGCACCACACCGAGATTCGGAATCAGGGTGGTAAAGGGATAGTCGGCCACCTTGGGACGCGCGGCGGATACCGCGCGGATGAGCGTCGATTTACCGGCGTTGGGCAGACCGAGCAGCCCGACGTCGGCGAGCAGCTTCAGTTCCAGTCTGAGATTGCGCTCCTCACCCGGCATGCCGGGCGTGGTGCGGCGCGGCGCGCGATTGACGCTGCTCTTGAAACGCGCGTTGCCGAGGCCGTGAAAGCCGCCCTTGGCGACCACCAGCCGCGTGCCATGGCCGATCAAATCGCCAATCAATTCTTCGGTGTCCGCGTCGTAGACCAGCGTGCCTTCGGGCACGCGAATGATGAGATCCTCGGCGCTCTTGCCGATGCGGTCGGTGCCCTGTCCCGCTTGGCCGTGGGCGGCGCGAAACAAGCGTTTGAAGCGGAAATCGACCAGGGTGTTCAAACCCGAATCGACCTCGAGATAAACGCTGCCGCCGTCGCCGCCGTCACCGCCGTCGGGGCCGCCACGCGGTATGAATTTTTCGCGGCGGAAACTCAGGCAGCCGTCGCCGCCGTTGCCGGCCTGGACGGTGATTAATGCTTCGTCGACGAATTTCATGGGAACGGACTGCTGATGTTGGGAGGCCCTAAACAAAAAACCCCGTCATAGACGGGGTTCCTTGAGCCACGCGCGGGGCCGTGACGATTACTCGGCAGCGACGATACTCACGAAGCGGCGCTCATGCGGACCCTTGCGGTCAAAACGCACTGCGCCGTCAGTGAGGGCGAACAGCGTGTGGTCACGACCGATGCCGACGTTGGTGCCGGCATGGAAGTGTGTGCCGCGCTGGCGAACGATGATGTTGCCGGCGCGCACCGCCTGGCCACCAAAGATCTTGACGCCGAGACGCTTGGAATCCGAATCGCGACCGTTACGGGTACTGCCGCCTGCTTTCTTGTGAGCCATTGCTGCTTAGCCTCGTGCTACGCCGGTGATTTCCACCCGCGTGTAGTTCTGCCGATGTCCGGCCTGACGCTTGTAGTGCTTGCGGCGCTTGAACTTGACGATGCGGATCTTCTCGCCGCGGCCGTGCTCGACGACCTTGGCGGTGACCGTAACGCCCGCCAGGAACGGCGCGCCAATTTCGATATTGTCGCCATCGGACAACATCAGGACCTGATCGAATGCGACGTCGCCGCCTGCCTCGACCGGCAGGGTCTCGACGTTGAGCTTGTCGCCGGCGCTGACGCGGTATTGCTTACCGCCTGTCTTTATCACTGCGTGCATGGTGAGTTCATCCAAAAATCTGGCACCGGGGTGCGAACGAGCGCGCGATTCTAAGCAATCAGGCGTGCCGAAACAAGGCGCTCGCGCATCCGCGGCCCGCCCGGTCGCGGGCCTCGACCCGGCAAGGCCCGGCGACGGCCCCGACCGTAGCGATTTTTGCAGGCGAAGAAAATGGCAATTTGCCCTGGCAATTGGCAAGATCCCGCTTGCCCGACCCCGGTGCCACCAGAGACAGCCGTGCACGAAGCAAAAAGCGCCCCCGATATCGAACAGTTGCGCACGCTGGTCCTGGAGGACTCGCAGGCGGTGGACCGCCTGATCCGCGCGCGACTCGACTCCGACGTCGTCCTCATCAATCAGCTCAGTCATTACATCATCGCCGGTGGCGGCAAGCGCCTGCGTCCGCTGCTCGCGCTGTTGAGCGCCAAGGCCGCGGGCTACGAAGGCTCACGCCACATCGACGTGGCGGTGATCATCGAGCTGGTGCATACCGCCACCCTGCTGCACGACGACGTGGTCGATGCTTCCAAGCTGCGTCGCGGCCGCGAGACCGCCAACCTGGTGTGGGGCAACGAGGCCAGCGTGCTGGTCGGAGACTTCCTCTACTCGCGCGCCTTCCAGATGATGGTCGACCTGGAAAACATCCGGGTCCTCGAAATTCTGGCCGATGCCACCAATACCATCGCCGAAGGCGAAGTGATGCAGCTGGTGAACTGCCGCGACCCGGAAACCACCGAAGAGCGTTACCTCACCACCATTCACAACAAGACCGCCAAACTGTTCGAGGCCGCCGCCATGCTCGGCGCGGTGGTATCCGGGCAGAGCGGCGCATTCGAGAACGCGATGGGCGCCTATGGCCGTCATATCGGCACCGCGTTCCAACTCGTCGACGATGCCCTGGACTATCACTCCTCGTCCGATGCACTCGGCAAGAACATCGGCGACGATCTCGCCGAAGGCAAGCCGACCTTGCCGCTGCTGTACGCCATGTGGCACGGCACGCCCGATCAAGCCGCCATGATCCGCTCGGCCATCGAACACGGCGGCCTCGAGCACCTAAAAGAAATTCAAGCCGCAATTGAATCCACGGGAGCCATCACTTACACTTTCGCCCGCGCTCAAGCCGAAGCTCAGAAAGCTCTGGCTGCGTTGACGGAGATCCCGAAATCTCCTTATCGCAACGCGCTGGAGACTCTCGTCGAATTTGCGGTCTACCGCACCTTCTAACAGCAGATCCAGTCCATCGCGCACGACGCATGCCCGCCAGGGCGACGTCGCATTTTTCTCAGTCGGGGTGTAGCTCAGTCTGGTAGAGCACTGCCTTCGGGAGGCAGGGGTCGTAGGTTCGAATCCTGTCACCCCGACCATTTAAATCAA
>JADLGE010000031.1 GCA_020849475.1 Gammaproteobacteria bacterium
CGCACTGTCCATCGGCCAGTTGTCGCCGTCCGAGGCCTGCGCGGCGTAGATGTTCCAGTCTTCGCGCGGATAGCGCGCGGCGATGATGCGGTCCATGAGATCGAGCGCGGTCGAGACCAAGGTGCCACCGGTGTCGCGCGACTGAAAGAACTCCTGTTCATCAACCTCCTGCGCAGCCGTGTGATGGCGGATGAACACCACCTGGATGTGCTCATAGGTGTTGTGCAGGAAGTGATAGAGCAACATGAAGAAGCGCTTGGCGATGTCCTTGCGCTGCTCGTCCATCGAACCCGAGACGTCCATGAGGCAGAACATCACGGCCTGGGTGCAGGGCTTGGGGCGTGTCACGCGGTTGCGATAGCGCAGATCGAATTCATCGAGAAACGGCACCCTGCCAATGCGTTTTTCGAGTGACTCGATGGCGGCGCGCAGTTGGCTGCGCTCGGCGGCATCACCGCTGTGGGCAAGGCGTTCTTCGAGCTCCGCAAGCTCGGCTCTGAGCGGCCCGCGCAGCGCCGTGCGGCGCGCCAGTGCGCCGCTCAGCGAGCGCACGATGTCGATATTGCTCGGCACGCCGTCGTGGGTGTGGCCGGCGCGCACGCTTTGTTCTTCAACGAGGGTGTGGATGCGGGTTTTGTTGAGGTTGGGCAGCGCGAGATCCTCGAAGAACAGGTCCATGAATTCGTCGCGGGTCAGGGTGAAGGTGAAGTCGTCCTCGCCTTCACCACCGTCGCTGGCGTCGCTGCCTTGACCGTCACCACCGCCGGAGGGTCGTTCGATGGTATCGCCGGCCACGAATTCGCGGTTGCCGGGATGCACACCCTGGCGCCAGCCGCCGCTGCCGTAATGAAATTCGGGCTCGGCGATGTCGCGTCGCGGTATGCGCACTTCGCCGCCGCTCGCGACATCGGTGATGGAGCGCCCGGCGATAGATTCGGCAATCGCCTGCTTGATCTGCTCCTTGTAGCGCCGGATGAAGCGCTGCCGGTTCTGGGCGCTTTTGTGCCGCCCGTTCAGTCGTCGGTCTATGAGCTGGGTGGTGGCCATGGCCTGGTCAAATCCCTCGCTGACATCACGACGACTTGCGCACGCGCAAATACCATTCCGACAGCAGCCGCACCTGCTTCTCGGTGTAGCCCTTGGCGGTCATGCGCTCGACGAAGTCGCGGTGCTTCTGCTGATCGTCGGTCGACGACTTGGCGTTGAAGGAGATGACCGGCAGCAGCTCCTCGGTATTGGAGAACATCTTCTGTTCAATCACCTCACGCAGCTTCTGGTAGCTGGTCCAGGACGGGCTCTGGCCACCATTGGCGGCGCGGGCGCGCAGGGTGAAGTTGACGATTTCGTTGCGGAAGTCCTTGGGGTTGCTGATGCCCGCCGGTTTCTCGATGCGTTCGAGTTCGGCATTCAGCCCGGCGCGATCGACCATCTCGCCGGTGTCCGGGTCGCGATACTGTTCGTCCTGTATCCAGTAGTCGGCGTAGGTCACGTAGCGATCGAAAATGTTCTGCCCGTACTCGGAGTAGGACTCTAGATAGGCGGTCTGGATCTCCTTGCCGATGTATTCGGCATAGCGGCGCGCGAGATAGCCCTTGATGAAGGCGATGTATTTCTCTTCGATTTCACGCGGGAACTGCTCCTGCACTATCTGCTGTTCCAGCACGTAGAGCAGATGCACCGGGTTGGCGGCGACTTCGCCGTGGTCGAAGTTGAAGACCTTGGACAGCACCTTGTAGGCGAAGCGCGTCGACAGCCCGCTCATGCCTTCGTTGACGCCGGCGAAGTCGCGGTATTCCTGGTAGCTCTTGGCCTTGGGGTCGATGTCTTTGAGATTCTCGCCGTCGTAGATACGCAGCTTTGATTCAAGTGAAGAATTCTCTGGCTCGGCGAGCCGCGACAATACTGCGAAGCTCGCCATCATCTCCAGGGTGCCGGGCGCACAGGGCGCGTTGGCGAGCGTGGAATTGGCGAGCAGCTTTTCATAGATGCGCACTTCCTCGGAAACACGCAGGCAGTAGGGCACCTTGACGATATAGATACGATCCAGAAACGCTTCGTTGTTGCGATTGTTGCGGAACGCCTGCCATTCCGATTCGTTGGAATGGGCAAGGATGAGGCCGTCGAAGGGGATCGCGGCGAGGCCTTCAGTGCCTTTGAAGTTGCCTTCCTGGGTGGCGGTCAGGAGTGGATGCAGCACCTTGATGGGCGCTTTGAACATTTCGACGAATTCCAGCAGGCCCTGGTTGGCCAGGCACAGGCCGCCCGAGTAGGAATAGGCGTCGGCGTCGTGCTGGGCGTAACGTTCGAGCTTACGGATATCGACCTTGCCGACCAGCGACGAGATGTCCTGGTTGTTTTCATCGCCGGGCTCGGTCTTGGCGATCGCCAACTGGCGCAGCACCGAAGGCCGCAGACGGACCACCGTGAATTTCGAAATGTCGCCGTCGAATTCCGCCAGGCGTTTGACCGCCCAGGGCGACATGAGGCCGGTCAGGCGTCGTGCAGGAATGCCGTATTCGGCTTCGAGCAGCGCGCCATCCTTGTCGGGATGGAACAGTCCCAATGGCGATTCGTTGATGGGCGAACCTTTCAAAGCGTAGATGGGGCACTCTTCCATCAGCACTTTCAGTTTCTCTGCCAGCGAGGATTTGCCGCCCACGACCGGGCCGAGCAGGTAGAGGATCTGTTTCTTTTCTTCCAGGCCCTGCGCGGCATGCTTGAAGAAGGCGACGATCTTTTCGACCGTTTCTTCCATGCCATAGAAATCCCGGAAGGCCGGATAGATGCGCAGCACCTTGTTGGAGAAGATGCGTGACAGGCGTGGCTCCTGACGGGTGTCTACCAAGGCAGGTTCGCCGATGGCATGCAGCATGCGCTCGGCGGGCGTGGCGTAGGTCGCGGGATCTTTGCGACATAGCTCCAGGTATTCGATGAGGGAAAGTTCTTCCTGGACCGTCGCGGCGTAGCGATGGAGGTAGTGATCAAAGATGCTCATGCGGCCGTACTCCTCGCCCACGATAGGGGCACTGTGGGGCCAGACACTCGGCGATGGCGGATCAGTCATCGCTGTTCTCCATTTGGAATTTGAAATTGAGCAAAGGTCATGCCAAGGAATGAAATGCGCAGGGTGGGCACTCGCAAGGTGCGGCACGCCCGCGTGGGGCGGCAGAAATGAGGCGCGAGGGGGCTCGTGATGTGCGGAATTTTGAGTCGGTTCACGTGCGTGTGACGGTCCTCTGCAAAGCCGAAGCTCTCCAGAGAAAAAGTAGCACCAGGGCAGTGCAAAAGATGCACCAGCGCCCGCATGAATTTGAGATATGAATCACTTGCGCGCGTGAAGCGCGGTCAATTGCGAGCTTTTGAAGAGACTTGCGCACCGCCGACGGGCGGTGCGGCAAGTAAAAAAGGAAGGAGGGAGCGCGCTGCCGTCGTGCGTTGCGGCCCTAGCAGCCGGTCTGACTTAGGACGAATCTGCTGCGGTGATGGGATAGCGGTCCATATGTGCGCGCCTTCTCGTTAAATAGCCCCACTATTCGCCTCGAATGCGCACACATCCGTCCTCGCTTTCCCACCACCTCGTGACGATTCCCTAAGTCCGGCAGGCTGCTAGCCGCCGCGGTATTCTTCGAGCGGCGGCATGCCGAGGGCGCTGCGGTAGTTGTTGTGGAAATGATGCAGCGCCGGCTCGTTACGCCCGAACAGGAAGTGATCAATTTTGCCGCTGTTGGCGGCCGACTGGGTCTTGGTGCCCATGTAATAGTCTTCGTGTTCGACCGTGCTGACGAACAGTTCCAGCACCGCGCTGACGTCCAGGTCCATCGGCGCGCTGGTGTTGGTGGCGTCGTAGATGTTTTCGTTGGTGACAGCGTTGACCTTGTCGGCCGGTGGCACGAACTGCTGCACCTGCGGCACACGGTAGTGCGACACCCGTGACAAGGACTGGCCGATTTCCTTGCGGTTCGGATAGATTCGCACCAGCACCGCCATGCTCGTGAGAAACACTATCTGCACGTTGGGAAACAGGTAATACGCAACGGCGCCGGCATAGGGCAGGCTCCATTGCTCTTCGGGCTGCTGACGCATGATGTCGAGATATTTGTTCGCGAGGCACAGCCGATGGTGCCGACCGTATTCCTTGTAGCTCAAGGTATCGCCATGCAGGAGATTGGCGAGCGTGTTGCTGTGCAGTGAATTGAAATGGTAGACCTCGCCAAAGGTGTCGTTGGCAATCTTCCAGTTGAGCGGCTTGTCGAGCACCGACTCGCCCTGGTACTCGCAGCGATGCAGTTCCCAGGCGGCGAGTTCGGCCGCCAGCTCCTCGCCGAGCAGGGCGTCGATGTCGAGCGTGCCGTTGACCTGCGGATGCACGAACAGCAGGCCGTACTTTTCTTCCGAAGGCAGCTCGATGAGGCCGTTGCAGTTCTTGTCTATCTTGCCGAACTGGTCACTCTGGCGCACGCCGAGCAGGCGGCCGTCGTTGGCGAAGGTCCAGCCGTGGAAGGGGCAGGTGAAGCGGTTCTTGTCGCCATGGGCCTCGGTGGTGAGTTCCGCGCCGCGGTGGCGGCAGGCGTTGACGAACGCATGGAACTGGCCGTGTTCGTCG
This sequence comes from Gammaproteobacteria bacterium, assembly GCA_020849475.1. Taxonomy (GTDB): domain Bacteria; phylum Pseudomonadota; class Gammaproteobacteria; genus JADJYF01. The sequence goes on from JADLGE010000031.1 coordinate 4,604, forward strand.
CGCGTCGCCAATATCGGCACGCCGAAATCATTCATGGTCATGTAGCTGCCGGGCTTGGGCAGTTCGCCCGACATGCCGAGCACCTGCGGGTGGTTCTTGAAGAACGCTTCCCACTCACGCTCGGCGAGCGCCTTGTCGGTATAGGTCGAAGTCGGATTGACGACGATGCGTCCGGCGTCGGCGGTGCGCTTGTTATCGAGGTGATCCAACAACTCTTTGATGATTTCTATCTGCATGGACTGCTGCATCGGATGACTCCTTTTCTCGGCGGGGGCGTTGGTTGTGCGAGGCTAACGGGTGGTGGTCAGTGCCGCGATGTTGTTCACGAGCACGGTTTGAAAGCTGTCGGAGGCATCGGCGGCGAGCGTGATGTAGATGTCCACCAGTGCGATGCGACGAAATTCCTGCAGCGAGATCTGGGCGAAAGCCCATTCCCGGCAGGTGGTGCGAAAGCTGCGCAGTATCAATTCGCCGAGCAGCGCCGGCGCGATGCGGCCCCGGAGCAGGCGCGCGGCCTGACAGGCCAGCACGCCGTCGGTCGCCATGCGCTCACCCCAGGCATAGATCTGGGTGACCTTGTCGTGATGGGCGCCGCTCTGATTGAGGTATTCCACCGCCAGAAAGGCGGAGCGGTAGTAGTTCTCGTCTTCGGCGAACAGGGCGGTGGAGATCTCCGCCACCGCGCCGGCGCGCGCCAGCGGCTCGCCGATATCACGGTCACGGATGCGCGCTTCGATTTCCGTCAGCACTTCGGCGAACAGCGCGACCAGCACTTCCTCTTTGTTGCCGATGAGGTTGTAGATGGTCGGCACCGTCACCTCGGCGAGGCGTGCGAGTTCGCGCAGATTGAGCGCTTCGAAGCCATGCACGGTCAGCAGTGCGCGCGCCTGGTCCAGCAGGCGGTCGCGGCGTTTGCGCATGTTCTGTTCGCGCACGTTGGTGGTCGGGCGGCCCATGGCGCGGGAGTCTGGCACGCGAAAATAATTTTAACAACGATAAAAATATTTCGCAGTGCAGCAGTGACGACCCATGCACGGGACTGCAGGCCTTGCGATGGTGCCGGCGCTGTCGATTGGCATACAGTGGCCGGCACTTGAAACAGGATGTCCCCATGAGCACCCTTCTCTATATCGAATCCTCGCCGCGCAAGCAGCGCAGCGCCTCCATCGAAGTGGCCCAGGCGTTTCTGGCGGCCTACCGTGACAAGCATCCCGATGCGCACATCGATACGCTGGATGTGTGGTCGACGCCGCTGCCGGAGTTCGATGGCGCGGCGCTGGACGCCAAGTACGCCGGCATCGCCGGCCAGCCCCTGACCGCGGTGCAGAGCCGCGCGTGGGCGGCGATTCGTGCACTGGCCGCGCGCTTCCAGCGCGCCGAGCGCATCCTCATCGGCGTGCCGATGTGGAATTTCATGATTCCCTACAAACTGAAACACCTCATTGACTGCGTCAGCCAGAAGGACCTCTTGTTCACCTTCGACGAGCAGGGTTTGAACGGCGCGCTCACCGACAGACGCGCGGCGGTGATCTATGCGCGCGGCATCGAATACAGCGCGGGCTCGGGCACGCCGGCCGAGACCTACGACCTGCAACGTCAGTACCTGGAGCTATGGCTGCGCTTTGTCGGCGTGACGGATATTTCGACGGTGCTGGTGGAAAAGACTTTCTTCGGCCCGGAGGTGGACGGGCCGGCGCGCGAAGCCGCCAAGCAGGAGGCGCGCGCCATCGCCGCGACCTTCTAGGCGTGATGTCTGCCTCGCCACGCACCGAGTGCGCGGCAGACGAAGTGATTTGTCAGTTCGGAATCTCGGGTTCGACCAGCTGCGCAAGCTGGGCCAATGACTCCTGCCAGCCGAGGTAGCACATCTCGAGCGGAATCATGGCCGGGATGCCGGACTGTTCCACCTTGAGCTCGGTGCCGCAGGCCACCGCGGTAAGGATGACGGTGGTTTCCATTTCGCCGGGCATGGCCGGGTCATCGAACTTGTCGCTGTAGCGCAGCCTGTCATTGGGCACGAGTTCGCGATATTCACCGCCGAAGCTGTGGCTCGCGCCCGAACCGAAATGGGTGAACGACATCTTGAAGCGGCCGCCGACCCGCAGGTCCTGTTCGTGCACGGTGCAGGTGAAGCCATAGGGCGGGAGCCATTTCGCCAGCGCCGCGGCGTCGACGAAAGCGCGATAGACGCGCTCGGCCGGCGCGCGCAGCACGCGGTGTAATTTGACGGTGCCAGTGGACATGCGGGTGTGCTCCTGGAAGATGTAGCGGATTGTAGAAAATCTGGACAGCAAAACCGCGTGGTCCAGCGTCGGGCTCATCGAGGCTGGCGCAATCCGGAGTGCTTGCTGCGCACTTCGCCGTCGGCGCGCAGCGGCTCATGGATACGGGTCGCTTGCGCGCCCGTTACCGTAGGCGGCGATGCCAGCCTGACATCGGCGGGCGGTGGTCCTACACCACCTTCTGCCACACCAAGGTGTGCACCGACTTCTCGCCATCGTTGCCGCGCATCGGCGGCGTGCGCAGGATCAATTGGTCGCCCTTCAGTTCATAAAAGCGCAATTGATCGTTGCCCGGCCAGTTCGGCACGGTCGCGCCCAGCACGTGATGGGTGACGGTGTGCGCGCTCGCATCGATTTCAAACGTGCCGAAATAGGCGGTGTAGGTTTGAAACGCGTCGCGGTATTCGGCATCGGTGACTTCACGTGGATCGCGTGAGCTGAAGGGCGAACGGTCCTCACCCATCAGCTGCGCGGCCATGTTGCCGGCGCTGTCGTAATTGATGCGCCCGATGACCTTGGCGCCGAGGGGGAAGGGTGCGCGGCCCGAAGCGCGCTCCGAATAGCTTTCAAGCAATTGCCAGGTGCCGATAAAACGCGCGGCATCGGAAGAGTCAGACATCTCGTGGTTCCTTGCAGACAGACAGAGCGTGGCAATGTGCAGTCAATCGCGCGGCCGTGCAATAATCGCCTCGCTCCGCGGATCGCGCGGCGCCAAGCCACGGAGTTGCCCATGAAACGCATCGCGATCTTTGCTTCCCTCATTGTCTTGGCCGTCGGCCAGGCGCTGGCCGCCGAACCCGCTGCGCCTTCGACGCCGTCCGCGGCCAGCGGCAGCGCCGCGCCCGCCGGCGAACACGGTCAGAGCCAGCCGCCCAGCAAGGAAGCCCTGCAACAGGCTTTCGATGGCGCCATGACCTGCTCGGCCCTCTCCGCCTTGATCTCCAAGACCGCCAAGCCCGATGAAGTGTGGCGCTGGAAGAACCGCTCGTTCGCCTTCGGCATGCTGGCGGCCAACTTCTACGTCAATGCCACGCAGAACAAGCTCTCCAACGAAGACATGGACAACGCGCTGACGTCCTATGCCAATTCGCTGCAGGGCATGTCGCCGACCGAGCGCGAGCCCTTCGATACCGGCTGCGCGCGCAAGTACGCGCAAATCGACAAGCTGTGTGAAGTCAACCAGTGCCCGAACGCCGCGCCGGGTACGCCGGAATTCCAGGCGCCGGGCGCCGCGCCAGCGGACAAGCCCGCCAAGTAGCACTCAGAACAGCGCGGGCTGCGCGTCGCTCTCGAGCGCCTCGCGAAAATTGCTCAGGCCGACGCCGGCCAGACGATAGCGGGTCGATTCGTCGAGTTCGACGCGCGCCAACAGGCCCTGCGCGATGCCGGCCAGTTCATCCATCGAAGACGGCGGCGTGGCCGGTGTGTGGCTGCGGGTAATGGTGCGGAATTCGCTGGTTTTCAACTTCAACACCACGGTGTGGGCCTGCCCCTCGGCGCCGTCGGCGGTTGCCACGTGGCGCCATACGCGCGCTGCAAGCTCGTCCAGCGCCGGCGCCACTTCGACGCGGCTGCGATCACTTTCAAAGGTGGTCTCGGCCGATAACGAGCGTCGCGGCTGATCGGGACTCACCAAGCGCTCGTCAATACCGCGCGCGAGCTCATAGAGGCGTTTGCCCTGTTTGCCGAAGCGCGCCACCAGCTCCGCGAGCGGATGAACGCGCAGCTCGGCCACCGTCACGATGCCGAGCGCGGCCAAGGCCTTCTCCGTCGCACCGCCCACGCCCGGCAGTTTGCGTACCGGTAGTGGACTCAGGAAGTCGGTGATCTCGTGCGGCTGGATCACGAACAGGCCATTGGGCTTGCGCCAGTCCGAGGCAATCTTGGCGAGGACTTTGTTCGGCGCGACGCCGGCCGAGGCGTTCAACTCTGTTTCGGCGCGAATGTCGGCGCGGATCTGCTTGGCCACCGCGGTGGCGGTCGCGAGGCCCGGCTTGTTGTGCGTGACGTCGAGATAGGCTTCGTCCAGCGACAGCGGTTCGACCAGGTCCGTATAGCGATGGAAGATGGCGCGGATCTGCGCTGACACCGCCCGATAGCGCGGAAAATCCGGCGGCGTGAAGATGGCATCGGGACACAGGCGTTCGGCGCGCGTCGCCGGCATCGCCGAGCGCACGCCGAATACGCGTGCCTCATAGGACGCCGCGCACACCACCGAGCGCATGCCGCGCCACGCCACGACCACCGGCCGACCCCGCCACTCGGGATGATCGCGCTGCTCGACGGAGGCATAGAAGGCATCCATGTCGACGTGCACGATTTTTCGCTGCGCAATGGGCGCGGCGTCGGCAACATGGGTAGCGGGCGGCAGTTCGGACATGCATCAAGCCTAGCGAGGGCGCTTGGGCTTGGCTATCTCATCGGGCCCGCATCACGACGGGCCATCGCTGTCTTGTCAGTGATGGCTGATGGTACGGATGGTGCCGCGCGCCAGTTCCTTCTCACGCATCAGCAAGGCCAGCGCCGATTCGGCCGGTAAAGGCTTGGAGAACCAATAACCCTGCGCCACCCGGCAATCGAGCTCGCGCAGCTTCTGCGCCTGCTCGGCGGTTTCCACGCCTTCGGCAATCACTTCCATGCCCAGCACACGTCCGAGCGTGATAAGTGCATCGACGATGCGGCGATTGCGCGCGCCGTTGCCATTCGGCTCGCTGGAGGCGGCGACGAAGGAGCGGTCGATTTTCAGGGTGTCGTAGGAAAAGAGATTCAAGTAACTCAGCGACGAGTAACCGGTGCCGAAATCATCGAGATGGAATTTGACGCCGATGTTTTGCAAGGTCGACAGCTCGCGCAGCGTGGTGTCTTCGTGTTCAAGCAGCGCGTTCTCGGTGATTTCGAGATGCAGCGAGTGAGGCGGCAGGCCGGTTTCATCCAGAATCGCGAGCGTGCGCGCGGCGAAGTCCGGCTCTGAAAACAGCCGGCTCGAAATATTCACACTGATCGACAGGTCCGCCAGTGTCGGGTCGCTCAACTGCCATGAACGTGTGGTCAGACAGGCTTCGCGCATCATCCACCACGACAGCCCACCGATCATGCCCGACTCCTCGGCCAGCGGAATGAAGTCTTCCGGCCCGATCAGACCACGTATCGGATGGAACCAGCGCAACAGCGCTTCGAAGCCCACCACGCGCAGATGATCGAGTGCGACGATGGGCTGGTAATAGGCCACCAGCTCATTGCGCGGCAGGGCAGAGCGCAGATCAGTTTCGAGTTCGAGGCGCTGCATGGCGGCCTCGTGCATGAGATTGTCGAACACCGCGTAAGAGCCGGCGCGGCGCCGCTTGGTGCGATACATGGCGAGATCGGCGTCGCGCAGGAGATCTTCCGACGATTCGTATTTCGGCCCCGACAGCGCGATGCCGATGCTGGCGGTGGCAAAGATTTCTTTGTCGGCGATGAGGAATTTCTGTGACAGCAGATCGTGCACGCGTTCGGCCACCAGCGTCGCTTCGCCCAGGCCGCTGATGCTCATAAGGAGAATCGCGAATTCGTCGCCGCCGAGGCGCGCGACCGAATCACCGGGGCGCAGGAACATCGACAGGCGCTTGCCGATTTCGGTCAGGAGCTCGTCACCGGCGGCGTGGCCCAAGGTGTCATTGATGTTCTTGAAGCGGTCGAGATCGAGGAACAGCACGGCGAACTTGCGCTTGCTGTCGCGACGCTGCTGCTTCAGGGCGATATCGAGACGGTCGAGAAAAAGGTTGCGATTGGGCAGGCCCGTCAGCGCATCGTGCAGCGCTTCGTGTACCAGCATCGCCTCGGTCGATTTGCGCTCGCTGATGTCCGACAGCGAACCGGCGATACGCGTGGCGCGGCCGGCGGCGCCACGCACCGCCACGCCGCGGCTCATCACCCACAGGTATTTTCCTTCGCCGCTGCGCATGCGGTATTCATATTCGAAATGCGGCGTGGCGCCTTTCAGATGAGCCTGCAGGGCCTTGTTGAAGCCGCTGCGGTCTTCTTCGTGAATGCGATCCAGCCACAGCTCGGGCGACGAACCGAATTCGTCGGCGCGCAGGCGCAGCATGGCGAACCAGCGCGGCGAGTAATGCACTTCGTCGCGTTCCAGATCCCAGTCCCAGATGCCGTCACGGGCGCCAGCGATGGCCAGCGCATAGCGCTCTTCGCTGGCGCGCAGCGCGGCTTCCGCTTCCTGGCGTGCAATCGCATAGCGAATCGCGCGCGACAGTAAATCCGGCGCGATGTGGCGTTTGATCAGGTAATCCTGTGCGCCATTGCCGACCGCCGCCGACGCGCCTTCCTCGTCTTCGACATTGGTGAGGATGATGACCGGCACATTGGGCGCGACGGCCTTGGTGCGATGCAGATTGTCGATGCCGTTGCCGTCGGGCAGATTGAGATCGAGCAGCACCACGTCGTAGCGTCGCGTGCGCAGGCGATCAAGACCGGCGGTCAGGCGCTGACTGTGTTCGATGCTGGCGCCGGCCAGCGCTGATGCGGCGATTTGTTCGCGCACCAGGGCCGCTTCAATCCGATCATCCTCGATGAGGAGGATGCGCATGTATTCGCGTTTCATAGGCAGTCCGCAGGAGCTCCAGTATTGGGCTTCATGCCGGTCGGCTGACTTGTGTGGGTGTTTGTGGCAAGCGCACGAAGAAGGTACATCCCGCCCCTTCGTTGGATGTGACCCAGATGCGACCGCCGTGACGTTCGACGATGCGCTTGCACAGGGCCAAGCCTACACCCGTTCCGGGGTACTCGTCGCGGGTATGCAGACGTTGCCCCATTTCAAAAACCCGTTGCAGGAAGGGCTGCGGAATGCCGATGCCGTTGTCGCGGAAGGCCAGCAGCCAGTCGGCGCCCTGTGGTTCGACGCTGACCTTGATCTCCGGGCGCTCGCGGCCGCGGAACTTGATGGCATTGGCCAGCAGGTTCTGGAACAGGTGCAGCATCTGGTATTCGTCGCCCAGCACCGACGGCAGGTGATCGGCGCTGACCTGGGCATCAGCTTCGTCCATCACCACCCGCAGATTGTCCAGCGCCTGTTCGAAGCTCAGGTTCAAATCGACCGCCACCGGCGAGGAATCGCGTGCCGATACCGCCAGGTACTCGAGCATGCTGTCGAGCATGCCGCTGGCGCGTTGTGCGCATTCCTGGATCTGGGCAATGGCGCGCGAACGTGAACTGGCGTCGCCGCCTTCCTCACCGCGCTGGGCGAGACGCGCAATCTGTTGCACCGGTTCTTTCAGATCGTGGGAGAACACCAGCGCGATGTCGCGCATCTCCTGCACCACCGGCTCGGCACTCGCGACGATGGGCGCGGCCGGCGGCGTGGCGTCCGGCGCCAGCGGCTGTGCACAGCCGAGGTAGCGCTGCGTGACCGGCGCGGTGCGTACACGACGAATCACTGCCCGCGCGCCATGTTCGCCCGACCCACGCAGCTTGAGGCTGACTTCGCCATCGTCCTGGCGCGCCCGAAAATCATGCCATTGGGCGAGGCTCTCGCCGTCGGCCAGCAATTGTTCGAGTGGCGCGGACACGAGGCGCGCACGCGCGATGTCCAGACAGCGGCACAGGGCGTCGTTGCAATCACTCAGGTGCCCGTCGTCGGCCAGCAGGAACGCTGGCTGCGGCAGATCGGCCAAGGCCACGCTGGGCATGGCCGCCGGCGCGCCGACTGGCGCGCTGTCTTCGCCGTGGCCACGGCCATCGATCTCGCCATCGACCTCCGCACCCCGCCCCAGCACTTCGCCGACGATGCCGGCCAAGGCCAGGTAGCCGGCGCTGCTCTTGCGCGCGATACCGTCTATCGCCATGCCGGGCGACAGGCCGTGTTCGAGGATGTCGGATTCGTGGCCGAAAAGAATGATGCGGGTGGCGGGATTGTGTCGGCGCAGCAGCGCCACCAGCCTGTCGCTCGCGGCCCAGTTCAACTTGGGCGCGACTATCGTTATGTGCGGCGCCTGCTCGGTGAGCGCTTCGGCAAAGCTCACCGCGTCATTGGCGGCTCGAATCGAGGCATAGGGAAACGTCCGCCTGAGCAGCAGTTCAGCAAGCTCGGTGTCACTCACGCTGCAATCAGCGATGAGGATGACGGGTGCGCGTAGCATTTGTTGTTGTAGCGATATGGATCTTATTGTTGCGTCCGATCCTAGAGAATCGGTCCGTGTCGCGACGGCCGCTGCGTCGCGCGCTGACAGTCGTTAACGTGAAGTTGACGTTTCTTCACCGTTGACTGACTTGCGCTTCGACTGCCCCATGGGCACCCCCCGGGTCGAAGCGACTGCGCTGCGGGTCAAGGCACGCGCCGTGCGAGCTATTGTGGGCTGCCCATGGGTTGGGTACAAGCCTCGTCTGTGCGGTACCAAAGGCGTCGCCCAGACGTCTGTCATGCAGTGTCCGCGCAGTATCAAACGCTGTGTGTCGCGCGGCTCAACAGGCAGGAGTCAGGTGCGTTGCGCGCCGTCGCCAAACTGGAATGTGCTCGTTCACGACTCGGGCGCGAGTGTCAGTTTGAGACCGTCGAGGCTGTCGTCGTATTTGATCTGACAGGCGAGGCGCGAGGTCGGCAGGAAATGGCCGGTATCCTCAACCATCACCAGTTCGGCTTCACCGCGCGGCTTCAAACGCGCGGTATGGCTTGCATCCACATAGATATGGCAGGTCGAACAAATGCACTGGCCGCCGCAAATCGCCTCGACCGGCAGCGCCGCGTCGCGCAGGATCTCCATCAGAGTCATGCCGCGGCGGGCGGGCAGCGTGTGCAGTTCGCCCTTGCGGTCGGTAGCGTAGACAGTGCCCATGGATTACCTGCGTGCTTGAGGAAACTTGAGGAAAGTCGAGCGCGTGATTATTGGACTCCATGGGCGGCGGCGCAATTGCGCGCGCATTTGGCCGGCAGGGCAAGGCGCCTCTATACTCGCCGCGCCCTGTAGCCTGGGACCGAGTGAACACCATGACCCGTCACGAGCGCGCGCCGGCATGAACACCCTGCTGGCCGCGGACGAACCGCATCCCGTCATTCATGAGCGGCCGCAGGCTGCCTCACCGTTTCTCATCACCTGTGATCACGCCGGCCATCGCCTGCCTCGCCAGCTGGGCGACCTGGGTCTCGCGGCGTCTGACCGTCAGCGGCATATCGCCTGGGACATCGGCGCGCTCGGCGTTGCCACCGAACTTGCGCGGTTGCTCGACGCTGAACTCGTCGCGCAGCGTTATTCGCGACTCGTCATCGACTGCAATCGACCTGTCGACAGTAAAGACCTGTGCGCCACGCGCAGCGAGGCGACCGAGGTGCCGGGCAACCACGCCTTGAGCGACGCCGCGCGCGAGGCGCGCCTGACCGAGATCTATCAGCCCTACCACGACACCCTGCGCGCACTGCTCGATGCCCGCGCGGCGCAGGGCCGCGACACCGTCTATGTCGCCGTGCACAGCTTCACGCCTGTCTATCTCGGCCGCGCGCGACCCTGGCATATCGGTGTCCTGTCAGATGACAGCGACCGTCGACTCGCCACGCCATTGCTCGAATTTCTGCGCACGCACGGCGATTTCTGCGTGGGAGACAACGAGCCCTATCGCATCGACGACAAAGACCAGGGCATCCCCGTCCACGCCCTGTCGCGCAATCTGCCCAATGTGCTGTTTGAAATCCGCCAGGACTTGATAGCCCGGGACGATGCTCAACGTGTCTGGGCGCAACGTCTCGCGGCCTGCCTCAAGCACGCGCGCGGAGTGCTCAATAATTGAGCACCGACAGTTCCTGGGGAAATAAATCTTGCATTATTCCTGCGAGGCCTTAAAGTCGCGTCTCCGTGTGTGACTGGCGGCTAATTCGAGCTTTTAGGAGGTGAACCAAGCCGTTTCATGACCTCGGCCTGGTCCGGTGGCAAATGCCCGGACCGACTGGGCGTAGAGCTTCGTGCCCTACGGAACTTACTACCTTCTTGGGTGGGGGTTTTATGCGATGTCTGAACATCAGCCAATCTGGGGTCAACACCTCATTCTCGACTTAGCGGGTTGCCCGCGCGACCGCCTCATCGACGCAGACAACCTGCGTGCCTGGGTGAAGGAACTGGTCGATGCCATCAAGATGAAAGCCTACGGCGAGCCACAGCTCGAACATTTCGCGACGCATTCTTTCGATGCCGCGGGATACACGCTGTTGCAGCTGATCGAGACATCCAACATCTGCGCGCATTTCGCGGAGAATCTCGGTCAGGTCTACATCGACATATTCTCGTGCAAGACGTTTGATAACGAAGAAGCCGTCAAGGTGTGCCGCAAGTACTTCGAACCCGAAGTCATCGAGCAGCACGTGCTTGAACGTGGCCGCTTCCCAGCCTCGCTGAAAAAGGCGAGCTGAGGGTGGCGGGGCAGTTCGTCGAAAGCCTGTACCCCGGTCAGGCTTTCCAAGGCTTTCATTTCGATGAAATCCTGTATCAGACGCAAACGCCATTCCAGTCGATAGCCATCTACCGCGCGCCCGTACTCGGGCGCGTGTTGGTTCTCGACGGGATCGTTCAAACCACTGAAGCAGACGAATTCATCTATCACGAGATGCTCGTGCACGTGCCGTTGATGGCCGTGCCGGCGCCCCGTAAGGTGATGATCGTCGGCGGCGGTGATGGCGGTTGTCTGCGTGAGGCGCTCAAGCACCCGATAGACCATGTCGATCTCGTCGAGATCGACATCAAGGTCATCGAGTCTTCGCGCGAGCACCTGCCGACCCTGAACGACAATGGCCGTGCTTTCGACGATCCGCGCGTCAGCGTGGTGGTCGAGGATGCGTTCAAGTACATGAAAGAGCATCGCGGTGAATACGACGCCATCATCGTCGATTCGACCGACCCGGTAGGCATGGCCGAGGCTTTGTTCTCGGACGAGTTCTATCGCCTGTGCCGTGACTCATTGTCACCGCAGGGCGCGCTCAGCGCGCAGGACGGCGTGGTGTTCTTTCAGCGTGACGAAGCGGCCCGTTCGGTCGCGGCGTTGCGCAATCTGGGTCTGCACGCTGGCGTGTATCTCGCTGCCGTGCCGACGTATTACGGCGGCAACATGACGCTGGGTATCGCGGGAAGGCACGCGGATGTGCTGAAACCGGACCTTGCGAAGTTGCGCGAGCGTTTCAAGGCCCTGACGGGCGAGACGCGACATTATTCGCCGGAAGTGCACGCGGCCAGTTTTGTGTTGCCGCGCTGGATCAACGAGTTGGTGGAAGGGAGCAAGTCATGAACAATCATCCGGATCATTTCAAGACCGACGGTCGGGGCACGCATTACGCGGGCGACCATCTGCTGGTCGAGATGTGGGATGCGACCCATCTTGCCGATGCCGCCTTCATCGAACGCTCGCTGGAAAAGGCGGCGCGTACGGCCGGTGCGACCGTGCTCTACTCCTACTACCATCCGTTTGGTGAAGGCATGGGCGTGAGCGGCGTGACAATCCTGGCGGAGAGTCACATCAGCATCCACACCTGGCCGGAGCGCGGTTACGCCGCCATCGACGTGTTCATGTGCGGTGACTGCGATCCGCAGTCCACCTTGCCGATTCTGCAGGAGGCTTTCCTGCCGAGTCGCATCGAGAGCAGCCAGTTCAAGCGCGGCGTGGTCGCGCCTGAAGCCTTCCAAAGCGTCGCCTGACGCCGTGTGCCAGACCGCATCGCGCGTAAAGCGCGCGATGCCGGTCGAATGCCGGGCGCAGGTCGGCACCCACTGAGCCAATCCGCGAGCCATGGCATGAGTGTCATCGATCCCCGCAAGACCCGTCACGAAGCTGGCATCCTGCAGCAGCGTCTGCGCCGCCATGTCGGCCGCGCGATTGCCGACTTCAACATGATCGAAGCGGGCGACCGGGTGATGGTGTGCCTGTCGGGCGGCAAGGATTCCTACACCCTGCTCGAGATCCTGCAGCGGCTGCGCGAACGTGCGCCGATAGACTTCGACTTGATTGCGGTGCATCTCGACCAGAAGCAGCCCGGCTATCCGCCGGCCGTCATGGCGCAATACCTCGACGAGCTCGGCATCGAGCATCACATCATCGAGCAGGACACCTATAGCGTGGTCAAACGCGTGGTGCCGGAAGGCAACACGATGTGCGGTCTGTGCTCACGTCTGCGCCGCGGCATTCTCTACACCTTCGCCGAACGACACGGCATGACCAAGATTGCCTTGGGCCATCATCGCGATGACATCGTCGAGACCATGTTTCTGAACATGTTCTTTGGCTCGAAGCTCAAAGCCATGCCGCCCAAGCTGTTGAGCGATGACGGCAAGCACGTGGTGATTCGGCCGCTCGCTTACTGCGCCGAGGACGACATCGCGCGCTATGCCGACTCGCGCGGCTTCCCCATCATTCCCTGCAACCTGTGCGGCAGCCAGGAACATCTGCAGCGGGTCAAGATCAAGGCCATGCTGGCGGCCTGGGATCGCGAACATCCGGGGCGCGTCGAAAATATCTTTCGCAGCCTGCAGGCCGTGGTGCCCTCGCACCTGGCCGATACCTCGCTGTTTGATTTTCGCGCGTTGGGCGCCGATGCCGACGGCGCCGTGCCGGACGCACGCGCCTGGTTCATGAACGACGCGAGCGCGCCGTCCGGCGAAAGCTGAGCGCCGCGAGAGACTTCGATATGTGACCGCGCTTCGCGCCGCGATCATCAACGACCGGCGGCGGATTCGCTTGGCCACGGGCGGCCCGCATCGCAGGTATCATGACCGACATCCTCGCGGCGGCCATGAGCAGTGACGAACGAACCAAGGCAATACACCTGGCACTACGTGCTGGCGCTGTTTGCCGAGCACAAACGCGCCATCGTCGGCGCCAATCTGGTGGCGGCGCTGGCCGCTGTGCTGGCGGTGCCGGTACCGCTGCTGGTGCCTCTGCTGGTCGACGAAGTGCTGCTTGGTCGTGGCGGTCCACTGGTCAGCGCGGTGGACAAAGTCGTGCCCACCGACTGGCGTGGCCCGACCTGCTACATCCTCATGGTGACGATCGCCACCATCGTGCTGCGCGCCGTAAGCCTGGCGCTGCAGGTGTGGCAGAGCCGTAGCTTTTCACTCATCGCCAAGGATCTCATCTTCCGCATTCGGCGTGAGCTGCTCGAGCGTTTGCGCCAGGTGTCGATGGCCGAATACGAAGTGCTGGGCGCGAGCACGGTCGCCACCCATCTGGTGGTGGATCTCAACACGGTCGATGAATTCACCGGCGTGACCTTGAGTCAGCTCGTGATCGCGGTCCTGACCCTGCTCGGCGGCGCGGCGGTGCTGCTGTGGATGCACTGGCAGCTCGGTCTGTTCATTCTGTTGATGAACCCGGCGGCGGTGTATTTCACCTTGCGCATAAGCCGCCGCGTGAAAGAGCTCAAGCGCCGCGAGAACAGTGCCCTGCAGGTCTTTCAGGAATCCCTGGGCGAGACCCTGGACGCGATCCAGCAGATGCGCATCGCCAACCGCGAAGGGCATTATCTTGAACGCGTCATCGAGCGCGCACGCGACATTCGGCAGCACGCCGCCGCCTATGCCTGGAAGAGCGACGCCGCCGGTCGCTTTTCTTTCGCAGTGTTCCTGGTCAGCATCGACGTGTTCCGCGCGTTGGCCATGCTGCTGGTGGTGTTCTCGGATCTCAGCCTCGGACGCATGATCGCGGTGTTCAGCTATCTGTGGTTCCTGGTCGGGCCGATAGAAACCATCCTCAATCTGCAATACGCGTTGCAGGGCGCCAACGCGGCGCTCGAGCGGGTCAATCGAGTGTGGCGCCTGGCGCAGGAGCCGCTCCATGCCACGCGCCACAATCCGTTTCGTGAGCGTGCCGCGGTCAGCGTCGAGTTGCGTGACGTCTCGTTCCGTTATGGCGACGGGCCGTTGGTGTTGAATGGCCTGTCACTGAAGGTGGATGCGGGCGAGCAGGTGGCGATCGTCGGCGCCAGCGGTGGCGGCAAGTCGACCCTGGTGCAATTGCTGCTCGGGCTCTATGCGCCGAGCGCCGGGCACGTTATTTATGACGGTGTGGACTTGACCGACATCGGCTTCGGCCCGGTGCGTGAGCATGTCGGCGTGGTCTTGCAGCAGCCCGCCATGCTGCACGCCACGGTACGTGAGAACCTGACCCTGGGACGCGACGCCGACGATGCGCGCCTCTGGCATCTGCTCGCCATCGCCCAGCTCGACCAGGTAGTCGTGGCGCTGCCGAAGGGGCTCGATACCGTCATTGGTCGCAGCGGCATACGCTTGTCGGGCGGTCAGCGGCAGCGGCTCGCCATCGCGCGCATGCTGCTCACCGACCCCTATGTGATCGTGCTCGACGAAGCGACGTCGGCGCTCGACGTGGTGACGGAGTTTCGTTTGCACGAAGCGCTGCACAAGCAACTGGCCGGCCGCACCCTCATCATCATCGCCCACCGTTTGAGCGCGGTGCGCCGTGCGTCACGGGTGTTCGTGATGGAAGAGGGGCGGGTGGTCGAGCAGGGCAATCACGAACAGTTGCTGGCGCAGCAAGGGCTGTACGCGCGGCTCTATGGGCGTGCGCGGATCTGACCAGAGGCCAAAAAAAAGCCCGCTCAGAGAGCGGGCAGTAGCCACGTAGAGAAGGGCACTACGTTTGAGAGCGGTCGGCGCGCGCTTCAAGCGCTGCGCGCGGGGCGGTCGAATTCTTTCAGGAGCCACTCGATCTGACCGAGGTGGGCGCGATAGAGCTTGGTCAGGCCGGTGAAGTCCGAGGGGTCCAGGTCGCGCAGGTCATCGAGCTTCGCGCGGTACAGCGCACGGTCTTCCAGCAACTGGGCGCGGCGCGCGGCGATCTCGGCCGCATAGCCTTCGATCAGTCGGCGCGTGGCCGGCGCACAGCTCGAACCGGGCGGCAGGGCGGCAATGATTTTTTGATGGTTACGCATGGTCATTCTCACTCTATGGCTTGCATAGAGCAGAATGCGTGCCAGCTCGGATGTCCGCCCGCATCCCCGGGCTAAGTTACTGCTTTGTAAGCACAGACCTTGTGGCCGCGATGCGAAAGCTGGCGTGCGTGTCGGCCAGCCCGCCACCCGTTGTCTCCCTACGGCGACAGCAACGTCTAAAGCTCAGGTTTTCAGCATGCGCTTCAGGCTGTCGAGGGTGCCGCGGCCGGCGACCTTGTTGGCGCCGACGTCCATCGGTATGCCGTCCCACGCCAACTCGTCCTGGGGGAGTTCCGCCAGGAAGCGGCTGGGCTCGACGGTTTCGGTCTGGCCGAAGCGTTTGCGTGAGCGGCAGAAGCTCAGGGACAGCGTGCGCTGGGCGCGGGTGATGCCGACATAGGCCAGCCGCCGTTCCTCTTCGATGGTGTCGAGCGCAATCGAGTTGCGATGCGGCAGCAGGTTCTCTTCGAAGCCCGCCAGGTACACGTGCGGATATTCCAGGCCCTTGGCCGCATGCAGGGTGGTCAGCGCCACCGCATCGCTGTCCTGGTCGTCTTCCTTGCGGTCGGCGATATCGAACAAGGTCAGGGCCGCGACCACGTCAGCGGTGGTGCGCGACTCGTCGGCCTCATGGATGCGTTTAATCCACTTGGCGAGTTCGGCGACGTTATTGCGCTTGCGTTCGGCGTCGGTGGGCGTTTCGGCGGTCTGTTCCAGCCAGTCGTCGTAGCCGACATCGGCCAGCAACTGCGCGAAGGCCTCGGGCGGCGCGCTTTCGCCATGCAGTCGTTGAAAGTCGTTCAGCCAGTCGATGAAGGCGCGTGTGCGTTTCAAGGTCTGGGGTGAGACGCGCGCGGCGAATTCCGCATCCAGCGCCGCATCCGCCAGCGTGCCATTGCCATTGGCCGCGACTTCGACCAGGACTTTGACGGTGGCCGGTCCAATCGCGCGGCGCGGCGTGTTGATCACGCGCAGCAATGCGTTGTTGTCACTCGGGTTGGCCAGCAGGCGCAGGTAGCACACGCAGTCCTTGATCTCGGTGAAATCAAAAAATGACCGTCCGCCCGACACCACGTAGGGAATGGCGCGCTCGCGAAACGCATGCTCGAACAGGCGTGCCTGGAAATTGCTGCGCAAGAGCACGGCGAAATCGCCATAGCGCAGCGAGTGGACCAGGCGGCGATGCAGAATGTCGTTGGCCAGCCATTCCACTTCGTCGTGTTCGCTGGCACGGCTGATCACGCGAATCTTGTCGCCGAAGCCGTGATCGCACCACAGGGTCTTGGGATAGATGTGCGGATTATTGGCGATGAGACTGTTGGCGGCCTTGAGAATGATGCCGCTGCAGCGATAGTTCTGTTCGAGCTTGACGACCTTGAGCGCGGGGAAATCGTTGGCGAGCTGCACCATGTTTTCCGGTCGCGCGCCTCGCCAGGCGTAAATGGACTGGTCGTCGTCACCCACCACCGTCAGGCGCTCGTGCCCACCGGCCAGCAGGCGCACGAGCTCGTACTGGGAGAGATTGGTGTCCTGGTATTCGTCGACCAGCAGGTAGTCGATACGCTCGCGCCAGCGCGTCAGCACTTCCTCATCGCGGCGCAGGAGTTCGACGGGCGCGATGATCAAATCGTCGAAATCGACGGCATTGAAGGCGCGCAGCGCTTCACAATAAGGACCGTAGCAGCGCAGGGCGAGCTTCTGGGCCGGGGTGAAGTCGGTGTTCAGCACTTTGTCCGGCGGGATCAGCGCGTACTTCCAGCCCGAGATCTGGTTCTGGATTTCGTAGACGGAAATATCGCTGCCCGGTTGATCACGGCGCATGAGGTCGGCCAGCAGGTTGGCGCAATCGCCGGAATCGAGAATGGAAAAGCCCGGTCGATAGCCGAGCGCCGCGCACTCCGCACGCATGATGCGCAGGCCCAGCGTATGGAACGTTGAAATCCATGGCCCCTTGGCCTTACGCGGCAACAGGCTGCTGACGCGTTCGCGCATTTCACGCGCGGCCTTGTTGGTGAAGGTGATGGCCGAGATGCGTTCCGGCGGCACCTCGCGCTGCTTGATGAGGTATTCAATCTTGTGCGCGATGACGCGGGTCTTGCCGCTGCCAGCGCCGGCCAACACCAGCAAGGGGCCGTCAATATGGCGCACGGCCTCACGTTGTCTCTGATTGAGCTTGTTCAAGCTTGAGCTTTCTAATTAGCGCGCCGGGCGGGGAGCGCGCGGGCCGAGCTGAATTTTAAGTCAATGCGTGCGCCTGCGCACCGGCTTGACTTTGCCGTGGGTCTTCAGAGTTCATTCACTCGACTTTGACTTGATGGTGCGCCGCTGCGTCGAGCACCAGGTGGGCGCGGTAGTGCCGGTCGAAATAGCGTTGGAATTCATCGCCGCGTGAGCGGGCGTGGGCAGGGTCGCGCCGTTTGCGTTCGAGTGGGGCGACATCGCGCGCTGGCGGGGGTGGCGCCGCCGGGGTGTCGGCATGGGTGGCCTCGAAGTCCATCATGAGCGGCATGCCTGCGCCGTCCATGTGCATGGCCGCGCCGAGCTCGGGACTGCCGCTGTACGACCAGGCCGCCTGTGCGAGACCCATTCCAAATGCGGCGCCAATGACGAACAAGCTGTGATGAGCCATGAGCGGTACTCCTGGGTGCGTTGCCGGAGGCTAGGCGCGCGGGAGTGAATCATTACTGAACCTTGCGGGCGAGCGATGCATCGCGACGGCCCATGGAACACGCTTACAATTGCCCGCATGTGCCGTTACACGAAGACCATCGCGCGTGGCGCAGCCTGAGTCGCGCAAAAAGCTGCTGCTCGGCGCCGTGCTGTGCCTGGCGCTGGGTGCGGCCGGCGGATTCGTCGGCGGCCAACAGCGTGCCAACCGTAACACCTTGCCGGCGGTGGTGCCGGTCACCATCGGTGAATCGGGCCAGGTCTTCAATGCGCGGCTCGATACTGGCGCGGTGGTGTCGTCCATCAATGCCCACGAGCTCAAGGTGCTGGACAGCGATGGTCCGCCCTCGGGCCGTGACACCGGCAAAATGATCAGCTTCGTGCTGGTCAATGATCGGGGCGAGCGTCACCCGCTGGTGGCGAAAATTGCGCAGGTGCGCGGCATACGCAGCGCCGATTGCCGCGAAGTGCGCTATCACGTTTATCTCACCGTCAAGTTCCGCGGCCACAGTTACCGCGTGCTGACCAACCTCAATGACCGCAGTAACGCCGGCGACATGCTCTTGCTCGGCCGCAACTGGTTGCGTAACGGATTTGCCGTTGCCGCGGTCGGAGCGCCCGAAATATGAGTTCACAGGACGCGGCCCAGCCGCATGTCGATATAAAGCTCGGCGCGTGCCATGTGCGCGTGCTCGGCACCGCCCATGTGTCGCGCGCCAGCGCCGAGGCGGTGGCGCGTGAAATCGAGAGCGGCGATTACGATGAAGTCGCCATCGAGCTATGCGTCAATCGCCATCGCGGCATGGTCGACCCCGACACCCTCGAGCGCATGGACTTGTTCGAAGTGATACGCAGCGGCAAGGTGCCGATGATTACCGCCATGCTGGCAATGTCGGCATTCCAGCAGCGTATCGCCGAGCAGTTCGGTATCGAGCCCGGCGCCGAGATGCGCGCCGCCATCGAAGGCGCGCGCAGCCGGGATCTCAAGCTGCATCTCATCGACCGCGATATCGGCACCACGTTGCGCCGCATTTATCGCAACGTACCGTGGTACAAGCGCATGTATCTGTTCTCCGGGCTGTTCGCCAGCATCATCGTCGATGACGAGATTCCGGAAGAGGAAATCGAGGCGCTCAAGGAAGGGGATCTACTGGAAAGCACCTTCGCGCAGTTTGCCGATAATGCTCATCAAATCTATCAACCCCTGATCGACGAGCGCGATCAGTATATGGCTGCGCATCTGCTGGATATTGCCGACAGTGGCGCCCGACGCGTGCTGGCGGTGGTCGGCGCCGGTCATCTGAAAGGCATTCAGCGCTATCTCGAAGCGGGCATCGCCGAGCGCGCCGCGCGGCTGCGTGAACTCGATACCGTGCCGACCGGCGCCAGTTGGGTGAAACATATTCCGACCCTCCTGGTGTTGTTGTTCGTGGCCGGCTTCGTGGTGGGCTTCATGCGCAGCCCGGCGCTGGGCTGGTCGCTGGTCATGCAATGGATCTTCATCACCGGTGGACTCGCGGCGCTCGGCACGCTGGTGGCGGGTGGCCATGTGCTGACCATCCTGAGTGCCTTCCTGGGAGCGCCGCTCACCACGCTGCATCCCGCCATCGGTATCGGCATGGTGACCGCGCCGGTCGAGGCGTGGATACGCAAGCCCACGGTGGCGGACTTCAGGAAGCTGCGCAAGGACACCACTTCGCTGTCAGGCTGGCGGCACAATCGTGTGGCGCGCACCTTCCTGGTGTTCTTCCTGAGTTCGCTGGGCGCTGCCAGCGGCACCTACATCGCCGGCTTCCGCATCATTCACCAGGTGTTTCATTGAGCCCTGCCTCAAGGCGCCGATAGGCGCGCAAGGCGAGGAACAGCACCACGGCGCAGTGCACGCTCAGGATGACGATGGCCGTCAGCGGCGCGCTGAAGAATGGCGGCCAGAATGCCGGCACGAAAGATGACAATCCGATCTGCGGCAGCAGCGCCGGCAGCAAGCCGTCGAGGATGCCGATGTAGATGATGGCTGTCCCTTCCGGTGTGCCGCGACGCTGGGTCATGCCGAAATAACTCAACAGCATGAGATCGCGCAGCATCATGAGCGCGCCGGCCAGCGCCACCGGGCCTAGGTTGTCGAGGCGCTGATTGGTGAGTTCGGGGGCGGCGCCGAGCGCGGCCGTCAGCACGCCCATGATCAGCGCGAAGGCCGCCGACACCGACCACAGCGGCAACTCTTCCAGGGCGCGGCGGTAGTGTATTGCGGCGACGGCGCGTTCGGCGCGGCGCATCTGAATGAAGTCGCTCGGATAGCTGAAGCCGGCGATATAGCTCTGCACGATGGCGGTGACGCACAGCGTCGCGCACAGGCAGCGCAGCAGGGGCAGCGACGGTTCGGGCGCGACGCCTGAAAAGCCGGTGATGAACACTCCCGCAAAAACGCAGAACGCCAGCCACGCATCGGGTCGGGTCGCGATCTTGAGCTCCATGCTCATCGCACGCGTCGCCCCCAGCACCGCCCAGGCGGCGAACAAGGTGGCCGCCACCGCGGCGAACGGCAGTCGTTTGAGCGGCGTTTCGAACCACAGCAGCGTGGCCTTAGGGTCGATGAGATTCATGACGTTCGGCAGCAGGAACACCAGCAGTCCGACCACCAGCAGGTTGGCGAAGCGCGACTGCAGCCCTTCGCCGCGATGCAGACCGACCAGCGCACCGATCAGCGACAGGGCGTGGGTCAGCACGGCCACCGCCAACACCAGCACGGTCACCTCCACACCATGGCGCAGATCCGCGCCGCCGCTGCCGACGAACACCAGCAGGCAGCACAGACCGGCGTACCACGACATGGCTGTCGCACCGAGCAGCTTGCCCCAGGTCATGCGCCACGGCGACAGCGCGCACATGCGCTGAATGTCCCAGGTGCGTGAGCGCGCTTCTTCCAACACGCTGTTGGCGGCCTGGCGCGAACCCCACACCATGGTCGTCACCAGGAAGCCGGTCATGGCGAGCTTGTTGACGCCGATGCCGGTCGGGTCGGTGGCGTGCACCAGCGCGGCCGCCGCGAACACCAGCGCAGGGATCAGCAGCAGTTTGTGCAGCGACACTTCCAGCCACAGGTTGCGCTCGAGTTCGGGATTCATCATCGAGCCTGACCGCGTGTGATCGAATTGATGTAAGACTGCTGGAGATCCTCGGCGACCGCCGCGAAATGGCTGACCCGCAAACCGGTCGTCAATAAAGCGTGCAGCAACGCCGCGCGCTGTTGTTCGTCACCCTTGAACGTGAAGCGCACGGTGTCGCCGTCCACCGCGAGCTCGGTGACGAGCGCCTCTCGTGCGAGCGCCGCGCCCAGGCTCGCGGCGCCGTCGAGGCTGCGAACCTCCATGTGCGTGGTGGTCTCGAGCGATTGCGCCAGCGCGCGATGCTCGACCAGTTGCCCGCCGCGCAGGATCAGCATGTGGGTGGAATAGGCTTCGAGTTCGGCCAGGATGTGCGACGACACCAGCAGCGTCATGCCACGTCGCCGCAGGGTCAGAAACAATTCCCCCAGCGCATAGCGTGCTTCGGGATCGAGACCGGACGCGGGTTCGTCGAGCAGCACCACGGTCGGGCCATGGATGATGGCCTGCGCGATGGCGACCCGCTGGCGCAGGCCGCGCGATAATTCTCCGGTGCGCTGATCGAGGCGCTCGTGGATGCCGAGTTCCGCGGCGGTATCGGCCACCGTGGCCGCCAGAGCGTCGGCAGCGAGGCCATTGGCGGCGCCCACGTAGCGCAGGCACTGACGCACCGTAAGCTTGTCGTACAAGCCGAAAAAGTCCGACAGGTAGCCGACATGACGATGGCTGCGGCGCGGCTCCTCGATGACGTCGATGTCGTTGACGCGGATGGAGCCGCTGAGCGGCCGCTCCATGCCGGCCAGGCAGCGTAAGAGCGTGGTCTTACCGGCGCCGTTGGGGCCGACCAATGCGGTGATGGTGCCGCGTGCAATGTCGAAGCTGACGTCGGCGAGCGCGCGCAGGCCGGGGTATTCATAGCTCAAGCCGCGAACTTCGATCATGGCGCGCTCATTTGCCGGTGTGCCGGTATTGTCGTGTGCCGAACACGGTTAAGATCGCCTCAACCTTCGTGGCAGTCCGCAAATGAGGCGGATTCCAAAGTGAGCGTCGCTCCGACATGTTCCGCATTGTGCCCAATTGTGGTGCTGAAGTAATCAAGAGGTTCGCAGGTGATTCACAACCCGACTACACGCCGCGGCCATGCGCGGCTCATCATGACCACCCTTCTGCTCGGCGCCGTGCATAGCGCACTGGCCGATACTTCGGGCGCCACCGCCTGCGATGTACATGCCGCCGCGATGGTTGCGGAAATGCGCGCAAGCGCCACGACACCGATGAGCGAACAGGAAATTGCACTGGTGCGCGAGACCGCGAGAAAATCCTGCATCGCGCAACACGGTGGCACGCCGACACCGGCCGGCATGGCGACGCCCGCGCCGGCAGCCAGTGCCAGCGTAGCGCCGGCTCCCGCAGCCAAAGCGAAATCCGACAATTCGTTCTTCGGCACATTGGGCGCCATCTTCAGTGGCCCGACCGACCGCAAGCCCGGCAATCAACGCTTGCTCGAACGTTCCCAGCATTGAGAGGCGCGCCGGTCACGATATTCATGAGTGGAGCAGCTCAGCGGCCGTCATGGGCGAGCATCGCTTTCGCTCCGGTCACGGTGCGCCGCTCGTTGCGCGTGGCAGCCGTGGTCGGCAGCATCCTGGTCGCGATCAATTACGGCGACCGCATCTTCGCCGGCACGCTGGTATTGCGCGACCTGGCCAAGATTGGCCTGACCTACTGTGTGCCCTACTGCGTTGCGACCTATGCGGCGGTCAGCGCGCTGCTCAACGGAAAATAACCGGCGACGTACGCCGTCGCCCAGTCAGGAGTTCCCATGTCCGCCATTCTCGATGTGTTGAGCAAACGTTGGAGCCCGCGCGCGTTCGCGCCGCGCGCGGTTGAAGCCGACAAGTTGCAGACCTTGTTCGAAGCCGCGCGCTGGGCGCCGTCGTGTTACAACGACCAGCCTTGGCATTTTGTCGTCACGCAGCGTGGCATCGACGCCAGCCATGAGTCGCTGTTGGCTTGTCTCATGGCCGCCAACCAGGCGTGGGCGTCCACCGCGCCGGTGCTGGTTTTGAATTGTGTACGCAAGAATTTCTCGCATAACGGCAAGCCGAACCGCTGGGCTTTCTACGACCTCGGCCTTGCGGTCGGCAATCTGCTGAGCGAAGCGACTCACCAAGGGTTGTTCGTGCACCAGATGGCGGGCTTCGATGCCGAGCTTGCGCATCGTGCGCTGTCGCTGCCCGCTGACCATGAGGCGGTCGCGGTCATGGCGCTTGGTTATCTCGGCGACCCGGCGACGCTGCCCGCGGGCGTGGAAGAGAAATCCGCCGCACAACGCGAGCGCAAGGCCGTCAGCGAAATTGCACACCAGGGACAATGGTGACGCGATCGCGCACTGGCGCCGCGTCTTGCTATCGTCATTTCCGGAGTCTGCACCATGCCCGTCTATGAATACCTGTGCGAGGAAAACGGACAGGTCGTGACCGTGCGTCACAGCATGCAGGTCGTGATTCGCAATTGGGGCGAGTTGTGTTTTGCCGCCCAGGTGCCGCTCGGCGACACGGATTTCGAAGCGCCAGTGCGCAAGAAGCTGGGCGTGCAGGGCATATCCATCCCGGTCGGCAATTCAACGCTGAAGAACCAAGGGTTCACCAAGCTGGTCAAGCGCGACAAGGGTGTATACGAAAACGTCACCGCCACTGGCTCGGAAAAGCGTTACATGAAGGCCGGCGACGCGAGCTCAATGCCCCATCTGCACAAGAAGATTGGCGACTGAAACAGGGCTGTATCTTTCAGTTCAGCGCTTTATCGATGCAGCGAATCTTGTCGTTCTGCGACAGCCGATAGAAACGCCGCAGCTCGTTGATGAACATCGGCTGCTGGTGCTGGGCCGGATAACGACGATTCAGTCCGCGACAATACTTGGCGGCATAGTGATTGGCGGCGCGGTAGCGCTGCCCACTTGCGCAATGAGCATCGGCCGCAAAGCTCACCGCTGAGAAGAAGCGTTCGTGGAACTCTTCGCTGCCATCGATTACTCCCTGCTGGCGTAGCAGCAGGGTGGCGGTCACGAATTTGTCGACCTCCGCCTGCAATTCCATTTCGAGCTGGGTCACCTGCCGCGCGTGCACAGCGTTCCAGATGAGATAGTGGAAGTGGCTGACGCCTTCGAGTGCAATCAGGAAATCATTGAGATTGCCATCGTCGAGACGCGTGTAAGGGTCGCTCGCCGAGAGGCTGTCGAGAATCTGCGCATCGATATAAAGACTGATGTCGAGCGCATCCTCGCCTTCCCGGACCAGCAAGCGTTCGCTGTTGTCATGCGCGTGCTGACGCTCCTCCAAAGCCTCAGCCAGGCGCACATCCGTCACCAGATAGTCGGCGACGCGCTGTTCTATCGGCGCTTCGTAAAGACAGGACAGATGTTCTTGCAGCGTTGCCAGCAGCATCGGTCTGGCGCCGCGTCAGTGAGTGAGACCGGTGCGTCCGACGAACGGCACGATGCCGGCGCGGCGCAGTTGCTTGCGTGCCCGCTGACTACCGGTCTTCTGCCATAGTTCGTAGCTGCGCAGCAGATCGCTGCGCGATTTCAAGCCGCTCATTTCGCTGATTTCAGTCAGCACGTCGACCAGCAACGGAAACTTGCTGCTCAATTCCGCGAACACGGCGCCGAGGGGTTTGGCCCGCGCATCGACTTGCAGCGAGTCGTACACACAGCAGTAGGCGGCTTCTCCCATGCCGATGTAGTAGTCAACGTCCACCAGCTTGCGATTCAGGCTGTCGCTGAAAATGCCTGAAATGAACAGCGCCAGATCACCGAGCTTCTGCAAGGTACGGCGTCGATGTTCAGAGGTCGGTGCTTCGAGTGCTTCGCCGTAGAGCGTGGCGAGCGGCTTGATCTGCTGATTGGCATCGGTGACCGCGGCCAGCGCCGAGGTTTCGCAGTAATCGGTCAGCAGGTTGACGAGGTAAGTGGAGGTGATGTCGCGCAGCGCGACGTCCTGGTTGCGGGCCGCAGACTGCAAGGCGGTGCTGAAATGCTCCCGCACAGTCACGGTGTGGATCAGACTCAAATCGACGGTGGTCATGTGACTCCTCCGCTCGTGAATGATCAATCTCTCAACATGTATCGGCGCGGCGATGTGATTCCTCACGCGCTGGCAGAATGAATAATCCAATATCCATGCCATGAGAAGCCCATTGTTGAACGCGAGCTATCTCGATGATTTGAAAAATGTGTGCAGCACTCTGCGTGGAGGCTGCTGACAAAAAAGGCGGGATTGGCAATGCATTTGGCGCGGATGTCACCGAATGGTGCGCGGCGCGCTCGGGCGTGGAGCAGCGGTGGGATGTTCACATGCCGGAAAAAAAAGAACCCCGCACAAGGCGGGGTTCTCTCGAGCCGGTGAGGGCTGGAGGCTGATTTACATCATGCCGCCCATGCCACCCATACCGCCCATGCCACCCATCGCACCCATGTCCGGACCGGCGCCGCCGTCCTTCTTGGGAGCTTCGGCCACCATGCACTCGGTGGTCAGGATCAGGGAAGCAACGGACGCGGCGTTCTGCAGAGCAGAGCGTGCGACCTTGGCCGGATCCAGAATGCCCATCTCGATCATGTCGCCGAATTCGCCGGTCTGGGCGTTGTAACCGTAGTTACCCTTGCCCTCGGCAACCTTCGCCACCACAACAGACGGCTCTTCGCCGGCGTTGGCCACGATCTGGCGAATCGGCTCTTCGAGCGAACGCACCAGGATGTTGACGCCGATGCGCTGGTCTTCGTTGTCGACCTTCACGGCCTTGGCCTGTGCCTGCACACGGAGCAGCGCCACGCCACCGCCGGGAACCACGCCTTCTTCGACCGCAGCGCGGGTCGAATGCAGCGCGTCTTCGACGCGAGCCTTCTTTTCCTTCATTTCGACTTCGGTCGCAGCACCGACCTTGATCACGGCCACGCCGCCGGCGAGTTTCGCAACACGCTCCTGCAGCTTTTCGCGATCGTAGTCAGAGCTGGTCTCTTCGATCTGGGTGCGGATCTGGTTGACGCGGCCTTCGATCGCCTTCTGGTCACCCGAGCCATCAATGATGGTGGTGTTTTCCTTGGTGATCTGGATGCGCTTGGCGCTGCCGAGGTCATGCAGACCAGCCTTCTCGAGGGACAGGCCGACTTCGTCGGAAATCACGGTGCCACCGGTCAGGATCGCGATGTCTTCCAGCATCGCCTTGCGACGATCGCCGAAGCCCGGCGCCTTGACGGCTGCAACCTTGACGATACCGCGCATGTTGTTGACGACCAGGGTCGCCAGCGCTTCGCCTTCGACGTCTTCCGCGATGATGAGCAGCGAACGGCCGGACTTGGCGACGCCTTCGAGGATCGGCAGCATGTCGCGGATGTTCGAGATCTTCTTGTCGTGCAGGAGGATCAGCGGCTCTTCCAGGTCGACGTTCATCGTTTCCTGGTTGTTGCTGAAATAGGGCGACAGGTAGCCACGGTCGAACTGCATGCCTTCGACGATGTCGAGTTCGTTCTCGAGACCCGAACCTTCTTCAACGGTGATGACGCCTTCCTTGCCGACCTTGTCCATCGCCTCGGCGATGATCTCGCCGACCGCGCTGTCAGAGTTGGCCGAGATGGTGCCGACCTGCGAAATCGCCTTGCTGTCGGTGCACGGACGGGAGATCTTCTTGAGCTCTTCGACGGCGGCCGTTACAGCCTTGTCGATGCCGCGCTTCAGATCCATCGGGTTGATGCCGGCGGTGACCGACTTCAGACCTTCGCGCACGATGGCCTGGGCCAGCACAGTGGCGGTGGTGGTGCCGTCGCCGGCGACGTCGGACGTCTTGGAAGCGACTTCCTTGACCATCTGGGCGCCCATGTTCTCGAACTTGTCGGCCAGTTCGATTTCCTTGGCGACGGACACGCCGTCCTTGGTCACGGTCGGGGCGCCGAAGCTCTTTTCGAGCACCACGTTGCGACCCTTCGGGCCCAGCGTCTGCTTGACGGCGTTGGCGAGAATGTTGACGCCGACAGCCATGCGCTGGCGGGCATCATCGGAGAAACGGACTTCTTTAGCAGCCATTGTTCATTGACCTCTTCTAATTTCTTGGTGCCGGCAACGCTTAGGCGTCGAACACGGCCATGATGTCGTCTTCGCGCATGACCAGCAGGTCCGCGCCGTCGACCTTTACTTCGGTGCCGGAGTACTTGCCGAACAGAATCTTGTCGCCGACCTTGAGGTCGAGCTTGCGGACTTCGCCATTGTCTAGAACCTTGCCGTTACCGACGGCAATGACTTCGCCCTTGACCGGCTTTTCAGCTGCGGAATCCGGAATGACGATGCCGCCGGCGGAAGTCTTCTCTTCTTCCGTGCGCTTGACGATCACGCGATCGTGTAAGGGCCGAATCTTCATAGGTATTATTCTCCTCAGGCATTAACTGGTTGATTTTACTAATTTTGCAGAAGTGTTATTAGCACTCTCTTGCGAGTAGTGCCAGAATTATGGCGACACCCCCCGGAATGTCAAGAAATTTCCCGCGGCGCGGGGCAACAGCGCGACCGTGGTCATATCACCACTGGCGTGTCGTCAACGCCGACGTAGAATAGCCGCACTACTCAAAATCATGTCGTGGGGCTGCCGGAAGCCATGTTGCGTTCAACTGTAATTGCTGCCGCCCTGTTGGTTTCAAGCGTCGCGCTCGCCGCGAACGAGCCGACTCCCACGCCGACGTCATTCGGCGCCTACAGCGTGACTGTCGCGCCAGACCCAGACTCGACACTGTCCGCCGCCGAGTATCAGATCACGGTCCGCAACGAACAATTGCTGTTGTCCCGTCTGAGCGCCCCCTACAGCGGCACTCTGTCCAAGAGCTTTGTCGCGGATCTCGACCACGACGGCGCGTTCGAGGTGGTGGTGACCTACACCGAGGCCGCCACCCATGCGACGGTCATCAAGGTCTATTCCTGGAAAGACGACCTTTTACAGCCGATCAAGCTGGCGGAACTCGACGAGCAGCAGAAGCAGGGCTATCGCGGCGATGACGAAGTGGCGGTCACGGACGGTAAGCTGTTGCGCCTGTTCCAGGTCTACGAACTGCAGAACGGCGAGTGGTCGGCCACCCCCAGCACGCGCAAGCTGCATTACTCTTTCGACAGCAGCCGTTGGATGACCGACTGAGCAAGATGTCGCTGACCCACGAGACCGCATCATCATCGATGCCGGCATCACCGCCCATGAATCGAGGCGTTATCAGGAGTACGTAAGCATGTCTTTGCTGAGCACCAGCGTCGCGCAATCGGTGGACAAGCTGCTGGCCCATTGCCATCGCCGAGTGTTTTCGGCCAAGGCCGCCATCATCCGGCAGGGCGATCCGGCCGGCGAACTCTATTTCATCATCCGCGGTTCCGTGACCGTGCTGCTGGAAGACGACAAAGGCCACGAAATCGTGCTGGCCTATCTCAATCCCGGCGAATTCTTCGGCGAAATCGGCCTGTTCAATGAAGACGCCAACCGAACCGCGCTGGTGCGGGCGCGCAGCGAGTGCGAAATTGCGCAAATCGGCTACAAGAAACTCAAGGCCCTGACCGAGATTTATCCCGACCTCATCATCGCCATGACCTCGCAGTTGGCGCGTCGTCTGCGCAACACCAACCGCAAGCTCGGCGACCTGGCGTTCATGGATGTCTACGGGCGTGTCGCGCGCACGCTGCTCGATCTGTGCGAGCAGCCTGACGCCATGACCCACCCCAATGGCATGCAGGTGCGGGTCACGCGTCAGGAACTGTCGCGTCTGGTGGGCTGCTCACGGGAAATGGTCGGCAAGGTCCTCAAGGACATGGAAGACCAGAATCACATCGCCGCCACCGGCAAGAACATCGTCGTGCTCGGCGTGCGGCCCAAGCGGCCGCAGGTCGCGTCAAGGATCAGCTAGGTCGCCGCCAGCCGCTAAATCGCGGCCGCCTGCACGCCAACGTCGATACCGCGCAGCTGGCGGCGTTTGTTGAACAGCAGGCTGCGCAGATGGGCGCGGCCGTGGTCGGCATCCTGATCGTGTACCGCCCCGCACTCCGTGAGGATGTCTTCCAGCTCCGCGATCTGCTCGACCAATGATCGCCAGTCCGTCGGTGTATCACCGAGCACCAGGCGCGGCGGCGTGTATGGTTTCGCGACCTTGATTGCTTTGCGCATGATTTCAAACTCCCGAGTAGTTCGAGGCCGAAATCTACGCACACTGCTTTACCACGGTATGACGATGCGCCGGCGGCGGCGATGGCCTAGCCTCCGGCACCTCCCTATAATGCCGCTCTCGCATAATCACGCAGATGCCCCCTGATCGCCGACGCGCTCACTCACGGGTGGCCACACACTGCATCCGGAGGACTTCGATGCGTCTGCCACGCATGTACTGCGCCGCGCTGGCGTTCCTGAGTGCGGCGGTCTTCGCCGACGATTTCGACCAATTGCGTGATGCCGTGGCCCGCGGAGACTACTCCGCCGCCGTGCCGGCATTGCAGGCCGCCGCCGCCAAGGACGAGCCACGGGCCTTGAGCCTGTTGGCCTCGCTCTATCAACACGGCCAGGCGTTTCCCCACGATGCGGCCAAGGCCGTCGAACTCTATACACGCGCGGCGGAACTGGGAGATGCCGAGGCGCAGTTCAGTCTCGGCAGCATGTATCTGCTGGGTGAGGGGGTGAAGGCCGACGAGGCCTGGGCCTTGACCTATTACCGCAAGGCCGCCGCGCAGGGCCACGACGGCGCCAAGCGCAATCTGGCCGAGCTGTATCGCGCTTCAGGATTGGAGCCCGCGCCAAGCACTGGCACGCCGCCTGATCGCCCGCTGGCGAACGAAGCCGCGCGTTTGCATGCCGAACCGGCGGTGGCGCCGGTGCCGGCCGTCAAGGCCGAGACACTCGCTCCCGGCATGAGCACCAGCGCCAATCCGCCCATGCCCGGCACGGTGTCGCGGGACATCACCAGCCGCCGCGCGAGCCCGGCGCCCGCTGCAGTCACGGCACCGGCGGTCGCGCCCGCCAAAGCCACGCCGACACCCCAAGCATCACTGATGCCGCCTGCGCAAACGCCGTCTCAGGCCGCGCCGGCCGAGAGCGCCGCGCCGTCACTGGACGAATTGCGCGCGCTGGAATTGGCGCGCAACGCCGGCGTCGAGGTGCGTATGGATGGCAGTTCAACGCCGCCGCCCAGTGTGGTGACGCTGACGCGTCCAGCGACCAGCACGACAAGCGACGAACAACAGCCGGCGTTCACGCCGTCGTCACAGGCCGGCGATGCCGACACCGTCGAGAACAATGAGGAAGGTGCGGCGGCTTTCCGCAGCGCGCAGCGTTACCTGCTTGGCCAAGGCGTGGCACCCGACGCGGCCGTCGGTGTGCAATGGCTGGAACGCGCCGCGCGCGCCGGTCACACCCAGGCGAAATACGAACTGGCGCTGCACTATCTCAATGGTGAAGGCGTGCAGGCCGACGACGCGATGGCCATCACGCTGTTGCGAGATGCGGCCCAGGCCGGTCATGCGCAGGCCACGGCCAAGCTGAAGGCGGTCTACAGCGCCGCCGGCATGCCCATGCCCGCGCTGACGACTCCCTCATCCGACCACGCGCCGGTCGAGCAGACACCCGTCAGCGTGGCGCCTCAGGACACTGCGCCGGCGCCCGATGCGCACTCCGCGCCGCGCCATGACAACACCTTTGAAAGCAGTGAGCGACATCCGGCGCGCGGCGCGAATGCCGGCATGATGGCGAACGTCGCGGCCGAGGAAGAGGCCGACGTCGAGCCCGATGCCGCGTCGGCCACCGCCACCTTGAGCGACGCGCGCGCGGCGCTCGACGCACAGAATCTGCCGCGTGCCGCCACGCTCTTCACGCAATTGGCCGAGGCCGGCAACGCCGAAGCGCAGGCTCACATCGGCTACATGACTTATCGCGGCGAAGGTGTGCGCGCCGACAAGGCCAAGGCTGTCGAGTGGTATCGCAAGGCCGCCGCGCAGGGCAATCGCGACGCCCAATACAATCTTGCCGTCGCCTATGCCTTTGGCGATGGCGTGACACAGAACGATGCCGAAGCCTTGCAGTGGTACCAGCGCGCCGCCGAGCAGGGCAGCGCCGTTGCGCAGTACAGCTTGGGTGTGTCGTATGCCTTGGGCGAAGGCGTGCGGCGCGACGATGCGCTCGCGCTGAAGTGGTATCGCGCCGCCGCCGCGCAGGGCTACGCCGACGCGCAGTTCAATCTCGGCCAGATGATGCGCAGCGGGCGTGGTGCAAAAGCCGATGAGCAGGAAGGTCTGCGTCTGATCAAACTGGCGGCCGACAATGGCAGCGCGGCCGCGCAATACAGCCTCGGCAACATGTATCGCGCCGGCAGCGGCGTGAAGCGGGATGTCGCCGAAGCGGCGCGCCTGTACAAGCTTGCCGCCGCGCAAGGTCACTCCGAAGCGCGCGCCAGCCTCGCCACGCTCGAAGCCCGTCACTGACGCCTGGTCAGATAGCCTGGCGCTCCGTGCCAGGCGGCGGCGCTGGTTTCGTGTCGGGCAAATCGCGCAGTAAATCGTCGAGTCGTCGGCGCAGTTCCGGCACCTGGCTGCGAATGTCTTTTTCGATGTCGGACAAGTCGCTTTCGAGCTTGGGCAGGGCGCGCTTCAATTCTTCGAGCGACTGATTCACGCCTGCCCCCAAGCGGCTGGTGAAGCCTTGCAATTGCGTGATGAGCGTGGCCAGGGGACTGTCGCTGGCGATGTCCCGCACCGTGGCCGGGTAATCGACACGCCAACTGTCGCCGCTGCGTATTAACACAGTGACGATGCTGAGATGCAGGGCTTCCTTGCCGGACAAGGTGAGGCGCGTATCGATTTCGGCGCCGTCCTCTGTCACGCGGACGTCGCCCAGTGCAAAGGCGCTGATCGGCAAAACCTGAAGGCCACCTTCGACACTCGCGACATCGTTGTCGCGTACCAGGCGACGCAAGCGGTCGGTGTCGCCCGTCTGCTGCGCGTGCCAGAACTCGGTCGCAACCTGCTGGGGATCGGCGGCGCGCGTGCACGCGCCGAGCAGGAAGACGAACAGCAGTGCGAGGCAGCCTGGGCTGGCGGCCGCCCGAGGCCACCCGCCGCGCCGGCCGGCGGGGATCAGAATGCGCGGCGCCCGCTTTCGACGGCCACCGGGCCGCTGAAGGGCGGACGATCGGGGGCAATCACCTTGCCCATGCGCATCAGGCGCGCCCAATTCTCGTCTCCGATATCGCTGCGGTGCTGACGGTGGATTTCTTCGGCAAGGTCGACGAACTCCTCGTGCCGTTCGTTCAGATAATAAATCTCGGCAAGCCGCAGCTTGGCGCGGAAATTGTTCGGCGCATCGACGATGGTCTGTTCAAGCATGGCCTCAGCTTCATTGTATTGGCCGTGGGCGATGCGCGTCTCGATTTCTTCCAGCGTACCGCGCACGCCGGCCAGCAGGTCGGCGGGCCGCAGTCCGCCCTTGGCAGACTCCTCATTGCCATCGATACGTCCGGCAATCATGCGCTTCACTTCGTCTTCGAGCTGCACACGTTTTTCGGTCTTGCGCGCAATCTCCGCCACCATGTCGCGATCGGCACTGCGCACGCCGGCGTCCGCCATGCGTCCACGCAGGCGGCGCCCGAAGCGCATTGCGCCCAGGGTCAGCGCGACCAGCAGCAACAGCGCGCCGACACCCACCAGTACGCGGCCGTCGACGTAGCGTGCGACTACATCGAGCGCGGTGTTGTCGCTGACAGGTTGCGGCGCGGCAATAGGCTTGGCGTGGGGCCTCACCGCCGCGGGCGTGACGCGCTGCGGCGCGGCCTTGGTCGCGGCGCTGGTCTTCTCCGGTGCGACGCTGACGCGCGGGGACGGTGTCGGCGTTGCGCTGCTGTCGGTCTCGGCCGCGCGCGGCATGGTGTTGGCGGTCGCGGCCGTGGCGGCCTGCGGCGCGGCAGCGGCTGAAGCTTGCGCTTGCTGCGCGTCGTAGCGCGCGCGAATTTCTTCGAACTTCTGCGCGAGCCGCGCCATGCGCGCCGCGGTCTCGGTATCCAGTGTCTGCGCGTCTTTGCGAGGCGTGGAGGCGACCGCGGGCGCCGGTGCGACGCGCGAGGCGGACACGCCCTTGGGCAAATGCAGTGTCACACCCACGCGCAGGCGCCGCGCATCGCCACCGACGAAGGCGGCGGGGTTGGCGGCGACGATTTCCCGCATGAGTGCCTGGCTGTTGCCGCCGGCAAGACCGGTCTCTTGAAGAATGCCCCACAGCGATTGACCGGCGCGCACCGGACCATAGTCGCCCCCCGTAGGCGTATCGTCAGTGGCCGCCGCCGGGCGCGCTTCGGCCTGCGGGCGCACCGTGGGTCGCGTCGGCCGCGCACGCGGCGCGCGTGCAAGCGGCGCCGCTGCGGCGGCCGGGATGGTCAATTCATAGTGGCGCACGAGCGCATGGCTGCCCTCGCGCAGTCGCACGCGCAAAGTCAGCGTCGCCGCTTCTATCGGTTGAGTGCTGGTGACGATGATGGCCTGGCCGTCAGGCTCGTCGTGCGACAGTCGCGCTTGCAAACCATATTGCGACAAAGTTTCTGCGCCGTCGCCGAAAGCCGGCAGCAGTTCGACCACCGTGTCGCCCGCTTCATGCGCGGCCATGCCATACAGACTGACGCGCGCCAGCAAGGGTTGGCCGCGTACCGAGGCGCCGGTGATTTGTCCCATCTGCAGCGCCAGCGCGTCCTGCCCCAGCACCAACATGATCAGCAGGCTGGGAATTCTCGGTATAGTCATGAATCTCTCCGTGCGCCAGGTCGTGGCGGGATTGGCCGGAAGCTGTCGTACTGGATTGGGTGACGGCCATGGGCGCAAGGCCACCAGTCGTCCGTGTCACTTTTTAGCGGCGCACGTTCGCCAAGCTTGACCTCTTTTTCGCCGTCAAACCGGAGTACGCAGTTGACCGCCAACGCTTTCGATCAGGCCTATTTCGAGCGCTTCTATTTCAATCGCCGCACCCGTATCGCCGAACCCGCCTATTTCGATCATCTGGCCGCGTTCACCGGCGCCTATCTCAAATTGCTCGACTGCCCGGTGGCGCGCGTTCTAGACATGGGATGCGGCGCGGGCCTCTTGCATCGCGGCCTGCGGCGCGCTTTCCGCGGCGTGAAAATCGACGCCTGCGACGTCAGCGAATATGTGTGCGAACGTTTCGGCTGGCAGTGTGTGAGTATCGAAGAGTACGAAGTCAAACGCAGCTATGACCTCGTCATCTGTCACGATGTTTTGCAATACCTGGACGACAAGGCCGCCGGTCGCGCCATCGACAAGCTCGCCAGCTTGAGCCACCGTGCCTTGCTGTTCGGCGTGTTGACGCGTGAAGACTGGGAGCACAACTGCGATCAGACCTTGACCGACAGCAATGCGCATCTGCGCAGCACGGCCTGGTACCGACGCCGACTCGGCGCGCACTTTCGCAATGCCGGTGGCGGTCTCTACATCAAGCGCGATGCCAGTGTGGTGCTGTTTTCCCTCGAATCGTTCTGAGCGGCCGGCGCTCATCCGGCGGCTGGAATGAAGCGCAGGGCGACGCCGTTGTTACACCAGCGTTGGCCCGTCGGCGCGGGGCCGTCGTCGAAAACGTGGCCCTGATGTCCACCGCATTTCACGCAGTGGTATTCGGTGCGCGGCCAAATCATCCTGTAATCGCGTTGCGTGGCGAGATGGCCTTCGATGCTGGTAAAGAAGCTCGGCCAGCCGGTGCCACTGTCGTATTTCATGGCCGAGCTGAACAACGGCAGCTCGCAGGCGCGACAGACGAACAGGCCGTCGCGCTTCTCGTCGTTCAGCGCGCTGCTGAAAGGCCTCTCAGTGTCTTCTTCGAATAACACGCCGTAGGCATCGCCCGGCAACTGCGCGCGCCATTCATCGGCGCTGCGCGTCACGCGCGGAGTGGGTTCGACGATGGCGACACCGGCGGCGCGCAAGGCCTGCCAGTTGCCGCGCACGCTGACCCGTGCGGCGGCGTCAGCATCCGCCCTGGCCCGCGTGGCGCCCAGCAACAGCCACGACACGGCGCCGGCACTGAACTTGAGGAGTTTTCTGCGCGACATGTCATCTCTCCGCTCGAGATCTTGTGCTCTGAGCGGCGTCACGGCAGCGGGTTCCCGCCGCCCTGCTCAGTGCTGCAGATACTTGTCCATGAATTGCGCGAAGGGCTCGCTACGATCCGCTTCCAGTCGCGCCTGCTCGGCATGGGACGCGGCGGCCAGCGAATCGAACTCTTGCGTCACTTCGGCGCCGGGCGGACGCGCACGGAAATCCGCGCGGTGCTTGAGCGACAGTTCGCGCGTGTAGCTGTGGAATTCGCTCTGTGATTCGCGCAGCGTCGCCAGCACCCGCGCCGACGGCAGCAGTTCCATGTCATTGAGGGCCTCGACCTGCCGCGCCACGGCGTCCTGGTAGACAGAGCTGCCCATGTGCGCGTCGAGGTGCGCAGCCAAAGGCTGCACGCGCGCACAGATCTCGAGGCTCCAGTCGCGCAGGGAGACGCGTCCGCCATTGCGCACCAGTTCCAGCCCCGGCGTGCGGCCGCGCAGCGCCACCGTCAACTCGTTATATTCAATCTCGTGCAGCTCTTCGGCGGTCAGGTTGGCGCTCGATTCCAGGAGGCAGAACAGCACCAGCACTTCGGTGAAGTACAACTGCTGTATCGACACGCCGGTAGGCTCGAGACAGTTCACATCGAGGGCGCGCACTTCCACGTATTCGACACCGCGCTTCTCCAGCGCGTCGCTCGGGCGCTCGCCCGGCAAGGTGGTGCGCTTGGGCCGGATGTAGCTGTAATACTCGTTCTCGATCTGCAGCACGCTGGTGGTGAGCTGGATGATTTTGTCGCCATCGCGTGTGCCGATGGCCTCGTATTCGGGATAGGGCAGCTTGAGGGCACGCCTGAGATCCGAGATATAGCTCTTGAGGTCGTCGTGGGAGACCAGCAGCGCCGACTGGTTCTTGTTCTTGTAGCCGATATCACTCATGCGCAGCGAGGTCGCATAGGGCAGATAGAACGTGCCGCGCTGCATCTGGTGAAAGCGTGTGGTGCGCCCGGCCAGGAAGGACTTGCACACCGCCGGCGAATTGCCGAACAAGAGCGGGATCATCCAGCCGAAGCGTTTGAAATTGCGAATCAGCGCGAAGTAGCGATCGTTGATGAAGTCCTGCAGCTCGCCGCGGTCCTCATCGTCATTCTGAAAAGCCGGCCAGAACTCGCTCGGCAGCGAATAATTGAAATGCACGCCGGCGATGGCCTGCATGCGCCGCCCGTAGCGGTAATCGAGGCCGACACGGTACAGATGCTTCAGGCGCCCGATGTTCGATGTGCCGTAGTCGGCGAGCGGAATGGCGCTGTCATCGGCCACCGCGCAGGGCATGCTGGCCGCCCACAGCACCTCGTCGTCGGGCATGTGCTGATAGGCGAAACGATGAATGTCATCGAGGAAGCGCACCGTGTCGCGCACGTCGGCGAAGGCCGGCGTGATGAATTCCGCGAGCGCTTCGGAGTAGTCGGTGGTGATGCACGGATGGGTCAGTGCCGCGCCCCAGGCGTGGGGATGGGGCGTCAACGAGATGGCGCCATTGGCGGCAATCCGCAGGCTTTCCTTTTCCAGGCCTTTGCGGCCACCGCCGAGCAGGCGGTCGGTGCCGGATGCGCGCATGCGCTCCAGGCGTTGTTCTAGTTGTCGGCGCATAGGTTCGAGACTCGAAGCGTGCCTGGGCGAGCACGCGTGGTTTATCGAGGCCGCAGTATAGCAGCGCCGCACCAATGTGAAGCCGGCAGCGCCGGTGCCTGGACTTCGGGGCGATGGCCAAGCAAGAATGCGGCTGTCCATGGACAGCCCTTCGCCGCACGCAGCCATGCGTGCCGCCGTTGTGTGCCGTCAGGACAGGCATCACACGAGGGTGATAGACATGATCTACGAACAACCGAAGTTCAGCCCGGGCGGCGATCGCTACATGCTGATCGAGTTCGGTGACGAGATGAATCTCGATCTGAATTTCATGGGCCAGGGCCTGGC
The DNA here is from genome assembly GCA_020849475.1 of Gammaproteobacteria bacterium. GTDB lineage: Bacteria > Pseudomonadota > Gammaproteobacteria > JADJYF01. The sequence continues at coordinate 41,630 of JADLGE010000031.1, forward strand.
CACGGCCCTGGCCGGCGGCACCATCCCCGGCGTGGTCGAAACCGCGCCGTGCTTCGCCACCACGCTCATCCATTACGAGCCGGAAATCATTGGCTACGACGACTTGAAGCGCGAAGTCGAGCGCCTCATCGGCTCCTTGGGCGGCAGCGACGATATCGAAATGGACAGCCGCCTGTTCTATTTCCCAACGCTTTATCTCGACCCCTGGAGTCGCGAATGCATTGATGACTATCGCGCCAAGATCAATCCCTCCAAGGAATATGACCCAGAGTTCGTGGCGCGCATCAATGGCCTCGACGACGTGCAGCAGTTCGTGCGCGTGCATTCGGGCACCGAATACTGGGCAGCGAGTCTCGGCTTCTGGCCCGGCCTCGCGTTTCTCATGCCACTCGATCCGCGTTGCCGTCTGACCGCGCCCAAGTACAACCCGCCACGCACCTGGACGCCGCAGGGCACGCTGTCGATGGGCGGCATGTCGACCGCCATCTACCCGGTGGCGAGCCCCGGCGGCTACCAGCTGTTTGGCCGCACGCCGGTGCCGATCTGGGACCGTGAACGCCGCTTTGCCGAATTCGAAGGCGATTTGTGCATCTTCAAGCCGGGTGACCGCTTGAAGTTCGTGCCGTGCTCGATGGAGGAATACCTTGAAGTCGAACGCAAGGTCGAGGAGGGCAGTTACAAGTACAACATCGTCGAGTACCAGCGCTTCTCGGTCCGCAATTACAAGAACTGGGTAAAGCGCCTCGATCTCAACGCGCGGTTCTGACGGAGACAGATGATGTTCGAAGTACTCAAGGCTGGACTGGAAACGTCCATCCAGGACTGGCCGGGCCGCATCGGCTATTGGAACAAAGGCTTTCCGCCGTCCGGGCCCATGGATTCATGGTCGTTTCGCCTCGCCAATCTGTTGGTCGGCAACCCGCTCGGCGACGCCGGCCTCGAATGTCAGTTCATGGGGCCGACCCTGCGCTTCACGCGTGACGGCGTCATCGCGCTGACCGGCGCCGACATGCAGGCCAAGCTCGACGACGTGCCGGTCGCGCCGTGGCAGAGCTTCGCGGTGCGCAGCGGCCAGACTCTGGCGATGTCTTTCGCCAAGGTCGGCGCGCGCGCTTACATCGCCTTCGCCGGTGGCATCGATGCGCCTTTCGTACTGGGCTCACGCTCGACTTTTCACAAGGCCGGCGTCGGCGGCCTGGACGGCTATGCCTTGAAGGCCGGTCAACATATTCCGGTGCTGGCTGGGCAAGGTCGTGCCGGGCGCCGCGTGAAAGAAGCGGCGCGTCCCCCTATCCGCAGCGACAAACGTTGGGATGTGGAAGCCGTGGCCGGGCCCAATGACGACTGGATCGACGCCGACGGCCACGCGCGTTTCCTCGCCACCGACTGGAAGGTTTCGAGCAAGAGCGATCGCACCGGCTTTCGTCTCGAAGGCCCGCAGTGGACCTTCACCTCCAAGGCCTACAACAAGCTGCCCGAACATGGCTCGGAACCGGCCAACATCCTCGACCAGGGCTATCCGCTCGGCGCCATCAACCTCGCCGGCCAGACGCCCATCATCCTCGTCAGTGACGGTCCGAGCATGGGCGGCTTCATCAACCCCTACACGGTGCCGAGTTGTGCATTCTGGAAACTCGCACAGGCGCGTCCCGCCGAGGTGTTTCGCTTCAAGGCCGTGAGTGTGCGGGAAGCGCAGGACGGCGCGCAGGCGATCAAGGCGCTGTGCGTGGAAGCGAGTATCGAGGGTTAGCGAACCAGTGTCAGGCTGAAGCCTGACCCACAGAAGAGAGCAGAATCGCCGGCAAACGCCTCAGGCGGCCGGCACCAGGCCGTTCTGCGCCATCGCCACCGCGCGGAAAATCGCGCGGCCCTTGTTCATGGTCTCTTCCCATTCGAGTGCCGGCACCGAGTCGGCCACCACGCCGCAACCCGCTTCGATGTAGAGCCGGCCTTGATGCATGACCGCCGTGCGGATGGCGATGGCGGTGTCCATGTTGCCGTTCCATGACAGGTAACCGACCGCGCCGCCGTAGACGCCACGCTTGACCGGTTCGAGTTCGTCGATGATTTCCATGGCGCGAATCTTGGGGGCGCCCGACAAGGTGCCTACCGGCAAGGTCGCACGCAGCACGTCCATCGCGGACTTGTCGGCGCGCAGCCGGCCTTCGACGTTCGACGAGATGTGCATGACGTGCGAGTAACGCTCGATGACCATCTTGTCGGTGACTTTCACGCTGCCGGTCTCGGCCACGCGGCCGATGTCATTGCGGCCGAGATCGATCAGCATCAGGTGCTCGGCGAGCTCTTTCGGGTCCGACAGCAATTCTTTTTCGAGCGCCAGGTCTTCTTCTTCGGTGCGCCCGCGGCGGCGCGTGCCGGCCAGCGGTCGCGTGGTCACCACGCCGTTTTCGAGGCGCACGAGAATCTCGGGGCTGGAACCGATGACCTGGAAATCGCCGAGGTCGAGGAAGAACAGGTAGGGGGACGGGTTCAGATGGCGCAGCGCGCGATAGACGTTGAGCGGCGGCAGGTTCAATTCCACCGACATGCGCTGCGCGAGCACCACCTGCATCACGTCGCCGTCGACGATGTAACGCTTGATGCGTTCGACGGCCTGCTTGAAAGCATCACTGCCAAATTCTGAATGGAAGTCGACTTCCTCCAGCGGCGCACCGGTCGAATGCAGGGGGAATGCCGGCGCCGGCGCCTGCAGACGCGCGGCCAGCGCGCCGAGTTCGCGGCGCGCGTCGTCGAGTAAAGCTTCGTCGCTGGCGTCGATGTATTTGACCAGCAGGAGTTCGCCGCGCAGGTTGTCGAACACCACGAACTTGTCGACCTGCATGAGATAGATGTCGGGCGTGCCTATCGGGTCGGGCGGCGTCGAAGCGCGCAGACGCGGTTCGACGTAGCGCACGGTGTCGTAACCGAAGTAGCCGACCAGGCCGCCGCAGAAGCGCGGCAGTTCATCGACCGCCGGCGCATGGAAGCGCGTCTGGTACTCGGCGATGTAGGCGAGCGGGTCTTCGCAGTCGAACTGCTCCACCGGCACACCGTTATCGCACACCGACACTTCGCGTCCACGGACCACGATCGTGCGCACCGCCGGCAGACCGATGATCGAATAACGGCCCCACTTCTCACCGCCTTCGACCGATTCGAGCAGAAACGAATGACGCCCCAGCGCGAGCTTGGCGTAGGCGCTGAGCGGGGTGTCGAGGTCGGCCAGCACGCGCCGCGTGACCGGCACGCGGTTGTAACCGGCCGCGCGCAATTCTCTGAATCTTTCGGGTGTCACGGCTGCGATCTCTGCTTCTGCGGGCCGGCGCGGCGGATGTCAGGTGAACGCGCCCGGCGTGGGGCGGCAAGCGTAATCCATTCACTGCACCCCAACAAGCAAGGCCCGGAGCGCTATCAAGGTCCGTGGTCCAGCAGTTCCCAGTGCTGTTGTCCGTCTTTCAGGAAGGTGCTTTTGGAAGTCTCGCTACGCGCGAGTTTGACCAGGCCGACACCGGGCGCGAACCATTCGCGCACTTCGACCGCGACGCTGGCCGTGCCATTGCCGCGGTCCGTCGGTACCTGGGCCACGCCGTGCCCTTCGATTTCCAGACAGTGGGTGAAGCGGCCGGCCGCCACCTCGACCGTGGCCTCGTCGCCGACCACGCGCATGGCAAGGGTGACGGGCAGACGGCGTGGAATGATGCGGTCACGGGGTTCAAAAGTGCGACTCTCGACCAGCGCCAGCGTCGATTGGGTCTGCCAGTCGCTGCCGGGTTTGAGCGTGGCCGGCAGCATCACGCGTGGCGGTGTGTCGCTGTGCGGGCCGCGCATACCGGGCCGCAGGCTCGCGATACGCACCACGGCACCGTCCTGTCGACGCATATAGTCGGCCGAACCGGCCTGGGCGGTCTGCAGGTGGACGGTGTTGTCCATGCCCGGCGCCAGCCCGGCGTTCTGCATGAGGTAGCGACTGTGATGTGTTTCGTCCAAGACCGTGGCGTCGACCGCGAAATACCACCAGCGGGGTGCTTGGAGCGGGTAGTAGTCGCCGCTGTCGGTCTTGCAACCGACCAAGCTCGACACCAGCAGCGCGAGTCCCGTCAGTCGATATCGTGTGCGGTGGGCGTGGGCAGTCGCGAGCAAGCGCTGAGCCTCGGCGTGAAACCTGCGACCAGCTTGTCGGATGGGGCCGTCCTTGGCCAGCGTCCCGTCACGGCGGGACGGCTCGAGCATCAAAAAATTTGTGTAGCGATAGCGTTATTTTATTTGGCTGTTGCGGGCGTGAGGCCCGCTCAGGAACTCAGCGAATGATCGTTGGTGTAGAAGATGCCGGTCAGCTCCTGCTTTTCGGTCAGGGCCAGGCGCAACAGCACGCGGGCGCCGATGGCGCGGGCGCGGCTAAATACTTCGTCGGCGGTCTCGAACGGAATGTATTCGCCATTCAGATCCCGGTATCCGTGGAATCGGGCGGACTGGCTCAGCTTCTTTATTGCATTCATGGTCGGCTCCGTGGCTCGAATGTCTTCGCCGGTCTCCAAAGCAACAAGCGTTCCACAGGCTGTTGGCGCGATTGGGCGCGCCCAGGAATGAGAACCGGTAGATGTTTCCAGCGACGTTCTGTGACGGGGTTCGCCCCGCTCCCGCAGTCAATCCTTCAACCGAGTGCGCAGCTTGTCTCTCGTTGGCGACGCCTTCTCCCGTAGCGGGCAGGCTCGCGGCTCGTGCGCGAGCGCATCCAAGCCGATAGCGGCCGCGCAGCGCTTGTCTTTCGCTTGCAAGCGATGCTCGCGACCACCGTCCCCTGGTGGCGACACGCGAGGCTGTCAGTGCTGTTTCTTCAGCGCCTTCATGGCCCGTTCCAGGCCATCAATGGTAAGCGGGAACATACGGTCCGAGAGCAGCTCCTTGACCATGCCGATGGACGGGATATGGCCCCAGTATTCTTCCGCCTGTGGATTGAGCCATACCGCGTAAGGGAACACCGCCAGCAGGCGCGCCATCCAGGTCGCGCCCGCTTCTTCATTCCAATGTTCGACGCTGCCACCGACCGCCATGATCTCGTAAGGGCTCATGGTGCCGTCGCCGACGAACACAATCTTGTGATCGGCGCCGTAGGTGTGCATGACCTTTTGGGTCGGCACCCGCACGTTGGCGCGCATGCTGTTGTCGCGCCACACCGTCTCATACAGGAAGTTATGAAAGTAGTAGTGTTCGAGATGCTTGAACTCGCTGCGCGCGGCGGAGAACAGTTCCTCGCACACCCGCACGTAAGGGTCCATCGAACCGCCGACGTCGAGGAACAACAGAATCTTGGTGGCATTGTGCCGTTCCGGCACCATCTTGATGTCGAGCAGGCCGGCGTTACGCGCGGTCGAGCGAATGGTGTCGGGCAAATCCAGCTCATCGGCCGCGCCTTCGCGCGCGAAACGGCGCAGCTTGCGCAATGCGAGCTTGATGTTGCGCGTGCCGAGCTCCACCGAGTCATCGAGATTCTTGAAATCGCGTCGTTCCCACACCTTGGTGGCGCGGCCCTGGCGGCCTTCTTCCTGACCGATGCGCACCCCTTCGGGATTGTAGCCATGGGCGCCAAACGGCGAAGTGCCGCCGGTGCCTATCATCTTGTTGCCGCCGTGGTGGGCCTTCTTCTGCTCTTCGAGACGCTTGCGCAAGGTCTCCATGAGCTTGTCCCAGCCACCCAGCGCTTCTATCTGCGCTTTTTCTTCTTCGGTCAGATTGAGCTCTTTCTGCTTCTTCAGCCATTCGAGCGGAATCTCGCCGAGCAGGTGATCGAACAACATCTCCTGACCGCGGAAGTGCTCACCGAACACCTGGTCGAAGCGGTCGAAGAAGCGCTCGTCCTTGACCAGGGTCGCGCGCGACAGGTAGTAGAAATCGTTGATGCTGAACCCGCACACGCGCGCTTCGAGCGCGCCCATCAAGGTCAGATACTCGGTGATCGACACCGGTATCTGCACCTTGCGCAGCTTGTAGAAGAGTTCAGTTAGCACCAGTGCGCCTCGACATGAACACCAGGCGCTCGAACAGGTGCATGTCCTGTTCGTTCTTCAGCATCGCGCCGTAAAGCTTGGGAATGGCGCGACGGGTGTCCTTCTCGCGCAGCGCTTCCGGCGGAATGTCTTCGGCCACCAGGAGCTTGATCCAGTCCAGCAGTTCCGAAGTCGACGGACGCTTCTTCAAGCCCGGGATATCGCGCAGTTCGAAGAAGCATTCCAGGGCCTCGGCCAACAGGTGCTTCTTGATGTCCGGGTAATGCACGCGAACGATGGCATCCATGGTGTCGCGATCGGGGAACTGGATGTAATGAAAGAAGCAGCGACGCAGGAAGGCGTCCGGCAGTTCCTTTTCATTGTTGCTGGTGATGATGATGATCGGGCGGGTCTTGGCCTTCACCACCTGCTTGGTCTCGTAGACATAGAACTCCATGCGGTCGAGTTCGAGCAACAGGTCGTTCGGGAATTCGATGTCGGCCTTGTCGATTTCGTCAATCAGCAACACCGGCTGGCCGTCGGCTTCAAAGGCCTCCCACAGTTTGCCTTTGACGATGTAGTTCGAGATGTCATGCACTTTGTTGTCGCCGAGCTGCGAATCACGCAGGCGCGCGACGGCGTCATATTCATACAGGCCCTGGGCGGCCTTGGTGGTGGACTTGATGTGCCACGGGATCAGCGGGCGACCGAGTGAGCGCGCGATTTCCTCGGCGAGCATGGTCTTGCCGGTACCCGGTTCGCCCTTGACGAGCAGCGGCCGCTGCAGAGTGACGGCGGCATTGACGGCCATCATGAGGTCTTCGGTTACGATGTACGTATCAGTGCCGGAAAATCGTTGGTTCGACATGTCGCCCACAAATGTTGGAAGTTCGCGGCCATTGTAAAACATGGTCGACACCAGGATTCAATCACCATCCGGGGCGTTCGTGCGTATGACGCTGTTGATGATCGCTACCCTTCTGGGGGTGATGACGAGCGCCTTGGCACATGCTGATCTCGCCAGCGGCCTGGCGGCTTTTCGTGGCGGCGATTACGGTCTGGCCATGAGCCAACTGCAGCCGCTCGCGAATCAGGGTGAAGCGCAGGCGCAGTTCTATGTCGGTGTTGCCTACCAGAAAGGGTGGGGCGTGATTGCCGATCCAGGCAAAGCGGCGGCGTGGTATCGACGCGCCGCGGAGCAAGGCATGAACAAGGCGCAACACAATCTTGCATTGTTGTATCTGCGTGGTGAGGGTGTGGAGGCGGACGCCCTCAAGGCCCGCGAGTGGTTCGAGCGCGCTGCGCAGCAGGGCGACATGCGCGCCGCGCACGAACTCGGTCTCCTGTATTTCCGCGGCATGGGCGTCGAGCGTGATTACGGCAAGGCGCGCAACTGGTGGGAAAAGGCCGCTGCGGCCGGTGAAAGCAGCGCCGCCTCCGATCTTGGCATTCTGTTTCGTCGCGGCCAGGGCGGCGTGCCGCGCGACGTCGCCGCCAGCATCAAGCTGTGGACCACGGCCGCGCGCGCCGGCCTGCCGGCCGCGCAGAACGCGCTTGGCGCCTGTTATATGAATGGTGACGGCGTGGAGGCCGACATGCTGGAAGCCTGGGCGTGGTTTCGACTGGCCGCGCAAAGCGGTTTGACGGTCGCCGAGATCAATGCCGAGATGGCGCGTGGTCAGCTCGACGAGGCCGGCCAGGCGGCCGCGCGCCGACGCTTCGAATCACTGCGTGCGGAATTGGCGGCGCTGACCGCCGCACAGCCGGCCACGCCCTGAGCCTCGCGGCTGCGAGGTCTTACTTGCCCTGCGTGAGCTGGAGCTGAATCTCGTCCAGCATGTCCTGCGCCCGTTGCTTCTGCTCGGCCTTGGCGGCTGCGGCGCGCGCACGGATGCGTTCCACCATTTCCTTCTGACGCGCGAGGATCTCACGCTGCAGATGGGAGTCCTGCGCTTCCTCGTGTTCACCCACCCAATCCTTCAATTCCTTGTGCAGGAGCTGATTGATCTCGGTGGCGGTGTTGTAGGTGCGTTCGAGTTCGTCCTCGTGCTCTTCGGCGGCGCTGACAATCGCGGTCTCCGCCTCGATGGCCTGGTTGAGCTCGCGATTGGCGGCTGACGCGCGTTCCTGGATTTCGTTGATGGCATCGTCGATTTCGCGACGTGCGCCGGCATTGCTGGTGGCCGCTTGTCGTTGCCGCGCTTCCGACAGTTCCCTTTCGGCGGCGGCCTTGTAGGCTTCGGCTTCCCTGCGCACGCGCATCGCTTCGGCCTTGAGCTTGTCGATGCGTTCTGCTTCGGCGCGCAGCTTTTCGCGTTCACGCGCGAAGATGGTCTGTTGTTCGGCCAGCAGCGCCTGCTGTTGCCGCTTGTAGTCCTCAATCATGCGGCGCGCTTCGGCGGCGGTGGCTTCCTTGGCGGCGATGGCCGCCGCGCGTTCTTCGCGCGCGCGCTCAAGCTCGGCCGTGGCGCGGGACACCGCCATTTCGAATTTGCCGCGTTCCGCCGCCAGTTCCTTGCGCAGCGCGTCGCGCAGTTCCGCTTCGCGCCCGGCCTGCAGCGATTCGAGGCGGTCGGCCTGCTGCTGATAGAGCTCGGCGAGTCGTTGTTCTTCCTCGCGCAGGCGCGCGGCGGCGGTTTGTTCCAGGGCGGCGAGGCGCTGGTCCACTTCCTCGTGTTCGCGCGCCACTTCCTGCTCGGCCAGGGCCTGCTGCTTGAGCAAGGTGGCCTTGAGCTTTTCCGCTTCGGCAAGGCGCGTGGTCAACAGCGCCGCCTCTTGTTCGATGCGTTGCTGCTGTTCCTGCAAACGCTGACGGCTGGCGACCTCCAGCTCACTGGCGCGCTGCTGCCGTTCGAGCGTGGTTTTGAGTTGTTCGACTTCGGCCAGCTTGTGATTGAGCGCGGCGGCTTCCTGCTGAATGCGCGCCTGCTCTTCGGCCAGGCTGTGGCGCGCGGCTTCGGCCTGCTGGGCGACGTGCTGCTGGGCGGCGAGTTCGCCGCGCACACGCTCAGCTTCGGCCAGTCGCTCGTTCAGGCGTCGCGCTTCTTCTTCCATGCGTTGATGCAGATCGACCGTGCGCGCCTCGAATTCCAGTTCCTGGGCGCGGGCCTGGGCGGCAATTTCCGCCTGCTGGCGCGCCAGCGCTTCACGGCTGGCCTGTTCGCGGGCGGCGACTTCCGCCTGCTGGCGTTCGAGTTCAGCGCGAGCCGCCTGTTCGCGCGCGGCGGCCTCGGCGCGTTGCCGTTCGAGTTCGGCGTGGGCGGCCTGCTCGCGCGCGGCGGCTTCGGCGCGCAGGCGCTCGAGCTCGGCGCGGGCGGCCTGTTCGCGCTGACTGGCCTCGGCCTGCAAGCGTTCGAGTTCGGCGCGCGCGGCCTGCTCGCGCGCCACCGCTTCGGCCTGCTGCTGTTCGAGTTCGCGGCGCGTGGCCTGCTCGCGTGCGGCAACCTCGGCCTGGCGGCGTTCGATTTCAGCGCGCAGCGCCTGTTCCTGCGCGACGGCTTCGGCCTGGCGACGCTCGAGCTCGGCGCGCACGGCCTGCTCGCGGGCGGCCGCCTCGGCCTGCTGACGCGCGGCTTCGGCCTGGGCAGCCTGCTCGCGTGCGCCCAGCGCCGCTTTCAAACCTTCCGCTTCGCTGACCTTGTGCTGCAGTTCCGCCAGTTCGTTGCTGAGACGGGCCCGCTCGCGTTCGAGCTTGTCCGCCACGTAGCGCTCGGCCTCGGCCTTCATGGCCTGGGCCTCGGCCATCATTTTCTGCGCCTGTTCGATGGTCAGATCGGCCTTGGCCACTTCGGCGCCCAGCGACGAGGCGCGCGCCGCGGCTTCCAGCATGAGCTCGGCCGGCGGCGGCGCGGCAGTGACCACCGGTGCACTGGTCGATACCACCGGCGGCGCGACCGTGGGCGGTGGGGCCGGCGTCGGGCTGGCTGCCGGGGCAGCAGGGGCGCCAGGCGCGGATGGGGGGGCAAGCGGCTCATCGACCGCGCCGCCCTCCACGTAACACACGTCGAAACCGCGTTCGGCGAGCAGAAACGCCGCCGCCGAACTGCGGCCGCCGCTGTCGCAATAGGCCACGTAGCGGCCGCCGTCATCGAGCTCGGCAGCGCGTGTGCGCAGTACCCCCAGGGGGATATTGAGACTGCCGGGCAGGCCGTTATGGCCGTGCTCGTCTTCGAAGCGCACATCCAGCCAGCGTGCGCCGCTTGCAACACGTGCCTCGGCCTCGGCGCGGCTGACGGCGGTCAGCAGCGGCGCCTTGATGAGGCGCGTGAAATCGGCCTTGGTCAGGCGCGCCAGTTCGCCGTCGGAGGTCATGCGCACCGTGGCGTTGCGCCGCGCGCCGGAGATCAAGGCCTCCTCGCCGAAAGTGTCGCCGGGGCCAAGTTCGGCGAGGCGAATCTCGCGCTTGTTGCTGCCCTTGCGCACCACCTCGCAGGTGCCGCGTTGCAGGGCGTAGTAGTACTCGCCCGGTTCGCCCTGTTTGATGATCTCGTCGCCGGCCTTGACCTCGATGGGTTCGAGGGTGTCGAGCAGACCCTGGATATTGGACGGCGGGATGCGGGTGAAGAGCTCCGACTGCAGCAAGGTCATGAGCCAGTCCGCACTGTGCTCGACCTCCATTTCCTCGACTTCCACGCCGTCTGGCAGGGCGTTGTCGTGCTCGGGGACGTCGAGACTCAGCAGTTGTTCGAGCAGCGAGCGGCGCACGCGCAGCACGCTGGCCTTGGTTTTTGCGACCGCCGTCATCTGTCGCGGCTGAAGTTGCGCCAGCGGCTGAAAGGATGCGCCGTCGCCGCCGCTAACCCGTTTGATGAGGGATTCGTCGGCGAGCATCTCGAGATCGCCTTCGAGCACGTAGTAGGTGAAGTCGTCTCGATCACCCTGCCTGAACAGGATGTCTTTTTTACGCAGCTCAATCACTTCCGATTGAGCCAGCAGCCGGGCCTGGCGGTCAGCCGGCAGCTTGTTGAGCGGAACCAGATAACTGAAGCGGGATTTGAGTGATTCTTGATCTACGGCCATGACGAGTTCGCTGCTGAAATATCCGGCCCGCCGCCCAGATCAGGCGTCGAGGTCGGGGATGAGCTGGCTCTTCAAGCGGGCAATCTGGTCCTTGAGCTGCAATTTGCGCTTCTTCATGCGCCGCAGAAGGAGCTGGTCGACGTCGATGCGGTTCGAGAGCGTATTCACCACTTCGTCCAGATCGCGATGCTCGGTCTGCAACTCGAGGATGCGACGTTGTACCGACTTTGTCTCCTCGCTGACCACGACTCGCTTCCTGGGCTGGCTTGACTGGCCGCATTCTACGCTGATTCGGCGGCGTGGCGGTCGTGGTGTCGCGCGCCTCAGTCGGCCCATGAATGGGACCAGGGTAACGCCTGCGCCGACCATCATGACTCCATGCCGAGCCGGGACAGGCAAGTCTCCGCAACCTCGGCTCCGTCACAAAACCGAGCAAACAACTCATGGTTCTCGTGACGGTATTCACATTTGGGTTGGACCGGACGGGAAGCGCTGCCGCTGTAGCGATAGGCTAGACCGAGCCTCCCGGCGCGGCTGCACAGTCGGCCCGACCCATACTAATAACATCGCTATGCCCGGTACCCATGCGTGACCCTGATGTCGGCAGTGGAAACTAAATTCGAAAGCCTCGTCGATGCGCTGGTGCCCATGGCCTCGCTGACGGCGGCCAGCCGTGCGCAGGTGATGGACCAGGCCGAAGTGCTGCGTTACCGGCGCGGCGACATCCTGTTCAAGGAAGGCGATCGTGACGCCTACGCCATCTACCTGCTCGAGGGGCGCCTGGAAATGCGCAGCGCCGGCCAGGTCGTACAGCGCCTGACCGGCGGCACCGCCGCCGCCGCTCACCCCGTCGCCCAACTGCAGCCGCGCAAGATGACCGCCCGCGCCGAGACCGATGTCAGCGTGTTGCGGGTCGCGCGCGACCTCATCGACCGTCTGCAGGCGGCCGATGGCGCCGACACCTCCGGCAGTTATTGCTCGATGCAGGTCAACGAACTCGATTCCGATGACGAGGACGGCGGCGACTGGATGACGCGCATGCTGCAGTCGAAGCTCTTTTCGCATCTGCCGGCATCGAACATCCACCGCATCTTCAGCCTGTTTGAAGAGCTCGACGTGCACGAAGGCGACGTCGTTGTCGCCCAGGGCGAGCCTGGCGATTACTACTACATCATTGCCCAGGGCCGCTGCGAGGTGCTGCGCAGCGCCGGCCCCACCGCGCCCGGTTACCGCCTGGCCCTGATTGGGCCCGGCGACACCTTCGGTGAAGAAGCGCTGGTGGCGGGCTCGAACCGCAACGCCAGTGTGCGCATGTTGTGCGACGGCCAACTGGTGCGTCTGCCCAAGGAAGCGTTCGTCGAGCTGATTCAGAAGCCGCTCCTGAGCGGCGTCTCGCGCCAGGAAGGCGAGGCGATACTCGCCACCAAGCCGGCAGTGTGGTTGGACGTGCGCTTTCCCGAGGAATTCCAGCGTGACGGCATCCAGGGCAGCGTCAACCATCCGCTCAATACGCTGCGCATGCATTCCGGTCGGCTCGATACCAAGCTGACCTACGTCGTGTATTGCGACACCGGTGAGCGCAGCGCGGTGGCCGCCTTCCTGCTCGCCGAGCGTGGCTTCGACGTGCACTACCTTGAAGGCGGACTCATGCGCTACGAGGCGCTGGTCGGGGCCGCGCCGGTCGCCGCGCCGCCGCCCGCCAGCGTCGAAGACGAACTCGACATGACCCTGCACGACGATGCGCTCGCGCCCGTCGGCCTGTCGGTTGTGCCGGTGCCGACCTCGCAGCGCACCGACGCTGAGCGTGGCGCTGACCCGGCGGTGAAATCCGCCGCGCTCGGCGTCGAGATCGCCATCGCTGACATGCGCATTGCTGATGCCAGCGCGGTGGTCGCCGGTCGCCACAGAGATCCGGCCGCGGTGGCCGAAGCGGCCGAAGCGCTGCGTATCGCAACCGAGACCGCGCGCCGCGAGGCCGAGCAGGAAGCCGAGAAGAAGATCGAGGCCGAAAGGCAGCGCGTCGCGGCCGAGATGCAACGGCAGCGCGCCGAGGTTGAACGTCGCGCGGCGGAGAAGCTGCGCGCCGAGAAAAAGCGCATCCAGGCGGCCGCCGAGGTGGCGCGTCGCGAACTCGCCGAAGCGCAACGGCTGAAGGCCGAAATCGAACAGGCGCGCAACGAAGCGCAGGCCGCGGCGGTCGCCGCCGCGCAGCGCGATGCCGCCGAGGCGCGGCGTCTCGAGGAAGAACTGGAGAAGGCGCGCGCCGAAGCGGAAGCCGCCGCCGCTGCCCATGCCGTGCGCGATCAGGCCGACAGCGAGCGCATCAAGGCGGAAGTCGAACGCGCCCGCCAGGAAGCCGAAGCGGCTGCCGCTGCCGCGGTCGCCGCTGCGCAGCGCGAAACCTTGCAAGCGCAGCGCCTGAAAGATGAACTCGAGCGTGTGCGGGCCGAAGCCGAAGCAGCCGCGCTCGCCCATGCCGTGCGCGACCAGGCCGAAACCGACCGCCTGCGCGCCGAAATCGAAACAGCGCGGGCCGAGGCCGAAGCCGCTGCCACCGCGGCCGCTGATGCCGCCGCGCGCGAGGCCCGCGAAGCGCAGCGCCTGAAGGAAGAACTGGAACGCGCGCGAGCCGAAGTGGAAGCCTCTGCCGCCGCCCACGCCGCGCGCGATCAGGCCGAGACCGAGAGACTCAAGGCGGAAATCGAACGCACCCGCGCCGAGGCCGAAGCCGCCGCCGCCGCGGTGCGCGCCGCCAACGAACGTGAAACCCTGGAAGCGCAGCGCCTCAAGGAAGAACTGGAGCGCGCCCGCGCCGAAGTCGAGGCCGTGGCCGCCGCTGCCGCTGAACGCGATGCGCAGGAATCCCAGCGCCTCAAGGAAGAACTTGAGCGCGCCCGCGCCCAGGCGGATGCCGCGGCCGCCGCCGCCGTTGCCGCGGCCGAGCGCGAGGCGCAGCAGACGCTGCGCATGAAAGAAGAATTCGAGCGCGCCCGTGCGCAGGCCGAAGCCGAAGCGGCCGCCAATGCGGCGCGCGACCAGGCCGAAGCCGAGAGACTCAAAGCCGAAATTGAACGGGCCCGAGCCGAGGCCGAGACGCTGGCCGCGACCGTTGCCGAGCGCGAGCGTGCCGACGCCGCACGCATGCGCGAAGTGCTGGAACAGGCCCGTGCCGAAGCCGCAGCCGCTGCCGACCGCGAAATGGCCGAGGCCGAGAGACTCAAGGCGGAACTGGAAGCCGCGCGTGCCGCCGCCGCCGAAGCGGCCGCCGAGGCCGCCCAGCGCGAGGCCGCCGAAGCACAGCGCGTGCGTGAACAACTCGAGCAGGCGCGCGCCGAAGCGGAAGCCGCCGTGGCCGAGGCCGCGCGCCGCGAACTGGCCGAGGCGCAGCGCATCAAGGCCGAGATCGAACGGGCCAAGGCCGAGGCCGACGCCCAAGTGCAGGCCGAGCGGGAAGCGCAGCGCGAGCGTGTCGAACAGGTGCGCGCGGAAATGGAGCGCCGCCTGCAGGAAGAAGAGCGCAAGCTGCGCGAAAGCTATGCCTGGCAGGCCGAAGAACTGCGGCGCCTGCAAAGCCAGAAAGCCGATGCCGAAGTGCGACTGCGGGAAGAACAGGAGCGCGTGCGCGCGCAGGCCGAGGAATCGCGCACGCGCCTCGCTGAAGCGCGTGACTACCAGCGGCGTCTCGAGGAAGTGCAGCAGGCCAGCGCGCGCGAAGCTGAAATGCGCGAGCAACAGCAGCTTGCCCTCGAAACCAAGCTGCGCGAGGAACTGCGCCACAAGGTGCAGACCGAGAGACGGCAGCTGGAAGAAGAGCTGGCGCGCAACGCCGCCGAGCTTGAACGCGCCCGCCGCGAACGCGAAGCCGCCGAAGCCGCGCGGCGCGCCGCCGCTGCCGAAGCTGAACAAATCGTCGCCGAATTCAAGGACGCGCACGCGCGCAAGCGCATGCAGGAAGAGGCGGAGATGCGATTCGAGCGCGAACGCCTGGAAGCCGACGCGCGGCGCCTGCGCCTGGCGCTGGAACTGGCGCAGCGCGAGAAGCAGGCCGCCGTGCAGCAACAGCGCGAAATAGAGCATGAAATCGCCGATCTGAAACGTGGCTCCAAGGCCACTGACAGTGACGCCCGCGCGGCCGATGCCAACCTGCGCGAACTTGAAGCCCAGGCGCACCACGTCGCCATGCAGATTGCCGCCAGCGAACGCGCGCAGGCCGACGCGCAGGCGGCCGCGGTGGCGTCAGCGGGCGACCTCGCCGCGCACCGCGTGCATGAAGAGCGCGTGCGCGCCGATCTCAAGAGCGAACTCGACGAATGGTTGCAGGAGCAGCACGAAACCGAGAACAGCGATACGCAACGCAGCATCCTTGCCAGCCAACGCGCGCAGCTCGATCGCATCAAGCAACGTGCGCAAGCGGTGCGCGCCGCCGCCAAGGCCCATGACCAGGCCTTGATCAACGAGCTGTCAGACAAGCTCCGGCGCGGCGAATAGGCCCGAACAGGGCCGCATGCCACGGCCGCTCGCCGGCCTCAGGCGCGCGTCGATAAATCGATATGGATATCGCCGTCCGGGTGATCGAGATGCACCCAGTACGGCAGCTCACCGTGCAGGCAAATCTCGCCGCGGCGCCGGTCCGCGCCATTGACGCTGAATTCGAAACGAAACACCCGTTCCAGCATGAGCCCGTACTCGGTGCGCGCGAGGCCGATGCGTCGCAATGACACCGCCTCGTCGAGGCGTTGCACGTCGAGATCCTTGCACACCTCGCGACTGATGAAGTCGACGCGATCGTGAGCCTGCATGCTCCACCACCACAGGCCGATCACGAGGCCGCCACCGAACAGCAAGGACAGCTCGGCGGCGCTCATGTCCGCCGCGCTTCAATCATCGCCACGGCGCGCCACCAGGCGCACGTGCTCATCGCTGTCGATTTCAACGTGCAGTGAAATCGGCCGGCAACAAACCTCACAGTCTTCAATGTAATCCTGCGATTCTTCCGATGGGTCGACCAGCACACTGATACGCTCGCCGCAATACGGGCACCGGAAGCGCTGTTCGCTCTGCTGCATGGGGGGCCTAGTCGCGGAAATTGGTGAACTGGAAGGGCACGCCGAGCTTGGCGTTCCTGATCAAGGCAATGACGGCCTGCAAATCGTCGCGATTCTTGCCGGTCACCCGCAGCTGGTTCTGCTGCATCTGCGAGGTGACCTTGATCTTGCTGTCCTTGATGAGCTTGTTCAATTTGCGCCCGGTGTCTGCATCGACGCCCTCGCGCACCGTCACCGGCAGGCGCGTCTCGGCGATGTTCGAAGCGAAGTCACCGACCTCCAGGCAGTCGATATCGATACCGCGCTTGGCCAGTCGGGTCTGCAGGATCTCCAGCAGTTGCTTGGCTTGAAACTCGCCATCGGCGATGATGGTCAACTTGTACTCGTCGCGCTCGACCCGTGCTTTACTGCCCTTGAAATCGAAGCGCTGCCCGACTTCGCGATTGGCTTGATCGACGGCGTTGGAAAGTTCGTGTTTGTCGACTTCAGATACGACATCAAACGATGGCATTGACGGTTCCTTCATTGCGGCCGGTGCCGAATTATAGCCTGCGTGCGCCGCTGCCGACCTGCGCGGTGTTTTGTCCATAGCCCCAAGAGCGGCCACGATGTTTGAAGTGATTACCTTCGATCTCGATGACACCCTGTGGGACGCGCGACCGGCGCTGATCCGCGCCGAGCAGCTTCAGCACGCGTGGATAGTCGAGCACGCACCGCGCCTGGCGGCCGCGCACGATAACGAATCCCTGCGCCGCTGGCGCTGGGAGCTGGCCAACACCCATCCCGAGGTCGCCCACGACTTCACCGCGCTGCGCCTGCTGGCGTTGCGCGAACAACTGGCGGCCTTTGACTACGACCCGGCGCTCGCCGCACCCGGCATTGAACTGTTCGTACGCGAACGCAGCGTGGTAACGCTGTTCGACGACGTGCTGCCGTGCCTGTCGGACCTCGCGCGCGATCACACCTTGGTCGCGCTCACCAATGGCAATGCCGACCTTGAAGTCGCCGGCGTCAGTCCCTATTTCGCTTTTTGCATCTCGCCCGCTGAAGCCGGCGTGCAGAAGCCCGACCCGCGCATGTTCGAAGTGGCCCTGGCGCGCGCGGGCGTGACGTCGGCGCGCGCAGTGCATGTGGGCGATCAGCCGCTGTACGATATCGAAGGCGCCAGGCGCGCGTCGCTGCCGAGCGTATGGTTGAACCGCGACGGCGAGCCGTGGCCCGACGACTACCTGCGTCCGCAGGCCGAAATTGCTTCCCTGACTGAACTGCGCGCCGCGCTTGCACGTATTGCATGAATGCGCGGCGCCGTGAACGCACAATTGAATTGAGTAACGATGTCCACACCTCTGTTTGAACTGACGGCCACCACGCAAATCAGCTCGCTCGGCATGGAGCTGCGGCAATACCAGCACGCCGCCACCGGTGCGCGCCATCTGCATTTTGCCTGCAACGACGCCAACAACGCCTTCATGGTGGTGCTGCCGACCCTGCCGCAGGATTCGAGCGGCGTGGCGCATATTCTCGAACACACCACCCTGTGTGGCAGCCAGCGTTACCCGGTGCGCGACCCGTTCTTCATGATGCTGCGTCGTTCCTTGAACACCTTCATGAATGCCTTCACCGGCAGCGACAGCACCGCCTATCCGTTCGCCACCCAGAACCGCAAGGACTTCGACAACCTGCTCAAGGTGTATCTGGACGCGGTGTTCTTCCCGAATCTCCATCCGCTCGATTTCGCGCAGGAAGGCTGGCGCCTCGAAATGCGCGATGAAGCGCGCGACGACCAGCCGCCGCTGGAATTCCACGGCGTGGTCTACAACGAGATGAAGGGCGCGATGAGCGCACCGCTGTCGCAGCTCTACCATCATCTGCACGCGGCGGTGTTCCCCGACACCGTCTATCGCCACAACAGCGGCGGCGAACCGCTGGCCATTCCCGATCTCACGCACGCCGCCCTGCGTGACTTCCATGCCCGTCACTATCACCCCGGCAACGCGGTGTTCATGACCTATGGCAGCTTTCCCGAGAGCGAGCATCAGCAGCAGATTGCTGAACTGGTGCTGGCGCATTTCCAACGTCCCGATGGCGTGATCATGAGCCCCCTGCAGCCGCGCTTCAGCGCGCCGCGCAGCGCGGACGTGCACTACGCGGCGGAAGACGAAGGCGAGCGCGCCACGCACATCGTGTGGGCGTGGCTGCTCGGCGAAGCGGCCGAAGCCGATGACGTCGTACAGGCGCATCTGCTGTCGTCCATCCTGCTCGAACACAGCGCCTCGCCGCTGCGGCATTTCCTCGAGACCACAGAACTCGCCGACGCGCCGTCGGAGCTGTGCGGCGTGGACGACGCGGCGCGCCAACTGGTGTTCGTGTGCGGTGTCGAGGGCAGCGATGTGCAGCACGCCCAGGCGCTCGAGCAGGGCATCTTCGAGGTGCTCGAAAGCGTGGCGCGCGATGGTGTCGATGCCGCCACGCTCGACGCCGTGCTCGATCGCATCGAGATGGCGCAGCGTGACATCGGCGGCGGCAGCTATCCTTTCGGCCTGCAGCTCATGGGGCGCGTGATGCCGGCCGCCATGTATCGCCGCGATCCGGCGCGTCTGCTGGAACTCGACCGCGTGCTCGACACCCTGCGTCGCGAAATTCGCGCGCCGGGTTTTGTCGCCGGCCTCGTGCGTCGCCTGCTGCTTGCCAACAGTCACCGCGTGCGCGTGACCATGGCGCCCGATGCGGCCAAGGCCGAGCGTGATGAAGCGCGCGAGACGGCGCGTCTTGTCGCGCTGGCCGGTGAATTGAATGACAGCGCGCGCCAGCGTTTGCTCGAACAGGCGGCGGCGCTGCGTGAACGTCAGTCGCGCGTTGACGACCCGGATGTCCTGCCGCGCGTGACGCTGGCCGACGTGCCGGCGCCGACGCCGGCGCCGCGCGCCAGGCTCAGCCAGCATCACGGCGTGGAAGTGCACCGCTACGACTGCGCGGCCAACGGCATCTTCCGCATGCAGCTGGTCTACGACCTGCCCGATTTGACCGCCGATGAATTGCGCGTGTTGCCGCTGCTGTCGGAATACCTGACCGAGTTCGGCCACGGTGACGAAGACTACCTGGCGGTGCAGACACGCCGCGCGCTGTCCGGCAATTTCGGCACCAATACCATGGCGCGCGCGCCGATAGCGGGCGGTGACCTGCGTGGTTGGTTTGTGATCACCGGCAAGGGCCTGGCGCGCAAGCGCGATGAAGTCATCGCCATCGTCAACGAGATGCTGGACGGCGCGCGTTTCGATGAAATCGAACATCTCGGTGAACTGCTCATGCAATCGCGCGCCGAGGCCGAGCAGTCGCTGACCGACCGCGGCCATCAACTGGCGGTGATCAGCGCCGCACGCGGCTTTTCGGTCGGCGCGGCGCTCGACGATCTGTGGGACGGCCCCGGCGCCCATCGCATTTTGAAAGAACTGGCGGCGGCCGATGACGACGCCGCGTTGAACAGGCTGTTCGCTCTGTTTGCTTCGATACGTGACAAGCTGCGTCATGCGCCGCGTCGCGTCGCGCTGTTTGGTGATGCGGCGGTGCTGGACGGCGCGGAAGTGCTGGCCGCGCGGGTCGGTGCACCCGTGGCGCCGCTGTGCGACCCCTTCGTGGCGCGCATCGACGAGCCGGCGGCCTGCAACGGCTGGTTGATCAATTCGCAAGTCAATTTCTCGGCCAAGGCCTACGCGGCGGTGGCTGAAGATCATCCCGACGCGCCCTTGCTGGCGGTGCTGGGTCGTTACCTGCAGGACGGCTTCCTGCACGGCGAGATTCGCGAGAAGGGCGGCGCCTATGGTTCGGGCGCGAGCTACGACACCGACAGCGCGACGTTCCGTTTCTACTCCTATCGCGACCCGCGCGCGCTGGCGACCTTGCAGGATTTCGACCGCGCGCTGGCGTGGTTTGCGGTGGACGACGACCGACAGCGCCTCGAAGAAGCGGTGCTCGGCACCATACGCGCGCTCGACCAGCCGCGCTCGCCGTCCGGCGAATGTGAGCGCGCCTTCACCAACGCGCTATACGGCCGTGACGATGCGTTTCGAGAGCGCTTCCGTGCGCGCGTGCTGGCGGCCGATCACGCCGCCCTGCGCGCGGTGGCGGCACGCTATCTGGCGC
The DNA here is from genome assembly GCA_020849475.1 of Gammaproteobacteria bacterium. Lineage (GTDB taxonomy): Bacteria > Pseudomonadota > Gammaproteobacteria > JADJYF01. The sequence continues at coordinate 61,818 of JADLGE010000031.1, forward strand.
CGGCCGCGGGGCACGTCGCGGTGGTGTGCAGCAGCGCGAGCGAGGCGGATTACGCTGGCGCGGACCTCAGCTTCGGCAAACTCTGACCAAGAGGAACGGCCATGGACGTCAGCTTTCAGGACGGCGCGGCGGGTTTTCATGAAGCACGCGCGCTGCTTGCCATCGCACGCGCCACGCCGCCCGAGGAATTCAGCGCCGATCACGAGATGGAAGTGCTCGACGCCTTGAAGACCGCCGGTGAAGTCCATCTGGCGCGCGACGAGTTCGTGGCGCTGCGCGCCGAGTTCGACGTGGACGACAGTTCGCGCGGCGCCGCCGCGGAAGAAGACGGCTGGTGGGCGCGCCTGTTCGGGCCTTCACGTCGCGAGCAGTTATTGTCCGCGCAGCGCAGCCTCGCGCTCGAGCGTGCCAGCCGCGCCGAGCAGGCGTCGTTCGAGGCGCTGGCCGAGACTGCGCGGGTCGCACGCGAGCGCGATGCCGCCCATGCGCGTATCGCCGAGCTCGAGCGCGAGTTGTACGCGCTGCGCAAGGTTTGAGTTAGCGGGATTCCAAGTGCGAATGAATTCGCGCCTGCAGCTTGTGCTCATATCAGGCCTGGCAATGCTGGCAGGCGCGGACGCGCAGGCCGGGTTCTATTGCTGGACCGATGCCGGCGGCCAGCTGCGCGTGAGTAATATTCCGCCGCAGGGCGTGGCGGCCGATGGCAGTGTGCTGCCGCGCTACAACCCGCTGTCGATAGCGGCGCAGCAGGCGCGTTTGCGTCTGCGACTCGAGGCGCGCGATGCGCAAATCAGGCGCGAGCAGGAACTTCAGTCCTCGCCAGCCGCGGAGCTCGACGAAGCGCGCACGAAGTAGCGCTCAAAAAGATGGGCGTCATCGAAATGGCGCCGACCGACGAAGGCCGTCGCCTGACGACCCCACTGCCGCATGCTGCCCGGCGCGACCACGCCCATTGGCCACAGAAACCAGCGTTCGCCGCGGGCCGAACCCGGCACCAAGCCCTCGGCATCGAACAGACTCACGCGCGTCTGGTCCTGTGCGATGTTGCGCAGTTCATCGTAAGGCTGCATCTGATAGTGCCGCGCGGGCACGGACCTCGCCGCTGGCGCGATGGCTTCGACATAATGCGTGCCACTCGCCAGCACCACGCGCAGCGACGCCGGCCATGCGACTGGCACGGTGAACGGTATCCACGGCGGCTCAGTGCCTGCATCTGCCAGGGTGCGCACGCGTAATCTCTCGGTCGGAAAGAACATGTGATAGCAGCCGCAGTTGTGCGCCACGTCGTAGGCGAGTGGCTGAGCGTCGACATCGAGCGTCACGCGCCAGCTCAAACCATCCAGTGCGCCGGCCAGCGCATCTAAGCGCGATTGCGCGGTGCGCGCCGCGAACCACCACGTGTAGACCAGTTGCGGCAATACGCGGCCGTCGAAACGTGTGTAGGCCAGCTGCGTGTAGAGCGTGGCGCGCGAGGTGTCGAGGTAGGGCGCGTGATTGCGCAGCACGTGACCGGGCAAGTCATCGTCGCTGGCCAGCGACACGGCGATTTCAGGCGCGTGGTGTCTGAACAGCCAGGCGCGTTGCGATGCGGAGAGAATCGGCATGCCGAGCGAGTCCATTTTCCACGGCGCGGGCGCGGGTTCTGCGCTGTCGGCGCCGTCTGCGGGCAACAGGGCGAAGCGCGTGGCCGCCAGCGCATCGGCGCGGGCCGCGTCCAGGCGCTGCGGCATGTGCTGTTGCTGCAAACGCGCGACGCCGCGCATCACCACGCGTGAGCTCAAGGCATACACGCCGAGCGCACGGCGCAGCGTGCTGTAGTCGTCCGCCACGCGCGCGCCGGCCTTGAGCATCGGCCACGCCGCGTTGTCCTGTTGCACGGCGCTGAGCAGCGATTGTCGACACGCCTGCAAGCGCGCCTCGTAGGTGGCATCGGGCGGCGTGGGCAGGCGCGCGTGTTCGAGGGCGCGCGCTTGCGCATCGAGCTCCGCCGCGCGGGTCAGCCACGCTTCGCGCTGCGTGGCGTCGTCGAGGGTATCGGTCAAGGAAGCGAGCAGGCGATCGACGCGCAGATAAGGATGGCCAGCGACTGGCGTGCTCTGTGCGTCGTGTATCGCGGCGGCGGCCAGGCGTGCATCGTCATCGATGAAGACCTGCAGGCACGGCGCGCTATTCGGGCCACGCACCTTTACAGGCGGTGCAGTCGCGCAGCCGCCGAGCACCAGCAGGCTCAACGCACAGGCAAGGCGCAGTGCCAGCATCATGCGTGGCCTCGCGACAGGGTATGCTCGCACCCGCAACTCACAGCCCTGGAATCATGACAAGGTGACATCCGCAGACTCGCACGCCTGGCGCCGCGCCGCCGACGCGGTGCTCACGCACTATGCGCTCGATGTGACGGGCATCACGCACATCACTCAAGGCCTGGTCAATCTTACGCTCAAGCTTGCCACGCGCGACGGTCAACAGTACGCCTTGCAGCGCCTGCACCCGGTGTTCGGGCCGGGCGTCAATCACAACATCGAAACGGTATGCGCCCATCTCGCCGCGCGTGGTCTCTTTACGCCGCAACTCGTGCGCACGCGGGACGAGGCCTTGGCGGTCGAGCACGAGGGTGCACGCTGGCGCGTGATGACCTGGATAGATGGCCGTGCTTTTGATTTTCTCGCGACGCCGGCCCAGGCCAAAGCCGCCGGCGCGCTGCTCGCGCGCTTTCACTCAGCGCTTGTCGATTTTCCCCACGCGCTGCGCGCCGAGCGGCCGCCGGTGCATGATTACGCCCGCCATCGTGGGCGTCTCGATGCCGCGCTCCATGCGGCCGCAGGACATCGCTTGCACACTGAAGTCGAAGCCGCGACCGCGCACATAGACACACTGCGCAAGGCCCACGCGGCGCCGCTCGTGACCGCGCCGCGCCTCGTGCACGGTGATCCCAAGATCTCCAATCTTCTGTTTGACGCCAACGGCGTCGAAGCGCTGTGCCTGGTCGATCTTGACACGCTCGCGCACATGGCGCTGCCACTCGAGCTTGGCGACGCTCTACGGTCCTGGTGCAACCCGCGCCGCGAAGATGATCCGCTGGCGCGTTTCGAGCTGCCGCTGTTCAGCGCCGCCGTGGGCGGCTACGGCGCCGCGGCGCGCGCATTCGTATCGGCCGCTGAAGTGGCGGCCATCGTACCCGCCACGCTTGAGATTCATCTCGAGCTCGCAGTGCGCTTTCTGGTCGATGCCTTGGAGGAGAATTATTTCGGTTGGGATGCCAGCCGCTACGAGTCACGCGGCGCGCACAATCTCGCACGGGCCTTGGGCCAGCTTGCGGCGGCCCGCTCACTGGTCGCGCAATGGTCGGCCGCGCAAGACGCCGTGGCGCGGGCGTTTGCCTGAAGTGGCGCCAGTGCGCTCACCTATACTCGAATGAGCGGCGCGTCATCGGCGCGCCTACGAGGTGTCGGGTCATGGGCGGATTTAGGCACATCATGCATAGCGTCTGCCTGGTCGCACCGTTGCTGCTCGGCGCGTGCGCGAACGTCGATGTGCATTACCCCGATGGTCGCGTCGAGCGCATGAGCCGGGCGCAATTCAAGGCCTATGCCGAGCAGGTGTTTCGTCGTCAGAACCGCGTGGTCGACGGGCTCATCCGCGCCGATGCCGAGAGTCTGGAAGTCGATGCGCGCCTGCTGCACGCCGAGGATGCGATGGAAGACGCCTGTCGACCGCTCATCGACCTCGTCAGCGCCAAGGCCGAAGGGCGCAGGATGGAACTCGCCGACAAACTCGAAATGCCACGCGCCGCGCCGGCCTGCGATCGCGCTGTGGAACAGGTCGAAGCACTGCTGCCGACGCCGCCGACGTTTTGACCATTACGCGGCTTGCTGGCCGCGAGTCCACTTCCGCACTCGCCCTGCTCGCGGGATTGCTCTTTCTCGAATGCCAGACTGAAGTCTGACCCACCATGAAGAGGCACTTCTTGTATGGGCCGCCGCAGGGGAACTTCTCGGGCGGGTCAGGCTTCAGTCTGACATTTCGCAGCCGTGTCGAGGCATGGATGAATTCGCGCCGATGGCGCAGCATGGCCGCGCGTCACGGTTATACTCGCCCTTTGCGTCGTCTCTTCGAGGGCATCATGACCAACACTTCCCTGCCGGCCGATCGCCAGCTTCTTGTCTATGCGCGCTTCAACGAAGAATTGCGGGCCGAGATGCGGCCCTTGATCACCGAAGACCTCATTGAGGAACACCGTCGTCGGCCCTTGGGCCAGCACAGCGACACCTTGATGCGTTTGCTCAACATGTTCCGCCGTGCGCCAGTCTATGCCTTGTATTCGCGCACGCCGTGTCGTGAATTCCAGGTCATCCGCCTGCCGGTCACCGAAGGTTCCAATCCGACACCGATAGATGATGTCGTCTACACCGATCAGAACGAGGCCTTGCACGCGGTGTTCCTGCGCAACCTCGAAGATCTCATGCGCAGCGGGGGAGCGAAGTAATGGCCAACACACCTTTCATCACCGGCTACGCCGACAGCTTGAGCGTGCGCCCGGGCGAGACCGTGCAGTTCATGGTCAGCGCCGAAGGCGTCGCCAGCGCCGAAGTGCAACTGGTGCGCCTCATCCACGGCGACATGGCGCCGGGCGGGCCGGGCTTCGTCGAACGCGAAATCGCGTCGAGCTTGAGCGGCACGGTCGCGCTCACCACCCAGTTCACCCAGACCGGCAGTTTCGTACGCGTGGCCGACCCCGCCGGGCGGCTCACGCCCGCCGGCAGTTTCACCGTGCATGCCTTCGTGTGGGCCACCACGCCCGGCAAGGGCCGCCAGGGCCTGGTCACGCAGTTCGACGCCGCCAGCCGCCGGGGCTATGGCCTCGGCATCAACGAGAGCGGCTGCCTGTCATTCTGGGCCGGTGACGGCCAGGCGGTGCACGAAGTGGCGGCCGAGCGCGCCTTGATGCCGCGCATCTGGTATTTCGTGGCAGCGGCTTACGACGCTGACAAGGGCACCGTCGAGCTCTATCAGGAGGCGGTGGTCAACGCTTACAACAGCCATTTGAGCCCTTTGCTGGAACTGGACGACGGTTCGCGCGTCGCTGGTGCACTGGCGTTGACGCCACAAGCCGCCGGCGCCGATCTGCTGCTGGCGGGCTTTCATGACCAGCGCGCGGGCCACGGCCCGGTGGTGACAGGCCTGTTCAACGGCAAGATAGACCGGCCCGGCATCCAGGCCGGCGCTTTGGGCCTTGCCGAGCTGGCACGTCTCAAAGAGGGTCAGGCGCCGCAGGGCGCCAGCACCGTCGCCTACTGGGATACCAGCGCTGGCTATACCGACAATGGCATCGGCGACCGCGTGCAGGACACCGGCCCCCACGGCCTGCATGGCCTGGGCTACAACCGCCCGGTGCGGGCCATGACCGGCTGGAACTGGCGCGGCAAGGACGACTGCTTCCGCCTCGCCCCGGCGCAGTACGGCGGCATCTATTTCAACGACGACGCCATCATCGACTGCCGCTGGCAGCCGACCCTGCGCTGGACGGTGCCGGCCGATTTGAAGAGCGGCGTATACGCGGCGCGCCTGCGTGGCGGCGGTGTCGAAGACCACATCACGTTCTTCGTGCGCCCGACCACCGCGACCGCCAAGGTCGCGATGCTGATGCCGACCGCGAGCTATCTTGCCTACGCCAACGAGCGCTTCGTGCTGGGCGACCCGGGCGTGGTGGAAGCCATCACCGGCCACGGCCTCATCCTCCACGACGACGACTATTTCTTAGGCGCTCACCCTGAATTCGGCGCTTCGACCTACGACCACCACGCCGACGGCGCGGGTGTCTGCTACACGTCTTATCGGCGCCCGATCATGGGCCTGCGGCCGCGGCATCGCATGGCGGCGACCGGCGTGCCGTGGCAGTTCGCGGCGGACATGTCCATCGTCTGGTGGCTGGAGCAATGCGGCCACGACTTCGACGTCATCACCGACGAAGACCTCGACCGCGAGGGTGCGGCCCTGCTCGCGCCCTATAAGGTGGTCCTCAACGGCACCCACTCCGAGTACTACTCGGAGCGCATGATGGACGCCACCGACCAGTATCTCGCCCGTGGCGGGCGCGTGATGTACCTCGGCGCCAACGGCTATTACTGGGTGGTGGGTTTCCGTGCCGACGAGCCCTGGTGCATGGAGGTGCGCAAGCTCAATTCCGGCTCGCGTGCCTGGCAGGCCGCGCCGGGCGAGTACTACCTGGCCTCGACCGGCGAGAAGAGCGGCATCTGGCGTGACCGCGGCCGCGCCCCGCAGAAGTCCATGGGCGTGGGCTTCACCAGCGAAGGCATGGACGAGAGCAAGCCCTACCGGCGCCTGCCGGATTCCTACGACCCGCGTGTGTCCTACATCTTTGAAGGGGTGGGGGAGAAGTTCGGCGACCAGGGCCTGGCCTTGGGCGGCGCCGCTGGCCTCGAACTCGACCGCTACGATTTGATGTGGGGCACGCCGCCCGACACCTTCCTGCTGGCGGCCTCCAGCGGCCACTCGGACAACTACCCCCACGTCGGTGAAGAAATCTACTTCAACCTGCCCGGCATGGGCGGCACCCAGGACTTCCAGGTCCGTGCCGACATGACTTTGTTCAAGAGCCGCGCCGGCGGCGCAGTGTTCTCGACGGGCTCGATCGCCTGGGGTCAGGCCCTGCCCTGGAACAACGGCAACAACGACGTCGCGCGTCTCACGCAGAACGTTCTCGACCGTTTCGTGCGCGACGAAGACGTGGCGTAAACACCGAGAAAATGGCCTCGCCTTGTGGTGCGGATCACGCCGCTCCACAAGGCTTTTTCCGCGCTGGCCGGCCCCGAATTCGCGTGTTAGTGTTCAGCACGCAGGGGAGTCGATAGATATAAAAAAGAAGTGCCCAAACTCACCGAGCTGAGCTTGCCTCTTTGATTTCTGATCTCTAACACCCCGCACGAGTCGGCCACAGAGCCGCATGCCTGTCCGCGCGAACGCGCGGGCGTTCCTGCACTGCCGAGAGCGACGCCTTTGGTGTTCTCGTCGGCGGTGCGCCGCAGATGGAGACCAAGCATGAGTGCGATTCCGAAGATAGACGAGGCCAAGCTGGACAGCGTGTCGGGCACCCCGCCGGCCATCTACCACGTCACCAAGCTCGAAAAGTGCAAGCTGGACCAGGCCGGTCCGAGTGGCTATCGCTACGTGATTGAAGGCGGCTACGCGCCGATCACCGGCTTCCATATCGGCAGCAAGGACGCAGTCATGGTGCATGCCTCGGCCTTGGCCAAGGAAATGAACAACCGTCGCGGCGTGAAGGGCACCCGTCACATCGTGATTGGCAAGCCCAAGCAAGCCTGACGGCCTGCCATCATTCCCACGCGCGCGGCATCAGCCGCGCGCGGTCGGGGCCGGCGGCGCGCTCTTGCCGTTCGCAATCACACTGGTTGCGACACTGATCATCGAAGAAATGTCGGCAAGATTGGCCGGCACAATCAAGGTCCCCTTGGCGTCCCGCGCCAACTGACCGAACTCCCGGATGTACTGCTCGGCAATGCGCAACTGCATGGCCTGTGCGCCGCCGTCGGCGCCGAGTGCATTGGCGACGCTGCGCAAGCCTTCGGCGGTCGCCGAGGCGATGGACATGATGGCCGCCGCCTGACCTTCCGCTTCATTGATCTGCTGCTGCTTGTTGGCTTCCGAGGCTTTGATCACGCGCTGCTTGTCGCCTTCCGCCTGGTTGATGGCGGCATCGCGCTCGCCTTCCGAGGCCAGCACCACGGCGCGCTTCTCACGCTCGGCGCGCATCTGCTTTTCCATCGCGGTCAGCACATCGTGGGGCGGATTGATGTTGCGAATCTCGTAGCGCAGCACCTTCACGCCCCACGGCTCCGAGGCCTTATCGAGTTCGCTGACCACATTGCCGTTGATGGTCGCGCGTTCCTCGAAAGTGCGGTCCAGATCAATCTTGCCGATTTCGCTGCGCAGGGTGGTCTGCGCCAGCTGGATGAGCGCGAACTTGTAATTGGTGATGCCGTAGGAGGCCTTGTTCGCTTCCAACACCTGCATGTACAGAATGCCGTCCACGCCGACCTGCACGTTGTCCTTGGTGATGCACACCTGCTCGGGGATATCGAGCGCCTCTTCCTTCAAGTTCAGGCGATAGGCGATGCGTTCGACGAACGGTACGAGGATATGAAAGCCGGCATGCAGGGTGCGGCTGTAGCGGCCGAGATTCTCGACCACGAACGCGCTCTGCTGCGGCACGATGGTGGCGGTCTTGGCGATGACGATGATGACCAGGATGGCGATGGTCAGGACGACGTAGGTGGTTCCCATGGTGAGCTCCTGCGGGTGATGGTCAGCGCGGATTACGAATGTGGAGCGTGAGCCCGGTGGTTTCCCACACTTCGGCTTCAACGCCGGCCTCAATGGGCGTGCTGTCGGTATTGCGCGCGCTCCAGGTGGTGCCGCGGTATTCGACGCGGCAGCTCGCGCCGGGCGCGAGGCGCTCGGGCACGGCAATGCGATCGCCAAGAATGAGGCGCTCTTCGACCTCGCCGTCGGCGCCTTTGAATTTGTCGTAGAGGCGTGCGCGGAACAGCGCCATGCAGGTCAGCGCGACCGCCGCGAATGTGATCCACTGCGCCCATTCCGGCAGCGCCACGCCGGCCACACCGAGCAGGCCGACCACTACCGCCGCCGCGCCGATGAACACCAGGTAGAACTGCGCCGACACGCCGAGCATTTCGGCGCCGAACAGCAGTGTGCCCATCACCATCCAACCCCACCACGGCATGTCCGCTTCCTCGCGCACCCAGGGCCCAACGCCCGTATCGCCATCGTGACTTCTGCGCTCGGTGCTTGCAAGCGCATCCCCCACCGACGGGCGATTGTCAAAAATGGCCGTTAGTCGTTAGTGTGCCCTGTCTGTTTATTTCATTTTCCCTGACGAGGACTGCTGCGTGCCCTATATCCATCACATCCGTGTGCGTTACGGCGAGTGCGATCAGCAAGGCGTGGTGTTCAATCCCAACTACATGGTCTACATGGACGACGCCGGCGAGAACTGGGTGAGCAGTCTTGCACCCAGCGGCAATTTTCTCGATCTCGGCTGGGACTGGATGGTGGTGCGCTCGGTGATCGAATGGCAGGCGCCCGCCCATCATGGCGAGACCTTGAGTATCGACGTCGCCATCGTGCGTTACGGCAGCACCTCGTTCGAGATTGGTTATATCGGCAAGGTCGGTGAGCGCGCGGTGTTCAAGGCGCGCAGCGTGTGCGTGAGCGTGAAGGCCGGCACCACCGAGAAGTTCGTCACGCCGCAGCACATCAAAGAGTTGCTCGGTCCGGCGGAATCCTGGGACGTGCCGAATTGATGTAGATGCGAATTCATTCGCACATTGAAACCGAACCACCGGAATCCCGAACATGATCACCGCCTTCGACGACTACCTCATCCATCAAACACCCCTGGCCCTGGCCCATGTCGGCACCACCGACTCCAACGCCTACGACCGCTACTTCCTCGAAGGCTACATCGCCGACGGCTCGCTGATCTTCGGTGGCGCTTTCGGTCTCTACCCTAATCGCGACGTGATGGACGCCGCCTTCAGCGTCAGCTTCGAAGGCACGCAGTATTCGCTCTTCACCAGCGGCCGCGCGCCGGTAGAGCGGGGCGATTCCAGCGTCGGGCCGGTCAAGGTCGAAATCCTGCAGCCCATGCGCAGTCTGCGGCTGTTGGTCAATGACCGTGAGCGCGGCTTCATTGCCGAGCTGACGTTCAACGCCATCACTGGCGCGATTGATGAAGGCCGCCAGACCATGACCGATGGCCCGCGCACCTCGGTCGACCTCACCCGCTATTCGCAGCTCGGCCGCTGGTCGGGCTACATCGAAGTGAAAGGTCGGCGCATCGAACTCGACGGCAAACAAGTGCTGGGAGTGCGCGATCATTCATGGGGCGTACGACCCCTGGGGGGCGGCGGCAGCACGCGCTGGGCGCCGCAGATCCATTGGTACTGGGGGCCGATCTTCTTCGCCGACGAATGCATGCACTGGCATTTGAACGACAACCCCGAAGGTGAGATTCAGGATCGCTTCCTGGCTTTGGTGCCACGCGTGGAAAATGCCGGTGCCGGCCCGCTCTACATGCGCGACACCGGCGGTGAATATCTCATTCCCACTGCTTTCACGCCGCGCTATCGCAGTGGCACGCGTCGCCTCGAGCATTTGTTCGTGCAGCTTTCCGACAAGCGCGGCCCGCGCATGACCCTCGAATTCATCCCCAATCCCAGCGTGCTGTTTTCATTGATGGGTCTCGGCTACACCAACAAGGCCTGGGAACACGGCGTGTGGCGCGGTGAGTCCATGGTCGATGAAAACGCCTGGCCCGGCCACGAACAGTCGCCGCTGTTTGTGCGCAACTCGCATATGCACCACATCTGCAAAGTGGTGCGCGACGACGGCATGGAAGGCACGGCCATCCTCGAACAATGCTTGTTCGGGCCGCACAAGCCGAGCGGGCTCACGGGAGTGACGGATGGGTGGAAGGGGTAGATGTCGAGTGCTTCGCGCGTTGCAATGACGTGTAGCTCCTGCGATGTCAGACTTCAGTCTGACATTCCAGGCCGCGCCCCTACGGCTTCGTAAACGTCCTCAACCACTTCAAATTCGCCGGCAGCGCCCAATTGGCGGTGCCTGATTTCCAGTTGGCATCGAGCTGGTTCTGACTGCCGTTGCAGTCATTTGGTGTGCGTTGGTAGCAGTGGTCGGCGGATTTATCCTTGACCTGCGCATTCTTGACCATGATCCAGCCGCTGCCGTTGCTGTTGAGGCAGGTGTAATCATTGGCGCCGCACACCTTGCCGGTCACCGCCTGCGAGCCCTTGCGCACGCCGCTGGCGCTGGCATTGCCGAAGATGTCCCGTTCGCCGTTGACGATGCGCAACGCGCTGCCCGGCAGCTTGTGCTTGCCGTTGTTCATGCAGCTCGCCATGTTGAAGCTCGCGCTGTAGCTAGGAAACGCACCCATGCCGTATACGGCCTTCACGCGGCTGTCGGTGTTCCTGGCGAGAATGGCTGCAATCGAGCCCTGGCTGAAGCCGCCCACCACCACGCCCTTGCTGCAATCACCGCGCGCGCACAGCTTGTTGATAGCGCCAGCGGTGCTGGCCGGCTTGAATATGCACGCGGCCTTCTGCGCAATCTGTGCGCAGGTGCCAAAGGTTTCACTGCGGTATTGCACCGAGGCGGCGACGAAGCCTTTCGCACCCATGGCGGCGACAGCGGCCTTGGCCTGGGCGTTGTCGTAGGACTCATTGGTGCCGACCAGGTAGACGAACACCGGATGCTTGATGCCATCGTTAGGCACGACGCCGCTGATGGCGTAGCTGGTATCGCAGGCCGCACCGCTGCCCGAGCCTTTGTACGTGGTGCTGAACGCGGTGGTGGCTGACCACGTCGGGCCGCCCACGCCAAGTGCGAAAAGAACGGCGACGAGGGCCGCCAGGGGGTGTCGAGGCATGAGTGTTGTCCTTGTGGCTGTGCGGCGGTGAGCGCTGAAAGCATCCTCCCGCCGGCCGTGTGTCGCAAGCGCCGCGCTGCAAAACTTTGTCGCGCATGGCATCGCGCTTGCCGACAAACATTGGATAATCGCGGCAGGCTCACCAATGTCTCCAGTCCATGCCCCGCATCACCGTCAACGACGTCGATTTCCATTACCTGGACGAAGGCCAGGGCGCCACCTTGCTGTTGCTGGGCGGCACGCTCAGCACCGCGCGCGGTGATTTCTCGGCGCAGATAGATGCCTTTCGCGACACTCATCGCGTGATTGCGCCCGACCGGCGCGGCTATGGCGCAACGCGGCCGCCGGCGCGCGACTTTCCTGACAACTTCTATGAGCGTGAGGCGCGCGACATGGCGGCCATCGTGCGTGCGCTCGAGCTCAAGGACATCACGGTTTTCGGTTGGAGCGAAGGCGCAGCCGTGGCCCTGTGGCTGGCCACGCTCGAACCATCACGCGTGAAAGCGCTGGTGGTATGGGGCGGTATTGCGAGTCTCGGGCCTCAAGACATCGCGCGCTTTGAAACCCGCCGTGATACCTCCGCCTGGTCGCCGCGCGCGCAGACGGCCTTGAACGAAATCTTCGGTGACGGCTATTGGCAACGCGTGTGGTGTGACTGGCTGGACACCATGCAGCGTCTTGCGGCACAGGGTAGTGCGCGTCTCGCGTGCCTGGATGATGTGACGTGCCCGGTGCTGGTGATGCACGGCGGTCGCGACCCCTTGATTGGCGTCGAACATCCGCAGGCTTTGCTACGCGGACTGCGCGCTGCGCGCCTGCACGAGATTGCCGAAGGCGCGCACAACCTGCATCTGTCCCACGCTGACCCATTCAATCAGGCGGCGCGGGAGTTCCTGCGTGATATCGGCGCCGCGTGAGCGCCGCGCCACACACACCTCGATACGTGAAACGGGCAATGTGCAAGCTTGCACGCCGAGGCTGGCAATGTCTGCACGCTTTGCCGCACCATTGCCGCAGTTCCCGCTATCGCGCCGTCACGCCATGACCGACCCCGTCGCCTTCTTCGACGAAATGCTCGCCACCACGCGCTCGGTGCGGCGCCGCATCGATTTCGAGCGCACCGTCGAGCCCGCGCTCATCTACGACTGTATCGATCTGGCCGTGCAGGCGCCGAGCAGCGTCGGCGGTGAGACCTGGCGCTTTGTGGTATTGACCGAGCCGATCCGCAAGGACGCCATGGCCACGCTCTACCGCAAGTCTTTCGATACTTTCCTGGCCGCCCAGGCGCAGGAACTGGCGGCGCAGGGCAGGACGCCGGAACCACTGCCGCCCAATTACCGCTACCTCGCTGACCGCATGCAGGACTTTCCCGCCATCATCGTGGTGTGTCGCGAAGGCCGGCCGCCGGCCGACACCGCCGGGCAGGTGGCGTTCTACAGTTCGGTAATCCCGGCGGCGTGGTCCTTGATGCTGGCGCTACGCGCGCGGCGCCTCGGCACCACCTGGACCACGCTGCACAGCCGCTACGAAAATGAGTCGGCCGACATCATCGGCATGCCCAGCGATGCCACCGCCGCGGTGGTGCTGCCGGTCGGTCACATGAAAGACGCCCGGCTCAAGCGCGCTCAGCGCAGCCCGGCGCGCAGCGTCACCTACTGGAACCAGTGGGGCGCGGCCGACGGCCTCGAATGATCAGCACGTTTACCTGATCCCGATCCGGCATGCCGCGCGCCGCCGCGCGATATGCTGGGTGCCTATCGACCACCACACCCAAGGAGTCCGAAATGAGCAAATCCCTCAAGGATTTCGTCGCCGATGCAAAAAGCCGCATCCGCGAAATCAGCGCCACCGACGTCGCCCAGGCGCTGGCCGCCAATCCGTCGCTGTTGGTAGTCGACGTGCGCGAGCCTGCCGAGTGGGCCGAAGGTCATCTTCCGACCGCCATCCTCATCCCACGCGGCATGGTGGAAGCGAAAGCCGACCTCGACTACCCCAATCGCGAACCAAAACTCGCCGACAGGCATCAAGCCGTCATCGTGCACTGCGCGAGCGGCGCACGCAGCGCGATGGCGGTGGATGTGTTGCAGCAGATGGGCTTTACCGATGTGCGCTCCATGGCCGGCGGCTTCGCGGCGTGGAAGGACGCGGGCCTGTCAGTGGCGAAGGATTGAGCACGGCGGGGCGGCCGCGCATCACACGCCGGGCGCTCCTGCGGCGATATTCAGCAGCACGATGCCCGCCACCACAAGTAGCACGCCCAAGGTTTTCGGCAGGCCGGCGCGCTCGCCCATGAACGTCATTCCGATGGCGGCAACGCATGCCGTACCGCCACCCGCCCATACCGGGTAGACGCTGCTGACTGGCAGGCCGAGCAGCGCCAGGCTCACGAGGTAGAAAGCGCCGCCAAAGGCGCATAGCGCGAGCGCCGCCTTGTCTCGATGCCGGAAGCCGTCGCTCGATCTGAGTAACAGCGCCGCCACGGTTTCGGCCAGCACTGCGCCGGCGACCAGCATCCACATATCACACCAGCTCCTTGCTGCGCGCCCGGGGCTCAGCAGCCCGAGCGCTTTTCTGAAACGGCATTGATGAGCGCGACCCCCGCGAGCACCAAGGCGATGCCGAGTGCCTTCTCAGTGGTCAGCGGCTCGCGCAACACCAGGATGCCGATGGCGGCCACGCCCACCGTACCTCCGCCAGCCCACACCGGATAGGCAACGCTGACCGGCAGGACTTTCATGGCGACGCTGACCAGGTAAAGGGCCAGGCCGAAACTCGCGAGGGCGAGTAGCGTCGGACCGAGCGCAGTGAAGCCCGCGCTGAAACGCAGTCCCATCACCCCACTCGTTTCGCCTGCGATGGCACAGGCGAGCAAGGCCCACGCCCGGGATGTCGAGCCTGGACCCGGCTCGGAAGAACACTCCTGCATCTTTCTTTTCGTTTCGTCATTTTCGATAATATAAGAATGATAACGTCGCCCTATCTGACTGTCATTACCCGTGCCGCGGCCGCGGATTGCGGTGGTGTGAGGGCGTCAGGGCGAGGCTGCTTCGCTCAACAGTCGCAGATCGCCTTCCAACGCATCCTTCAGACCCTCGTTCGCAAGACTGTAATAAATGAGCTTGCCATCGCCCTTGCCACGCAGCCAGCCGCGGTCCTTGAGCAGTTTCAATTGGTGGGAGGTGGCGGCGATGCTCAGTTCCAGCACCGCAGCGAGATCGCTCACGCACATCTGCTCGGTGCGGCTCAATACCAGCAGGATCTTGAGGCGCGCCGGGTTGGCAAGCAGTTTGTATAAGTCGGCCATGCGCGGCAGCGCCCTGCGCTCCTTCGTCAGCAGCTTGCGCGCAGCCGCCACCGCTTGTGCGTCAACCCCTGCGGTCGTTGTGTGACGCGCCATGAATGCTCCTGATGTAGTGATTGGATGGCATGGGGTCTTGCGTCCGCGTCGATACAAAATGCAGGTCGCTGGCGCCCACGCTTCACCGGCCTTGATTGAAGTGAAAGTATAAACGAGCGATTCCGAACACCATGTGGGTTTATCTTCGCTACTGCGGCACTCATCTGCTCATCCTGCTGACCATGATCGGCCTGCTGCTGGGTCAGCACGCATCATGGCTCGGCATCGGCGTGGGCGTGCTGGGCTGGATAGGCAGCGATGCCTTGAGTCCGCGTGCCAAGGCGGCGCCGTTAGTCCGGCATCCCTGGCTGCTGGATATCGTGCTCCACAGTTTCGTGCCATCCATCGCCGCGTTGAGCGTGGTGTTTGCCTGGTATCTGTCAGCCCATGACCTGCTGGGTATCGGACACGCGCTGGAATCGACCTTCGACTATCCGGTGCTCGCCGCGCGCGCAGCCAAGGATCCCATGGATATTCTTGGCGCCGTCCTGTCGTTCGGGCTCGCTGTGGCACTCGGCAGCATCCTGACCGCGCACGAACTCATGCACCGCACCAGCGACGCCGCCGCGATGTTCAGCGCACGCTGGCTGCTCGCCATGGCGTTCAACGCCAGCCTGGAAGTTGCCCATGTGTTCGGTCATCACCGCGATGTCGGCACGCCGCGTGACCCGGCCACCGCGCGCCGCGGCGAAAACGTTTATCGCTTCTACGTGCGCTCTTCTCTGGGCCAGGTGGCGCAGGCCTGGAATATCGAAGCGGAGCGACTTCGCGGCCAGCCTCCGCTGCGCCGCCTGTTGTTGGCCAATAAAGTGACACGCGGTTTTGCTCGTTCCTTGACGGTGCTGTCGCTATACGCCTCGGCCGCTGGAGCGCCGGGCATGGCGGTGTTCCTGCTCGCCTCTTTGTTCAACAAGCTGCTGCTCGAAGCTTTGAACTATCTTGAGCACTATGGTCTGGTGCGAAGCCCGGAAACGCCTTATGCATTACGGCACGCTTGGGATACTGACCGTGCCTTCAGTCACGTGGTGCTGATTCACTTACCGATGCATTCTGAGCATCACCTGCAACCGCTGACGCATTTTGAATCGCTGCACGCCCAACCCCGCGAAACGCCGCTGTTGCCTTGCGGCTACCTCGCCGCGCTCGTGCTGACGCTGCTGCCGCCGGTGTGGCACAAAGTGATGGCGCCGAAACTGGCGGAGTGGGACCAGCGCTTTGCCACGCCCGGCGAGCGGGCGCTGGCCCATGGATGATCCGTGGTGCGAATAAATTGCACCTAAAGAACACACACCTGCCCGCGCCGCAAACACGGGCACGTGAAAGGCTCTCTCAGATCGGCACCAGCCGACTATTCCAACTGCGCTGCTCAAGGTCGAATTCGGCTTCGAGTCGCATGTCGCACAGGTCTTCATCTGTCAACAGGTGTCCCACGCCCACGGTACGCCAGCGCATGTCAGGCTGAAGCCTGACCCACAAATACCGCGCTGTTCTCCCTGGGTCAGACTTCAGTCTGACACTCGTAGACCATCGGCATGACGGCCCAAAGGCTCGCCCACTCCAGCGCTGCCTTTATACTTCGCGTCTCGAATGCGGGCACAAACGCCCATGGCCCAACCCAGCCTGCCCAGGCTTAGAGATCCTCTGCGAGCGATGACATGACCGATACCGAGCGCCCCATCACACACCCCGACTACGACGTGGTCGTGGTCGGTTCCGGCTTCGCCGGCATCTATGCCCTGTGGACGGCGCGCCAGCGCGGCCTCTCTGTACGCGGCTTCGAACGCGGCGCCGACGTCGGCGGCACCTGGTATTGGAATGCCTACCCGGGTGCGCGTTGCGATGTGGAGAGCTACAACTACGCCTACTTCTTCAACAGCGACATCGTGCGTGACTGGAGCTGGTCCGACGCGTGCGCGGGGCAGAAAGAGATTCAGCGCTACCTGCGCTTCGTCGCTGAGCGCTGCGACGTGGTAAAGGACATCACCTTCAACACCAAGGTGCTCTCGGCCCGCTACGACGAAGCGACCGGCCTGTGGGCCTTGCGCACCTCGGCCGACGACACCGTCACCTGTCGCTACCCGGTGCTCGCCATCGGCGCGCTGTCCGACCCCAAGGCGCCGGACATCGAGGGTGTCGCGGATTTCAAAGGTGAGGCGTACTTCACTTCGAGCTGGCCGAAAGACCGCGTCGTCGATTTACGTGGCAAGCGGGTGGGCGTGATCGGTACAGGCTCGTCCGGCGTGCAGGTCATCCCCGAGATAGCGAAAGTCGCGTCCGAGGTGCACGTATTCCAGCGCACCGCCAACTATGTCACGCCGACCAATGGCGGGCCGATGGATGCCGCGCTGGTCGCCGCCCTGCGCGACGACCCGCAAGCCGTGCGCCGTGCGTTTCGCGAGACCTATGGCGGCCATACGCCGCTGCGCATGGGGGACGAGCGCTTCGTCGAACTCGACGCGGCGGGCCGTGAACGCGTATTGCGCGAGGCGTGGGCCGGCAACTACACCGCGCTCGCATTCCGCGACGCCTACCTGCCCGAGGCCAACGCCGCCATTTCGGATTTCATTCGCCAGCGCATGCATGAGCAGGTCAACGATCCCTGGACCGCCGACCACCTGGTACCGTGGGACCATCCCTACGGCGGCAAACGCCCCTGCCAGAGCGATGTTTATTTGCAGACCTTCAATCTGCCCCACGTACGCCTGGTTTCGCTGCCCGAGACGCCCATTGAAAAGATCCTGCCCGACGGCATCAAGACCAGCACCGAAACCATCCCGCTCGACGTCATCGTCTATGCCACCGGTTTCGATGCCATCTCCGGCCCGGTGTTCGCCATCGACATCCAGGGCATGGGCGGCCGCAAGATGAAAGACGCATGGGCCGACGGCCCGCTCAACTATCTCGGCACCATGGTGCACGGCTTCCCGAATCTCTTTCTGCCATCGAGCGCGATGTCACCCTCGGTGCTGTCGAACATGGCGACGTTGGCTGAACAGCAGGTCGATTTCATCTTCGACACCATTGAGTGGCTCGACCAGCACGGCCGCCCGCAACTCCATCCGCGCGCCGACTCGCAGGAATTCTGGCGCAAGGAAACCCTGCGCTACGCCGAGCGCCGGCCCGGCGCGCTGACCACCAAGAGCTGGTACTCGGGCGCCAACATCCCGGGCAAGGCACGGGTGTTCATGGTTTATTGCGGTGGCTTCAAGCGTTACAACGAGACTTGTTACCGGGAACTGCAAAACGATTTTCCGGGGTACGAGTTGCTGAACGCGCCGGGGCGAGGCGAGGCGGCCTAGGCAGCCAGGGGCGCGCGGCCTTCACCGCGCCCCTCCCCATCCGACGAATGGCACTTGCCCCGGCCGCTGGATACGCTTTGATGCATCGGTCTGGCCAGGCAGGAGATGTTCCATGCGCTTCGGTGTGATGCACGACTTTCGCAACCCTCAGCGCTGGCACGTGCCCAGCCCCACGTTCTACGAGTCGATGATCAAACAAGTGGTCGCCATGGAGCACATGGGCTACGACCATGTGTGGCTCACCGAGCACCACTTCACCGAAGACGCCTACAATCCCGTGCCGCTCGCCATGGCCTGCGCGCTCGCGGCGCGCACGAAGAAGATCCGCATCGGCACCTTCGTCATGCTCATGCCCTTCATGCATCCCGTGCGCGCCGCCGAGGAAGTGACGCTGGCCGACATCCTCTCCAACGGCCGCTTCGATCTCGGCGTCGGCCAGGGCTATACGCACGAAGAATTCGACGCCTTCTGCCAGAAGCGCAGCGAACGCGGCGCCCGCCTCGAAGAAGGCGTGACGCTCATGAAGAAACTCCTGACGGAAGAAAACGTGAGCTTCGACGGCCGCTTCACCCAGGTGAAGAACGCCACGCTCATGCCGCGCCCCGTGCAACAGCCCGTACCGATCTGGATAGGCGCGCGCGGCCCCAAAGCCATCCGCCGCGCCGCGGCGCTAGGCGCGAATCTCATGACCACCTTGGGCCCCGACCCGGTGCCCGAGTACATGGCCGCATTGAAGGAGCTTGGCCGCGATCCCGCGCAGTTCAAGGTAGCGCAACTGCGCATGGTCTACGTCGCCGACAGCGACGACCAAGCCTGGGAAGAAGCCCAGCATCACCTCTGGCACGTGTTCGACTACTACCGCGGCGTGCTGTCGAGCTCGGCCGACGTGGAGGGTGACGCGGCGCTGGCCGATTGGCCGATGAAGCGGGCGGAGGATCTGCGGTACTCGCCGATGGCGGCGGATTTGTTTGTCGGGTCGGCGAAGACGGTGGCGGACAAGTTGCAGAAGTTCGTGAGCGGCACGGTGTGCACGGACTTCATCATGTCCACGCATCTGGCGGGGATTGCCGTTGCGAAGAGTACGCGGTCGTTGGAGTTGTTTGCGCGGGAGGTGATGCCGGGGTTTCGGGGGAGGTGAGTTCTTGAAAGGCCGTCATCGATTGCGTGCCGCATATGGTCACGCCTGCGCTGGTGCCGGTTGACGGTTCGCCAAAGGCTAATCCGTTATGAGCACAATAAATGAGGCGTGAGGTCCTCGGGTCGAGCAAGGCTAGTGCTATAAAAGCTAGAGCATGCAAAAGATCTTTATCAGCCAGTCGTTAAACCGAGGGGCGCAGGATATTCAATCGCGTTGAAAACAACCAAAAATTGATTGAATTCGAGCTGCTGGGCTTTACTGCCGTGCATATCTGGAATGACGCATGACCGATTCTTTAAGGCGCGGCCCACAATCCGCATGGTATGAGGGAACGCGAGAGGATTTTCTTTCTGCCACTACGCAGGATGTTGCCAATCAACTTGCAGGCCGTGCGGCAGCGGAAAGTCTCGCCATAGAGTCGGCGCAAACGCAAGAATGGCAAAGAAGTATCAGTCTTCTACAAACCCACCTTGGCGAACGGATCCCACTTATTCGCGACGTCCTCGCCGGCGTCGGTAGCGAATCGATCCGCCATGTCATCCTCGAGTTCGATTTCCGCCGGCGAGGATTGCGATTGGATTGCGTTCTTCTTGCTGATGGCGTGATCTTCGTCGTGGAATTTAAGCGCACGCGACTAGCGCGGGCGGATTTCGACCAAGTGATGACCTATGCAGTGAATCTCTTAGAATTTCACAAAGTCACGCGAGAGTGGTGTGCAGAGAGCGGTGGCATTGTGGTTCCTGTTCTTGCCTTGACGACGGGAGAGTTGGGCAAACGGCCAGAGTGGTTTGGGCTCGCCGGACATAGTTGGCCCTCGCTTGCGCATCGTCCACTTGAATGCGATCGGGACAGCATCAAGGACGCATTTCAGTTGGCCTTGAAGAATCGGCGGACAGATTCTCCTCTGTCGAGTAGAAAATGGATCGAATCGAGCTTTCGTCCCTCATCGTCGATTTTAGATGCGGCGTTGTCCTTGTATGGCAATCACGACGTAGCAGCCATCGAGGAGCATGCGGCACCCAAGGAGGCGATTGAGGCAAGCGTCAGGGAAATTCGGAAGCAGATTGAGGCGGCTATAACATGCGGCGAATACCACATCCTGTTTCTATCTGGCGCTCCCGGCGCCGGCAAGACACTTGTGGGTCTCGATATCGTTATGCGGGGCGAATTCGCAGATCAATCCGTCTTCGTCACTGGTAACGCACCGCTTGTCGATGTTCTGAACAAAGCGCTTGCTGCCTCTTATCGAGCGCAGGGGCGTCAGCCTCCCATCTGGGCTATGACAGGGTATAAGCATACCGACGCGCATCTGGTGGCGAGTGCTGCGACCTTCAAGATCGTGAAGGCGCATAAGTTTTTGAGCGAGCGTGGAAGAATTCATCACCAAGAGGACTCGCGTATTTTGGTTTTCGATGAGGCTCAGCGGACTTACGAAAAGGGCAGGGTCGTGCTCAATAAGCCACTCCCCGACCATGAGGCAGATCTGATTCTTGCGGCCCAGAGAGGAATGTTTCCCCATGGCGGCGCTGTTGTCGTAGCGCTCGTAGGCCACAACCAAGCAATCAATCGTGGAGAGCGCGGCATCAAAGCATGGTTGGAGGCGGCTGACCGTGGCGGCTGGTCTTTCTCAATCGATGACGAAACGCTAAGCCTCGCTGAAATAACCGAGAGAGATAAATGGTCAGCCCATCCAAAGCGGAAGCACCTTTTTCATGGCCATTTGCGTCAATCGATGCGTTTCTATCGCAATAGTGCAGTAGAAGAGTGGGTGGGCGCGTTGATCGACGGGCGAATCGCTGACGCAGCTTCCTTAGCCACTCAGTTGGGCAAGCACGAAAGCGTTATTTGGTTAACGCGTAATCTCAGTTCCGCACGTCGATGGGGGAAGCGGCATGCCATAGGCGGGCAGCGCGTAGGGCTTATCGCGTCGGGCCAGGCGCGACGTCTCGCCGCCGAGGGATTGTTCGTCGACCATAAACCGGATATTGCGGACTGGATGCTTACTCCGGGTTCGGATATTAGGTCGTCTAATACATTAGAGACCGTACAGAACCAATATCAAATTCAGGGCTTGGAATTGGACTACAGCATCGTCTGCTGGGACGCGGATTTTCGCCACAACGGTACCGAATGGACCGCCCATAAATTGAAGGGTGAAGACTGGCAAAACGATTCGCTGATTAACGTGGCCAAGAATGGTTATCGAGTTTTGCTTACTCGGGCGCGCAAAGGAATGGTGATTTTCGTACCGAAAGGCGATTTGTCCGGCGAAGACAAAACCCGCAACGTGGATTTCTATGACGGGGTCTGGGAATTTCTGAAAAAGTGCGGGGCATTAGAGTTTGAAGATTGAAGTAGGCTACGAGCGACTTTCGATTCGTAGCCAACTTGGTACCGGAAGGGGGGAATCCAACCCCCACATCCTCACGGATAGCAGATTTTGAGTCTGGCGCGTTCCGCCAACGTAATCGGATAAGTTCCTTAGCGATTGAGAACGGGTAAAAATCTGTGGGTCCGTCATGACACCACACTACTCAGTCGCAGCATCAACGTCATCGAATGCAGAGGTGACGGCTGAAAACCAAAATGCTCGTAGAATTGCTTGGCTCGTTCGTGCAATGCATGCACAAGCAGCGCTCGTACCCCGGCATTCTCTGCAACTGCGATTGCTCGGTTCACGGCGTCCTGGAGCAGGGCAGGACCGAGATCCTGGCCCTGCATGTCGAGATGCACCGCTAGTCGCGCGAGCACCATGACCGGCACCGGGTCCGGCATGTTGCGTCGTACACGGGTGGTTGCCAGTTCATGTGAAACCGCGCCAGCGGCCATCGCATAGTACGCATGGACACGTGCATTCTGATCGGTAACGACGAAGGTGCGCGTTGCGCCGCTGGCCTGATTGGCCAAGGCACGGCGCTTCAGCCATTCATCGAGTTCGGCCTCGCCGCACTCGAAGTCGTCAAGGCGGTGGGCAGCCGTCAGCGGCTCGGGCGGACGAAGCGCCAGGTTCAGCGCTTCGCGGACTTCTTGCCCCACGGCGCCTTGACCGCCAGTAAGCGTTCAAGACTCGGATTAGGGGTCGGTGGTGCGTCAAGCAACTTGGTAAATTGCCGAAGTTTGTCGGCGTCCAGACGGAAGAATATCTGGTCGAGCAGAATGGACTGAGCCTTGTCGCAAGCGGCCTCGAGCATGAAATCCGAGCGGCTCTTGCCGAGCAGTTCCGCAGCCTGGTCGATCAGATCCCGCTGCTCAGGCCGCGCCCGCAGATTGATGGCGGCATCACGCATGTCATCTCCAGCGGCGTATACACAATAGATATACGATTCTGGGACGGCAGCATTGCTGCTGTCAACGAATCAAGGGAAGTGAATCTGTGTGGTCGAGAACTCATGGCCTTCGCTGAAGCGCTGCGCTGTTTGCGCAAGCTCACGAAGGTCTTTGGAAATTCTCTTGGTACCGGGAGGGGGAATGCACGAACGCGCGTAGGCTTTTGTTATTGCTTTAAAAACCGCCGCCTTCGAAGCAGACTTACCCCGACAGTTACCCCGGCCCCAATTTCAGGTTGACGAGGTCC
>JADLGE010000032.1 GCA_020849475.1 Gammaproteobacteria bacterium
AGGTGCCGCTGTAGTCATTGGTGATGCGCTCATCAAGGCGGCCACCGGCCAGCGCCGCGAGCACCCGCAGCACTTCGTTCAAACCGGTGTCACAGGTGCCGACCAGGGTGTTGATGCCGTCGCACAGCTGCTTGAAGAAACCTTCCTTGCCATTCGGATCGAGCCGGCTGGAGAAATCGCCGGCCGAGGCCGCGTTCACCACCCCCGCCAGTTCCTTCTCGACCGCCACCTCATCGGTGCGATCTTTCCATTCCACCACCGAGCCCTGGCGCTCGCCGGCTTCGTCGAAAATCGGCGAGGCGGTCAGTGAAAAGTGGCGGCCGCCCACTTCGATAAAGGCGCGATGCACGCCGCGCAGCTGGCCGAGCAGGTTGCGCTGATGGGCGGGATTCTTGTGGAAGACGTCGAAATTGACACCGAGCAGACGCTTGGCGTCGAAGTTCGGCAGCGCCTTGCGCACGTCTGCTTCGGCGTTGACCAGCATGGCCGACACCGAGTGATTCATATAACGGATGAAGCCGTCGTTGTCCGCGATCATGACGTTGGTGGTGACGTTGTCGAGGGCGTGACGAATGCGCGTCGCCTCGACCATCTTGTCGTTGGCGGCGAAGTTGTCATGCACTTCATCCATGACCTGCGTGATCTGGCCCTTGAGTCCCGGCAGGCGCTCCATGCGGCGCGAGAAATCACCCTTGCCGTACTCGCGAATGAGATCGACGACCTGCATCTTGACGTCGATATGCGACTGCACCAGTCGATTGACGGCGTCCGCCAGTTCACGCTCCGCGCCTTGCAGGCTGCCGAGCGGAATCTTGTAGTCGATGGCGCCCGCGCTGTGCTGATCCTGCATGAGGCGGACGGCCGACACCATCTCCGCAACTTGACGCGAACCATTGTTGAAAAATCCCATGATTGCCGACCCTCGAAAAATTGAATGGAGATTGAGTTCACGCCACCGACAAGGCTTGTGCCTTGCTGGCTTCCGCATGCTTGATTAAACCCGGCACATCGAGAATCAACGCGACTTCACCGGTGCCGAGGATGGTCGAACCACCTATCCCCTGCAGGAACGAAAACAATTTGCCGAGCGGTTTGATGACCGTCTGCAATTCACCCAGCAGCTCGTCGACGACGATGCCGGCCTTGAGATTGCCGAAGCGCACCACCACGATGTTTTCCCGCCGCCAGTCGGCATCGCCGAGCAGGAAGGCGTCACGCAGGCGCAACACCGGCAGGGCTTCGCCCCGGATATTGAGGAAACCCTGCTTGGTGATGGCGTGGCGGTCTTCGTGGGAGAGCTCGAGACATTCCACCACCACGTCGAGCGGCAGCACGTAGCGCGCCTGGCCGAGGCCGACCAGGAAGCCGTCGATGATGGCGAGCGTCAGCGGCAGGCGCACACGCATGGTGGTGCCGACGCCGGGTTTGCTGTCGATTTCTATGGTGCCGCGCAAAGATTCAATGTTGCGCCGGACCACGTCCATGCCGACGCCGCGGCCGGACAGGTTGGACACCGCGTCGGCGGTTGAAAAGCCGGCTTCGAAAATCAGCTGGTGAATTTCAGTGACGCTGAGTGTGGCGGTCGCTTGAATCAGGCCGCGTTCGATGGCTTTGTTGCGAATCTTGTCGGCGTTCAGACCCGCGCCATCGTCGCTGACTTCGATGACGATGCTGCCGGAGTCGTGAAAGGCATTGAGGCCGACTCGCGCGCGCGCCGGCTTGCCGGCCGCCAGTCGCGCCTCGGCGCTTTCGATGCCATGGTCCATGGCATTGCGCACCAGGTGCATGAGCGGATCGCCGATGCGTTCCACCACCGACTTGTCGAGTTCGGTCTCACCGCCGCTGATATCGAGTTCGATGTCCTTGCCAATTTCGCGACTGACATCACGCACCACGCGCTGAAAGCGCTGGAAGGTCGGCCCGATCTGCACCATGCGCAGGCCGAGCGCACTGTCTCGCACTTCCTCGACCAGGCGCGCGAGGGTGGTGGCGGACTCGACGATGTCGCTGAACCCCGAGCGATGCGCCATGGCGTGGATGCCGGAACCGGCGATCACCAGTTCGCCGACCAGCGTGATGAGCTGGTCGAGCTTGTCGGCGTCGACACGAATCAGGCGGTTGTCATTGCTCTTCTGCTGTTTGATCTGGGCCTGGCGTTCGAGGGCGGCATCCACCACCAGCGGTGCGACGCTGCCTTCGGCAATCAGGATCTCGCCGAGCGGGCGCGCCACGGCCTGTTCGCGCTCGGCTTCCTGCAGCGCGAGGCCGGCGCGCAGTTCCTGATCGCTGAGCGCGGCGCTGGCAACCAGGATGTCACCGAGCTTGATGTGCTGTTCGGGAAACGCCGCAATCGACTGCAGAATGTCCTCGGTTGGCTGGGTGATGGTGATGGCGCAGTCGTCGCGTACGAAATCGAACACACCCTCGATGGTGGCGCGTTCGGCGTCGCTCACGAGGTCGACGCTTACGTCGAGATAGCAGGCTTCCGGGTCGATGTCGGCCAACGCCGGCAGGCGCGCGCCGCTGGTTTCAACCTTGGTCAATTCGCCGAGCGTGGCCAGGTAGCGCAGGAAGGACATCGGGTCCATGCCATTGCGCAACACCTCGGGCCCGAATTGCAGTTCGATATGCCAATGGCTGCGCGCGGCCGGTGCAGTGGTCTCAGCGACGACAGGCGCTTGGGTCTGGGCGGGCGCGGGTGCATCACCGGTGTAACGCGCCAGTGCGGCCACCAGCTCCGCGTCCTTGGCGAGCACGGCGGCCGGCAGCGGCGAGTCGTCGGTGGCCGGCTCGATGAGCGTGCCGATGTGATCGCCGCACAAGAGCAGCAGGGCGCTCAGTTCCGCGTCGAGCGTCACCTGGCCGCCGCGCACGCGATCGAGCACGGTTTCGACGTGATGGGTGAAATGCACGATGCTGTCGAAGCCGAACACGCCGGCCGAGCCTTTGATGGTATGCGCGGCGCGAAACACCGCGTCGAGCAGTTCGCGATCGCCCGGCGCGGTTTCCAGCGCCAGCAGCGATTCCTCCATCTGCTCGAGCAGCTCGCGGCTCTCGGCGATGAAAATCTGTAGAGCGGGATAGAGGTCCATGGTCAGCCTCGCTGTGCGTTCACGCCGCTGCCGCCAAGGGCAGGAACTGGCGCAGGTTGAGCAACGTGAATACTTCTTCGCTGACGGCGCTGCGCGCGGTGATGCGCAGCGCGCGATTCAGGGCGCGGCATTCGCGCTCGATCAACATGAGCAACTGCACGCCGGCGCAGTCGAGTTCGCTGACGGCGCTGAAGTCGAGTTCGATGTCGTGACCGAGGCTCAGGGCGTCGGAGAAGCGCGCCTGCAATTGCGCGGCGCCATAGATGGTCAGTTCGTCGCTGAACTCGAGGCGCGTGGCGTCGCCGGGCTCGGCCAGCATGTCGCTGATCATGGTGTCGTTGCTCGCGCTCACGGCAGCACCAGCTTGGATACTGCGTTCAGCATCTGCTCGGGCTTGAACGGCTTGACCACCCACGCCTTGGCGCCGGCTGCCTGACCTTCCTGCTTCTTGCCCTCCTGCGATTCGGTGGTGAGCATGATGATGGGCGTGAACTTGTAGTTCGGCAGTTGCTTGACCTGTTTGACGAAGGTGATGCCGTCCATGTTCGGCATGTTGACGTCGCTGATGATCAGGTTGATCTTCTGACCGGTCATCTTGGCCAGTGCATCCTTGCCGTCACAGGCTTCCAACACGTCGTAACCGCCGCCTTTCAAGGCAATCGCCACCACCTGACGCAGGGATGCGGAGTCGTCGACAATCATGATTGTTTTCGCCATGGGAGACCTCAGAAGAAAGTGATTTCGTCGCTGGCGGCGGCGCGCTGACCGTGACCGGCGCGCTCCTCGTCCATCGTGTAAGAACGTTCGAGACTGGCCAGCAGGCGCGACAATTCGGCGCTGCTCGGTGCCTGGCCGTGCTGTAACTGGCTGCGCAGTGCCGCGAGGTTGTCGCCGACATGCATGAGCAACTGGTTGATGCGATCCTGGAACTGCAATTGTTCGAGGGCGGCCGACACCGCGTCCTTGATTGCGAGTGACTCGTCACGCAGTTCGGCGCTGGAGCTGTTCAGGCTGTCCATCGCGACCTTGAAGTCGGCGACCACACCCGAGATCTGGGTTTCGCATTCGATGCGTGCGTGGGCGTCGCGCTCGGCGGCGCTTTCCACCATCGCCGACGATTCGCGGATGCCGCGATTGATGAAATCGATTTTCTGACTGATGTTCTTGCCGATTTCGCCGGAGCGCGTCGACAGCGTGCGGACTTCGTCGGCGACCACCGCGAAGCCGCGACCGGCGTCGCCGGCACGGGCCGCTTCGATGGCGGCATTGAGCGCCAGCAGGTTGGTCTGATCGGCAATGCTGGCGACGTCGGTCGCCATCTGTTGCAACTCGGAAGTGAACTGCACCAGGCGCTGGCTCTCGGCCAGCAGGCGGTCCTTGTCATTGAGCGTGTTGGTCAGGATCTCACCGACCGAGGCGAGGCGCGCCTCGCTGGCCGCCACCATCTGGCGCAGACCTTCGTCGGGTCGGCCGTGCGCGCCGCCTTCGAGGCCGGCGCTGCGGTAGGACGAGGCCACCGCGTTGTCGAGGCGCTCGACGATGTGGGCGAAGTCGCGGGTCAGATGCACGACCGCGGTTTCGATCTGCTCACGCGCGGTGTCGAGCAGCTTGCCCCAGGTCGGCAGCAGTTGCTCGCCGAGCATGGTGAAGCTGGCGTCGCAGGCCGCGCTCTTGTCCGCCACGCCGGCGTCTTCGGCGGCCAGCGCCGCCTTGAGGGCGGCATCGTGGGCGAGGGTGCGTTGGTGGGTCAGGCGGTCACACATGATGCCCGCCGCCACCAGCACGAGACCCACCCCGGCGTGGATGAGGCTGACGGTGCCGAGACTCGCCATGGCGCCGGTGGCGATCACGGCCAGGGCTGTCGAATACCAGGTTGGGCTGCTTGTTTCGCTCATGTTCTTCTCTTTGTCGGGCTTCGCGGGCGGCCAGGCAGGGGCTCGTATGCGAATGGGCGGCCCGGGCGCATCGCTTTAATCGAATATTCTGTGATTGAGTCCCCGTCGCGAGAGCTATCGGCACCAACCGCGGGGTCTTTAAGCGATTAAAACGATGTCTGCGGGAATTACTGATGCCGATCAAATCGCTCCAAACGCCGCACGGGGCGCAGCGGGCGAAAGCGGGCGGAAAAAGCGAGGAATAGCGGGGCGGGCAGGCGAGATGGGCGGGGCTGGAGCGCCCCGCCCGCAGGCAGAGTGTCAGGCGAGTCCGAGCTTGGGTCTGACCCAGGCGGCGAGCTTGGCGATAGCATCGTCCGCCTCGGGCGCACGGCCGGCCATGAACTGGAATACGTGCTGCATTTCCGGGAACACCTCGCAACGCACCTCGACGCCGGCGGCCTTGGCGCGCTCGGCGACGCGCAGGGAGTCGTCCAGCAGGGCCTCGTAGCCGCCGACCTGGATATAGGTGGGTGGATAGCCCTTGAAGTCGGCGAACAAGGGATTGACCAGCGGATCGCGCGGCGAGGTGGCGCCGATGTAGAGCTGCGACATGCCGACCGACATGTCCTTGGAGACCAGGCGGTCGACCTTGGCATTGGTTTCAAACGACGCCCCGGTGCCTTCCATGTCATACCAGGGCGACAGCGGCATGACCGCCGCCGGCAGGGCGAGGCCGCGGGTCCGCATGCCGAGCACCACCGTGGTGCACAGATTGCCGCCGGCCGAATCGCCGACGGTGGCGATATGGGCGGGCTTGATGCCCTGGGCCAACAGCCACTCGTAGACCTTCACGCATTCGTTGACCTGGGAGGGATGCTGGTGCTCCGGTGCGCGGCCATAATCGACGATGAGAGCGCGACAGCCGACCGCCTTGGCGATATGCGCGAACATCTTGCGATGGGAGAAGCGTGAGCCGGTGACGCAGCCGCCGCCATGCAGGCTGAGCAATACGCGGTCTCCGGTCGCGCCCGCTGGCACTGCCCACAGGCAGGGCGTGCCGTTGGCGTCCGCTTCGAGGTAATCGACGCCGCCCGGGTCGGCGGCCAGATCGCCGCATTTCTCCAGCATGTCGCGCAACTCTTCGATGCCCATCGCCGGGTTGGCGGTCAATGCGGCGACGAAACCGTCGAATAATTTATCGATGGCTGCGGCTTGTGGACTGGCCATGGTGTGCTCCCCTCGTAGATGAATGATGGCCCGGACTATAAGGCCAGAGGTGACGCGCCGGGTACCCGCGTTCAGGGAGGCGGGCGCTGCCGCTGCGCGGCTTGATCGCGGACCAGCCGCGCGGGCGTGTCGGTGGAGTGCATGCCAGGTAAGTGCGAGACTCCGAAACACGACAGATGTGGCGCGCAGTCGAGCTGGCCGGCGGCGGTCGTCAGTGTGAGGGCAGGGGAAAATGGATTTACAACACGCAACGCGCCGACTGATCGCGCGCCTGGTGCTCGGCTATTGCCTGGTGGCCGGGCTCTGGATAGTGGTGTCGGACCAATTGCTCAGCCTGTTCGGCGACATCGCGGAGATGACCTATCTCGCCACGGTCAAAGGCTTGGTGTTCGTCACCTTCTCGTCGTTCTTTCTTTATCTCGCCCTGGGTCTCGTGGCACGCCAGGGCAGCGCGGCGAGCGACATGCCGGCCGCTGGCGGACTGGCCGACTCCGCCAGCGCCGCGCCTTTCGCGCCGATACAGGGCTATGTGCTGGCGGTGTTGCTCACCGGCATGACCTTCCTGCTGCGCTTTGCGCTCGAAATTCCCCTGTCACGGCCGATGCTGATCCTGTTCATGCTGCCGATCACTTTGTCGGCCTTGCTCGGTGGCGCGGGCCCGGGCGTGCTGGCCACGGCACTGACGATTGTCGGCCAGGCGACATTTGTCCTGCGCGGCTACGTGCCCGAGTCGTTCGACGTGCGCATAATGAATTTCCAGTTGTTCATCCTGGCGGCCAGCGGCGTGGTGGTGTCGCTGGTCAGTCATGCTTTGCACCGCTCACGTCAGCGCGCCGAACTGGCCTTGCGGCGCGAGCGTGATGCGCGTGATGAATACCGCATTCTGAGCGACCAATTGCGCGACCCGGTGTGGCGCAAGGATCGCGACGGGCGCTACATCGATTGCAATCAGCCGTTTCTGACTTTGACCAACCGCAAGCGCGAACAAATCATCGGTCGCACCGACGAGGAACTGTTCAACTCTACCGTCGCCGCCGAATGGCGAGCCGAGGATCTGCGTGTCATCGATACCCTGCAGGCCGTCGAACAGGAAGAACATTGGCCGCCGCCGTCCACCGCCGGCTGGGTGCTGGTCAGCAAATCGCCGGTCATGGATGCCCATGGGCAATGCGTGGGCTCGATAGGCATCGCCCGCGACATCAATCGTCGCCGCGAGGCCGAACAGGCCTTGAAGGAAAGCGAAGCGCTGTTTCGTACGCTGTTCGATATCGGCCAGGACGCGGTGCTGATTGGCACCGCGACGCGGGACGGACGCATGCACGGCTTCATTGAAATCAACGCC
Source organism: Gammaproteobacteria bacterium (assembly GCA_020849475.1). Classification (GTDB taxonomy): domain Bacteria; phylum Pseudomonadota; class Gammaproteobacteria; genus JADJYF01. The sequence continues at coordinate 7,539 of JADLGE010000032.1, forward strand.
GAAGCTGCGCGCATGTTCGGTTACGAACGCATCCGCCTGGTCGGCATGTCGTTGACCGACCTGCTCAGCGACGAAGCGCGCGAACTTTCCGCGGCGCTGTTGGAGGCGGTGCTGCGCGACGGCAGCGCGCAGTGCGTGACCACGGCACGCACTGCCGACGGCCGCCGCTTTCTCATCGAACTCAGCATCACCCGCTTTCAAGTGCGACGTGTTGGCGAGGTGGGCGTGATGATGGCGATGCGCGATATTTCCGTGCGCGTGGCCGGTGAAGCCGAGCAGGCGCGCCTGCGCGAGCAGGTGGCGCACATGCAGAAGCTCGAGGCCATCGGCCAGTTGACCGGCGGCATTTCCCACGACTTCAACAACCTGTTGGCGACCGTGTTGGGCTATACCGAACTCGCCGCGCAGCACAGCGCGGGACTTGCCGATGCCAAGCTCGAGCAATACCTCGACGCGGTGCGCACGGCGGCGCTGCGTGGTCGCGACCTGGTCAGCAAGATGCTGGTGTTCAGCCGCGGCCGGGCGGTGGCGAGCGCCGCACCGACGGCCGTCGCTCCGCGCGCCGTCGTCGAGGGTGCATTGCAACTTCTGCGCTCGGCGATTCCGTCGTCGATAGAAATGGAGGTGGCGCTGGAGGATCTCTCGGGCGGCGTGGCCTGCGACGCGGTGGAAATCGAGCAGTTGCTCATGAATCTCGTCATCAATGCACGCGATGCCATCACCGGCGCCGGGCGCATCGATATCGCCTTGCGCGAAATCACCATCACACGCGAGGCCTGCAGCGCCTGCCTTTCGGACTATTCGGGCGAGTACATCGAACTCTTGGTGAGCGACAGTGGTGCGGGCATCAGTCCGCATTTGCTGCCCAACATCTTCGAGCCGTTTTTCACCACCAAGGAAGTCGGCAAAGGCACGGGCCTCGGCCTCGCGCTGGTGCATGGCATCGTGCACAAGGCGGGTGGCCACATTCAGATTGGCGATGCCGCCGCCGGCGGTGCGCAGGTGAGCGTGCGCCTGCCCAAGGTTGGGCTCAACGCAGTGGCCGATGGCCAGAACTTCGTCGCGCGCGCCGATGGCGTCAGCCCTGCGTCGCAGGTGGGCGCCCATGTGATGGTGGTCGACGACGAAGCACCGCTCGGACGCTACTGGCAAGACCTGCTGGAAGGCGAGGGCTATCGCGTCAGCGTATTCAATGACAGCCGCGCCGCGCTCGAGCGCTTCACCGCCGCACCTCACGAAGTCGACGCGGTGCTGAGCGACGTGACCATGCCCCATGTCAGCGGCGAACAATTGGCGCAGGCCATGCTGGCGCGTCGCGGCGACTTGCCGGTGTTTCTGCTGTCGGGAAATCTCAGCGCCTTCGACGAGCGCGGTGGCGCGTCGCCCGGCGTGCGCCAGCGTTTCAAGAAGCCGGTGAATTCGGCCGAGGTGCTGGCCGCCCTGAGCGCGGCGCTGGTTTAGTTTGACCAAGCTGTTAACGCGCTGGCGCGACAATGCCAGAATGACCGCGGCCGCCCGGTCGGCGGTCGCCCATTTGAGGATTTGCCCATGCCGAGCTACAAGGCGCCCGTCGCCGACACCCAGTTCGTATTGAACGACGTCATTCGCATCGCCGATTACGCCCATCTGCCGGGCTTCGCCGACGCGACTCCCGATCTCATCGCGGCCATTCTCGAAGAGGGCGCCAAGTTCGTGGAACAGGTGCTGCAGCCGCTCAACCAGGTGGGTGACGAAGTAGGTTGCACGCGTCACGCCGACGGCAGCGTGAGCACACCGCCCGGCTTCAAGCAAGCCTATCAACAGTTCTGCGCCGGCGGCTGGATGGGCCTCGCGGTGCCGACCGAATTCGGTGGCCAGGGCCTGCCCCATGTCATCGCCAACGCCTTCGAGGAATATCTCATCTCATCCAACATGGCGTTCGCCATGTATCCCGGCCTGACCTTGGGCGCGATGGCGGCGATACGCGCCGTCGGCTCGCAGGCACAGCAGGAAACCTACCTGCCGAAAATGGCCGAAGGTGTGTGGACCGGCACCATGAATCTGACCGAGCCCCACTGCGGCACCGATCTCGGCCTGTTGCGCACCCGCGCCGAGCCGCAGGCCGACGGCAGCTATCGCATCACCGGCACCAAGATTTTCATTTCCGCCGGCGAGCACGACATGAGTGACAACATCATTCACCTGGTGCTGGCCAAGATGCCCGATTCACCCGACAGCGTGCGCGGCATTTCACTGTTCATCGTGCCGAAGTTCCTGCTCAATGCCGACGGCACGCCAGGCGCGCGCAACGCCGTCAGCTGCGGCTCGATTGAAGAAAAGATGGGCATCCACGGCAATGCCACCTGCGTGCTGAACTACGACGGCGCCACCGGTTATCTCATCGGCGAAAAAGAAAAAGGCATGCGCGCGATGTTCATCATGATGAACGCCGCGCGTCTCGGCGTCGGCGTGCAGGGTCTCGCGGTGTCGGAAGTGGCATGTCAGAACGCCGCCAATTATGCCCGTGACCGGCTGCAGGGACGCGCCTTGTCCGGCCCCAAGAACGCCGATGCCAAGGCTGACCCCATCATCGTGCATGCCGATGTGCGGCGCATGCTGATGAACGCACGCGCCTTCAACGAAGGCGCACGGGCGCTGGCGCTGTGGGGCGCGCTGCAGGTCGACTTGACCCATCTCGCCGAGACTGAACAGGCGCGCACCGAGGCCGATGATTTGATCGGTCTTCTGACGCCGGTCATCAAGGGCTATTTCACCGACAAGGGTTATGAGAACGCCACCAATGCCCAGCAGTGTTTCGGCGGCCACGGTTATATCCGCGAATGGGGCATGGAGCAGTTCGTGCGCGATGCGCGCATTGCCATGATTTACGAAGGCACCAATGGTATTCAGGCGCTCGATCTGGTCGGCCGCAAATTGCCGGCCAATGGCGGGCGCGCGCTGCGCAGCTATATGAAAATCGTCGGCGACTTCATCGCCGCGCATAAGGACGATGCGGTGCTCGGGCCGATGGTCGCCGCGCTCGGTTGCGCGCAAGCGGATTTGAACAGCGCCACCGGTTGGCTCATGCGTAACGCCATGATGAAGCCCGATAACGCCGGCGCCGCCGCCGTGCCCTATCTGCATCTCATGGCGCTGGTGATGTTCGGCCACATGTGGGGCCAGATTGCGCTCGCCGCGCAGGCCGCCCTGACACGCGGCGCCGATGATGCGGCGTTCTACCAGAACAAGCTCACCACCGCGCGTTACTTCTTTTCGCACATGCTGCCGGAGAGCGCGGTGCATCGGGCGCGGGTGGAAGCGGGCGCCGACAATCTCATGGCGCTGGCGGCCGAGGCGTTTTGAGGCGTGTTCTGTAGGTGCGAATGAATTCGCACCTACAGGCGCTGTTGCGCAATCGCGTGGCACGCCTCGGTCTGTTTGCCATTGCGCCGCTGCTGGTCATGCTGTGGTGGCAGATGGGCCGTGCGCCGGGCGAACTGCGCGCCGAGAGTGAAGCCGGCGGCGTGGTGACCGAAGTCTACAAGCACGCCTATCTCGTCACCCTCGACGACGGTGGCCAGGTGCGGGTGTTTCGAAATCGCAAACTCGACAAGGGCGCGCGCGTGGTGCTGCGCGTCAGTCATTACGAATGGGGCGCCGCGCACTACGTGCTGCCGGCGCGTGAAGGGCATCACTGATCGGCCAACAGCCAGGCGAGGGCGGGCGCCTCGTCGTGGAAGATTGAGTCCTCGGAATAGCGGGCGAACACCTGGTATTGCCGCGATACGCCGAACTGTTCGGGCTGTGCGACCAGGATGGCGGTCTTCCAGCCGACGTCTCCGAGGCGCGGCAGCACCACGTCGCGTATGAGTTCATAAAGCTCATCGCCGCTGAACTTGAGCTGGGCGCCGCGCAGATCGGTCAGCGTGCGGCGCAGCGCCATTACCAGCGGGTCGTCGAGGAACACCAACCAGTGGGCGCGCACATCGGCGGCGGTCACGTCACCGCTCCACACCGTTCTGACGATGTGGTGGGTGTCGTCAATGGTGTAGCTGATCGGCATGGGCGGACGAAGTGTTTCTGGCGTCGATGATGACCGCATTGGCTGTTTGCGATTGTTGGGGGCCGGCTGGGCCTTGTAAAGCCGCAGGCGGGGACCATGACGGGCGCCAGGATGACTTCGCTCATGTTCCACGCTCCGCACCGCGCCGTGCCGACCAAGCCTGGCTGTGGTTTCAATGGGACTACGTACGACGGGCTCAAAAGGATCTCCACATGAGTGCATGCGCCGAACTTTCGACCCGTAATCGCGCCCTGCTCGAGCAGATGTTCGCGCCTGACGCCTACGGGCGGGCCTGCGTGCGCCACATCGCCGACGGCGTGCGCTTCCGCCTGATAGGCGACACGCTGTGGTCGGGCGCGTTCGCCAACAAGCATGCCTGGGCGGAACGGGTGTTCATGGCTTTGCCGCGCGAACTGGTCGGGCCGATTACCCTGACCGCGCAGCAGATTCTGGTGGAGGGCGATTACGCCTGCGTACGCGCGCGCGGCACGGCCCTGGTGCGTAACGGACGGCGTTACGACAACGACTACTGCCTGGTCTATCGCCTGGCGGCCGGTGTCATCGTTGAAGTCACCGAGTATCTCGACACCGCGCTCATCCATCATGCCTTCGCCGCTGGCGAAGCCGAGGCCATCGAGCCGCGCCCGGTGCCGAACGCGCTCGCGCGTTTTGCCGCCGTGCATCCGGCCACCTATGTCAGCAGCACGGCACGCCATGAGGACGCATCGAGTTCAGCGGCGCGCGCGGTGGTCACGCAAATCTTCGCCGCCGCGCCCGGCACGTGGCTTGAGGCCTGCGCGGCGCGGCTCGCGCCGCGGGTGCAGGCCGAGGTCATGGGCAATGGCGCACTCAGTGGCCGTTACGACGGTTGCGAAGCGCTGCGCGAAGGGTGTTTTGCGCCACTCGCGGCGCGACTCGACGGTGGCCTGACCCTCGTCTGCGACGCCTTGCACGTGCAGGGCGAGTGGGTGTGGGTACAGGCCCGTGGTCTCGCGCGCAGCCGTCAGGGTGCGCGTTACGACAGCGACTACTGTCTCCTCGTGCGCGTGGTGGACGAGGCGATCATGGAACTCATCGTCTACCACGACAGCGCGCGCCTCGCCGCCCTCATGGCCATGTAGGTGCGAATTTCCTCAGGTGCCGAGCCGCCGGATCGCCTGTTCGGTCATGTACTGCTTGACCAGATCGTATTGCGGATCGAGCGCCGCGCCTTCGAAGCCACGGCAGCTCTTGCCATGATGGAAGCGCGTCACGTCGTTGCGCTGCACGTCGTGACTGGTCGCCCACCACCAGCTCCATTCCGGCCGCCCGTCCTTGGCGCTCAGCTGCTGGGTGTCGGTCTTGGCCTGTGAGCCGCCACCTTCGAAGCCCTTCCACATTTCGCCGCGGCGGTCATAGGTGACGGCCATGCCGGGGCCCATCATGCGCGCATCCATGTAGATGCGGCGCTTGCTGGCCGGTGCGCGCGGGTAACCGGTAGGCTCGCCCTCGAACACGATGACTTCCGGAATGAGTGATTTGCCGATGTAGTAGTAGGTCTTGTCCTGCTTGCCACCGATCAGTGGCGGCAGCCAGTTGTCGTTGTCGGCATGCCATTGCGAAGTCACCGAACCCAGCATCGGGCCGCGGTGGATGATCTTGAAATTACCCCAGGTCAGCATCGGGTCGCCCGACGCCCAGGCGTCGGAAAGATAGAGGTTCATGCCCGGCATGTAGGGCTCGAAACGTTGATCGGCCGGAAAGCGCCGCACGCGCTTGACGGTCGGCAGGTAACCCCACAGTTCCGGAATCTTGTGCTGGTCATAGGCCCAGTGACTCAGGAACGCCGTGCCCTTCATCTCCGGCGTGTAGGTGAACCAGATGACCTGCATGCGCGTGAGATCCTCACGGCCTTCGTAGTAGGGGCCGGGTGCGTCGGGATGCACGAGGCCGGCGCATTGCTGCTCGCCCCACACCCAGTCGTATTCGTATTTCGGATCGCCGTCCTTGTTCACCGTGACGGCGGGTATCGGGTACAGCGCCTTGTCGTGGCGGCCCCAGCTCAAGGTGATGTTGGCAATCGCTTCGAAACCGTTCTGCACATCGGGGAAGGGCAGGCCGCCGATCCACGGCTTGCCTTCCTGGGTGTAGACGTTGCCGTCGTCGCCGAACTTGGCCTGGCCCTGGTTCTTGAGGGTGGCGTCGAGGAAGTAGGGCGGGAAGAGCTTGGTAGCGTCGTTCTCTTCGGGCTGGATGTAGAACTTGCGGCGGTCCTGCTTGACCTCCTGGTAGAGGATGGGGTCGATGAGGTCCTGGATGAGGTCGACGCTGTCGGCGTCCATCACGTCGCCCGGTTTCACTTTGCCCTTGGTGTAGGCCTCGATGCTGAGCAATTCCTCGGGGTAAGCCTTGCTGATATCACCGGCTGCGCAGATCTCGCCCCACAGCGAGGTCAACACGCCGGCGCCGCCGATGCCGCGCGCGGTCTTGTCCATGAAGTAGCGACGGCTGTAATCGAAATCGTATTTGCGGATATGCATGCGAAGAACTCCCCTGTTGCGCGTTACGGCGCCGGCGCGGCGCGAAGCGCGGCACCGTTGCCACCCCTTGGGGCGACAAACTGCGGGGAAGACTGACATTTTGTCAAATGATGTTATCGATTGGTTGCATGAGCTTCAGGCATGAATCGCGGCGCCAGCGCCCCGCGAGCCAGGTGATGGGACAGTTCGAACAGGCCCTGCGCGACAAATTCGTGGCGCGCCCGCTGCGCCGAATCGCTCAAGCCGCAGGCGGATACATCTGCGTCGCGAGTGTTTGCCACATGCCCGGCAGATCGCTGGCGCCGACGCTGGGCGGGTCCTGCAACAACAAGGATTCGACCAGCGCGCGATCGCTGGCCGAGACGCGCGGCAGGATCATTTGCCAGCAGATGCGCACGCCTGGCAGCGAGAAGATGCCGCGTGTCACGGTCAGCACGCTGTCGAAGGTCGACGCGTCCAGCAATCCGGCGCGCAGCTGCCACTGCATGTCGATGACGTGCAGCACGATGACGCGGATCACGGCGCGCATCTGCCAGATCTCGTCGGCATTCCACGCGGCATGGGGCTCACGCGCTTTCATGATGAGCGCGATGATGTGCGCATCGGTGAGGCGCTGATTGAGTTCAATGGTGCGCGCGATGGTCGATTGATGCACCAGCGCGCGCTGGGTCTTGTCGCTCTGCCGCAGTTGCAGGCCGACGAACAGCAGCGACGCGACGATGGCGCCGGCGGCGATTATCTGACTGATGAAATAAATGGCTTCGAGCGTCATGGCCAAGGCTTCGCCGCGCAGTGTCAGCGCCTATTGTGCGGGCAGGGCATCGTAATAGCGCTGCACGTCGCTCACCAGTTCTAAAGGCTGCCCGGCTTTCAAGAGTTTGCGCAGTTCGATGCGCGCCTCGGCGCCGCGGCCCAATTCGGCCAGCGCCTGCGCCAGGTGATAGCGGGTCAGCGGGTTGGCCTCGCGGGACAAGGCGTTGCGCAGCAGTTCGAGGCCGCCCTGCGCGTCGCCTTCAGTGACCATGATCCAGCCTAAGGTGTCCAGCGCCAGCGCCGACTCCGGCTCGAACTTGAGGGCCTGTCGCGCCGTGGCGCGTGCGCGCTGATCGCCATCGAGCTGGTAAAGGCGCGCCAGGTTGGCATGCACTTGCGCATCGTCGGGCCGGGCGAGGGCGAGTTCCTCGTGCAGACGCCGCGCCTCGGGCAGACGCTGCAGACGCAGGTAGAGCAAGGCCAGCGCCTGCTTGGCCTGCAGCTCTTCATCTTCGTCTTCATCATGCTGCGCGAGCCATTTTTCGAGCTCGAGCGCGGCGCCGGCCGCATCGCCTTGGGCGAGCAGCGCATCGGCGAGACCGGTGATCGCGACGCTGTCCGCTGCGCTGGCCAGAGCCGCACGATAGGCCTCGGCGGCGGCGACGCCGTTGCCCTGCGCGAGTTCGAGCTCGCCGCTGAGAATGTCGGCCTGGGCGCTGGCGCCCGCGTCATTGCGCAGCGCCGCGATGCCATCGCCGGCGCGCTTGAAATCCCCGAGCTTGATGTCGAGGCGAATCAGCGCATCACGCGCGTCGTCGGCCGCCGCGGAATTGAGTGCCTTGCGCAGGGTGCGTCGCGCTTCGTCAAGGTCGTCCAGTTCGACCTGGGCGCTGGCGATGCGCATGAGGTGCCCGCCATCGAAGCCGGCATAACGCACGGCGTCGCGATAGTGGCGTCGCGCCTGTTGTCCCTCGCGACGCGCGGCATAGACAGCGGCGAGAGTCTCTATTGCCAGCGCGTCTTCGGGTTGCGCTTCCACCATGCGCGTGGCGCTGGCGAGCGCTTGATCGAGCTGCCCCAGTGACAGCTTGAGATTGACCAGTTGCGCGCTGGCTTCCAGCGCGTTGGCATCAGCGGCCACGGCTTTTTCCAGCCAGCGCACGGCGCCCGCGCGATCATCGTCGGCGAGCGCAATGTCGGCGAGCGCGGTCAGGGCGCTGACGGCACGTGGACGGCGCGTGAGGAACTGTTCCAGCCGCGTTCTCGCGGCGTCGTTTTCGCCGGCTTCGAATTCCATCTGCGCGAGGTTGTAGGCGGCTGGTTCGAAATCCGCCTTGGCCGCGAGCGCAGCGACGAAGGCGCGTCGGGCGCCGTCCTGGTCATCGCTGGCAGCGCGTGTCACGCCGAGCAGATTGAGCACGGCCGCGTTGCCGGTGTCCTGTGCGGCGAGCGCTTCGACGGTCGCCAGCGCGCGGGTGTGATCGCCGGCCTTGAGCTGCAAGACCGTCAGCAGCATGTGCGCGGCGCGACCGCCACGCTGATCCTGCAGTGCCTCAACGAGCCCGGTGTGGGCATGGTCGACCTTGCCGAGTCCAATGCGGGCCAGGGCCTGGGACGACAAGGCTGCGCCGTCGTTCGGCGCCAGCGCGATGATTTCGCGGAACACGTTCTCGGCCTGCGCGTACTGTTCACTTGCGAGATAGGCCGCGCCCAGCGGACGCAGGATTTCCAGCTTGCGCGGGTCCTGGTGCGCCAAGGGCGCCAACAGCGCGACCGCTGCACGTGCCTGGCCAAGCGCAAGCAGCACTTCGCCGCGCAGACGGCGCATGGCGAGATCGTTCGGCCGCTGTTCGACGTAGCGTTCGAGGTAGGCGTCGGCGCGCTGCAGATCATGATTGGCGTAATGCACCAAGGCTGCGATGCGCAGCAGCAGCGGTTCGGTGTTGATGGTGTCATCGGCATATTGGCTGAGTCGGCCGCTGACGTCGGCGAGGGCGGCGACGCTGCCGGCATCACCGGCGCGCTGGTAGATCTGCCAGCGCAGGAACGCCGCGCTCAGGTCCTCGGGACGCCGGCGACGCACGAATTCGACGTCCGCCAGGGCTGCTTCACGCGCGCCAAGCTTGAGATTCACACCGGCGCGCGCCAGCCGCACGCGCAGTGCCTCGGAGTCATGCTGTACGGCCGCGTCATAGGCGTGCAGCGCGACCTCGTCGGCGCCTTGTTCTCGCAGGATCTCGCCTTTGCGAAACCACGCTTCGGCATTGTCCGGTGTCAGGCCAAGGGCGCGCTCGACCAAGTCCAGCGCGACCTCGACCCGACTCTGCGCCGCCGCCACCATGGCCTGCCCGAGCAGCGGTTCCGCGCGTTCCGGCGCGAGTTGTGCCGCATGGATGAATTCCTCGTTGGCGGCCTCATGCTGGCCGAGCTCAAACTGCGCGCGGCCGCGTATCACGGCTATCTCGAAGCGCTCCTGCTCGCGCTCCGCCGGCTGCCTGACGGCATCGAGCAAAGCCGCGTATTGCCGCTGTGCCAGCAGCGCATTGCCGAGTTGGGTGGTTATTTCGTGCGCGGCGGCGCCGAGCGCCTGGGCGGTGCGCAATTCCTTCTCCGCGCCGGCGGCGTCACCTGCCCGCAGGCGCGCCGCGCCCAGCGCAATGCGCGCCGGCAGGTGATTCGGATCCTGGCTGACGGCGTGCTGGAGTTCGGCGATGGCGGCGGCGACATCGCCTTGAGTGAGGCGCGTCAGGCCGAGTTCGTAGGGATCATTGGCACTGTCGCGTGCGAGGGCGACGATGGAGAACGCGAGCAGGGCCGCGAGCAGCGGCCAGCGTTGCTGACGCGCCGCGGCGCCGCGCCGGTGACGTTTCAGATCGCTCCCGGCAGCATGCGGCCGCGCTGGTCTCGACGGCGGGTGGTCAGGCGCAGCACCAGCATCGCGCCACCAACCAGCAGCACCGATGCGGGTTCGGGCACATTGACCGCGGCCAGCAACACCGCCGGCTCGCTGGCCAGGCTCGAGATCTCCTGGAAGCCACGCTGGTTCTCACCTGCGCCGCCGTTGTCCTCGAAATCGTAAAGCGCGGCGTAGGCATTGTTGCCGACGCCGGCAGCCACATCGGGCACCACCGCCAGTTCATCCTGGGCGGGACGGTCGGCATCGTCGAGGAAAGCGCTGAGTGCCTGCGTTTCCACGCCGGCGTTGTCGTGCTCGGCGTCGGGGGCAATGGTCAGCAACTTGCCGTGAGCGGCATTGGCGAGCACCAGAGCGCCGCCCGCCCAGGTGAAACCCGCCAGATCTTTCGGCGCGACACGGGTGCTGGCCTTGACCCGTTTCACATGTTTCATCGCCACCTTGTGGCGCTTGGCCTTGACGGCCTTGCGGGTGCTGCGCTTGTGCGCCACGGACTTGCGGGCGGCAGCGGAAGAAGAGAAAACAGAGTTGCAATTGGCCTTGCCGGAGCCGAGGCAAGGTAAGCGCTCCGTGGCGTTGCGGCGTCCGTACTGCGCCCACTGCGCGAGCCAAACGCCGAAAGCGGGCGCGTCGCTGGTGCGCGCCGAGGCCGGTGACATGAAGCTCAAACTGAAAAGTGCGAGTGCGAGAACCGTGAAAAGACGTGTGCCGTTCATGTTGCCCTTCCCTGTGACTGTCCGCTCGTCTATGCGAGGGTTTGCGATCGTTTCCGCGTGCGAACGGTGCGTCCGCACTCGGCCGTTGGGGAAAATCGGAGCGGCGGATTGGGCGTGCCCCGAGAACGATTCGCATCGAATATGCGAGCCGTTACAAGGGATTGTAGTAGATAGCTGATACTGCTTCGCGACACTCAAACGAGTGAGTTTTGATATCCGTCAGCAAGGGGCAGAAACGCCGCTCTGCCCCTTCTCGGCGCAGCGCGTGACTTAAAGCCCCGTTTCGCGCGCGGCCTGGCCGGCGTGGAATTCGCTGTACAGGTAGACCGGTATTTCAAGCTCGCCCAGTCGGCTCTCGATGGCGGGGCGCACTTCCTGCCAGTCGAGACCACCCACACCGGTGGCGAGGCGCGGCAGCGCCATCGAAGTGAAGCCTTCGGCGACCGCCAGTTGCGCAAGCTCGCGCAGCGCGTCGCGCACATGTTTCAGACTCGCTTTGCCGGGACGTGCACCGTGGCCGTAGCCGCCTTCCTGGGTAAGCAGGTTGACGATGCGCACGCCACCCGCGCCACTCCATACCCACACGCTGCCGGGCGCCGGATGCTGCTGGCTGCACCAATGATGAAAGTCCTTGTGCATGGCCGGAAACTTCTCGTGCAGTGCGAGCGCGAGTCCTTGCTTCATCGGATCGTTGGGCGCCACACCATGGCAGATGACCTGCGCCTTGCTGAGAAGAATGTCACCGGAGACTTCGTGAATCATGCTGATACCTTGCGCGTTGCTGTGATGATGAGTCGATCATCGAACAGCCATCGCGAGCGCGACTTGATCTCAAGCATTAAAAAATCGCGCCGCTCAGCGGCGTGTGGAAGGAGGCACGTCCGTGCTGTCGGTCACGCGTGCAACTTCGGGTGCGCGTATGCGTCGCGCTTGCCAGAAACGTTGGCGCCAATAGCCATCGGCCAGCGCCGAGATCATCACGCCGCGACGGGTTGAAGCGTGCATGAAGCGGCCATGGTCGAGATATATGCCGACGTGGCGCATGGCACTGCCGGTCTTGAAGAACACCAGATCGCCGGTGCGCAACTGTTCGGTGAGGATGCCTTGGCCGAGCGTCGCCTGCTCATCGACCGTGCGCGGCAAGCGCGTATTGAGCAGCGCCTTGAAGGTCACCAGCACGAAGCCCGAGCAGTCGATGCCGCGCGTGGTGAGTCCGCCCATGCGATAGGGCGTGCCCTTCCACAGCTTGTAATGTTGATACAGGTGACCGCGCAGCAGAGCGGCGTCGTCGGGCGCGGCCGGCGCGGGGGCCGGCGCTGCTTCCACCACCGGTGCGGGTTCGGGCAGGTCCTCGGGTTCGGGACGCGGGCCAAACAGACCGCAGCCCACCAGGTTCACCAGCATGCCCAGCAGCACGACGGCGCGCAGTACGGAAAAAATCGACGGGCGGGCGTGGGGCGCGATCAACATGGCGTTGAATTGACGGCTGGCAGCGGCCACTCACAAAGGGCCGTGTAACAACGGTAGCGTGTGCCGCGGTGCTGACGCCCGCGCGGCCGGCGCAATCTTCGACGTTCAATGACTCGCGCGCAAGACATTCGTCGCGGTCACGGCGATGGCCAGCATCACCAGTGACTGCCAGCCGACGAACAGCAGGCTCACTTCAAGCGCTTCGTCCATGCCCGGAAAAGCATCCCAGATCCACTGTACGGTCTGCGCCACCAGTGCGCCGGTCACGACCATGGTGAGCATACCGAGCGCCACGTGGCGTCGCCATCCCCACGCCCACATGAGACCGAGGCATAACACCAAGGCGCCCAGCGCGCCGGCCGCCAGCATGGGCCAAGGTCGACCGTGCATGTAGCCGACGTCAACGGCCAGCCGCCACGACGCCACGCTGACCAGCACCAGGATGGTGAGCGTCACGCCGTGGCGCCGTGGCGGCGCGAGCGCCGCGTGACGCCCGACCGCGTACAGCACCGCACCGAAGATCACGCCGGGATAGATTTTGATCAGCAGGGAGTTTTCGGGAGCGAGCAGGCCGCCCAGCCAGCACAAGAGTCCGGACAGCACGCCGGCGCCGAGAAATTTGAGGGCAAGGTGACGCGGCGGGGTCATTGGCGTGAGCTGCCCGTCACCGCGTCACGCCGTGCTTGCCCATGGCCACGTACATTTGCTGGCGCGCCGCCGGGCGCCGTTATCGCGAGAATCTGCCGCAAGCCAGCCACTCCAGGCGCCGCACACGAGGGCGCGCTATACCAGCAAGAATAGAACCGGGCGGCGGGAAAATAAATCGATGGGGCGCAATGAGAGTTCACGGCATGTGCGACGCTCGCGCCGCGCATGCCGTGAGCGCCGTGCATGCACGCCGTGCC
>JADLGE010000033.1 GCA_020849475.1 Gammaproteobacteria bacterium
CGCGCACGGTATTCCGTTCTGAGGCGCGTTTCGCTGTAAACGAAAAAGCCCGGCATGTCCGGGCTTTTTTGTGCCCTCATTCCTGGTGTGCGAATGAATTCGCACGTGCAGAGTGGTGCGCCGTCGTCGGTGCGAATTCATTTGCGCATTCACGTACGTTGCCTTATCCCGACCAATCGCCTACTTTCGCTGCTTCATAAAGAAACACATTAAAGAAGGAGGTCTTCATGGATATCGGCATCATCATGTTCCCGACCGATACGGCCATACAACCGGTGGAACTGGCCAAGGCCTGCGAAGAGCGCGGCTTTGAGTCCCTGTGGTTTCCCGAGCACAGCCATATTCCGACCAGCCGCGAGACGCCGTGGGGCGGACGCGCCGGCGCGCCGCCGCTGCCGGAAGAATACTGGCGCACCCATGATCAATTCGTCGCTTTCGCCGCCTGCGCGGCGGTCACCAGCAAGCTGCGTCTCGGCACCGGCATCACCCTGGTCGCGCAGCGCGACCCGATTTGGCTGGCCAAGGAAGTTGCCAGTCTCGACATGATTTCCGGTGGTCGCTTCGAACTCGGTATCGGTTACGGCTGGTGCGTGGAGGAAATGCGCAACCACAAGCTCGACTTCAAACAACGCCGCGAGATCCTGCGCGACAACATCCTCTTGATGCGCGAACTGTGGACCAAGGACGAAGCGAGCTACAAGGGTGGCCACATCGATTTCGAAAAGAGCTGGGCCTATCCCAAGCCGACGCAGAAGCCCTATCCGCCCATCGTCATGGGTGGCGCCGCCGGTCCCAAGACCGCCGACCACATCGCCGAGTTCTGCACCGGCTGGATGCCGATAGGCGGCATGTACGACTTCGACGGCGGTTTGAAGGAAGTGCACGCGGCCTGCAAGCGTCGCGGCCGTGACCCGTCCGAGATCTCGTTGGGCATGTTCTTCGCGATGGCGCCGGAGGGCGGCGATCCGCTGAAGGGCCTGGCCGACAAGGGCGTGACCCGCACCATCTTCCCGGTGCCGGCGGCCAAGGCCGACGTTGTTCTGCCGCTGCTCGACAAGTACGCCAAGCTCATCTGAGCCGCGCACGGGGACGGGCTCGCGCAGCCCGTCTCCCCATTTCCGGTCACACCGTCGCGCGCACTCGTTTCCCCGCTGCCTTATTTAATCTACCATCCAGTTCAGTATCTCGTGGACTGGAGACTCCCCTATGCGTGCTTGCCCTGGCCGCTGGCCGGCACTCGCCGTGATTTTCGCGCTGGCAGCTTGCAGTGCCCCGCCGCCACCCGCCACTGGCCCGCGGCCGGTGGTGGTGGAAGCGCCCCGCCCCCTGTTTGGCCCGGCCGGCGGTGAAGTATTGCCCGGCGCCATCCATGCGCGAGTGGAAGTCGAGCTTTCCTTTCGGGTGCCGGGCAAGGTTGCGGCGCGCAAAGTGGACATGGGCGCCCATGTCGAGCGCGGCGCCTTGCTGGCGGTGCTCGACCCGGTCGATGCCCGCCTCAATCTCGCCGCCGCGCGCTCCACCGTGGCCGCCGCCGAAGCGGACGTGGCGCTGGCGCGCGCCGAGGAGCAACGCTATCGCGATTTGCGCGCGCGCTCCTTCGTCGGCCAGTCGCAACTCGACCAGCACATCAACCTGACCCGCCTCGCCGAAGCGCGCCTCAACCAGGCCCAGAGCCAGTTCGATCTGGCCGCCAACCAGTCGCGCTACACCAATCTCACCGCCGACGCGGCGGGCGTCGTTACCCAGATCATGGTCGAGCCGGGCAATGTGGTCAGCGCCGGCCAGCCGGTGCTGCGCTTCGCCGCCGATGGCGAGCGCGAGGTCTATGTGAATGTGCCGGAAGGTCGCATCGACAACTTGCGCCAGGCGGACAATATCGTCATCGAGGTGCTGAACAACCCCGGCCACTCCTATCGCGGCCGGGTACGCGACATCGACCCGCAGGCCGACACCGCCACGCGCACGCATCTGGCGCGAGTCACGCTGGTCGACGCCGACGAACATGTGCAGCTCGGCGCGACCGCGACCGTGTTGCTGAGCGCCGAAGCCCAGGCCCACAGCTTCCGCCTGCCGGCCACCGCGCTCGGCAGCATTGATGCCGACCGTCCGGCGGTCTGGCGCATACGCGACAGCGACAAGGGCGCGACCGTCGAGGCGGTGCCGGTCGAGGTGCTGCGCTATCTCGACGGTGAAGTGCTGATCAGCGGGCCGTTGTCGGCCGACGATCGTCTGGTCAGCGCCGGCGTGCATCGTCTGAGCTCAGGCATGGCGGTTCAGGCCATCCTGCGCACCGACAAAGCAGCGCTCTGATCTCGCTTCATGTCGACCTTCAATCTCAGCGCATGGGCGCTGCGCAATCGGCCGTTGGTCACCTATTTCATGGTGCTGCTCGGCGCCATCGGCGTGTGGTCCTATTTTCATCTCGGCCAGTCGGAAGACCCGCCGTTCACGTTTCGCATCATGGTCGTGCGCACCGCGTGGCCAGGCGCCACCGCCGATGAGGTCGACCGACTCGTCACCGACAAAATCGAAGCCAAGCTGCAAGAGCTTTATGCACTCGATTATCTGCGTTCCTATTCGCGCCCTGGCGAATCGCAGATCTTCATCATCTTTCGCGAAGACCTGCCGCCGGCCACCATGCCGGAGAATTACTACCAGGTGCGCAAGAAGATTGGCGACATCCGTCATACCTTGCCAGCCGGCATCATCGGTCCATCATTCAATGACGAATTTGCCGATACCTTCGGCAATATCTACGCCCTGCAGGGCAAGGACTTCAGCTACGCGGAGCTGAAGGATTACGCGGAGCGTATTCGTGACCGCCTGTTGCGTATCCAGGACGTGGCCAAGGTGCAGTTCCTCGGTCTGCAGGAAGAACGCATCTACATCGACATCAGCAACAGCCGCCGCGCCAAGCTCGGCATTCCGCCGCGCCTGATTGCAGACACCCTCGCCGCCCAGAACGAAGTGGTGAGCGGTGGCTCGCTCGATACCGCCACCGACAAGATTTTCGTACGCGTCAGTGGTGGCCTCAAGACCGTCGAGGACGTGCGCAACCTGCCCATCGAATACGCCGGCCGCATCTTCCGCATCGGTGACGTGGCCGAGGTCTATCGCGGCTACGAAGACCCGCCCGCGCCGCGACTGCGTTTCAATGGCGAGCCCGCCATCGGCATTGCGGTGTCGATGGAACAGGGCGGCGACATCATCCGACTCGGCAAGCGGCTCGACGCCGAATTCGAAAAACTCAACCACGACGTGCCGCTCGGCATGAGCCTCGCGCGCCTCGCCGATCAACCACGCGCGGTCAGCGATTCCATTTCAGAATTCGTGCGCGCGCTGGCCGAGGCGGTCGTGATTGTGCTGGTGGTGTGCTTCCTGTCTCTCGGTGTGCGCACCGGCCTGGTGGTGGCCTTGTCCATTCCGCTGGTGCTGGCCATGACTTTTGCCGCCATGTACTACTTCAACATCGGGCTGCACAAGACTTCTCTCGGCGCGCTCGTGATCGCGCTCGGCCTGCTGGTGGATGACGCCATCATCGCGGTCGAGATGATGGCGGTGAAACTCGAGGAAGGCTTCGATCGAGTGCAGGCCGCGAGCTTCGCCTATTCCACCACCGCCTTTCCGATGTTGTCCGGCACGCTCATCACCGCCGCCGGCTTTCTGCCGATAGCCACCGCCAAGAGCAGCACGGGTGAATACACCGTGGCGATATTCCAGGTGACCGTTATTGCGCTGTTGCTGTCGTGGGCCGCCGCCGTGTTGTTCGTGCCGCTGCTTGGTTATGTATTGCTGCCGGAGAAGGGACTGTCCGACAACGGCGTGGCGCACGATGAGCATGCCGTCTATCACACCCGCTTCTATAATCGCGTGCGCGCGGTGGTGCAGTTCTGTGTGCGGCATCGCTGGCTGACGATCATGGCGACCGTGGCTATCTTCGCGGCCAGCGTGGTGGTGTTCAGCAAGGTTCCGCAGCAGTTCTTTCCGGAATCGACGCGCCTCGAATTGCTGGTCGACCTCAAGCTGCCGGAAGGCGCCTCCATCGCCCAGACCGATGCCGCAACGCAACGCCTGGAAAAGGTATTGCAGACCCTCGATGGCGTGGACAGCTACGCGGCCTACATCGGCAGCGGCGCGCCACGCTTCATCCTGCCGCTAGACCAGCAGTTGCCGGCGCAGAGCTTCACCCAGTTCGTATTGAACACCCACGACTTCGCCTCGCGCGAGCGCGTGCGCAGCCGCCTGCTGGAGATCTTTCCTGCCCTGTTTCCCGATCTGCGCTGGCGCGTGAACCGCATCGAGAACGGTCCGCCGGTGGGGTATGTGCTGCAGTACCGCGTATCCGGTCCAGACCGCGCCGTGGCGCGGGCCGAGGCGGAAAAAATCGCGGCCTTGCTGCGCGCCAATCCCTATGCCGCGGGGGTGCATCTCGACACCGCCGAGCAATCCAAGACCATCCGCGTTCAAATCGACCAGGACCGCGCACGCGCCCTCGGCGTCAGCACCGCCGACGTCGCGCGCATCTTGAGCGCCTCAATCAACGGCCTGTCTCCATCCGCCTTTCGTGAAGACAACGAACTCATAGACATCGAATTACGCGGCCCGCCGCAGGAGCGTCACCGCCTGGAATTGATCGGCAGCGTGGCCATCCCGACGCCCACCGGTGACAGCATCCCGCTGTCGCAGGTCGCCAACATCGAATACGGCTTCGAAGACGGCATCTTGTGGCGTCGCGACCGCGTACCCACCGTCACCGCACGGGCCGATATCTACTCCACCATCCAGCCGCCGGAAGTGGTGGCCATGCTGGCGCCCGACATCAAAGCCATCAGCGAGCACATGCCGCGCGGCTACCGGCTGGACCTCGGCGGCACCGTCGACGAAGCCGGCAAAGGCCAGGGCAGCGTAATGGCCGGCATGCCGCTGTTCTTGTTGACGGTGCTGACGGTGCTCATGCTGCAGCTGCGCAGCTTTTCCCAAACCACCATGGTCTTCATGACCGCACCACTCGGCATCATCGGCGTGGCGCTGTTCCTCATGCTGTTCCGCCAACCTTTCGGCTTCGTCGCGATGCTCGGCACCATCGCCCTGTTCGGCATGATCATGCGCAACAGCGTGATCCTCATCGACCAGATTCGCCAGGATCTCGACCATGGCCGCGCGCCCTTCGAAGCCGTGGTCGAAGCCACCGTACGCCGCTTCCGCCCCATTGTGCTCACTGCCCTCGCTGCAGTGCTGGCCATGATCCCGCTGTCGCGCAGCGTGTTCTTCGGGCCGATGGCGGTCGCGATCATGGGCGGGCTGATCGCGGCGACGGTGATGACACTTTTGTTTCTGCCGGCCTTGTATGCGGCTTGGTTTCGGGTGCCTCGGGGGTAGGCAATTACGCGAGTCATTGCCGCCCTGGGATGCCTGAAACCGTCAATGCCCTTGACCAACTCTTCGCTTCAGTTGGTGTATGAACCAAAGCGTGGCAGCGCCAATGACCAAGGCCATGAGCGCCTGAATGAGCGCCGCGATATGGAAAAACGGGTCCAGATATCCGAGATTCCTATATGCAAACAGCTGGAACGCCAGCACTGACACTGTGCTGGAAATCGCAAGCACGATTGCGGTCGGCCACCTTCCGCCGACGACGGCTCCGAGTATCAGATTCGCAGTGACGCAGGTCACCACGAATACGCCCATATAACTTGCCGAATTCACTTCGTCTCCTTATTGCATGGGGGTTGATTGCATGCGGCCTTCTGCGCAAGGACATAAGCGGGTTCGCCCAACCTTTCCACCGCTGTTCCGTAGTCATACGCAATTCGGATGCAGATTTCATAGGTGAAATACGAACTTGTGCTCCGACAGGCTTTTCTTAAGCATGCCTTGAAGTCTCCGTCACACGTCGATTTCGGCATGTTGCAGGTCCCATAACACTCGTCATGGGTCTTACAACACTTCGAGAATGGAAACCCAAACGGATTGTCGGGAACAAATGGTTCGTTAGCACCCGAGCCACAGGTGCCGACATTTCCACCCGCATGATTTCCGCCACCCGGGCCACCCGCCAAACCCAGAGGATCAACGAAGCGAACCGGGTTATTGCCTGCGTAACTGAAAGTATTTATCCCCCCATAAATACCAATCGGATCGCTCTCCACATACCGCCCCAGACCCGGCGCGTAGTCGCGGAACCCATTGCTCACATACGGCACATCCATTACCTGCCCCGCAAACACGCCGCCGATTGTTGGCCGCTCGACAACTCCATCACCATCCGGATCGCCGACGGCGCTTGAATCCTTGCCGAAGGCGTCACCGGCTTTCGAACTCCAGGACAGGCCACCGCTGGCACCGGTCATGTACAGGGCTTGATTGACCTGGTTGACGTGGATGTAGTTGACCCGCACTGCTGACTGAGAAGGGATTACCACCACTTCGGCGACGGGGCGGTCATCGAGCCAGACGTAGTTCTGGTAGCGGATTTTACCGAGATCGTCGCGAATCACGGCGCTCAGCAGTTCACCCCGTTGGCCATAGATGAACACGTCGGGTGAGCGCACCCCACTATCGCTGGTGCGCATCGCCCGCTGGCCCAGTCCGTTATAGACGGCGTCGAGAATGCCGCTGCCGGCGACCGTGGTGGTTCGCCGCAGACGCCCGGCGTCGTTGTAACTCATGATCAGCGCGGACGGCGTTGCAGTAGCGGCGCTCGCAGGCTCGGCCAAGGCGCGGACTTCGCGGGTCATATTGCCTGCGGCATCGTAGTCATCGGCGCGCGGGGCGATGCCATGAATACGATTGGAGCCCGCTTCCACGGAGAATCTTTCCCGACGCAGCAGCGCGCCGGCCAAATTGCTGACTTCATAGACCGCGCGATTGCCATTGGCATCGTAGCCATAACGTCGGCGGGCGCCCAATAATGAGCTGTCCTCGGCGATGAGCCGGTTGGCGGCGTCGTATCCAAAGTTTCTGATATCGGCGCGCACAGAACCCTTGTCGACGAAAGCACCGTCCATGCGCAACAGGTTGTCGGCCGCATCGTAGCGCGGGAACTGGTAACTCGGCAGCGACGCACTGGAACTGTTGATGGCCGCCAAGCGGCCTGCTGCGTCGTACTGGCGGGTTTCGGTAAGACCATTTCCAAAATGCAACTCCGCGACACCGCCCAGGGCGTGGTAGGCAATCTGCGACGCAATGGGGATGCTGGTCGCGCCGCGATTGGCCCTGACGGCGCTGACACGCCCTGCCTCGTCATACGCCAGGTTGACCACCAGGGCGCCTGGATAACGGAGCTGTGTCACATGACCGCCGGTGTCTACCTCGTAATTGAGTTCAAAGCTGCCCTTGGCACTGGTCAGCAGGCGTCTGCGCAAGTTGCCGCGCGCATCGTAGTCCATGGTCGTGATGCCGCTGGCATCTTGCATGCTGGTCAATCGTCCGACGCCGTGGCGCGCGGGCGGGCCTTCGTCGTAGCCGTAGATGACGTCAGGATCGTTGGGATAGTCGACCTTGGTCGTGCGGTTCAGGGCGTCGTACTCGTAGCCGATGGCGATATCGACGCCGGCCTGCTGCTGGTAGACATGGCGCACGCGATTGCCGGCCGCATCGTATGCGTCGCGACTGCGCCCGGCATCGGGGCTAACGGTCTCCAGCACGTTGCCGAAACCGTCACGGCGATAGGTGGTGATCAAGCCGCGCGGGTCGGTGACCGCGATGATTTCATCGCTGAGGTCGTAACGGCTGCGCGTCACCGCGCCCAGGTTGTCGACCGAGGCACTATCGCGTCCGAGGCTGTCGTATTCGCGGCTGGCGCTGAGGCCGCCGCCGCGCGGGTCGACGATGGTTTGCAGTCGGCCATTGACGTCGTAGCGGAAGGTCGTGGTCTGGCCCGCGGCGCCGATCAGTTGTTCGAGCTGATTGTGGCGGTTGTAAATGCGCGTGTGCCGGTTCACGACCGCCCCGGCGCTGTCGAGGTAACGTTCTTCGATGCGGTTGCCAAGTGCATCCAGGCTGTATTCGACCGCGACGCCCGCACTGTTCTCGACGCGCACCAGACGCTGTGCAGCATCATAGGCGTAGCCTTGCGTGGCACCGTCGGCAAACGTCGCGTTCGTCAGCAGACCACGGGCGTCGTACTGCATACGCGTCTCGGCGCCGTCCACTGTCCGCGACAACATGCGGCCACGGGCGTCGTACTGGTAATGGGTTTCGATGCCGTTGGCATCAACTTCATGCAATACGCGGCCCTCGCTGTCATGCGCGGTGTAGCGCGTCACATGGCCCAGCGCGTCGGTGACACTCAAGAGGTTGCCCGTCAGCGGGTCGTAGTCGTAGGACGTGACATCCAGCACATCGCTGCGCGGACCGTCCACGCTTTTGACCAGGCCGATGCGCGGGTCGTTGGCATCGGCTTCACCAAAGTATTCATAGCTCGTGATGCGTGCAGCGGCGCCTGCCAGCAAATCTTCTTCGACGCGGCGTTTCAACTGCGCGCCCCAGTATTCATTGGTGGTGCGCCGAAGGACACGTCCGGCGCCGTCGGCGATGGTGACGACTTCAGGTAAGCGCCATTCCGCGTCCCAGCTCGTGGTGGTGATGCGCTGCTCCACGCCGCCGCCTTCACTCTTGCGCAATTGCAGACCGTCGGCGCTGTAGTCGAAGTCCGTGACATTGCCGGCGTGGTCGGTGATGAGATTGCGTTGGCCGTTGCTGTCGTAGGTCGTCGATGCCAGCGGTCCGGCGCCGCAGAAGTTGCAGTCGCCACCGGTCACGGCGGAGATCAGGCCGACGCCCGCTTCAATCTGTGTGTTGTAGCTGCGGGTCTGCCCGAGTGCGTCGGTAATCGCGGTATAGGCGCCCTGGTAGTCGAACACCACGCGCTGGGCGCCGCCCGCATGTTCACTGACGAGGGCGCGACCGCGCGTGTCGTAATCCCAGTGCGCGTAGACGCTGCCACTTTCATCGACGATGTCAGTCAGGCCTTTGGGCCAATCCGGATCGTCATAGCGGTAGGCGCGCACGGGGTTGTTGTTACGGCTTGCGCCATCGTCCGCGCGGTCGTCGAGATCGGGATAGGTGACACGGATGAGATGACCCAGCCGGTCGTAGTCATAGACGTAGCGCCTGCCCGCCGGGTCGGTCATTTCGCGCAGGCGGCCGGCGGCGTCGTGAACAAACCGCAGACTGCGACCGAAGCGACCATGCACTGCGCTCAGCCGGCGCTGCTGGTCGTAGACAAGGTTCTCACGTCGACCACTGCGCGGGTCGTAGCGCAGGGTGAGCAGCAGGCGCGTGATGGTGCCGCGCGAGGCGCTGCGCGACGCTGGCAGGTCGAAGCGTTCGCGCACGTCATCGCCGTCGGTGTATTCGAACACATTGGCGCCAGCGAGCTGACGAAAGCGGCCGACGGTGAGCGCATCGCTGCCAAACTGCGTCTTGCCGGCCGGCTTGTTGAAAACAAGCACGCGGCCATCGGCGCGCGTCAGGCGCGCCGATTGGTCGCCGTTACGGGCGGTGGTGACGGTCAAGGTGGTGCTGTAGGCATGGCGCCAGCCGAGACCGATGTCACGATGCTCGGTCAGGAGGCTGTTGTAGTAGCGCACGAATGCCAACTCGCCATGCACCGTGCCGGCATAGTCCGCTTCGCGCTGGTACTTGTTGCCGGTCACGGTGTTGACCGGGTTTGAACCGTTGGCCAGCGCCGGACATTCACCGCCAAGATTGGCGCCCTCGTTGAGGCCGCCGGTCGCCTTGCAACTTTGCGCGCCGCTCGGACGACCGAGCAGATCTTCGAACACCAACTGACGATCGTTGTCGCACAGGTTGTGGCCCGGTTCATAGGTCACGCTGAACGGCACGACGGCGCGACGCAGGAACCAATCGATGTCGGCCTGTTTGCCGCAGGCTGACACGCCCTGACAGTACACCCGCTCACACAGTCCTTTGATCAGCGGGCCAGGCTCATGCAGGATGCCTACCGCCGGTTCGTAGACGAGACCGGCATGCAGCGAAATGGAGGCGCCGGTGTGATAGACCGCGCCTTCGCCGTTGGAGCAGTTGCGCGGAAAGTTGCCGAACTCGAACAGCGGTTCGGTGTACAGGTGGGTGTCGATTTCGCCGTCGCGATTGGGGTCGGGGTCGAATTCGACGGTCATGCCCGGCAGTGCCTCGGTCAGCCCGGTGCTGAACCGGCGCTGGGCCTTGTCGAGCAGTGGGCCGCGTGTGATGGCGTATTGGTCGGCGGCCAGGAATGCTTCGTCGACCGACGGGTAATAGCCCCACAGCACCGCATTGGGCGACGGCGGCGTGTTCTGGCCGGACACGCGCGCGGCCCATGCTTCCTTGGGCAGCGTATTCGACGGGCTTGCCGCCTGCGCGTGGCCCGTGCCCAGACTTGCGCTCACCATTGCCACCGCCATCACGCTCCTGCCGTACGCGCGCCAAAACGCCGCGACGCACGCAAACATCCTTGTCTGCATTGCCTCATCCCTCGGTCTTCAATACGCCCATGCCCGCGGCGGGATGCGGCGCTTGAACGCGCGCCACGCCGCGGAAGTCGGGCCGGCGATCCTTGCCGGCCCGTGGCTGTCGACATCACCGGATGCCGCAGCCGGGATTCAGGCTAGACCTTGGGCGCGCCGGGCGCACACCGAAAGCGGGTCAGGAGGGAGATAGGAGGACGGGAATTTTTCCCGAGCGCGGGCGCCGTCGCCTCAGGGTGCGAGCATCGCACTGTGGGCTCGCGGCGCGTCGTAGCCCCGTGCGCGTTTGTCGGCCTCGGCCTTTTGCGCATTGCTGAGCGCCGACCCGAGTTCGGCAAGGTTGGCGGCCGCCAGCCCCTGGTCGCGTGTCGCGGCGACGCTGAACAGGGCATAGGCCTCGACCGGGTCTTTCTGCACGCCACGCCCGACGGCGTAGAGGTAACCAAGATTGAGCGCCGCCTCGCCACTGCCTTGCGCCAGCGCCTGGCGGTACCACTGCACCGCGCGGGACAGATCCTGTGGCCAGTTGACGCCTGCTTCGTAGAGCATGGCCAGGCTCAGTTGCGCCGGCAGCGAGCCCGCCTCGGCGGCGCGCTCGTACAGCACGCGCGCCATGTCGGCATTGGCGCCGATGCCTTGCCCGAGGCGATACAGCCGGGCGAGATTGTAGGTGGCCGGCAAATAGCCCAGCGCCGAGGCGCGCTGATAGGCCGCCACCGCTTCGTTCCAGGACTGCGCGCGGCCGCGGCCGCGCTCATACATGCGGCCGATGGCAAAAATCGCTTCTTCAGCATTCTGCTCGGCGGCGCGATGGAACCACGCGTAGGCGTCGTTATCGCTGCGGCTGACGCCGCGGCCGTGGTAGTACATGCGGCCGAGTTGCAGCTGGCCCTCGACATCGCCGTGCTCGGCGTAGGTTTCGAGGCGCCGCACGGCGGCCGGCATGCCATGCAGGGCCGCAAGTCCGAACCAGTGCCGGGCCTGGGCTTTGTCTTTCTTGTTGCTGGCACGCTCGTCGAAGGCCTGCGCCAGGCGCAACTCGGCCGGACCGTGGCCCTGTTCGGCGCTCTTGTGATACCAGTCGAGCGCCTGGGTGGTGTCGCGCGCCACCCCTTTACCGCGTTCATACATACCGGCCAGCGCGAACTGCGCGCGCGCATCGCCCTGCGCGGCGAGCGTCAGAAAGGTATTGAGAGCCTGCTCCCGACGGCCGTCGGCATAGGCTTTGTCGGCATCTTCGTAGTCGCCCGCCCACAGCATGGGCGCGCCCAAGGCAAGTACAATCGCCAGCCAGCCTTGTCGAATCAGCCACTTCATATTCTCGATAGCGGCCGCGCGCCGCCCGCGCTCCACCGTCATGCAGTCAGGACCAGCGATGCTTCTCAAATTTCTGAACCAGATCCCCGCGCCTGCCTGGCGCCTGCTGGCATGGCTGGGGGTGGCCGTGGTGCTGTGGGTGTCGCTGATCCGGATCTCGCAGAACATCGGTTTCGCGCAGGCCGACAAGCTCGTGCACATGAGCATGTATGCCAGCCTCATGCTGTGTTTCAGCCGCGGCTATGCACGGCGCCTGTGGCCGCGCGTCGCGCTGAGTCTCGCCGTGATGGGCGCCAGCGTCGAATATCTGCAAAGCCTCACGCCCTACCGCAGCGCCTCGCTCGAGGACGAAATTGCCAACCTCCTCGGCATCTCGATTATGCTTTGGCTGGTGCGGCGCGCACCCGATTCCGCGCCGGCGAACGCCCCTCGAAATCCGTAGCAGCAACACGACATGAGCACATCCCCTCCCGACCGCCGGCCGCTGGCCGGCATGCGCGTCATCGAAGCCGGCCAACTGCTGGCGGGGCCCTTCACCGGCACCATCCTTGGCTATTTCGGCGCCGAGGTGATCAAGGTCGAGCCGCCCGACGGCGGCGACCCGATACGCGGCTGGCGTGAAATGCGCAACGGCACCTCGCTGTGGTGGGCGAGCCTCGCGCGCAACAAGAAATGCGTGACCTTGGACTTGCGCACCGAGCGCGGCCGCGCCCTGCTCGGCGACCTTGCCGCGCGCGCCGACGTGTTCGTCGAGAACTTCCGACCCGGCATCATGGAGAAATGGGGCCTGGGGCCGGACGCCCTCAAGGCGCGCAATCCGGGCCTCATCTATACGCGCATTTCGGGCTACGGCCAGACTGGCCCCAACGCGCCCAAGGCCGGCTTCGCCTCGGTGTGCGAGGCCTATGGCGGCTTTCGTTACGTGAACGGTTTCCCCGGCGAAGCACCGGTGCGGCCCAATCTGTCCATCGGCGACACGCTGGCCGGCATTCATGCCGCACTCGGCGTGCTGCTGGCCTACATCGGTCGCCAGCAGGACGGTCTCGGCCAGGTGGTGGACGTCGCCATCTTCGAAGCCATCTTCAATCTCATGGAAGGTGTGATCCCGGAATACGACGGCAACGGCGTCATCCGCCAGCCGTCGGGCTCGACCCTGACCGGCATCGTGCCGTCCAACACCTACCGCTGCGCCGACGGCAAGCTCATTGTCATCGGCGCCAATACCAACCCGATGTTCAAGCGCCTGGTCGAGGCGATGGGCAAGCCCGGCATGGCAGGCGACCCACGGCTGGCCGACAACGCCGGCCGCGTGCGCCACCAGGATGAAGTGGACGGCGCCGTGCAGCAGTGGACGAGCTCCATGAACGCCGCCGCCGCCCTCGCCATCCTCGACGAGGCCGGCGTCGCGGCCGGCCCCATCTACGATGCGCGCGACATGTTCGAAGACCCGCACTACCGCGCACGCGGGCTGTTCCAGGAAGTCACCATCGACGGCCAGCCGCTCAATATCCCGGCCATCGTGCCGCTGCTCGAACGCACCCCCGGCAAGACCGACTGGCCGGGCCCCAAGCTCGGCGCCTACAACGACGCGGTGTACGGTGAACTGCTGGGGCTCGACGCCGCGGCCATCGCCGAACTCAAGACGGCAGGTGTCATTTGAGCGCAGACGACGCCGCCAGCCGGCTGTTCGTCTATGGCACGCTCATGATGCCGGCGGTGCTGCACGCGGTGTGCGGCCGTCCCTTGGCGAGCGGCGCCGCAACGCTGGCCGACTTCGCCCGCTATCGCCTGCGCGGTCGCGTCTATCCGGCCATCATCGGCGAGCGTGGCGCGTCGACCGCTGGCCTCGTGTGTGAAGGTCTGGACGATGCGCTGTGGCAGCGTCTCGATGCATGGGAAAGCCCGCTCTACCAGCGTCAGGCCGTGACCATCCACGATGCGATGGGCCATGGCCGCCATGCCCACACCTATGTGCTGGCCGCTGCGCACCATGCTGAAATCGAACGCAGCGCGTGGTCGCCCGAGGAATTTGCACAACTGCATCTGCCCGCCTACCTCGCGCGCTGGACCGGCGCCACGCCGTGATCTTCAGCGTCGGCCACAGCAATCTCAGCGCCCAGGCGTTTGTGACGCTGCTGCGCGCCTTCGACATCGCCCTGCTGGTCGACGTGCGCCGTCAACCGCGCTCGCGCCGCCATCCGCACTTCGAACGCAGCGCGCTCGCCGAGCTGCTCGGCAGCGCCGGCATCGAATACCAGTGGTGGGGCGAGGCGCTCGGCGGTCATCGCTCGCCGCGTGCCGACTCGCCCAATTTCGCGCTCACCGACACCGCCCTGCGTGGCTATGCCGATCACATGCTCGGCGCGGAATTTCGCGATGCAGCCGACGCGCTGGCGCGCCTTGCACTCACGCGCCGCGGCGCCTTCATGTGCGCCGAAGCGGATTATCGCCATTGCCATCGCCAGCTGCTGGCCGATCAGCTGCTGCGCGCAGGCCTTATGGTCGAGCACATCGTCAGCGCCGGCCACAGCGTGCCGCATATTTTCCATGCCGCACTCGGCGACGCCTGCGAGCCACCGGTTTACAATAGGCGCGCGCAAGGCGATCTGTTCGCCTGACACTTGAACCAGCACCAGACATCTGACCTTGGGGGATACCATGGCTCTTCGCGACCACATCATGGCGCTCGACATTCCTTTGCCCAGCCGCGAGGAACTGCCGGAGGATCTGCAGAAATATTTTTCGGTCTGCGACAAGAAGCTCGGCATGGTGCCCAATGTGCTGGCCGCCTACAGCCACGACGCCGAACAGCTGCGCACCTTCTCGCGCTTCTACAACGCGCTGATGTTCGGCGAGTCCGGCCTGTCCCATCTCGAGCGTGAAATGATCGCGGTGGTGGTGTCGTCGCAGAACCACTGCTTTTACTGCCTGACCGCCCACGGCGCGGCGGTGCGCGAATATTCGGGCGACCCCGCGCTCGGCGAATTGATGGTGATGAATTTCCGCGCCGCCGAGCTGTCGCCGCGCCATGGCGCGATGCTGCATTTCGCCGCCAAGCTCACCCTCCATTGCGATGAAATCGACGAACCGGATCGCCAGGCGCTGCGCGACGCAGGCTTCAGCGAAAAAGACATCTGGGACATCGCCAACGTGGCGGCCTTCTACAACATGACCAACCGCGTGGCGAGCGCCGTCGATATGCAACCGAACAAGGAATATCACGGCAAGCATCGCGTCCCGACCGCCAAGTCCTGAGCGCCCCGCGCCGCCTATTCGGAACTCCGTAAGCATGAAGTTTTTACGCGCCACCGCGCTGGCGGTGGCTTGCGTCCTCCTGACTGTACCGCCACTGGCGAGCGCTGCCGCCAGCGGCCTGCCCGACGCGGTGCAGAAGGTCATGACGCGCCACAAGATCCCGGCCAGCGCCGTCAGCATCGAAGTGCAGGCGGTCGACGAAAGCACTCCGCGTCTCGCCCTCAATGTCGATACGCTGCGCAATCCGGCCTCAACCGCCAAGGTCGTCACCACCTGGACCGCGCTCGACATGTTCGGGCCGACCTACACCTTGCCGACCCGCATCTTCACCAACGGTCAGATTGCCGGCGATACTTTGAAGGGCGACCTCATCATCAAGGGCTACGGCGATCCCTTCCTCGTGATCGAGGATTTCTGGGCGCTGGTCGGCCAGATTCGCCGCTCAGGCATCCGCCATATCGATGGCGACATCATCATCGACGACAGCGAATTCATGGTCGAGGAAGACGACCCGGCGGCCTTCGACGGCAAGGGCGACGCGCTCTACAACGTGCTGCCGAACGCCATGATGGTAAATTTCAAATCCATCGATTTCGTGTTCGATGCCAACCCCGCTACCGGCAAGGTCGACATCAGCACCGTGCCCGAGCTCGCCAATCTCGACATCGTCAACCACATCAAGCTCACCAACGGCCCGTGCAAGGGCAACAGCCTGACCGCCGCCTTGCATCCGGTCGCGTCCGGTGCGGCGATGGGCACCGAGCAGATTGAATTCGGCGGCCAGATGCCGGCGCGCTGCGATCGCTTTCAGACCTCGCGCGCCATCATGACGCCACCGGCCTACACCTACGGCGCCTTCAAAGCGCTGTGGCAGCAATGGGGCGGCACGGTCAAAGGCGGCTTTCGCGTCGAAGCCAAGCCGCCCAAGGCGCGCGCGCTCCTGACCTGGCAATCGCGACCGCTGGCGGAAATCATTCGGCCGCTCAACAAGTGGAGCAACAACCTCATGGCGCGCATGCTGCTGTTCAGCATCGGCGCCAAGGACAACGCCCGTCCCGTCACCCGCGCGCAGGGTGAAGCGACCCTGCTCAAGCACCTGCAATCGCGCGGCCTCGACGTGACCGGCATCGTCCTCGACAACGGCTCGGGTTTATCGCGCACCACACGCGTGTCGTCACGCTTCATGACGGCGCTGCTGCGTCAGGCCTGGCATTCACCCCATATGCCGGAGTTCATGGCGTCTCTGTCGATTGCCGGCGTCGACGGCACCATG
Organism: Gammaproteobacteria bacterium; assembly: GCA_020849475.1. Classification (GTDB taxonomy): domain Bacteria; phylum Pseudomonadota; class Gammaproteobacteria; genus JADJYF01. The sequence goes on from JADLGE010000033.1 coordinate 16,318, forward strand.
CGGCGACGCTTTCGCACCGGCGCCGAACGCGGCCGCATGCATCTCAAGACCGGCAGCCTGCAGAACGTCTCAGCGGTGGCCGGCTACGTGCATGCGCAGAACGGCAAGACCTATGTGGTCAACGTGATGGTCAATTACACCAACGCCAATTACGGCATCGGCACGGAACTGCAGAACGCGCTGTTGTCGTGGGTGTATAAACAACCATAGGCGCGCGCTGTCGCCGCGAATTCATTTGCCTGTTTGAATGTCAGACTGAAGCCTGACCCACGGACGAAGCGGCGCACCTTGTGGGTCAGACTTCAGTCTGACATTCGAATGGGCGAGTGATCCCCTTACGTGGCGCGCCCATGGGCCGCCAATGCCGCATCCATGCGCGCCAGCACTTCGTCGAGCAGCGCACGCGAAGTGGCGAAGTTGAGGCGCACGAAGCCTTCCCCCTCTTCACCGAAAGCGCGCCCGTCACTCAAGGCCACGCGCGCCTGCTTCAAGAAATATTCCTGCGCATTGCCGGGCAGGTTCAATGGCCGCATGTCGAGCCACGCGAGGTAGGTGGCCTCGGGCGGGCAATGCCGCACCGCCGGCCAGTGCGCGCGGCAATGGGCCGCGACATGGTCGCGATTGGCGCGCAGATAGGCGATGACTTCATCCAGCCACGGCTGGCCGGCGCTCCATGCGGCCTGCACGGCGGCGATGGCGAGGGTATTGGTGCCGCCGCGAATGTGCGCCGGCATCTTTTCAAAACGCTGGCGCAGCGCTTTCGAACCGAAGTGCGCGAAAGCCATGCACAGACCCGCGATGTTGAATGCCTTGCTGGCCGACATCAGGGTCACGGTGCGCGCCGCTATCTCCGGCGCCAGTGACGCGATGGGAATGTGCCGCTCGCCGTTCAACATGAGCTCGGCGTGGATTTCATCCGAGATGATGGTCAGGTCGTGACGCTCGGCCAGCGCCGCGAGCATCTCCAGTTCATCGCGCGCAAACGCGCGGCCGCTGGGATTGTGCGGGCTGCACAGCATCAACACGCGCGTGCCGGCGTCGACCGCGGCATTGAGCGCATCGAAGTCGATTTCATAGCGGTTGCCCGCCGCCACCAGCGGGCTCAACACCGCACGCCTGCCGGTCTCCGCCGCGGCGTGCAGGAAAGGCGGATAGATGGGCGTCTGAATCAGCACGCCATCGCCCGGCGCGCACAGGGTTTCAAGGCTGACATAGAAGCCCTGCACCACGTCGGACAGCACCAGCACGTCGGCGGGGTCTATCGACCAGTGGAAGCGTTCCGCCACGCGCGCCGCGAACATCGCCGGCAGGTCAGTGCGGCCCGGCGCCACCGGGTAACCGAGATCGTTGTTCGCCACGCGCTCGGCGAGCGCCGCGCGTATCGGCTCCGCCACTTCGAAATCCATGTCCGCCACCCACGCCGGCAGCACCTCGGCCGGATACAAGGACCATTTCTGGCCGCGTCGCAGGCGCAGTCTCGATTCATTCAAATCATCGTGGCTCATGGTCGTTCGCGTAATTCCGGTTTCTGTAGGTGCGAATCTATTCGCACATTGAGGGTTTGGCAAAGGCGCACCCGCTGAATTTCATTTTTTGTGGGTCGGACTTCAGTCTGGCATTCAATCCGCCGCGGGTGCACCGAATGTCTCTGAATGTCAGACTGAAGTCTGGCCCACAGAAGAGCTTCTCGGAATTAGCCCTATGCCCCTGCTCATTACCGGCCACAGCCGCGGGCTCGGCGCGGCGCTCACCCGGCGTGCGCTGGCGCGCGGCGAAATCGTCTATGGCGTGAGTCGCAGCGCGCTTGGCACAGGGCAGAGCGCATTGCACGAACTCGCCTGCGATCTCTCGAAACTGGCCGCCATCGCGCCCGCCCTCAGCCGCTTCGTGCCGGCCGATGTCGCGCTCGATGAGGTGTGGCTCAACGCCGGCGTGCTCGGGCGCATCGCCAATCTGCGCGAGCTCGCGCAAGAAGAGATCAACACGGTGATGGACATCAACGTGTGGGCCAACAAGGCCGTCATCGACTGGCTGGCCGCGCGCGCCCATGCGCCAAAGCGCGTGGTGCTGATCTCATCGGGCGCCGGGGTGGTGGGCAATCACGGCTGGGGGGCTTACGCACTGTCCAAGGCCGCGCTCAACATGCTGGCGCAGCTCTACGCCCACGAACTGCCGGCCACGCAGCTGCTGGCGCTGGCGCCGGGGCTGATCGATACCGACATGCAAAGCGCGCTGCGCGAAGTGGATATCATGCGCTTCCCTGCCCTCAAACGCCTGCACGCGGCGCATGGCAGTGCCGACATGCCCGACGCCGACACCGTCGCCGCGCGCATCGAAGCGGCGATGCCGCGCCTGTCGGCCTTGGCGAGCGGCAGCTTTATCGATCTGCGCAAGCTGTGAGCGGGTCTTGAACGTCGTTCAGATCGCCGCGCTCAAACGCTTCAGATCGTTGTTCAGAATCCGGTCGTTATCGCTGTAGTCGACCGGGCAATCGATGAGATGCACGCCCTCCGCCGCCAGGCAATGCTTAAGCAGCGGGCCGAGTTCGGCGGCGCTCGCAACGCGATGGCCATGTCCACCATAGCTTTCGACATAGCGCACGAAGTCGGGGTTGCCATAGGTCAGGCCCCAGTCTTCAAAGCCCATGTTGGCCTGCTTCCAGCGAATCATGCCGTAGGCATCGTCGCGCAGGATCAGCACCACGAGATTCATTTTCAGGCGCACCGCGGTTTCGAGTTCCTGGCTGTTCATCATGAAGCCGCCGTCACCGCAGATGGCCATGATCTTGCGCTCGGGATGCACCAGGCGCGCAGCCATCGCCGACGGCAGGCCGGCGCCCATGGTGGCGAGCGCATTGTCGAGCAGCACTGAATTCGGCACGTGCGCCCGGTAGTTGCGCGCGAACCAGATTTTATACACGCCGTTGTCGAGCGCGATGATGCCGTCGGACGGCATGGCTTTGCGCACTTCCGCCACCAGGCGTTGCGGATAGACCGGGAAGCGCGCATCGTCGGCGCCCTCGGCGAGATGCGCGTCGCCGGCGGCGCGGATGGTGTCGATGCGGCTGAAATCCCAATGCGGCTGCGCGGCGATGGTCTGCTTCATCTGCCAGACCGCGTTGGCGATATCACCCACCACTTCGATTTGCGGGAAGTACACCGGGTCCACTTCCGCCGAACGGAAATTGACGTGGATGACTTCCGGTCCGCCGTGCTTCATGAAGAACGGCGGCTTCTCAATCACGTCGTGACCAACGTTGACGATGACGTCCGCGCTTTCAATCGCGCGGTGCACGAAATCGCCCGCCGACAGCGCGGCGTTGCCGATGAACTGCGGGTGCCGCTCGTCGATGACGCCCTTGCCGAGCTGGGTGGTGACGAACGGCATGCCGGTGTGTTCGATGAACTGCAGGAGCATGCGCGAGGTAATCTTGCGATTGGCGCCGGCGCCGAGAATCAACACCGGCGTGCGCGCCTTTTCGAGGCGATGCACGGCGGCGCGGATGGCTTTGTCTTCCGGGATGGCCCGGCGCACCATGCTGCGCGGAATCGGCACGGTATCAGTCTCTTCCTCGGCAATGTCTTCCGGAAATTCGAGATGCACGGCGCCGGGCTTCTCTTCTTCCGCCAGGCGGAATGACTCGCGCACGCGCGAGGCGATGTTGTCGGCCGAGGCAATCTGGTGGGTGTACTTGGTGATGGGCCGCATCATGTCGACCACATCGATGATCTGAAAGCGGCCCTGCTTGGACGATTTGATCGGCTTCTGGCCGGTGATCATCATCATCGGCATGCCGCCGAGCTGCGCGTAGGCGGCGGCGGTCACGAAATTGGTGGCGCCCGGCCCGAGCGTCGCCAGGCATACGCCAACATGACCGGTCAGGCGTCCATAGGTGGCGGCCATGAAACCCGCCGCCTGCTCATGGCGTGTGAGGATGAGGCGAATGGACCTGGAGCGCGACAAGGCATCGAGAAACGCAAGGTTCTCTTCGCCCGGGATACCGAAGATGTATTTCACGCCTTCGCATTCCAGGGCCTGGACAAATAGTTCAGCAGCGTTCATGGCATCCCCGCATGATGGTGGTGTGGTTCCGTGACTCATTCACGGCGCGCAGTCCGCGCCGTTCTATCGGCCGGCTGCGACAGGAACTGTGGCAGCGGCCGCGCTCAGAAGGAAGCGGCAGGGAAATCGCCGAACGTGTCGCGCACGCGGGCCACCGCCAGCAATACGCCGGCGGCCGCCATATCGGCGCCCACGCGCGCGGCCAGCCATGCACCATGAGGATGCGGCAGGCACAGGCTGAAATTGACGGCAAGACTCGCGAGCAGCAACCAACGCCCCCGGCGCCACAGCCAACGCACCCCGGCGCCGGCGGCCGGACGTCGGCGCGCGGCAGCCACCAGCGTGGCAATTGCCGGCAAGGTCGCGAGCAAGGCGCTGACATCGACCAGACCCGCGAGATACGCAAACTCGTTGCCGCTCTGCGGTAGATGTCCGAGCGTCAACAGGATCAGCGGATGGATGGCCCACGCCATCACCAGCCACAACACCAGCGGCACGCGCAGCGCGAAATGCTCGTCGTAGGCGTCGGGGTGATAGGCAAGGCCGCGCGGGCCGCGGGCGGTGTTCATGAATGAAAGGACTCAGCGTTATGGAAAAAAGTGCGAATGACTTCGCGCCTACGGTTTTTCCACCACCTTGATTGGCGCGCCGCGACCGATGCCCAAAGTCTGCGCGGCATTCTGCTCGGCGCAGGCGATTTCCAGCACGCCGAAGGAATTGATGAGACCCAGCAAGGCGCCGGGTTGCGCATCGCCATAGGTGCGCAGCAAGGGGATCTCGTGGCCACCGGCCTGCACCAGCGGCTGGGCGAAGGCCTCGACGTCGGCCCTTTCGATATTTGAAATGAGGTTGCCGAAATGATCAGTGGTGATGACCACGCCCGTCAGCTGCGCGCCACGCCGCTCGGCGGGCTCGATGATCGAGGGCACATAATCATGCGTGGCTTTGCCGAGCGCGGCGAAATCGAATTCACCGGCAGCAAGCCTGGCCGCCAGCGGCGCGAACACGTCGCGGCCATGGAAAGTCGCGCTGACATCACGCAGGGCATGGGCTTCGATCACTTCGTCGCGCAGGCGATAGACGGTCGCGCCGGTCTTGTCGATGACCTCGGCCATGAGCCCATTGTCGGGCGCGAGAAAGGCATGGCCGTCGCCGAGCGCGAGCAGCACGCTGCGGTCCGTCCCCACCCCCGGATCGACCACCGCCAGGTGCACCGTGCCGGCCGGAAAGTAATGGTAGGATCGCGCAATCCAGAAGCCGGCTTCGGCCGGCCAATGCACATAGGCTTCATGGGTGAGATCGATGATGCGGGCCGCCGGAAAGCGACTCACGATCACACCCTTCATGGTGCCGACGAACGGTCCACGATGGCCGAAGTCGGTGGTCACGGTGACGACGCCGCTCGGCTTGAAATGCTTGCTCATGTCTCCCCCATCGCGGTCTGTGCGCCGCCGCTTCATTGTCACGGCAGGCACGGCCGAGGCGCAATCACGCCATGAGCACCGCCACGTCGCGTGATGACTGGGACTTGATCGCCTGCCCGGTGTGCGGCGGCGGCGAATTCCGCCATCTGTTCGACAAGGGTGGCGAGCCGTTCGTGCGTTGCCAGCGCTGCACGCTGACCCTCATCAATCCGCGCCCGCCGTTCGCGCACATCCGGGAACACTACGACGCCGCCTACAGCGCCGGCTACACACGCAAGGCCGAAGCAAAGGTAATCCGTGCACGCAAACGCGTGGCGCGCATCGGCCGCGACAGCGGTCGCTGGCTGGACGTCGGCTGTTCGGCGGGCTTCGTGGTCAAGGCCGCCACCGAAGCCGGCTTCGAAGCCTGGGGCGTGGACATCGAAGCCGACGGCATCGCCTATGGGCGCGACACCTTGGGTCTATCGCGCCTCGCCTGCGGCGTGCTGGAAGATCAGCAGTATCCCGCCGCGCACTTCGACGTGATCTCGGCCTACGACGTCATCGAACACGTGCCGGATCTGAATCGCTTCGTGGCCGAGCTCGAGCGCATCCTCGCGCCGGGCGGCGTGATCGACATCGGCACGCCGGACATCGGCCACTGGCGCGTGCCGCGCCAGCTCGCCGAGTGGAACGAGCTCAAGCCTTCCGAACATCTGTACTACTTCAATCGCAAGACGCTCGGCCGCCTGCTCGCAACCCATGGCCTGCGCATCGTGCGCAAGCGTTTCGCCTTGAAGCCCGGCCTGAAGGTGCTGGTGGCGCGCGCCTGAGTCAGGCCACGCGCCATTGGCGGCCGTCGCGCCGCCTGTAGCACAATGCCGGCCACTCTCAAGCCGGTGCCCATCATGACCCACTCCGTCGCCGTGCCGCTGTGGCTGCTGCTGCTGTTGCTGGCGGCGAGCGCGTGGCTGCTGCTGGAGCGCGTGCTGGTGCCGAGTGTGCGCTGGTTGTTTCGGCGCAAGGTCAACCAGGCCATCGAGGAAATGAACCGTCGCCTGCGCCTGGAACTGCCGCCGTTCAAGCTCAATCGCCGCCAGGTATTGATCGACCGCCTGACCTACGATCCGCAGGTGCTCGAAGTGGCGCAGGCGTGGACGCAACAGCAGGGCCTGCCGCCGGCGGTCGCCATCGAACGCGTGCGCCGCTATGCCACCGAGATCTGTCCGTCCTTCAATGCCTATATGTATTTCCGCATCGGCAGTGCGCTGGCCCGCGCGCTGGTGCGCATGTTGTACCGAGTGCGCGTGGCCTACGCCGACAAGCCCGCGTTCCTTGCCATCGCGCCGCGCTCGAGCCTGGTGTTCGTCATCAATCACCGTTCGAACATGGACTACATACTGGCGTCCTACATGGTGGTGCGCCACGCAGCGCTGAGTTACGCGGTCGGCGAATGGGCGCGGGTGTGGCCGGTGCAGCAATTGATACGCTCGATGGGCGCTTATTTCGTGCGCCGCAATTCCGGCGATGAGCTGTATCGCAAGGTGCTGGCGCGCTATGTACAGATGGCGATAGAAGGCGGCATCGTGCAGGCGGTGTTTCCGGAGGGCGGCCTGAGCCGCGACGGCCATCTGCGCCCGCCCAAGCTCGGACTCATCGACTACATGGTGCGCAGTTTCGATGCGCAGGCCGAGCGCGACGTGGTGTTCATTCCGGTCGGCATCAATTACGACCGCGTGCTCGAAGACCGCAGCCTGCTGCTGTCGACCAGCGACGCCGAGCGCGCGCCCGGCGCGTGGGCGGCGACGCGCAATACGCTGGCTTTCATCCTGCGCAACCTGCTGCTGCGCCTGCGCAATGAGTGGCGGCGCTTTGGCCACGCCGCCGTGCAGTTTGGTCGACCGCTGTCGTTACGCGCCTACTGTGCGGAGCACGCCATCGATTTTCGCAGCGGTGACGCACAGCAACGCCATGCCAAGGTCGCCGCGCTCGCCGAGCATCTGCTCAGCGAAGTGGCAGCGAATATTCCAGTGCTGTCGGTGCCGCTCATCGCCTTGACCTTGCTGGCCGAGCCGGGCCGGCGCTACACGGCACTTGAATTGAAAGCCGCCCTGCAGGAGCGCCTCGACAGCCTGCGGCGCGACGGCAATCGCTATCTTCTGCACGACGCCGCCAGCAGCCAGGCCATCGACAATGCTTTGGCGATGATGGCGGTCAGGCATTTGCTGCTGGAGGACGACGGACTCTATCGCCTCAATCCGGCCGAACAGCCGCTGCTCGCCTACTACGCGCACTCCATTGCACATTTATTTGCACAGCCCGCGCAGCCATCGTCATCTCCGCCATGGCAAACTCCCGCTCCATGAACAGCTCCAACAGCCCCGCTCCACTGCGGCCCGGCCGCAACCAGTCACCGCCGCGCGGCACGGTGCCAATACGCGCCTTTGTGTTCGACACCTACGGCACGGTGTGCGATTTCTTCCAGCCCATGAAGCGTGCATTGACGGCCCTCGCCGAGCGCCAGCAGGTGGAGCGCGATTGCGCCACGCTGGCGGTCGCATGGCGCAATGCCTACATGAAATCCGTCGGCCGCCATGTACGCGAAGGTCTGCCCTTCCGGCCGCTGTTCGACATTCAGCGTGAAGATTTGGCGGAACTCCTCGCGCGGCATTTTCCGCAGGCCTTGAGCGCGGCCGAACTCGACGACATGACCGCCACCTGGCGGCGTCTCGACCCTTGGCCTGATGCGGTGCCGGGCCTCAGCGCCTTGAAGGCGTACGCGCTGGTGGCGCCACTCAGCAATGGCAACTTCGACGACATGGCGGCGCTCGCGCGGCATGCCGGCCTGCCGTGGGACGTGATCCTGGGCTCGTCGCTGGCGCGTCAGTACAAGCCCCATGCCGATGTCTACCTGCACGCCGCGCGCGCCTTGAATCTCCAACCCGCGCAGTGCTGCATGGTCGCCGCACACCAATTCGATCTGCACTTCGCGGCCGGGCATGGCATGCAGACCGCGTTCGTGATGCGGCCGCTGGAATTCGGTGGCCCGATACGGCCGGCGGTGCTGGAGCCCGATGTCGACTATTCCTACGCGGCCGAGATGCACGCCGAGGAAGACTGGACCTATGTCGCCACCGACATCCTGCATCTCGCCGCGCAACACGCCGCCGCCGTGGCCAGCACAACGCGCTGAACAGCCATGGCGAAGCACGCCGATTCCGTCGCCATGACCGCGCTGCGCATCGCCGGCCACGTGCTGCGTGAGCGCATCCGCCCGCACATGGCCAAGTGTGCCGGCGACGTGCCGAGTTCGGTCGCGGTGCTGACCCCCGAGTGGTGGACGGCGGTGATGTGCGCCGCTCATCCCGACGCGCGCGTGCTCAGCTTCGACGTGATGGGCGAATCGGCCGGCACCCATCAACGGCATCGCTTTTTGCTGAGCTACAACGAGGCGGGGCACATCGCGCGCTTGCCGATGGCGGTCTTCACCAAGACTTTGCCCAATGTGTTGACGCGCATGATCGGCGGCTACAACGGCACCGCGCGCGCCGAGGGACGCTTTTACCAAGAGATCCGTCCGGCACTCGCGATAGAAGCGCCGCAGGGTTATCACACTGCCTTCGATCGTGACACGCTGGCCGGCATCAATGTGCTGGAAGATATTGTCACCTCGCGCGGTGCGCGCTTCTGCGATGCCGGCACCTATGTCACGCGCGACATGGCGGAAAGCATGGTCGACCTGCTCGCGCAATTGCATGCCCATGCTTACGACAGCGCGCGCCTCACTCAGCAATGGCGCTGGCTCGCCAACTTCGCCGACTGGTTCGAGGTAGGCGCGCGCAAGATGGGCACCGAACAGTACACGCGCAAGGCCCTGCTGCGCATGAAGGAGCGCGTGCCCGCCAGGTTCGTGAAGCGTATCGATGAGGTGTGGCCGGCGACGGTCGCCGCCAGCGTCATCCATCGCCAGGGACCGCGCGGCCTGTTGCATTCCGATGTGCATATCGGCAACTGGTATCGCAATCTGCGCGGGCGCATGGGCCTGTTCGACTGGCAGTGCGTGACACAAGGCCACTGGTCGCGTGACGTGGCCTATGCCTTGTCGGCGGCGCTCACCATCGAAGACCGTCGCGCCTGGGAGCGTGGGCTGCTGGCGCGCTATCTCGAAGTGTTATGCAATACCGCCGGTGTCTACATCGACACCGATTTCGCCTGGAAGCATTACCGCGCGCAGATGCTGCACGCACTGTGGATGTGGACCATCACGCTATGCCATTCGCGCTGGCTGCCGGCCATGCAGCCGCAAGCGACGTCGATGGAAATGATTCAACGCATCGCCACCGCCGTCGACGATCTGGACAGTCTCAACGCGGCAACACGCGGCTGAGCTGCCGCGCGCTGCCACCAGCGCCGCTTAGCCGGCGCTCGCCAGCGGCTCGGCGGCCTGCGCCGTCTGCCAGCGGTTCAAACGCAACAGCTGCCCCGGCGTGGCATTGGTGCAGACACCGTCCTCGAACGTCACCACACCGTTCACCAGCACCCAGCGATAGCCTTCGGCACGCTGGATGCGCCGCCACTCGTTGGCCGGAAAGTCGTAGGCCACTTCGTAGTCGACTTCCGGCACGCGCTTGAGGTTCTCGAAGTCGTAAACCACGATGTCGGCCGGCGCGCCTTCACGCAGAAAGCCGCGGTCGAGAAAACCCGCCGCCTGCGCCGGCAGATAGCTCAAGCGGTAGTGGGCCTGCTCCAGCGTCAATTCACCGGTCTCGCGCACCAGCCAGGTGATCATGTCGGTGGTGAACGAACCGCCGGTGAAGAACTTGGTGTGCGCGCCGCCATCGGAAATGCCCGGCATGATGTGCTGATTGCGCACCAGCTCGCCGACCTTCTTGTGATCGGTGCTCGACAGTTCATTGGTGCGGAACAGTACTTTCAGATCACCCGCGATGCCGATGTCGAGCATCACCTCGATGTGATGCTTGCCTTGTTCGGCGGCGATGTCGCCGAGCGTTCTGCCGCAATAGTGAGCGAGCTCGGGATGACCGGGCGTCTCCTGCACGATGAGTCCGCTGATGGGGCCACCGACGCCGGTAGTCACCAGGATTTCTTCATCCGCTATCAGGCGACCACGCATGTCGGCACTCTGCATCTTGTCGATGCGCTCGGCGATGCTGCCCTGGGTAAGTTCATTCCAGGCCGGGCTCGAGTCGTAGAGATTCCAGTGTTCGAGCGTGAACTGGTAGGCGGCGCGCACCGTCACCGCCTGACCATAGATGCGCTTGCCGTCGGCGAAGCAGTCGTCCAACCATTTCAGCGCGGCGTGGTGAGCGGTTTCATAGCCTGGCGCATCCATGGCGATGATGGCGTTGTACAGCACCGGTCGCCCGGAGCGCCGCGCTATTTCTTCGACGAACTTGCTGTCTTTCGGATCGTTGGTCTTGAGCGGTTCGCCGGTGGTGGCGTTGATCATTTCAATGAAGCCTTCGCCGCGCTCGGCCAGCACATCGGCCAGCGCCAGCAGGGTTTCATCGGGCATCACATCGGTCGGCATCGGCGTGCCGTCGTAGTCGGCCTGCATGGAATTCTTGCCGAAGCGCTGGCAGCTCCAGCCCATCATGCCGGCGTCCATGGCCTCGTGCACCACACGTTTGATCTCACGCATCTCATCGCTGCTGGGCATGCGTCCGGCCTTGGCGGCCTCGAGGCCCATCACATGCACCAGCACCGGGTTCAACGGCACATAGCTCAACAGGTTGACGCCCTTGGGGATGCGGTCGAGATGGTCCATCCACTCGGGCAGGGTCTCCCAATCCCAATCGAGCCCCATGCCCTCGACCATCGACTCGTAGGGGATCTGCTCGGTGCGCGTCATCATGCGCAGCAGGCGTTCGCGCACTGCGGGGCGCGCCGGCGCGAAGCCGAAACCACAGTTGCCGATGGCGACCGAGGTCACGCCATGCCAGCCGGAGATCGTGCAGTACGGGTCCCAGTGCACCTGGGCATCGTAATGGGTGTGCAGGTCGACGAAGCCCGGCGCGACGATGAGGCCCGTGGCGTCGATCACTGCGCGCGCCTCGCTGGCCGGGATGCGACCGATTTTGGCGATGCGGCCGTTGCGAAGGGCGATGTCGCCGAGGAAACGTGGCAGACCGGTGCCATCAATGATGGTGCCGTTCTTGATAACGGTGTCGTAGTGGCTCATGTGTTCTCCCCTTTGAGTGATGTGGCGCGCGTTGCAACGCGTCTTGCCGCTCTTGATTATGGGAGAGCGCGGTCTAGGCTTTGTGCATGACGCGCCAAAGTTTGTCCATTTAGCGCCACGCCATGGCCCTGCACGACGCCGTCATCATCTCCGGTGCGCTGGTCGGCGCGCGTGAACTGCTGGTCGAGCACGGCCAGGATCCGATCACCCTGGCCGCCGCCGCGGAGCTCAGTCCGCGCGCCTTCGACGAGCCGGATCTGTTCGTGCGTGCCGCGGCGGTGGTCGATTTCCTCGAGCTCGCGGCGCGCGCCTGCGAGGCGCCCGACTTCGGCCTGCGTCACGCGGAACGACTGCCGATGGGCATACTTGGCCAGGGCTGGATGATCATGCGCGCCGCCGACACCGTGGGCGCGGCGCTGCGCGACTTCGCCTCCCTCTACGGCATCTACACCGATGCCGGCAGCTTGAGCATGCACAAGGACGGCCAGGACGCCTGGCTGCGCTACGATTTTCTGCCGCTCGGGCGCTGGGGCGAGCGCCAGATCATCCATCTCACGCTCGGCTGCATCCGCCTGTTCGTGACTGAGCACCTTGGTCGCCGGGCATGGCGACCAACGCGCGTGCTGCTGCGCGAAGTGCCGCGCGACCCGCGCCCCTATGTCGAGTTCTTTGGTAGCGGTGTGCGCTTTGGCCAGGACCGCGACGCACTGCTGGTCGACCAGCACACCCTGCAGTCGACGATGGGCGTCGGCGCGGTGCGCGCACGCGTGCACCAGCGCCTGTTGCGCCAGTCGGCCAATCCGTCACGCGCGGTGGTGGCGCAGGTCAAAGCGCTGCTCGGCACGCTGCTCAGGCACGATGAGCATCGCGGCATGCAGGCCATGGGCGCCGCGCTCGGCATGGCGTCGCGCACTTTGCAACGGCGCCTGACCGCGGCCGGCACCAGCTATCGCCTGTTGATGGACGAAGTGCGCAGCGATCTGGCCTTGCGCCACGTACAGCGCAGCGACTTGAGTTTCGGCCAGGTCGCCAACCTGCTCGGCTATGACAGCCAGGCGGCCTTCAGTCGCGCGTTCCGTCGCTGGCACGGAGTGACGCCGCGCGCAGCGCGGCATTCAGGATGCATGGTAGATGTGGGTTCAGAATGTCGATAGCAGGGGCAGTGCCGCGCCTTTGAATGTCAGACTGAAGTCTGCCCCACCGGGACGACTGCCTTCGTCCAGGAACAATTCATGCTGATAGTGTGGGTCAGACTTCGGTCTGACATTCGCGAACCCGCCACGGGCCACCAATCAAAGTGCGGATAAATTCGCACGAACCCACAAGGCTCACGCCAGGCCCAGCACCGCCTTGCCGCGAGTCAGATAGTCGATGCGATCATCGATACCATTGAAGCCGCCATTGATGCGCTTGGTGATGCCGCGTACGTCGTCGGCGTCGGCGAGCTTGTTCAAATCCCGGGTCTTCCAGAACCAGCATGCCACGTCGACCGCGGCAAACGGGTCGCTCGCGACTTTTTCCGGCCTGGCCACGTAATCGACGCCGCTGGCCTTGCTGTAGGCGGCGTAGTTGGCGCGACCGGTGAGCTGTATCAAACCGCGGCCCTTGAAGCGTGGCCCATCGCCCGGCTGGGTGTTGCCAAGATCAGTGCGGCCTTCATAGGCGCGACCGTCGGCGAGTTCCTCGGCATAGCGAAACGCGCCCGACTCGTGGGCGAGCTGCGCGATGAAATGCGCAATGCGCAGCGGCGTGGTGATGCCGTACTTGCGCATGCCGGCCACCAGCGGTTCGAAATAGAGGTCGATGCGTTTGGGCGTCGCCTGCGGCATCACTACCGCGAGCTTGTCCTTGCTCGGGCCAGCGGGCAGACCGGCCAGCAGCGCCTTGATGGTGGCGTCGCCCGGCACCACCATCTGATCTGAAGCAGGCAGCTTCATGACTTCGGTTTCGAATCGCGTCAGCACCTTGAGCGTGCCCGGACCGATGCGGCCGTCGGGTTTCAGCGCGGCCGGCTTGGGCTCGGCAAAGCGCGGCTGATTGAGGTTCAGCAGAATCTGCACGATGGTGACATCCATCAAGTCATTGCGACCGCTCAGGCCGACGCTGTTCTTGATACACATGACTGCGACTCTCCTCGTGACTGAATCAGGGCGATTCGATGGTATAGCGCTCGAGGTCGAGCTGTCGCGCGGGCGCGAGCTTGAGCGTCGGCGGCGGCTGATAACTGCCGCGGCTGGCGGGCTCCTGCACGCTGGCCGCAGCCAGGCGAGCCGCCACCGAAGTGTGAACGACCGAGCCGCGCGCTATCGGTCGGTCGACTTCGATCTGCGAACGGGCAATGTCTTTCAGCGCGCTGCCGAAGCGTTCAACCAGCGAGCCTAATGCCAGGCGCTTGTGTTTCTGGCCACCACCGAGTTTCAAAAACTCGCCGAGGGAATCACGCCGCAGAGCGGTGGCGTCGGGCGTCGCGCGTAGATAGAGCGCGGGGTCAACCGTGAGACCCTGTTGTTCAGCGGCACGCGCCATCCACGTCAGCGCGATGTCCGACAGGCCGGTATCGGCATAGCCGCCACCGACATTGGAGTGGGCGCCCGCGAACCACACCTGCTTCACGCCGCCGCCCGGCTCGTTGATGCGTGGCGCTTGACCCCGCGCGTCGGTCCACAGGGTCGGCAGAAAGGGTTCGCGCCGTTCGTCAATGGCGAGCGCATGGCAGGCAGCGTGGACGCGCGGACTCAGCCCGGTATCCAGGAAACCGAACCATTCTTCGCGCAGTCTGGAATCGATGCCCCGCAGCGCAGGCATGACGAGTTTATCCGGCAGCCCAAGCGCGCCGACCGTGTCCCACACACCGATGAAATGGATGCCGGTGTCGTGACAGTTACGCTGCTTGAACAGGGCGATGTCGTCACGGTTATGCGGGTCGTAGCCGTGCTTGTAGAGAGCAAAGACCTTGTCGGTGGCGTCGGGCAGGATGTTGGGGTCCTGGGTGGTGCTCAAGAGATCGGCGAGATGGGGCTGGATGGCGAGCTGGTCGTGGTCGACATCCTTGCGCAGCACACCACAGCGCAACACCATGCCGGCCAGGCTGCGCGCCGAATAGGCGCCGCGCGAGAAGCCAAAGATGAAAATCTCGTCACCTGGGTCGTAGACCCGTATCAAGGCGCGGTAGGCATCCTTGATTTGATTGAACAGGCCCCAGCCGAATGCACCACCGCTGACTTTCTCGAAGGGCCGCGTGCCGACGCCGGCGAAGTAGCGGTCGACCTGCGCGGGCGAATTGACCAGGGCTTTGTACAGCTTCAGGACATTGGTCTCGACCTCGACACCGTGATCGGTCTGCCCTTCTTCATTCCAGGTGCCATCGAGACACAGCACGATACGCTTCGCCATTTCCATCCTTCCTCACGCTTGATCACAGCACCCGCCATGGCGGGAATTTGCCATCGGCCGCGCGCCTCCTGCAACCGGGCTTGCGGTGAATATTCACATGATGAAGCGCCAGCACACGATGGCCTGTCCGCGCAGGTGCGAATTCATTCGCACATTCAACGGACGGACGCGTGGTTCGTGTTCAATGTCCGGCTGAAGTCTGCCCCACAATGAGACTTCATCTTGTGTGGGGCAGACTTCAGCCTGACATTCAAACGGGCGACGGAATTCGCGCCTATGGATCTATTCGATAATCCGTTTGCGCTTTGGCGAAGGCGATGAAGTAATCAATCGAGGCCGGGTTCTGCATGGCATCGCGACTGACCGCCTTGCCGATGTCATAGCCCATGAGAATCTTGCGCACCGGCACTTCGAGTTTCTTGCCGGTCAGGGTGTAGGGAATGGCGTCAACGGCGTAGATGCGGTCGGGAACGTGACGCGGTGAACAAGCGCTCGCCAGCGCGTCGTTGATACGTTTGCGCAGGGCGTCGTCCAATGTCACGCCTGGCGCCAGGCGCACGAACATCGGCATGAAGAAGCGCCCGCCCGGCAGGTCGAGATTGACGATGAGGCTGTCTTCGACGCCGTCGAGGCGCTCGACCGTGCGATAGATTTCGGCGGTGCCGATGCGCACCCCATAGCGGTTCAAGGTGGAGTCGGAGCGGCCTTGGATGAAGCAGCCGCCGCGACGGTTGATCTCGAGGAAATCACCATGCCGCCACACGCCCGGGAATTCGCGGAAATAGGAATCGAGGTAGCGGGTGTTGCCGGGGTCGTTCCAGAAATACAGTGGCATGGTCGGCATCGGCTGCACCACCACCAGTTCACCGACTTCATCCAGCACCGACTGCCCAAACTCGTTGAAGGCATGCACGTCGACGCCAAGACCGCGCACCTGGATCTCGCCGGCATAGACCGGCGTCAGCACGCTGCCGGTGACGAAGCCGGCGGCGATGTCGGTGCCGCCGCTCTGTGAGGTCACCCACAGGTCGCGACGCACATGGTCATAGAGCCATTGCATGGATTCCGGTGTGACCGGCGAGCCCGACAGCAGGATGCCTTCCAGTGCATCGAAGGCATCGATGTCACGCGGCTTCACACCGCTCTTCTGCATGAGACCGACATAGGTCGGGCTGGCGCCGAACAGCGTGGCGCGCGCCTCGGCGGCAATGCGCCACAGGATGTCTATCTCGGGCGCGGCCGGATGCCCGTCGTACAACACCGCGGTCGCGCCCACCGCCAGACCGCCGACCATCACGTTCCACATGATCCAGCCGGAGGTGGTGTAGAAGAACAGCACCGATCCCGGCTTGAGGTCGCAATGCAGGCCGAGGCCCTTGTGCAATTCGACGGTGATGCCGCCGTGACCGTGCACGATGGCCTTGGGCAGGCCGGTAGTGCCGGAGGAATAGACTATCCACAGCGGATGGTCGGCCGGCACTTGCTCGCACACCAGGGGCTCGAGGGGCGTCGCCTCCATGAGCGTCTGCCAGTCGTGCGCGCCGGTCGGCAGGGTGGCGTGCGCATCGAGATAACGCACCATCACCACCTCGCGCAGCGACGGCAGCGCCGCAACTATCTGTTCGACTTCGCCGCGTCTGTCATAGGACTTGCCGTTATAGAGATAGCCGTCGCTGCACACCAGCACGGTCGGCTCGATTTGCGCGAAGCGATCGAGCACGCTCGGCACACCGAAGTCGGTGGAACAGCACGACCACACCGCGCCGAGGCTCGCCGCCGCCAGGAAGGCGACCATGGTGTGGGGAATATTGGGCATGAAAGCCACCACGCGGTCGCCCGGCTTGACACCGAAACCGCGCAAAGCGGTCGCGAAGCGCGCCACCTGCTCGGCGAGTTCTTCCCATTTCATGTCGGTGAGTGGAATGTGCTCGGCCGCGTATTTGATGGCGGTCTTACCGGGCCGCACATGGCGCATCACATGCTCGACGAAATTCAGACGCGCGCCGGGAAACCACTCGGCGCCCGGCATGTCGCGCTTACCCAGCACCTTTGTATACGGCTGCGAAGTCTGGATGGCGTAGAAATCCCATACCGCCGCCCAGAATGTTTCAATGTCCGCCACCGACCACGCACGCAGGCTCTCGTAGTCGCTGACATGCACATCGCGCTCGGCTGCCAGCCAGCGCATGAAGCGCGTCAGTTCCGCGCGTTCGATGTGGGCCCTGCTCGGGGTCCAGAGTAAATCGCCTTGTTGCACCATGGTCTGATCTCGACTTGCAGGTTCTGCTGTCATGCGTTCAGTGGGTGGCACGCGCGCGCAGCGCCGCCACCTCGGCTTCGAGTTCGGCGATGCGCCGGTCCTTGGGATTGCTCAGCATCACGCCCTGCACCGCGTCGGCCGGCATGCTGATGGGCGCGGCGCCGGGTGCGTGGGCGAGGATGGGCCCGGTGTTGTCACCCCAGGCGCCAAAGTACGGTAAGGCCGGATCGGGACCGGGCGTGACCCAGCGCGCACAGAAATCATCGAACGGTGCGCCACGCGCAATGCGTGCTTTGCGTAGCGCCGCGCGTTGGGCGGCGGTGGCGGCGACGTCCACCAGGCGCGTCTGTTCATCGAACACCACGGCATAGATGTCACGCGCCACGGCCGGCGTCAGAATGGCATCTTCGATGTCCTGCATGACCAAGGCCGGATCCCGTTCCAGCACATCACCGTAACCACCGCCGGCGCCCTGGCAGATCATGTAGACCTCGCCTTCGGCGCAGATCTCGAAAGGCATGCCGGCGTCCTGCATCACGTAGCGACCACCGGGGATGGCCTGCTCGTTCATGAGGTCGACCATGCTGAACTGGATGCGCTCGGGTGCGTCGCGCATGGTGTCGAAGACGTTGACGTCCTTGATCTTGGCCAAGGGATAGGCCGGGCACGCATAGCCGCCGAACAGGCCATAGGCCGACGGATGCTTGGCGCCGCATTGGCCGGTCATGAAGCCGAACTGGTTGGAACCCTTGACCGTGACTATCTGTTCATAGCCAAGGCCGCCACGGTATTTGCCGAAGCCCATGCGGTCGACCGTGAGCTTCTGCGCCACCAGGCGCACGAACGGCAGTTCTTCCTCGGCAAGCTCGAATTCACCGGTGTCGGCGAACGAGCCAAAGGTCGGCGACATCGCATGCTCGCCGTCGTTGTCTTCGCGACCACCGGCGCCGTTGCCGTTGATGTCCGCGCAGAAATTGCCGGTCACTTCGATGTGCTGGGTCAAGCCACCGTAAACGAAGGTCGCCGGCTGGTTGTAATGGCTGGCGTTGATGGCGGTGTAGCGCCTCGGCATGCAGTACAGGAATTTCGCCATCACCAGGCTCGGCGTCGACAGCGCGCGGAACAAGGGCAGGAGACTCATGGCATTCGGCGCATCGTCCGACGGATCGAGCAGCGAATTGCGGTTGGTAACGATGTCGATGGGACTGAAGGCGCCCTGGTTGGCCGGCAGGTCCGGCCAGATGTACAGCACCACGTTCGACAGCAAGGATGCCTTCAGCGAGCCTAAGGCCGCGTTGATGGACCGATTGCGCAGTTCAGGACAGGCGCCGCGAAAGTCGAAGCTCATGCGCTCGCCCTCGACCGTGATCGCAATCGGCCACTTGGCCAGCACGTGCTCGCGCAAGCTGGTGTCGAGATAGGTATTGATGCGGCACACGCCGTCCGGCATCTCCTCGATGCGGCGTTTCACTTCGGCCTCGGTGTCTTCCAGCGTGCGACGCAAAGTCGCAACCACGTAGTCGCAGCCGAATTCCTCGATGATGGCCAGCATGCGCTCACGCAGACGCACACAGGCCTGCAGCTTGACCTTCATGTCGAAGAACTGCAGCTTCGGATCGCGCACCGAGTTCTGCAGGAAGGTCACGAGATCGCGCTTGAGTTCAAAATTCTCGGCGCACTTGAACGGGCACATCTTGAGCCCTTCATCGAATTTTGATTCGGCGATGGCCGGCATGCCGCCCGGCTCGATGGCGCCGTTCTCGCCTTCGTGGATGGTCGAGGCTATCCAGCACACCAGTTCGCCGTCATGAAACACCGGCATGATCATCGACTGGTCGGTGTTATGGATATTGCCGTAGCGCGCGTCGTTATGGATGAAGGCGTCGCCATCCCGCACGCCGACCGAGGCGTCGTGCATCCAGTACTTGCGCACGAACTGCACCGGGTAATGGGACACCGCCGCGAAGCCGACGATGCCATGCGGTCCCATTTGCGTCAGATCCCCCGACGCCGTGAACAGGGCCGAGACCAGGTCGCCCCATTTCGCGCCCGGCGCGACGCCGGTTTGTTCGACCATGGTGAACACTTCGTCGAGCGCCGAATTGAAGCGTCCGCGCACCAGGTTGATGATGTTGTCGTCGAGCACGCCGCCGAGCACGCGCTGCTCCGTGGCGCTGCGCGGCGCCAGCTTGTGGTTGCGCATGATGTCCGGGTCGGGCGCGTAGAACAGGCGATTCTCGTTCAGGAACTCGTCGAGCAAGCGTTGCTCTTCGCTGTTGAGGGAGGCGCCCGAGGCGGCGCGGTTCAGATGTTCGCTCATGGTGATGTGCTCGCGATATCAGCGCCGGGTCAACCACGCCGCGCCCTGTTCGGCGGCGTGGAAGTTCCAACCCGGTTCGACCAGGTAAGTGGTGGCGGCAGTGGTGACGATGGCTGGCCCATCGATGCTGCTGCCGGGTATCAGCGCGCGTTCGTCGTAGAGCCGCGTGCGGTGCGGCGCATCGACCCCAATGAAATGGCAGTCGCGCGTGCCGCAAGCTTCAACGGCGAGTCTCTCCGGCGGCGGCATGATGCGGCCGAGCGGCACCTTGGCGCGCTCGACGAACGACGACACGCGCACGGTGTTGATGCGCACGCCGGCTTCGGAAGCCTGCGAGCCGGCGCCGAAGCGTTCGCCATAGCGGCGATGGAAAGCCGCTATCAAGGCCAGTACGTCGTTGACGCTCTGGAAACGCTCGATATCGAAATTGACCGCGGTCTCGGCGCGCTGATTGCCGTAGCGCATGTCGAATTCGAGACGATAGCGGATGTCTTCCACCGCCACGCCCTGGCGCGTGAGATCTTCCCGGCCGCGGCGCTTCAGATTTGCGATGGTGGCATTGATGGGGCCGTAGTCGGTCAGCACCTTTTTCAACACGGTGTGAAACACCACGGTGTAAATCGATTGCTCGTGGATGTGCAGCTGATCGACATTGCCGGCGCCGAGCGCCGAGAACACCGACGAGAACGGTGGCACCAGCACACGCGTCACACCGAGGGCGCTGGCGATGCCGCAGGCATGCAGCGGGCCGTTGCCGCCATAGGCGAGCATGGTGAACTCCGCGGGAGAATAGCCACGCGCGCGCAATTCCGTGGCGATGCCGTTGGCCATGGTGTGATCGACCGTGTGCTTGATGATGCGCGAGGCGGCCACCACGTCACCGCCGAGCGCTGCGCCGAACGCTTCCGTCATCGCCCGTTCCGCGCGCCGCGTGTTGAGCTTGATGCGGCCGCGCGCGTAATTGTCCGGGTCGAGATAGCCGAGCAGGAGATCGGCATCGGTGACGGTCGCATCGCGACCACCGCGGCTGTAGCAGGCAGGTCCGGGGTTGGAGCCCGCTGACTCGGGCCCGATCCGGACGCGTTTCAAGAGCGGGTCGTAGGACGCTATCGAACCGCCGCCCGCGCCGAGCGTGACCAGGTGCACCATCGGAACGCTGACCAGCCAGCGATCGATGACCGGATTGAAGTCGTAGTGACGCTCGCCGTCGGCGGTGACGATGCCGATGTCGAAACTGGTGCCGCCCATGTCGGTGGCGATGACATTGCCGAGGCCGCCGGCCAATGACAGGTGCTCCGACGCGGCAATGCCCGCCACCGGCCCGGAATGCACGGTCTGCAAGGCATCGCTGGAGTTGAGCTGCGCCATGCCGCCGGAGTTGTGATTGATCAGCATCGGCTTGGTGTAGCCGTTGGCGCGCAGGCTCATCTCCAGCGCACCGAGGCCGTGATACATGACGTTGTGCAGGAAGCCGTCGACGATGGCCGACATCGACCGCGTGTATTCGCCCTTGCGCCCAGCCACCTGATGCGCGAGCAGCATCGGCACCGCGCCTAAGAAATGGCCGGGGTATTCGTCGAGGAACAGTTCACGCACACGCAGTTCATGCGCTGGGTTGACCACGCTGTTGGTGAGCGACACCACCAGGGTCTCGGCGCCCTCGTCCACCAAGGCGCGCAGCTGCGCGCGCACGTCATCGTCATCAATCGCCATCAGCACCGCGCCGTTGTATCCGATGCGTTCGCGCACCGCACGGATCAGCGGCGTCGGCACCAGCGGGTCGGGGCGCCGTGCACGCGGCACATCGTGCTGGCGCTCGAAAGACAACCCATCCCCATGGCCACGTGCGCGCGACAGTGGCACGGTGCTGTCGAAGCCAGCCGTCACCACCAGACCGATGCGCGGTCCGCGACGCTCGATGAGGGCGTTGGTGCCAAGCGTGGTGGCGTAGCGCACCGAGTCGACCGCGGACAACAGTTCGCGCGTGCTCAAGCCGAGCTCGGCGACCGCCAGCTCCAGCGCTTCATTGAAACCGGTGGCGAGGTTGTGATGGGTGGTGAGCGCCTTGGCCTGCGCATGGCGGCCAGCCCAGGCCACGAAGCAATCGGTGAAAGTGCCACCGATATCGACCGACACGCGGTTCATGTCGCCCCCCATGCTCACTCTCCCCGTCCGTGCACATGGCGCGCACGACGCAGCGGGCGCTGCAGACTCTCGGGCGCGGGCAGGCTGCCATTGTTTGCCGCCGCCCAGGCAGCGGCTTTGCGCTTCAACGAATCGATGTCGAGTTCGATATCGCGTATCGGCGGATGGCCGGGCACGGTGTACTCGGTTTCGACCAGCGTGCCGCAGGTCGGGCAGTAGTATTCGAGCAGCGCGGTGTAGGTCGGATCGGGCGAGAAGGTATAAGCGTATTTGTCGGGATCGATCAGCGGGCGATGCACTTCGCGCGGGTCGCGGTCATGCACCAGAAGTCCGCGCTTGTAGTTGTCGCGCGCATTGCCCAGACAGTGATTGCAGCGTCGGCAGTGCCAGCGCTCGGTATCGAGATCGATAAGCAGATACTCGGTGATACAGATCTTCATGGCGTCGTCCTGGCAAAATTCAACAAGCGGCCGTCCGCCCGGGCAATGGCGGTGGCAACCAGATCAGGGAGTGTCGTCGCATCAGTGCGGCGCGGCTGTCGGCGAGTATAACAATTGCGCAACGGCGTAAAGCTTGCGGGCGATCAAGCGCAGCCGCCGCGGCGCTTCAGCGTGTTTTTCTTGTACGTTCGTTCAAGCGTGGAAGAGATTCAACGAGCGTTGAAATCCACGCTGGCGCTGTCGATTCATTGCACGTTCGTTCAAGCAGCGCCGTGACCGGCGCCAGGCTTCAGCGTCGATACCACGCACCCTCGCGCTTTTCGGCGAAGCTCGCCAAGCCTTCCGCCGCTTCGGCGCTGCGGCGTTTACCGGCATGCTCTGCGACCAGGGTTTCGAACAGTTCGTCATCAATCATGGCATGCGCGCAGCGCAGCGCTGAAAGCTTGCTCAAGGCTTGCGCTTGCGGTGCGATTTTCAGCAGTGCATCGATGATCGGCGCGGCGCATGCGTCGAGTTGTCCGGGTTGGCAGACCTCGTGCACCAGCCCCAGCACTTCGGCGCGGCGCGCGTCGAAGCGTTCGCCGGACAACGCATAACGGCGCACGTTGCGGATGCCCATGGCCGCCACCAGTTGCGGGAAAATGATGGTGGCCGCCATGCCCCAGCGCGCTTCACTGATGGCGAAGGTCGCGCCGCGCTCGGCGATCACGACGTCGCAGGATGCGACGAGGCCGGTGCCGCCGCCAACGCAAAAGCCATGCACCAGGGCCACGGTCGGCTTGGACATCTCGTTGAGATTGCGCATGGCCGCGGCGGTGGCGCGCGAAGCGGCAAGGTTGGTGGCGTCGTCCATGGCCGCTACCTGGCGCAGCCATTTAAGATCGGCGCCGGCCTGAAAATGAGGGCCGTTGCCGCGGATGACGACCACGCGCACGGTGGGGTCGTTGGCGAGATGCGCACAGGTCTCGGTCAGACCTTGCAGCAGGTCGGCGTTGTAGGCATTGTTCAGCGCCGGGCGATTCAAGCTCACGGTGGCGACGCCGCGGGCATCACGGGTGCACAGCACAGTGGGTTCGTGCATGGCGAAAAACTCCTGGTCAGGGCTGGTGTACATGATAAGCGCGGGCGACGCGGGCTCCGAGTGCGATTAACACACCGCTAACGGCAGCCCGGCGAACTTGCGGCCTGCATCCTGTCCGATTTCACTGTCGGTGTCGCGTGAGGTCTGCGCCCTTCCCATGAGGCCATTGCTGCTGCTCGTGCTACTGCTGTTGTCATGGGGCAATGCCGAGGCTGCGCGGCTTGAGGGCCACTGGCTGACGGTCAATGGCCACGCCCTGCACTACCTGGCGCGTGGCGGCCATGGGCGGCCGCTGGTGCTGCTGCATGGCGGTGGCGCCACACCGCGCGATTCCTTCGCCAAGCAGATGCGCGCCTTCGCCGCTGGCCATCGCGTCATCGCGCCGGAGCAGGTCGGCCACGGCCGCACGCCGGCACTGCCCGGGCCGCTATCCTATACACGCATGATGGAAGACACCGCCGCGCTGCTCGGCGCGCTGCGCCTCGGCCCGGTGGATGTGGTCGGCTTCAGCGATGGCGGCATCCTGGCCCTGATGCTCGCCGCCCATCATCCGGCGCTGGTGCGTCGGGTGGTGGTGAGCGGCGCCAATTTTTCGCCCGATGGCGTGAGCGAAGAAGCGCAGGCCGAGACCCGGGCGCGCATGAAATATCCGCTCGCGGTCGACCATGGACTGCGCCACGAGGTGAGTTTCGACGACAAGCTCATGCGCCTGTGGGCAGGGTCGCCGACCGAACAGGAATTGAGCCCGGCACTGCTGTCGCGCATCAAGCGCCGGGTGCTGGTGATGGCGGGCGACCATGACGTGATCAAGATGTCCCATACCTTCGCGCTCTACGATGCGCTGCCCGATGCGCGGCTGTGGATCCTGCCCAATACCAGCCACAGCACGTTCAGCGAACGTCCGACCTGGGTGAACACCGAGGTGCTGGCCTTTCTCGATGCGCCGTAATTTGTCGATGCGAAATCATTCGCGCATTGAAATAGCCGTACGTGACGTTTTAATGTGCGAATGATTTCGCACCTACCGAGTCCCATGTCCGCACTCGATCACGCATTGCAACTCCATGGCCAGGGCCGGCTCGACGAAGCGCGCCAGGCCTATCTCGATATTCTCAGCCACGCCCCCGAGGCCGATGACGCCCTGCATTATCTCGGCATCCTCGAGCATCAAAGCGGCCGCAGCGAGGCCGGGCTCGATCTGCTGGCGCGCGCCCTCGATCTCGCACCGCCGCAGGCCGCGAGGCTGAACGATCTCGGCAATGTGCTGACCGAGCTCGAGCGTCTGGACGAAGCCGTCTCGGCGTTCACGGTCGCGACCGAACTCGAGCCGCAAGACGCCAATTTCAACAACAATCTCGGCGCCGTGCTGCTGCGTCTCGAGCGGCTGCCGGAAGCCATGGCGGCCTTCCACCGCGCGTTGACCTGCGACCCGGCCTTCGTGCCGGCGCTGAACAACCTTGGCGACTTGCACAGTCGCCAGCAGCAGCCCGACGAAGCGGCCGAATACTACTGCCGCGCCTATGTCACGGGCCCCTTGGCGGATAAGCCCAAGCGCATGCTCGGCATCGCCTACTACACTTTAAATCGCATCGATGAAGCGGCGGCGGTGTATCGCGAATGGATAGCCGAAGAGCCGCACAATCCCATCGCCCGCCATCTGCTCGCCGCCTGTTCCGGGCAAGACGTGCCGGCACGCGCCGATGATGCTTTCGTCGAGACGGTGTTCGATGAATACGCCGACAGCTTCGATGCCAAGCTGGTCAAGAGCCTTGGCTACCGCGGCCCGGAATACATCGCCACCGCGCTAGCCCTGCACATACCAACGGCGCGCGGTTTGCGGGTGCTGGATGGAGGCTGCGGCACCGGCCTGTGCGGTCCGGTGCTGGCGCCCTATGCGAGCCATCTGACCGGCATCGATCTGTCGGCCAACATGCTGGCGCGCGCCGCCGAACGCGGCCACTATCACGCGCTGGAAAAAGCCGAGCTCGGCGCGTGGCTCGCCGCGCGTCATGCCGCATTCGAACTCATCGTGATTGCCGACGTGCTGATCTATTTCGGCGCGCTCGATGCGGTGTTTGCGGCTGCTGCCCAAGCGCTCGCGCCCGGTGGCCTGCTGGTCTTCACGGTCGAGATTCACGCCGGCGGCGTGCAATCACCGCCGTTCGTGATCAAACCCAGTGGCCGCTACGGCCATGCGCCGCGCTATGTCGAGCAGGCGCTCGCCGCGCAAGGCCTGGAACTGCTGAGCAGCCACGCGGTGGTGCTGCGCGAGGAATTCACGCAGCCGGTGGCGGGCCTGGTGGTGAGCGCGCGGTGCGGCGCCGCGTGAATTAGGCGCCCGGCGCCGCTGCGCCTTCCTCGCACAGCGCGCGAAAGCCCGCCGCCAGGAACGGAATCATGCGTGCGTGGATGGCGTCGAGATCGGTGGCCTTGAATCGTCCGGCCGACAGCGAATCGACACGGCCGGTCTCGGCGAACGTGACGGTCATCGCGCCCAGCAGAAAATAAAAGCCCCAGTAGAGATTTTCTTCGCGGGCCTTCGGGAACAAGCGCAGGATGCGTTCGATGAAGACCTTGGCCACCGGGTCGAATTCCGTCGCGATGATGTCTGGCTGCCAGCGCGGTGAATTCGTGATCTGAGCGATGACCCGCGCGTAATTCTTCCAGCCCGGCCCACCGCGCATGCTGCGTTCCAGAAACGGCGCCGTGAAGGCGTGAATCACACACTCGATGGTGGCGCTGTCGTCGAGTTCGGCGAGCAGCGCGAAGCGCTCTGCGTTCAAGGCCTCGGCGCGCCTGCGCACCACCGCGCGGAACAGCTCGAGCTTGGGGCCGAAGTGATAATTGGCGAGCGCCAGTTCGACACCCGCCTCGCGCGTGATGTGGCGCAGCGACACGCCGTCATAGCCCGAGTCCGCGAACAGCTTTTCGGCCGCATCGAGGATGCGTTCTCGTGTGCCGGGCTGGCTCTTGTCGACAGTCTTGCGGGGTTTGCTTGCCAAGATGCGGAGGGATGGTTTAGTTTTGAACGCTCGTTCAATTATTGATGGATTCGGGGGGCCAGACAAGCGCGCTCCCCGCTCACCCAGGGGAGACAGCTTTGAGTTCCTACCTTTGCGGCCTCGATATCGGAGGCACGTTCACCGACTGCGTGTTGATGGATGAAAACGGCCAGATCACCATCGCCAAGGCGCCGTCCACCCCATCCAATTTCGCCGAAGGCGTGATCGAGGCCATCTCGCGCGCCGCCGCCAAGATCGGCAAGGACTTGCCGCAACTGCTCGACGCCATCAGCGTGCTGGCCCACGGCACCACGGTCGGCACCAACACCATCATCCAGCGCCGCGGCGCCAAGGTCGGATTGATCACCACCAAGGGTCACAACGATGTGATCCATATCATGCGCGGCTCGCGCGGCCTGTCCGGGCAGGATATCAAACTCATCGTGCACATACCCGAGAGTTCCAAGCCCGAGCCCCTGATCCCCAAGCGCCTCATCCGCGGCGTGTCCGAGCGCGTCGACTGCTTCGGCAAGATAGTGGTGGACTTGAACGAAGATGAAGCGCGCCAGGCCATCATCGAGCTGCGCGACGCCGGCTGCGAAGCGCTCGCCATCTGCACGCTGTGGTCGTTTCTCGAACCGAAACATGAAAAGCGCATCAAGGAACTCGCTCAGGAACTCGCCCCCGAGCTTTACGTCACCTGCTCGTCTGAACTCGCGCCGAAGTGGGGTGAATACGAGCGCACCACGGCGGTCGCGTTGAATGCCTATATCGGGCCCGTCACGGTCGGCTATGTCACGCGTCTCGACAAGCAGCTGAAGGCCACGGGTCTCAAGCCGCCGCTGCAGATCACGCAGTGCGCGGGCGGCACCATCACCGTGCGCAAGGCCCAGGAAGCGCCGCTTCTGACGCTCGACTCGGGGCCGGTGGCGGGCGTTACCGGCTCGGTGTTTCTGGGCACGCTCATGGAGACGCCCAACATCATCACCACCGATCTCGGCGGCACCTCGTTCGACGTCGGCGTGATCCACAACGCCGCGCCCATCGTCACCTACAAGAGCCTCGTGCATCAGTACGAATACTTCCTGCCCAAGGTCGACGTGCACACGCTCGGCACCGGCGGCGGCAGCAAGGTGCGTGTCGACAAGGCCACGCGTTCCCTGCGCGTCGGACCCGACAGCGCCGGCGCCGACCCGGGCCCGGTGTGCTATGGCCGCGGCGGCACCGTGCCGACCACCACCGACGCCGATCTCGTATTGGGGTATCTCGATCCCGACAACTACGCCGGCGGCACCATGAAGCTCGACCATGCCGCCGCCGCCGCCGCGCTGCAAAAGCTCGCCGATGAAATCGGCATGGACTTGTATGAATTCGCGAGCGGTGTGGCGACCATCGCCGAATTCCAGATGGCCGACCTCATCCGCAAGATGACGGTCACCAAGGGCCTCGACCCGCGCGAGTTCGTGGTCTATGCCTTCGGCGGCGCGGGCCCGGTGCACATGGGCGTGGCGGCGCGCGAACTCGGCGTGGCCAAGGTCATCGTGCCGCAGGGCGACACGGCCGCGGTGTGGTGCGCGTTTGGTGCGGCGTCCGCCGACATCCTGCATGTCGACGAACAGGTCAGCATCATGTCTTCGCCTTTCGAACTGGCGAAGGTCAACGCCATGCTCGAAAACCTCCATGACAAGGGCCGCGCGCATCTGACCGAAGACGGCGTCGACGCCAGCCGTCACCAGTTCCGTTTCTCCATCGACATGCGTCATCGCGGCCAGATCAACGAAGTGGAAGTGAATCTCGACAGCGGCGTGCTCGATCAGGCCGGTCTAGAGCAATTGCGCGAACGCTTCGTTGCGCGCTATGAGCAACTCTACGGCCGCGGCGCCGCGCTGCGCGGCGCACGCCTGGAAATGGTGACTTTCCGTTGCCGCGCCTCGGCAACTTCACTCAAGCCCAAGCTGGTGGCGGCCAAGGAACTGACCGACGTCATTGCGGCCGATGCACAGACCGGCACGCGCGACATCTACTGGGCGGAATGGAAGAAGCTGGCACCCACGCCTATCTTCAACGGCTACAAGCTCAAGCCCGGCAACGCCATTGTCGGGCCGTGCGTGGTCGAGACCACCACGACTTCCATGGTCGTGCATCCGAATCAGCGCATCGCGGTCGATGCGCTGGGTAATTTCTTGATCGATCCGAACTGGGTTTAAGGGGAGCACCTATGCCACGCATCAGCGAAATGACCGATGTCGATTTCAACGGCATCGAAAACCCCTACGTGCCGCCCAAAGAGCTGCGCATCTCGCCCAAGTTGAGATTGCACAAGCAGTGGGATGAGAACGTCGATCCGGTGACCTATGAAGTCGTCCGCCACAACCTGTGGCAGATCAACGAAGAGCACGGCGCCACCATCCAGCGTCTGTCGGGCTCGCCGGTTGCCATGTATGCGCTCGATCTGAATCCGTCGATTCTGACCGAGGACGCCGAGTTCGTGTATTTCGGCCCCTACATGCAATACATGTCCGGTGTGACCGACACCCAGGTCAAGTGGACCATGGAGTTCCGCTCCGACAACCCCGGCATCAATGAAGGCGACATGTTCATCGCCAATGACCCGTGGGTGGGCGCCGCCCATCAGCAGGACGTGATGCTGCTGTGTCCGGTGTTCTGGGAAGGCGAACTGTTCTGCTGGGTGACCAACTGCCTGCATCAGTACGATATTGGCGGCATCACGCCCGGCAGCTTCTGCCCGTCGGCCGAATCGGTCTATGAAGAAGGCATCATGCTGCCGCCGCTCAAGATCATCGAGAACTACGAGATTCGGCGCGACATCGAGGCGGTGTATCTGCGTGCGTCGCGCAAGCCACAACTGGTGGCGCTGGACTTCCGCGCGCAGGTGGCCGGCAACACCACCGCCCGTGACCGCGTGCTGGAACTCATCAAGCGTTATGGCGCCTCGACCGTCAAAGGCGTGATGAAGCGTGTCATCGACAACTCCGAGAAATCGTATCTCGAGAAGATGGCGCGTCTGCCTGACGGCGAATGGCATGACCGCACCTATATCGAAGCCTGCCGCCCCGGCGATCGCCGCACCCATCGCGTGGTGCTCGGCATGCGCAAGGAAGGCACCAAGCTGACCTTCTTCAACGACGGCTCGGCGCCGCAGGAAGGCGCGATGAATGCCACCTACTCCGGCTGGCGCGGTTCGATCATGGTCGCCATCAACGAGCTTCTGTGCTGGGACCAGTACTTCGCCTGCGGCGGCGCGCTGCGTCACGTCGAATTCGACCCGACGCCCGGCACTTTGAACTGCGCGAACTTCCCGGCCTCGGTCTCGACCGCGCCGATTCAGTCGATGGAGATCTCGCTGTATCCCGCCTACAACGTCATCTCCAAGATGATTTATCCGGACGCCGAACTGCGCCGCGACATCATGTGCATCGGCGGCACCAGCCAATGGCCGGCGACCTTGTTCCGCGGCATCGATCAATGGGGCGAGCGTTACGGTTACTTGCTGGTCGATCCGATAGGCGGCGCCATCGGTGCGTTCTCCATGGCCGACGGCATCAACACCGGCGGCCAGGCACGCACGCCCATCTGCCAGTTGCCGAACATCGAACACACCGAGCAGAGTTTTCCGGTGCTGTTCCTGTATCGCAAGGAACTGCCGGATTCCGGCGGCGCCGGCCAATATCGTGGCGGCTTGTCGGCGGAGTCGTGCTTCATTCCGCACAACACCGACTTCATCACCCAGGACACTTTGTCGTCCGGCAATGCCACGCCTACATCACCGGGCATGATGGGCGGCTATCCGTCCACCACCAATGCCTACACCTTCCTGCGTGAGACCAATATCTTCGAGAGTATCCAACAGCGCACCATGCCCGGTGACACCTCGGAGATCAGCGGTCGCGAGGAAGTGCTGCAACTACGCCAGGAGAATTTCCAGCAGCACGCGGCCGATGTCTACGCGGTGCGCTGGACTGGCGGTGGCGGCTTCGGCGATCCCTTTGACCGAGCGCCGGCCGACATCGAGAAGGATCTCGAGGATTACGCCATCACGCCCGAGGCGGCGCGCAGCATCTACGGCGCGGTGCTCGATACGCAAGGCAATGTCGACATCGAGGCGACCGCCGCCGAGCGCGCGCGCATTCGCCGCAGTCGTTTGAACGGCGGCGCCGGCAAGACCCGCGCCGGCGAGCTGGTCTTTCAAGCCAGCCCCTTGCTCGACGCGCGGCGCGACGGCCAGGGCAACTATTGGGCCTGCGGCAAGTGTTCGGCCGATCTCGGCCCGCTCAACGACAACTACAAGCATCACTGCATACGCGAAGACAACCCGGTGTCGAGTTCCAATCCGCTGATTGGCGACCCGGCGCGTTACATCGACGATGCCGTGAGTTTCCGGCAGTTCTTCTGCACCGGCTGCGGCGCGCTCATCGACAACGAGATCGCGGTATCCAGCGACGGCTTGTTGCACGACGTGGTACCGGCGCTGTCAATGTGCGAATGAATTCGCACCTACAGGGCCCCTTGTAGGTGCGAACTTGTGCGCACTCAAGTGCGCAGCTCTACACACATGCCCACGCCGGAAGCCTGGCGTTCAAGGAACTCAGCCATGACTTACGAATTCATCACCGTCACCAAAGCCGACCATGTCACGCGCATCACCTTGAATCGCCCAGCGGTGATGAATGCCATCAATCAGCAGATGCACGATGAGCTGCAGGCGGCGTTCGATGATTTCGCCAGCGATGACGCGCAGTACTTAGGTGTGGTGTCGGGCGCTGGCGAGCGTGCGTTTTCGGCCGGCAGCGATCTCAAATCCATCGCCGCGCAAGGCAAGATGCATGTCTATCCGCGCAGCGGCTATGCCGGGCTCATCGAACGCTTCGATCTCGACAAGCCGCTGATCGCGGCCGTCGATGGCGTGGCGGTCGGCGGCGGCTTCGAAGTGGCGCTGGCCTGCGACATCATCATCGCCACCCGTCGCTCACGCTTCGGCCTGCCCGAGCCGCTGGTCGGCGCGGTGGCCCTGGGTGGCGGCATGCATCGCCTCGCGCGCCAGGTCGGCCTCAAACAGGCCATGGGCATGATCCTGACCGGCGACATGATTGGCGCCGAAGAAGGCTATCGTCTGGGCTTCGTCACCGATCTGGTCGACCACGATGAACTCGATGACAGCGTCGCCTCGTGGTGCCAACGCATTCTGCGCTGCGCGCCGCTGTCGATTCGCGCCTCGAAACAGACCGTGATGCGCGGGCTGGATGAGACGAGTCTCGAACGGGCCATGGCCGCGCAACCGAAATACCCGGCGTTCAAGACCTGGAACGAGTCCAGTGATCGCATCGAAGGCGCGGCGGCGTTTGCCGAAAAGCGCGCGCCGGATTGGAAGGGACGCTGAGCAGCATTCGGCTCAATCGCCCGAATTTTGAATGTCTGACTGAAGTCAGACCCACACCATTCATTCGTGGACAGACACCTCGTGCACTCTTGCATGCAGGCGCCGCAATCCCAGCCACACCGCCAGCGCGATCACCGGAATGCTGAGCGCGGTCGCGACTTCAGGCGCGATGGCAATACCGAAAGCATGCGCGCCCTTGGCGAGATAGCCGACCAGGCCGCTGCCGTAGTAGGTGACGGCCGCGACTGACAAACCTTCCACCGCACTCTGCAGCAGCAATTGCGCCTGCTGACGGCGATTCATGGCGTCGAGCAGCTGGGCGCTGCTCTGCTGTTGCTCAATCTCGACACGCGTGCGCAACAGGTTTGAAACGCGCGAGATGCGCTCCGACAAAGCTTGTTGGCGACGCGCTGCCCACGCGCAGGTCTGCATGGCCGGCAGCAGACGCCGCTCCATGAATTCACGCAAGGTCTGCAGATTGGCGGTGCGCACTTCGCGCAGTTCGTCGATGCGTCTTTGCACGAGTTCGAAATAGGCGGCGCTCGCCGAGAAGCGCGCATGGGTCCGCGCGTAGAGGCCTTCGACATCGGCGGCAAGCTGGGTGAGCTGACGCAACAACTCGGGTTCGCCCTCGGCGCTGGCGCTGCGTATGCGCTCCGCGACCGCCGCGAGATCGCGTTCGGCGGTGGCGAGTGCAGCGCTCACTTCGCGTGCGGCCGGCATGCCAAGCAGCGCCATCATGCGATAGGTTTCCACTTCCACCACACGCTGCACCAGCCGCCCCAGGCGTTGCGGGGACATGTCTGCGGCCACGATCACCCAGCGCCCGAAGCCGCCGTCGCGCAGGCGAAAATCGGTGTAGACCTTGGCCGCGCCCTCCATCGCCGCGCAGCCGACCAGGCTGTCGTCATCGAGATCGCGTCGCACCACCACCGGCAGCGTTTCATCGTTGCCGCGCGCCGGCAGCACCAGCACGTTGAGACCGATGAGCCAGCGTCCCGGCAGACCGGCAAGCCACTGCGGCGGCAGTTCGCCCAACGGCGACACGCTGAAATTCGCGGCATCTTCGGGCAGCTCTCGCCAGAAGGTATAGGTCTGGAATTCGGTGTGCTTTTCCCAGCGCAGATGCACGCCGCCGACGTCGAGGCTGAGGTGGTTGGCGTCGTCCGCCGGCAGCGGCAGATGACGGTCGCGCAAGAGCTGACATAGATGCGCATGGGTGTCGCCGGCATCGGCGTCGGCCATGCCGACATGGGTCAGCAGCAGCGGCGCGGTAAGCCGCTCGTAAGGCCGCGCATGCACCTCGTGGTGCAGCGCTTCACGCTGGGGATGGACGTGCTTCATGGCGCCACAGCATGGCGTAGCAACCGGCGCTTGACCAGCCTGCGAATGCTGCTGGCGATCGTTTGTGAGTCAGACTTCAGTCTGACACTACACGGCATCGAATGTCAGACTGAAGCCTGACCCACAGCAATACGGGGCGCGAACAGCCTTATTTCAGCTGCGCTTCCTTGGCACGGTGGAAGCCGTGGCAGGTGACGCAGGTCGAGGCGAGCTTGCCTTCGCCGGCATCGCCGCTGCCATGGCAGGTGCGGCAACTGTCGATGCCGGGCAGCATGACGTCGGCGCTGGTCTCGGATTTCTTCGCGTTCACATGGCAATCGGTGCAAGCCTGGGTGTCATGCTGCTTGTGGCTGAAGTTGGCCGCCGGCAGCCACGCCTTGGGAATGCGCACCGGGTCGATATGCCAGGCATCGGCGCCGCTGCTGCCCTTGCCGGTGGGCGTGACGGTATGGCACTTGCCGCAGGTGGTGTAGGCGAGCATTTCGGCGGTGGTCATCTCGGCGTTGCGCGCCGCCCACGACAGCGCATCCTGCTTCTCGGCTTCACTTATCGGCTGGCCGGGCACACGGCGCGCCTGCACGCCGTTGGGCGCAAAGGCATTGGGATAGCCGCCACGCAACGCCCAGGCCTGGAAGTAATCGCTGACGGCATTCACCGCGCCCTTGAGATCGCCATGCGGCACTTCGCGCACCACGTCGCCAGGGATATTGAGCTGGTGACATTCGTGACAGTTCTTCTCGAAGCTCACCGGCTGCATGCGTCCGCCACCCGGCTCGGCCTGGTGACAATCAGCACACTGCAGTTTGACCGTGCCGCGGGTCGGGCTTTCGATGCCCTTGGCATCGAGATGGCCCTGGTGCGAGAACTCGATGCCGGGCGTTTCACGCAGCGCCTTGGCATCGGACAGCGCCACGCGCACCGACATCGGCTTGCCGTCGATTTGATGCACCAGGGTCGGACGGAACTCCGGATGCTCGGCGCCAAAGTTGCGCACGTCGAGCAATTGGGTGTCCTTGAACTTGTCCTTGAGATCGCGGTGACAGCTCACGCACAGGCTTTCATCGTGGCGCACCAGCGAACTCTTGCCGGTATGTTCATGGTGACATGAAGCGCAGCGCTGGCCCTTGAACAGGCCGGTCTTGAGGATTTCACTCTCTACGTGATGCGGCGTGTTCTGGTGGCAGTCGAGACAGGCGCTGTTGCGCGTCGGCACGAAGGGAATGGTGTGACAGGAATTGCAGTTCACGCCGAAATGCGCGTGGGCATCGCTGACCGCACCGCTCTGCCAGGCGTGATCCGACGGCAGCAGCGGCAGCATGCGCAGCCATTTGCCGGCGCTAGGCACGGTCGCCGAGATCAGCGGCACCAGCAGGAACAGGCCGAGGATGACGGCTGCCGCCGCCAATGCCACCGGCCGCTTGCGCAAACCCGCCGCGCCGAGGTCGAGGCGCGCGCGCTTCAACAGCGCCGCTTCCATTTCGCGGCCGCGGGTCGAGGTGTCTTCCGAAATCTCGAGGGCGAGGTTGCAGCCCGCGGCATCACCGACGCGCAGGATGTGACCGCCGAGTTCAACGCGATCGCCGGCGGTCAGCACCGCCGACTGCACCACATCGCCGTTGTAATGAAAGCCCGCCGCCAGGTGCGATTGCAGCCGCACCTTGCCGTCCTGGCCTTCGATGAGTTCGGCGTGGGCCAGCGCCACGCGCAGATTGGAAAGATGGATGTCCTGATCGGTGCCACGACCGATCTTCAAACGCGAGCCTGTCAACGGCACTTCGTGCGCCGTGTCGTTGAGCTTGCCCTTATGGGAGACGTAACGGACCAAGATGCGCATTGTCGTCTACCAGTAGAAGAACACCGCGAACACGTGGCAGAACAATGCGGCCAACAGGCCAATTGAGAGCGGCACGTGCAGATACAGCCAGAATGCGAGACGCGACTGCAGCTGGATGTCACGCTGTATGCGTTCAACCATGGCGCGCTTGCGCGTGATGAGTTCAAACAGGCGCGTGATTTTTTCCAGGCGCTCGGGGCCGCCGCCATCGGCGATCATGTGTTCGGCGAGAAACGAGATCGCGGTGGCGTCCTGATCCTCGAGGCTCTGCAGGTTCGGCACGCCGCGCGCGACGCGCGCTTCAATCTTCTGGCGCACCGCGTCGAGGCTCTTGTTGATGCCAACGCTGGCCGAGCGGCGCGCCGGATCGCCGAACAACTGTTCGAGCGCCGAACCGCCGAGCACGGTTTCTTCAATCGACTGCAGCACCACCTTGTGTGCTTCCTTGTCGACTTCGTCGGCGAGGGTCAGGCATTCGCGATCGAGTTCGGCCACTTCCGCGATCATCGCTTCACGCGTCAGGCCACCGCGATTGGCGGCGAGTTCGCGCGGGTAAGCGACGTAAACATACAGGCCATAGAAACCGCTGAAGACCACCAGCACGGTCAGCACATAGGCCAGCGAATGCACGTTCCATCCGAGTTGGAAACCACTGTGCAGGGTGACGATGACGAGCAGCGCCGCGCCGAGATAGATGTGCGCCGACAGCCAGCTGACCAGGCGGCCCTGGGTGCCGGAATAGCGGCGCTTGCGCACCCCGAACCACGCCAGCCAGCCCATCATCGCGGCGCCCAGTGTGCCCAGCGTATAACCCAGCCACGTGCCGCCGTTCGGCGGCTCGTGGGGTTGATGCAGTCCGTAGACCACGATGGCGACGGCGCACAGCGCGGCGGCCACCTTGAGGTAGAAGAAATTGCGGTAGCTGACGTAGGACTCGTGCATGGCGGCGCTGGCGTTCAGAGAGGGTGGCGCGGGCGGGCGGGGCAGCTCATCGCGCGATGGCCATGAATTCGGCCGGACTCACGCGGATGGCCGCGCCTGTCGGGCACGCCCTGACACAGGCCGGGCCGCCGGACTGGTCCTTGCACATGTCGCACTTGACGGCCTTCTTGGGCAGCGTCTTATCTTCGCTGTGGAATTCCGCGCCGGGCGCCGGGCCCTGGCCGAACAGCAGCCATTTCCACAAGGACGGCTTCTCGGTTTCGCCCTTGACCGCCATCTGAATCACGCCATAAGGGCAGTTCTGTTCGCAGTTGCCGCAGCCTATGCAGTTGTCGGCGATGTAGACCTCGCCTTCCGGCGTACGATGAATGGCGTCCGGCGGACACTCCTTCATGCAATGCGGGTGCTCGCAATGGCGGCACGAAGTCGGCACGTGCACGCTGGCGAAACTCGGACCGGCGCGGCGATCGAGCAGCGAAGTGCCCTTGTGCGTATCGGCGCACGCCTTTTCGCAGTTGTCGCAGCCGACGCACAGTGATTCGTCGATGAGCAATACGTCGGTCGCTTCACCGATGCCCTGCGCGACCAGGAATTCAATCATGTTGCCGGCGTTGGCCTTCACGCCACGCATGCGTGCGCTGGCCGACAGGCGTGCCTGCGCCTTGGCTTTGAGCTCGGTCTCGAGATCGGGAAAGCAGGCCAGCAGTTCGCGGAACACCATGCCCGGCAGTTCAATGGTTTCACTGGCGACCGCCGCGCGCACCGTGGCGGTACGCGGAGAATCGGTCAGCAGCGCAAGCTCGCCGACGTAATTGCCGGACGGCAGATAGGCAATGACGATTTCGCGCCCACCGATCTCATGGGCAATGGTCACCGAGCCCGAGCGCACGAGATGCAGGGAATCGGCGGCATCGCCTTCCTTGAACAAGGCCTCGCCCGGTGCGAACTGACGGATGCGCGCGGTGTGCGCCACTTCCACCAGGTCATCTTCCGGCACGTCGGGCGCGATGTGCATGCGGATGGCGCGCAGCAGGAAGGTCTCGTCGACGGTGCGGCGCACCGCTTCGACCGACTGGATGAGCTTGTTCATCGAACGCCGCGGCGTTTCAATCAGCACACAGTCCTCGCCGGCGACGATCGTCGCGGCGCGGCGCCGACCGGAGATGAGACTCATCTCACCGAAGAACTTGCCGACCCCGAGCTTGACGGTGTGCGACGGATCTTGCGGGTCGATCTGGATGTGCACCGAGCCACGCAGAATGGAGAAGAACGTATTGGTGTAGTCGTTGAGTTGCACCACCACTTCACCGGGCGCCGGCGTGCGGATATCGGAATCGAGCAGGAATTCGCGCAGCTGCAGTGGTGTCAGCCCCGCGAACAGCGGAATGTTGGAGCGAATCTGTACGATGGCGAGATTGACCTTGGTCAGCCCCGGCACGCCGGCGAACTTGGCGCGCAACAGACCTTCGTCGGCCGGTTCGACGTCGCGTCCGCAAATGAACTCAACGACTTCATAGCCCTGGTTGATGCACTGCTTGATGAGCGGATAACCCGCCAGCGCACCGATGATATAGAGACCGGGTACGTTCGATTCATAGCGCGGCGACACCGACGGCACCGCCGCCGGATCGTCGCTCGGAAACACCACGCCGCAGCCTTCGACGAAAGCACGCGGCGGCAGCGCGCCGAGGCGCGCGACGATGCGGTCGCACAGCACTTCGCTGACGCCATCCTTGGTCTTCACTTCAAGGCGCAGACGCTTGCCTGAAGGATGACCAGGCCCGAGCTCGCTCACGCCCTTGGGGCTGGCGTTATACATGCACTCGAGCTGGCCACTGTCGATGCCGCGCATGATGTCGCGCAGGTTGCCTTCCTTGGCGCGCGTGAATTCATCACGGCGGTTCAGGATGATGACGTTGTTGTTGGCGGCCAGTGCCAGGGCGTTTTCGATGGCGGCATCACCGGCGCCGACCACCACGATGGTCTCGTCGCTGTAGGCGTCGGGGTCATCGAGCTGATATTGCACGTCGGGCAAGGTGTCGCCCGGCACTTCCATGCGTCGCAGATTGCCCTGCAGACCGATGCCCAGCACCACGTGCTCGGCGCGCACTTCGCTGCCGTCGGCGAGCTTCAGACGAAACTTGCCCTGCTCGCCCTCGATGGCCACCACTTCGGCGCGATAGCGGACATTGGCCCCGGATTTTTCCAGGCCCTGTTGCCAGGTCTTGAGTATGCGTTCGCGGGTGCCGGCCTCGAAACCGATGGCGGCACGCAAGGGCAGCTGGCCGGGCTCGGCCATCACGTGCTTGCCCTTCTGATAACGGTAGATGGTGTTGGCCAGTTGCGGCGCGGCTTCCAGCAGGATGTGCGAGGCGCCGGTCTCGGCCGCGCGCGCCGCGGCGCTCAAGCCGCCCGGCCCGGCGCCAACGATGGCGATGGTGTAACGTTCGCTCGCCATGACCGCCTACTTGAGCGCGGCCGCGAGGTTCTGCATCTCGCCGCTGAAGCGTGCTGGCTGGTAGGCGTTCTGGTCGGCTAGTACGGTGTAAAGCACCTTGATCTGCGCGGCGATGGCGCCGGCCTGGCTCTCGCTCCAATGCTTGGCATCGGTGAGGCTGTCGGCCAGTGCATGCACGCCCATCACGGCCTGCTCGGCGGCGGCGAAGTCACGATAGTCACCGGCCACGCCTCCCTTCACCAGGGAGTCGAGGATGGTCACGGTCTCGGCGTCGCTGAAGCTGTGGGCGCGCACCTTGTCCTGCACTTTCTTCACCACTTCTTTCAGCGCGGTGGCGGCGCTCATAGTCGCTTCACGCGATTCGGTGCTGGCCTTGTGCAAAGCCAGTAAAGACTTGTGCAGATCTTCGGAAAGCGCCGGCTCGATGGCCTTGGTCAGGTACAGGAGCATCAGTACGTGGGCATCGTTGATGCGCGGCACGCCGGGCGGCAGGCCGGTGGTTTCGCGCGGCGCCCAGCGCGGCTCGCTCATGGGGTGATGGCAGGCATGGCAATCAAAGAAAGCGAATTCCGGCAGCGGCCCCTTGCTGGCCCATTTCTCGCTGGTGAACAGGTCGAACGTGCGCGCGGCGGCGGAGGTCTGGCCGATGGCCCACACCTGTACATGGGGTGCGAGGTGCTTGCGCTCACGGTAATCGGCATCGACGCGATAATGCGCCGGCTGCAGCAGGGTGTAGGTGTCGAGTTCGAAGGACAGGCGCGGATGGCCGGCGCCCATCAGGCGATGGTTGGCGAATTTGTCCTGGGTGCCAAGATGGCAGGACAGGCACAGCGTCGCGCGCGCCACCGGCTCTTCGGTGCGGTACATACCGGCCTTGATGTTGTCTTCGCGGCTCGCTTCGCCGGTCACGTGCTGACCCAGCCATTTCGAGGCCGGCCCATGGCAGGACTCGCAGCTCACACCATCGGACAACTGGAAGCGCTTGCCGCGCACATCGGCCGGCACGTAGGTGGCGTGGCAGGTCAGACACTCGGGCGCGCTGGCGGCGTTGTCGATGCCGAGGTTGCGCGCGATGCGCTGGCCCTTGTCTTCAATCAGCACGCGATAGGCTTTCGAGTGCGCGTCGTCGCGGTGCCAGCTTAAAAATTCAGTCTGGCTGATGCGCGCATCACCGACTGGATGGCCGGCGCCATGGCAGGTTGAGCCGGCGCAGGTCACGACGCCGAGATACTTCGGCGGGCCGTCCATGCTTTCCTCGGCGCTTGCCGTGTTCACCCCCAGGCTCAGCAACAAGCAGAGTGCCACGCTCGTGCCGCGCAGGGGCGCTCGCGTCAAAGCTCGTGTGAAAGATGCTGCTGAACGCCTCATTACTTCAATCCCGTGCGCATTGCGCGATTACTTGGCCACGGTGGCGGCGAGCTCGTCGAGCGCGGCGACAAAGGTCTTGGCGCGATAGCTTCGCTCGTCACCGACGGCAGCATAAACACCATCGAGTGCATGGCTGGCGCGCTGGTATTGATCAGCGCTCAAACCCTGTTGTTCGTAGTCGGCGGCGATCAAGGTCGCAAGCGCCATGGCGAGACTTTCCGCCGCGCCGTAGGCCAGCGGCTGCTCGGCACGCGCTTCGGCGAACAGGGCGCGGGTCACGGCCGCGAGGTCACCGCTTTGTTCGGCGCGCGCCTGCATGGCATTAGCGAGCATTGCAACGCGAGCTTTAAGTTTTTCGATGATCTGGTCGCGCCTTGCGGTGTCGGCCAAGGCGCCCTGCAGGGCATGGCTGTCGTCGCGCAGGGCGGCGAGCTCGGCCGGCGCGGCCAGGCTGGCCAGGGCGCGCAGCACCACCAGCGGTGCATCGTTCAGGCTGAGCGCACCCGGTGCGACGCCGGCGCGCGGCTTGTGATCGGCATCGACGGCTATCGGTCGATGGCAGGTCTGACAATCGTAGTTCGCGAGTTCCGGGAACATGCCCTGAGCGTGCGCGCTCTTGACCTGCGTCAGCAGCCGCTCAGCGGCATGCAACTGGCCGGCCGCCCACAGCTCGAGATGCGAGGCCATGGGTTTGCGCCGCTTGTAATCGGCGTCGGGCAGGAAATGATAGGGCTGCAGGGTGCCGTAGGTGTCGAGCTCGAAGCGCAGTCGCGGATGGCCGGCGCCGTACAAAGTGTGGCCGAGCATGCGCTTGTCGTCACCCTGGTGGCAGGACAGGCACAGGGCGGCGCGCGGCGCGGCCTGGTCGGTCGGATACATGCCGGCCTTGACGTTGCTTGCGTGCTGCGCGGTCGGCTGCACATGCGTCGACAGGAACTGGCCGCCGGGGCCATGGCAGGACTCGCACCCGACGCCGTTCTCGAGACTGAATTTTGGACCGCGCTGCGCGACCGGCACATAGGTCGTATGGCAGGTGAGGCACTGCGGGGCCTGGCTGGCGTCGTCGATGCCGAGCTTTTTGGCGATCGCGCGACCGGCGTCGCTGGTCAAGGAAGTGAAGGCCTTGGCGTGCTTGTCGTGAGCCTGCCAGATCAGGCGCTCTTTCATCGACACCGTGGCGTTGCGCCAGGCTTCCGGCGAAGCATGACATTCACTCGAGCCGCAGGTCTCGACACCGACGAAGCGCGCCTCGCGGTCTACCGGCAGCGTCGGCAAGGCTTGCTCGGCCCGCGCCGGCATGGCCGCCAGCAATACGAGCAGCGCAAGCGCCCCGCACTCGCGCGCAATCCGTGCTCTCGACTTGGCTATGACCACCATGTTCAAAACTTCAGGCGCAACTCGGCACGGATGCCGGCCAGGTCTTGTTCGTGTTCACGCACACCATAGATGGCGTCGGTACGGAATATCCATTGTTTTGATAGCGGCCGCTGGTAGCGCGCGCCGAAGGCCATTTGATGCCCTTTCGCGACACGGCCCGGTTCGTTGTCGCGGCCGAGCGGATTCAAGCCCGCCACTTCCACCACCACCTGCTGATCGAGGTTGAACAGATAGCTGACGCCGACCGCGCCGCCGTAGGTGTCGTTGGCAGTGTCGTCGAGCTTGGGAAAGCCGGTCAGACCATCGGTCTCGAAGTTGATGCCGGTGTTCTTCAGCACGCCGCCGGCGCCGAAATCCCGCGCCAACGATTGCGGCTTTTTCGAACCGACGAAGAAGTTCGCATAGGGCACGAGGGTCAGCGGCTTGTGCGTGATGAGCGAGTTCTCCATCAGGAACAGCCAGCCGTCGGCGGTCTTGGCGAAGCCCGGGCCAGGGTCCTGGTTGAAGTTGTAGATCACGCGCAGTGAGTTCGAAACCTTGCCGAACCAGCGCTTGGTCACCGCCGCCGTCAGGTTGTGGTAGCTGAAGTCGGCGCCGAAGGGGTTACGCGTGTCGTCGGTGTAGCCGTAACCCGCTTCGATATACATGGCGCGGGTTTCAATGAAGATGGCCGTGCCGTAGATGTTGACACCGTGATCGTCCTGCAGCTTGCCCTTCAGCTGCGACTTGGTCGTCACCCGGTCGGCGCCGCCGAAGAAGGTGATGTCCATGTTGGAGATGTCGAGCAGGCGGCTGTTCATGGCCGGCAGGGTGATGGCGCCGCCCAGGATGGCGTCGTCCATCCAGATACCGTTCTGCAGCACCATGGGCGTCAAGCCGATGGCGATGGGAATGTCGTGCAGGTTGTATTCGTCGGTGATGCCGGCCGCGATCTGGCCGAGATCGCCTTCGAAGAACAGCGATTCGGGCGTGGCATCCAGCAGAATTTCGTGATCGCCGAATTTGTCGCGCTGATTGCCGCCGAATTCGACGCGCGTCACGCGCCCGACCTTGGTCCTGTCCAGCGGCCGCAGGAAAGCGTGGATGCGCTCGGTGGCGGTCAGACGCAGATCCAGATCGAGGTTCAAACGCGCCGCCATGTTGGCGGTGTCTATCTTGCCGTTGTCGTTGTAGGCCGTGCCGAGGCGGAAATCACCGTAGGCCAGCAATTGCGGCCGCGCCGGATTCTTGTCGCCGAAGATGGTGATGCCGTTGCCCACCGGCCCCGGCTGGTACATCGGGTAGCCCCACTCTATCGGCGGACGCGGACCGGCCACCGCATGCTTGTTGCCGTAGATGGCGAGCTGCGCATCGACATCGTAGGGCTTGTCGGCATAGCTCGGGTCGGGCCCGAACAATTCGTGGCTGACTTCGGCGGCCTGCGCCTCGGGCGACATCTCCGCCGGCTTTTTGGCTTCATGGCCATCGCCATGCACCTGGCCTTCGGCCGGCTCTGGGATCGTCGGCAGCGTCGGACGCACCGGCTCGGCGCTACGCCGCGGCAACTCGGCCTGGGCGCTTGCGCCTGCCATGCACGCGGCCAAGGCCAGCGCCAGCGTGGTCAGGCGCGGCGAACGAACAATGGAGTGACGGCTGTTCATTTGACTTCGAACTCCGCCGCCTGCGGATGAATATCAATCATCCACTCGTTGATCGATTGCTCCATATCCAGCGTCGCGCCGACGACCTTCATGAAGTAGATGGGCTCGGCGCGGCTGCGCATGCGCGATTGAATCTTGTACTTGCCAGGTTTGCTCAAGGCCGAGGCCGGACTCGTGTCCTTCACGTCACGCGCGGTCAGCGGCGGCAGGCTGCGACCTTCCATGCGAATGAAGGGCGGATGGTTGAGCACCGTGGTCGGCACGCCCGGCGGCCGGATATGCGGCAGCTGGTCGAAGTCGAAGTTGATGGGCAGATACATTTCGCGGTCCGTGCCCTTGACGTTGGTGGTCAGGAACTTGGTCTGCAGGTTGAACAACTGCTTGTCGAACGGCACCTTGCCGGACGCCACTTCCAACGAGTGGATGTCGGCCATGTCGCCATTGCCGTCCACGTAGCCCGATTCCCACACGCGCTGGCCATCGGGATCGATGACCGCGACGTTGAACCACAGCTCGGGCTGGGCACCCAGCGAACCCGACGGCAGGTTGTGGCCACGGTCGACATTGGTGATGGTGTAGTGCAGCTTGAGCTTGTCGCCGCTCTTGATGTCGCTGTCGAAGAAGGGGCCATCAATCTTCATGGAGTTTTCCATGATCTCGATGCGCGAGCGCTTCTTGTCGTTGAGCAGCTTTTCGTTAAGAGAAATGACGTACCGCGCTTCCTCGCGATCGGCGCGCTTGCTCCATTCTTCGGGGAAGGTGGCCTGTTCCAAGCCCTTCTCGACCTTGTCTTCCCACGCCGGGTCGCCCCACGGCGCGCGGTAATCGAACTTCAGCCAGTCCTTGATCGACCAGCGCTGCGCGCGCGGGTTGAACGGGAAGATGCCGGGATGGGCTATCGGATAGCCCGGACCGAACATCATGTGATTGGAATGCTTCTGCTTGGGGTCGCCGACCGTCTGGCCGTTGACCACCGCAATCGGCCAGCTCTCGTAGCCGGCATCGGCTTCACCCGGCGACTTGCCCATATGGCACTGCTGGCAGGTGATGCCTTCCTTGGCGGCGGGCGCGCCGCGGTACTGTTCCCACACCACTTCGAGCTTGATGCCGGGATGCACCGCCACCTGGTGGCAGGACACGCAGAATTCGCTCTTGGAGATCTGATCGAACTTGATCGGCGCGGCGTGTATCGGCGTGCCGGGCAGACCCGCCGCGGTGGAGACGCCGTATTCACCGGCCTTGCTCACCACTTCGCCGTAGTTCTTGCCGACGCCGCTGTTGTAGATGGGGGCATTGATGTCACCGGCCTCGATATGACGCTCGCCGTTGACCTTGCCGAACTGCGCCGACACGCGATGGCAGGTGACGCAGGTGATGCCCTCGCGGGAAATCGCCGAGCGGTCCCACAGCGGCGCCTCGCGGGGCTCGCCCATCTGGGTCGCAATCTGTTGATGGCAGCGCACGCA
Source organism: Gammaproteobacteria bacterium (assembly GCA_020849475.1). GTDB lineage: Bacteria > Pseudomonadota > Gammaproteobacteria > JADJYF01. The sequence continues at coordinate 60,453 of JADLGE010000033.1, forward strand.
GAAGGTGCCGATGGTGCCGGACGAGAGGTCGGTGATGGCCTGCTCGAACTTGTGGAACATGGGAGAGATGGAAGCGTAGGCGTGATTGGACACCGCCCATTCCCAGAACACCTTGGGATGACAGCCGGCGCACTGCGTGGCCGACGGATACTGCGTGTCGGCAAATACCGCCGCATGCGGATCTTCGGCCGCGGTGACCGTCGTCACCAGTAGCAGCCACATGCAGCATCCTGCTGCCCAAGTGAAAATTCGACCGCGCAACCCCTGCACCCTCACTTCGGTCGCAAGCGGCACGACAATCATCCCTGCCAATGCCCCCCAAGGCCCTGGCGTGTCGTAACGCGCTCGCAAGAATCCCAATTGGCTATCGGGACTTGGAGATTAAAGCTTATGTGATTCGAGCGGTTTCATCCAGCCCGAAAATCGGTAGCGGCCGACATCCCCCAGCGCTGTAGTCGAAATCCGACGCGGCGGCGACGGTGTGCATCGCCGCCGCCGCTCTCAGTTATAGCCCGCCGCTTTCAACTCGCGACGCCGACGATGCAGCACCGGCTCGGTATAGCCATTGGGCTGATGCACACCACCGAACACCAGTTCGCAGGCCGCCTGGAAGGCCACCGATTCGTCGAAATTGGCCGACATCGGCTTGTAGCCCGGCTCGCCGGCGTTCTGCCGGTCGACGACCACCGCCATGCGCTTGAAAGTCTCGAGCACGTGGCGGCGACGCACATAGTCGTGACGCAGCCAGTTGGCGATGTGCTGGCTGGAAATGCGCAAGGTGGCGCGGTCTTCCATGAGGCCGACGTCGTGGATGTCCGGCACTTTGGAACAGCCGATGCCAAGATCGATCCAGCGCACCACGTAACCAAGGATGCCCTGGCAGTTGTTGTCGAGTTCGGCCTGCACCTGTTCGCGGGTGAGCGGCGTGTCACCCAGCAACGGAATGGTGAGGATGTCGTCGAGGCGCGCGCGCGGCCGCGTCTTCAATTCGTTCTGCACCTGCCACACGTTGATGCGGTGATAGTGCATGGCATGCAGGGTGGCGGCGGTCGGCGACGGCACCCACGCGGTGCTGGCGCCGGCCATGAGATGGGCGTGCTTGGTCTCGACCATTTCCTTCATGAGATCGGGCTTGGCCCACATGCCCTTGCCAATCTGGGCCTTGCCCTGCAGACCGCAGGCAAGACCGATATCGACGTTCCAGTTCTCGTAAGCCTTGATCCAGGTTTCCTGCTTCATCGCCTCCTTGCGCACCATCACGCCCGCTTCCATCGAGGTGTGGATTTCATCGCCGGTGCGATCGAGAAAACCGGTGTTGATGAAGATGATGCGATCCTGCGCGGCGCGGATGCATTCCTTGAGATTGACGGTGGTGCGTCGCTCCTCGTCCATGATGCCAATCTTGAGCGTGTTGCGCGCCAGCCCAAGCTTGTCTTCGACGCGGTCGAATACTTCGCAGGCAAACGCCACTTCTTCGGGCCCATGCATTTTCGGTTTGACGATGTACATGGAACCGGCGCGCGAGTTGCGCAACTTGCCGAGCCCGCGCAGATCGTACAGCGCGATGGTGGCGGTGATGACGGCATCGAGGATGCCTTCCGGCACTTCCTCGCCTTTCAGCAGCACCGCTTCATTGGTCATGAGATGACCGACGTTGCGCACCAGCAGCAGCGCACGGCCGTGCAGCACCAGCGGCTGGCCGTTGGGATCGAGGAAGTTGAGATCGGGCGCCAGCGTGCGGGTGACTTGCTTGCCGCCCTTGTCGAAAGTGTCGGTCAGAGTGCCCTTCATGAGGCCCAGCCAGTTGCGGTAGACCTCGGCCTTGTCGGCGCCGTCGGCGGCGGCCACCGAGTCTTCGCAGTCCTGGATGGTGGTGACGGCCGACTCCAGCACCAGGTCCTTGATATGCGCGGCGTCGGTCACGCCGACCGGGTGCTCGGCATCAATCTGGATGATGATGTGGAGATCGTTGTTCTTGATCAGCACTTCGTGCGGCGCATCGACCGCGCCGTTGTAGCCGGCGAAACGCTCGGGCTGCTTGAGCCCGACGCTTTCGCCATTGCCCATCACCACCGCCAGCTGGCCATTGACCACCTTGTAGGCCTTGGCGTGGGCGTGGGAACCGTCGGCCAGCGGCGCGGCTTCGTCGAGCAGCGCGCGGCCATAGGCGATGACCTTGGCGCCGCGCACCGGGTTGTAGCCGCCGGCGCGCTGCGCGCCATCCGCTTCGGCGATGACGTCCGAGCCATACAGCGCGTCGTACAGCGAGCCCCAGCGCGCATTGGTGGCGTTCAAGGCATAGCGCGCGTTCTTGACCGGCACCACCAGCTGCGGGCCGGCCATGGTCGCGATTTCGGCGTCGATATTGACCGGGTTGACGGTGAAATCCGGACCTTCCGGCAACAGGTAGCCAATCTTTTCGAGAAATTTGCGGTACTGCGCGTGGTCGTGGGGCGCGTCGCAACGGGACTGGTGCCAAGTGTCGATGGAGGCCTGCAGCTTGTAGCGCTTGAGCAGCAGGATGTTGTTCTTGGGCGCGAGCTCGGTGATGACATCCTCGAGCATGGTCCAGAACGCGGCGGGTTGAATGTCGAGCCCCGGCAGCACCTCGTTGACGACCAGCTCGTAGAGCGGTGTGGCGATATCCATGCGGCCGTTGTTGACCGGCGTGTGGGTGGCAAGGGCCGCGGGCGCCGCGCCTGCGCGCGGGCTGGCGGTATCGATACGGGCAGCAGTCATGGCGGTTTTCGTCGTGTTGCGAGGGAGCGCCAAGGATACCCGGACTCGCCGCCCTTTGCTGCCCACGCGGGCGCGATCCGCGCAATGTGAATCAATCGAGCAATCAACCGTGACGACGCATGCCCCGCCGCTCGAGCAAACGCTGCGCTAACACCAGCGCCGTCACATTGCGCCCGCGCACGGGCCCGCGGGTCCGGCCCATCGATTCCATCCTTGAAAGGCATACCATGATGAACCTGCTTCGATACGCCACACGCCTTGCGACGGCGGCCACCGTCCTGTTGGCGCTTGCGCCGTGGCGCCCGGCCGCGGCCGTGCCGAGTTTCGCTGAACAGACCGGGCTGGCCTGCAACATCTGCCATACCCAGGGCTTTGGCCCCAACCTCACCTCCTACGGTCGCGAGTTCAAGCTGCGCGGCTATGTGGACGGCACCGGCAGCCACCCGCTCAAGGCGCCGCTGGCGGCCATGGCACGTGGCTCATTCACCCACACCGACGCAGGCATCACTGACGGGCCCGCCCACGGCTATGGCGACCAGGACAATTTCGCTTTCGACGAGGCCTCGCTGTTCCTGGCCGGTCGCCTGGCGCCCAAGCTCGGCATCTTCACCCAGGTCACCTACGACGACGTCGAAAGCCTGGTGGCGCTCGACAACACCGATATCCGCTATGGCGATGCCGCCAACATCCACGGCGTCGAAGTCGAATACGGCGCGTCCCTGAACAACGCGCCGACCGTGCAGGACCCGTGGAACACCACGCCAGTGTGGGGCTATCCGTCCGCCGCCTCACCGCTGGCGCCGACGCCGGGCGCGGCAGCGATAGTCGATGGCGGTCTGGATGGCCAGGTGGCGGGCGCCACCGCCTTCGCCTTCATCAACGACATGCTGTACGTCGAGGGCGGCGGTTATCGTCGCTTGAGCAAACATGCGCAGGACGCAATCGGCACCTTCGATCCGGAGGAAAATGAACTGCGCGGCACCGCGCCCTACTGGCGTGTGACACTGCAGAACTCCGACGCCGGCTGGCAGGGGCACTACCTCGCGCTCGGCACTTTCGGCATGCAGGCGGACGTGCGCCCCGGCCGTGCGGTCGGCATCGGCACCGACACCCTCACCGACATCGGCAGCGATCTGACCTACCAGTACGTCGCCAATCCCAAGCACATCTTCGAGGCCAAGGCGACCTACATCTTTGAAGATGCCAAGCTGCGCGCCACCGGGCTCAGCGGCGGCGCCAGCAATGGCAGCGATCATCTCAATACCTTCCGCATCAACGGCAGCTACACCTACGATCAGACGCTGACGTTCACGGCGGCCTACGCCGGCATCTGGGGCAACACTGACCCGCTGCGCTACGTGGCCTCGCCCATCGACGGCAGCCGCAAGGGCAGCCCGGACAGCAATTCCTACACGCTCGATCTCGCATGGGTGCCTTTCGGCAAGAGCGGCAGCTATCTCGCGCCGTGGTACAACGTGCGGGTCGATCTCATGTACACCGGCTACACCAAGTTCAACGGTGCAAGCAGCAATTACGACGGCAGCGGGCGTGATGCGAGTGACAACAACACGCTGCTGTTGAACCTGTGGTTCTTCATGTAACGCGCATGAATGTGCGATTGAAATTGCACCTGCACGGCTGCAGGTGCGAATTCATTCGCACGCTGCCGTCCGGTCTCACGATCGCGGCGGCGGCTTCTCGAAGCGCCGTTCGCCGTCTGTCACGCTCACCAGGCTCAGGCTGTCGATGGTGAGGCGATCGCGACCTTCGCGCTTGGAACGGTACAAGGCTTCGTCAGCGCGACGGATGACATCCTGGGCCGACGCGCGATGTCCGCGCGGATGAAATACCGAGATGCCGATACTGGCGCTGATATGGTTGTTGCCGATGTGAATCTCGCGAATGCGGCTGAGCAGGCGCTCCCCATATTCACGCGCCGCCAGGGCATCGGCATGGGGCATGACGATCAGAAACTCTTCGCCGCCATAGCGACCGACCACATCGGCGCCGCGCACCGAGTCGGCGAGTGTCTGTGATACTTCTTCGAGCACATGGTCGCCAAGCTGGTGGCCATAGCTGTCGTTCAGCTGTTTGAAGTTGTCGATGTCCAGCATCACGGTCGCGATCGGAAATTCGTAGCGCTGACTCTGGTGCAGCAACTGTTCCAGCAGCTCGATGCTGGTGCTGTGGTTGTACAGGCCCGTCAGGCTGTCGCGCACGGCAAGCTCCAGCAGTTCGCGATTGCGCTCCTCGAGCTCACGGGTGCGGCTCTTGACCATGTCCTCGAGGTTGGCGTTGAGCGCCGCGAGATCGGCATTGACTGCGGCAATATGCGTTTCGCGCGCCTGCTGCAGCTTCCACAGGCGCTCGGACAAACCGACCGCGAGCGCCACGAATTCACCCAGTGCACCGAGATAGACGCCGTTGCTCGTCCAGTTCGACGTCGCAATCAGACCGACCATGTCTAGCATCGTGACGCTCATGCCGAGCAGAAAGGCCACCCAGCCGAACAGCAGATAGCCGGCAATGCGATCACCGTCGCGCCACGCCTGGATGCAGCCCCACAGCGCCACCACGCCGAGCACCGCGGTGCTGGTCATGATGACCGAAGCACCGAGCGCGCCATGATGAAAAACGTGCAGCGCCATGCCCACCGCACTCGCCGCCGACGTCAGCGCATACCATGGCTCGCTGGCCGGTGTGACATCGGGCAGGTTGAGAAAGCTTCGCGCGAACAAGGTGCCCGTGACATTGGCGAGCGCGAGCAGCGCGGCCGGCAGAATCTGTTGAGCGAGCGGCGCGTTCGGCCACAGGAACTGCATGGCATAGCCATCGGCGGCGCACAGCAACAACACGAACGCCACCAGGTACTGGCAGTAGTAGGCGTACGCAACATTGCGCACCAGCGCGAACAAGGTCAGCGCGCACAGCGCAAGACCGACCATGAAGCCGACGAAGGCGCCACGGCCATAATTTTCCGAGGCGCTGTCGGCGCGAAACGTGGCGCTGTCGACCAGTTCCAGCGGCAGTGATATCGGCCCCGTATCACTGCGCGCGCGCAGGTAATAAGTGACCGTCTGCCCCGCTTTGACATCGAGCAGGAAGGCAAAACCGCGATAAGCTACTTGCCGTGAGCTGAAGGGATGGTTGTCACCGGTGGCGGCATGGCTGACCACGCCCGCGCTATCGACGGCGTAGAGATCGACGTCATCGATCAAGGGCCGAGGTATGACCAGCACCGGCGGCGCACTGTGGCTGGCCTGGTAGGCAATGGCGAGGCGCAGCCAGATTTCGGCGTGGGTGAATCCGAAGTTGGTGTCGCGACGAGAGGCGGTGATGAATTCAGCGTCGTGCCGGCCGGCCAGCACGGCCTCGCTGTTGAGCGCGCGCGCGCCATCGACCAGCACGGCATAGCGCCCGTCGAGGGCAACATGTCCGGCACTGTCAGCGGGCCAGGTCAACGGCGACGGTCCGCCGGCCCATGCGTTGCTGATCAACAGCATCACGCCAAGCGCGAACAGCCACCGCCAAGCCGGAACGCGGCTGGCGTTGGAGGTGTAGCGATACATTTTCTTATATCACCGGGACCAGCAGTGTTTGGGCCGGCCGCGGTTTATTGTTTCATTTATGACGCTAGGGTACGGCGCGCCCCTGTGAGCGTCCAGTGCGAACAGCCCCCGCACTTGATCGCGCGGGGAATCGATACATTCGCTACCCCCCGATAGACGGTTCTTCAACGCGCGCCATCGGCGCTAGAGTGCGGGCTGATCAATCAGCCTCACTTCAAGGAATTCGATATGACGAGAATGCTCGCCACCGCCCTGTTGTTCGCGTTCAGCGCTGGCGCCTGCGCCGCCGACCGCGAGTCCGCGCCCGACTATCGCGCCCGCGGCAAACAGGCGCTCGACGTGATCACCGGTGGCACCACCGCGCAGGTGTTGGCGGGCGTGGCGGAAACTTCGCCCGATCTCGCGCAGTGGATTACCGACTTCGCCTACGGCCAGGTGGTGTCGCGTCCGCAAATGGATTTGTGCACACGCGAGCTCGTGACTGTCGCGTCACTGACCACCCAGGGCAATGCACCGCGTCAGTTGACGGCCCACGTCAACGGCGCACTGAACGCCGGCTGCAAACCCGAAGCAGTGGTGGAAGTGGTGACGCAGATGGCGGTCTACGCAGGATTCCCGGCGGCCTTGAACGGCCTGGCGGTGGTGAAAGATGTGTTTGCCGAGAGGAAAATCACGCCCGAGCAGGCCAAGCAGCCGTAGCAAGGAAGGCTCTCGTTTTTGAATGTCCTACTTTCTTCTGGACGTCAGACTGAAGTCTGACCCACAAAAGATCTCGAGATGATGACGAAGCGGCCGCCGTTGGCGGCCGCTTCGCGCGAGTATCAAGCCGCGCTGCGCATCTTGGCGCGCAGTTTGTTGGTCGCCGCTTCGTCGAGCGTCAAGGTCTTGGCATCGACCACCACGCCGTAGTGCTGACGTGCGGCTTCGACGGAAATGTATTCGTCGAGCACATCGTCCACCACGCTCGCGACACTGCGATCGAGCGCATTGCCCCAACCGCCACCGCCGGTCGATTCGAACATGAAAGTCTCGCCGTAGCGGAACGGCACGCTCGCCAGCAGCGGGCTCTTCCAGCCGCCCTTGCCATCGAGACCGCCGATCACTTCGCGCGAACCGTCGGTGTGAATCTTGATTTGACGCTGCACGTCGGAACGCCCGCCGCCATTCACACCGGGGCTGCCTTCAAGGGTGCGCGCCGACTCCATCGACAGTTCGCCGTCGGCGAGATATCGAACTTTGAACACTGCACCGAGACCGCCGCGGAAACGCCCGGGACCACCACTATCAGTGCGCAGTTCAAACGCTTCATAGGCTATCGGGAACAACAGTTCGGCTGTTTCCGCCGGCATGTTCATGCAGTTGCCAAGCGCGTCCTCGGTGACGTTCATGCCGTCGCCGAAAGGCGTGCCACCCCAGCCGCCTGCCGGCAGATCGGAGAACACGTTGCTCGAACCATCGGGCGCCACCACCGATGACACGAACCAGTTGCATTCCGCGTTGGTCGAGCCGGTGACCTTCTCTGGGCAGGCCTTGGCCAGCGCCTGCCAGATGGCGCTCGTGATCTTCGACGAAGTGAGCGTGGTGCAGCCGATGGTCGGCGCCGGCCACTTGGCATTCAGCCAGCAGTCTTCCGGCAGCTTGATGGTGATCGGGTTGAACATGCCCTGGTTCTGTGGCGCATGGGGCGCGAGGAAGAACTGCAGGGAATAAAGCGTGGCCGAGGCGGTGTTCGCATAGGGCGAATTGATCGCGCCCTTGACCACGCCCGGCGTGCCGCTGAAGTCGACGATGATGTCGGTGCCCTTGATGATGAGCTTGACCTTGATCGGAATCGGCTTGTCGGAATGGCCATCGGTGTCGGCGTATTCCTCCGCCTCGTATTCACCGTCGGGCATTTCGGCGATGGACTTGCGCACTATCCTCTCGGTGTACTCCTGCAGCTGCTTCATGGCGGCCTTCAAGGTAGCCATGCCGTATTTCTCGGCCGCACGTTCCATTTCCTGGGTGGCGGCCTTGAGCGCGCCGACGTGGGCCTGGGTGTCGCCCTTCACGTAGAACGGCGTGCGCGTGTTGTTCAGGATGATGGCCAGGAGGTCTTCGCGCACCTTGCCCGCGTCGAACAGTTTCAAGGGCGGCAGGCGCAGACCTTCGCCGGCGATATGCGTGCCGCCAAACGCCTGGCCACCGGCCGCACCACCGCCGAGATCCATCCAGTGACCGCGGCTGACCGCGAACGCGATGATGTCGCCGTCGAAGAAGATCGGCGACAGGAAGGTGATGTCATTGATGTGCGTGCCGCCCTTGTAGGGATCGTTCAGCACGTAGACGTCGCCCGGCTGCATGGTGTCGAGCGGATACTGCTCAATGATCGCCTCGGCACTGAATTTCATCGCCGCCAGATGTATCGGGCAGTTCGCTGCCTGCGACAGGAGCTTGCACTCGTAGTCGTAGATGGCATTCGAGAAATCGACCATGTCGGCGAGAATGGGCGAGAACGAGGCGCGCTTCAGCACCGTCGACATGCGCTCACTGGCGTACTCGAAAATGCTGCGCAGGACTTCAAAGGTCACCGGGTCGACCTTGGTCTGCGCGATGACAGCGGTATCAACTTTTACTTTCTTATCCATCGAAGACTCCTTCAGTCGCTATGGCGACTGTTCAGGACAGTGAGATCATCATGTTGCCGTAGGCGTCGATGGTGCCGGAGGCATTCGGCGGCAGCACGGCGCACGCGTGTTCGAATTCAACGATGCAGGGGCCTTGAACGCTGGCGCCCTCGGCCAAGGCGTGGCCGTCGTAGATGTTACTCTCGTGCCAGGCGCGGTCAAAATAGACCTGGCGGCGGCCCTTGATGGGCTCACGTCCGGCGGCTTCAGGCTTCTTCACCGGCGGCCGCGCGGTCTTGCCGACCACCGTCACACCGAGAGCCACGATGGCCGGCGCGAAGTCGTCGGAACTGACGCCGAATTCCATCTCGTGGCACTTGTGGAACGCAGTGGCGATGGCCGGCAGATCGGCCTTGGTCAGCGTGCCCGACGGGATCGGCGTCTCCACTTCATAGCTCTGACCGACGTAGCGCATCTGCGCCGAGCGCGTCAGCACGATGTCGGCGGCCTTCAGGCCGTCGGCCTCGAGCAGCGCCAGGGCGTCTTTTTCGAGCTGCGCGTACATGCGGTTGATGGTCGCGACATCGGCATCGGCCACCGGCGAGAAATAGAAGGCCTCCAGGTCGTGACGCAGATCCATGGCCGTCGCGCCAAACGCCGAAGCGACACCGGCCTCGGCCGGCACGATGATGCGCGGGATATTCATGGAATCGGCGACGAAGCACGCGTGCATGGCGCCGGCGCCGCCGAAGCTCGCGAGAATGAAGTCGCGCGGGTCGCGACCGCGCGCGACGATGACCTTCTTGACCGCCTGCGCCATGTTCTCGCAGCCGATGCGAATCATGCCGTCGGCGGTCTCGATGGCCGACAGGCCAAACTCTTCGGCGAGGCGCTCCATGGCGGCCTCGGCGCCAGCCTTGTCGAGCTGCATCTTGCCGCCGAGGGTCGGCTCGATGCGGCCGAGCAGTAAATTCGCATCGGTGATGGTCGGCAGCTTGCCGCCGCGGCCGTAGCACACCGGGCCCGGCTCGGAGCCGGCGCTGTGCGGACCGACGCGCAGCGAACCGCCCTCGTCCACCCAGCCGATGGAGCCACCGCCGGCGCCGACGCTGTGGATGTCGAGCATCGGCACGATGACCGGAATCTCCCACTCGATTTCATGGTCGCGGGTGACGAGTCCCTTGCCGTTCTCGACGATGGAGACGTCGAAACTGGTGCCGCCGACATCGGTGTGGATGATGTTGGGACAATCGCCCTTCATTTCGGACAGATAGGCCGCGTAGGCCACACCGCCGGCCGGGCCGGATTCGATCAGCTCTTCAGGATGCTGCTTGGCATAGTCGACGCCGGTGATGCCGCCGCTCGATTTCAGGATCATCAAACGGCCATTGAAGCCGGCGTCCTTCAAACTCGCCTCGAGACGATTGAAGTAACGCTCCATGACCGGAATCGTCGCGGCGCGGATGGCGGTGGTGGCGAAGCGGCCATGTTCGCGGAACACCGGCCGTGTATCGGCCGAGGTCACGCAATAGATGCCGGGATTGACCTCCAGCACGATGTCGCGCATCTGGTTCTCGTGCGCGGCATTAACATAGGAATTGATGAAGGCGATGGCCACCGACTTGATGTTGGCGGCCTTGATCTTCTCGGCGATGGCCAGCGCCTTGGCGCGATCCAGCGGCCGCACGGGCTTGCCCTTGGCGTCCATGCGCTCGTCGATGCTGTAGCGGAAGCGACGCTTGATGATGGGCTTGGGCTTCTGCTGGTAAGGGTCGTACAGCGCTTCGCGATGCTGACGACCTATTTCGATGGTGTCGCGAAAGCCGTCGGTGGTGATCATCGCGGCTTCAGGGTAGTCGCGGGTGATGAGGGCATTGGTGGCGGTGGTGGTGCCGTGCATGAGATGCGAGATGCCGGACGGCTCGATGCCCGCTTCGCGAATCGCGTTCAACACACCGACCGCGCGGTCGTGCTTGGTGGTGAGGACCTTGGAGGTCAACTGGCGCGTACCGCCTTCCTCCCATGCAAACAGATCCGTGAACGTTCCACCGACATCAATACCAACACGCCACATGAGACAGCACCCTCCACCGGTCAGTGCACCGGCTCCACGTTATCGAAAAAATCACGCGCGCTGACGTGCGCGTCGCGGTCCATCATAGCGGGATTGCCGCGCCACGCCACGCCACCTGAAAGTGAGCGGCAAGAGCACCCGGCGGCGCGCCTAAAACCGTGATTCCCCACGGTTTGCCGATCAATCTTAAAAGTGTACATTGACGCCAGCCACGGCATGCACAGGGGATGGTCCGACGCTCATGAAAATCAAAACGCCAACGCTGGACGAAATCGCGCTGATTGCAGACCGCTACGGACTGACGCTGTCGGACGACGACTTGCTGTCCTTTCAGGGTCTCATGGGTGGCTCGCTGGCCTCCTACGAGCGCATCGACGACATGGTCGAACCCAAGCCGCCCGTGATGTATCCGCGCGCGGGCGCGTGGCGCCCCGAGCCGGCCGACAACCCGCTCAACGCCTGGTACTACCGCTGCGCCATCAAGGGCGCCAAGAGCGGCAAGTTGAAAGGGCGCACCGTCGCCATCAAGGACAACATCTGCGTGGCCGGCGTGCCGATGATGAACGGCACAGCGGTGCTGGAAGGCTATGTGCCCGATGTCGACGCCACGCTGGTTACCCGCATTCTCGATGCCGGTGGCGAAATCGCCGGCAAGTCGGTGTGCGAGAGCCTGTGCTTTTCCGGCGGCAGCCATACCTGCGACACGCCGCCGGTACGCAACCCGCACAACCCGGCCCACAGCACCGGCGGCTCCTCCAGCGGCAGTGCGGCCCTGGTTGCGAGCGGCGCGGTCGACATGGCCATCGGCGGCGACCAGGGTGGCTCCATCCGCATGCCGGCGGCATGGTGCGGCATCTACGGCCTGAAACCCACCCATGGCCTGGTGCCCTATACCGGTGCATTCCCGATTGAATTGACGCTCGACCATCTCGGCCCGATGACGCGCAACGTCAGCGATTGCGCGAACCTGCTCGAAGTCATCGCCGGCGACGACGGCATGGACCCGCGCCAGCGCAATGTGCGCGTCGACCGCTACAGCCGCGCGCTGACCGGCGATGTGACGGACTTGCGCATCGGCGTGGTGAAAGAAGGGTTCGGCTGGCCGGGCTCCGAGTCCGACAGCGACAACGCCGTGCGCGAATCGGCGCAGTTGTTCAAACAGCTCGGCGCGGTGGTCGACGAAATTTCCATTCCCATGCATCTCGATGGCCTGCACATCTGGAACGGCATTGCCATCGAAGGCGCCTCCGCCCTCATGGTCAAGGGCAACAGCATGGGCACCAACTGGAAGGGCTATTACAACGTCGGCCTGCTCGACAGCTTCGCGCGCGGCCGCTTGACGCGCGCCAACGACCTCTCGGAAACCACCAAGGTGGTGATGCTGCTCGGCCAGTACATGGAAGACAACTATCATGGCCGCTACTACGCCAAGGCGCAGAATCTCGGCTGGAAGCTGCGCGAAGCCTACGACGCACTGCTGCGCGACTACGACCTGCTGCTCATGCCGACCATGCCGATGAAGGCGACGCCGATTCCGGACAAGCACTGCTCGCGCGAGGAATACGTTACGCGCGCGTTGGAGATGCTCAACAATACCGCGCCCTTCGACGTCACCGGCCATCCGGCCATGAGCGTGCCCTGCGCGATGTCCAACGGTCTGCCCGTCGGCATGATGCTCATCGGTCGCCACTTCGACGAAAGCACCATCCTGCGCGCGGCCCACGCCTTCGAATCCACCGGCTGCTACACGATTTAATTCACTTCCAAGGAACAGGCATGAGCGACCATCATCGCCACGACGACGACCACGATCACGCAGGTGATCACCATCATCCGCACGGCAACCGGCCGCTGACCGACCCGGAGCTGCGCGTCAAAGCGCTGGAGCAGGTGCTGGCCGAGAAGGGTCTCATCGATCCGATAGCGGTCGATGAACTCATCGACACCTATGAAACCAAGGTCGGCCCGCACAACGGCGCACGCGTGGTGGCCAAGGCCTGGACCGATCGCGATTACAAGCAACGCCTGCTCAGCAACGGCACCGCCGCCATCGCCGAACTCGGCTACTCCGGCATCCAGGGCGAGGACATGGTGGTGGTCGAGAACACCGACACCGTGCACAACGTGCTGGTGTGCACGCTGTGCTCCTGCTATCCGTGGCCGACCCTCGGTCTGCCGCCGGCCTGGTACAAGGCCGCGCCCTATCGCTCGCGCGTGATCAGCGACCCGCGTGGCGTGCTGAAGGAATTCGGCGTCAAGCTCGATGAGGACGTCGAAGTGCGGGTGTGGGACAGCACCGCGGAACTGCGCTACATGGTGCTGCCGCAGCGTCCGGCCGGCACCGAGCGCATGAGCGAAGAAGAACTGGCGGCACTGGTGACGCGCGACTCCATGATCGGCGTCGCCAAGCTCGCGCCGCCCAAGCGTTGAGGCCAAAGCCATGAACGGCATACACGATCTCGGCGGCATGCACGGCTTCGGGCCGGTCAATCCCGAAAAGGACGAGCCGGTCTTTCATCACGACTGGGAAGCACGGGTTTTCGGCCTGTTCGCACCGCTGTCGGCAACCGGCGCCTTCAACGTCGATGAATTCCGCCACGCCATCGAACGCATGGGCGCCGCCAACTACCTGCAGACGTCCTACTACGAGCACTGGCTGCACGCCTTCGAAACGGTGGCGATGGAGAAAGGCATCCTGACCGCCGAAGAATTGCGCACCGGCCACGCCATCGGCGAATCGCCGAAAGCCACGCCGGCCCTCGCGCCGGAAGCGGTGCCGAAGATCGTGTTGATGGGTTCCAGCGCACGCGTCGACATGGATGTGAAGCCGAAATTCAAGGAAGGCGACATGGTGGTGGTGAAGAACATGAACCCCATCGGCCACACGCGCCTGCCCCGCTACTGCCGCGACAAGCTTGGCTGCATCGACAGAGACCACGGCGTGTTCCTGTTTCCCGACACCCATGCGCACGGCAAGGGCGAGAAACCCCAGCATTGCTACAGCGTGTATTTCAGCGCGCAGGAACTGTGGGGCCCGAAAGCCTCGCGCAATGATTCGGTCTACGTCGACCTGTTCGACGATTACCTCATGCCGGCATGAGCGGCGCGGCAGGCGTCCCGCCGGTACGGGACATTCCCCTGGTGCCGACCAATGCGGACCAGGAAATCGTCTTCAACTTTCCCTGGGAAGCAAAAGCCTTCGCGCTGGTCGTGCATCTGTTCCAGCAAGGTCACTACACCTGGGCCGAGTGGACCGAGCAACTAAGCGACGAGATCAAGGCGGCCGGCGCCGAAGACGACGGCAGCAAGTATTACCTCTTGTGGCTGTCGGCCGCCGAAAAGCTGGTGGCCAAGAAAGCGCTGGCCGGCGCCGGTGAAATTCGCGGCCGCAAGGTGGCGCTGGAAATGGCGCAGGGCGGCCCGGTCGAGCACGGCAAGGGCGAGAAGAAAAAGAAAAAATAGATGCGAATTCATTCGCGCATTCGAATGTCAGACTGAAGTCTGACCCACAACAGACCAGAGCCGTTCTTCTGTGCGTCAGCCTTCAGTCTGACATTCAAGGCCAGCTTGATACGCAACGATCTGGTTTCAATGTGCGAGTTAAATCGCACGAGGCGCGGAGTGAATGACTGACAACATCCTCATCGAAACCGTCGACGCACTTGATCAAGGCGCGGTGCCGGACTGGATCGGCGAGCATGTGCGCCGCTACCAGCAAAGCGGCGGACGCGAAGGTCATCTGTGGGATTCCAGCGCCGTCGGCGGCCAGGGCCTCGTACCGTGCCTGTTGCTGAAGACCGTCGGGCGCAAGTCCGGCAAAGGCTACATCCACCCCCTGCTGTACGGCGTCGATGGCGAAGGCTATGTGATTGTCGGCTCCAAGGGCGGCTCGGACACCCATCCGCAGTGGTATCACAATCTCGTCGCCACGCCAGAGGTCGAAGTCCAGGTCGGCCCTGACATCTTCAAGGCCCGCGCGCTGCTCGCCGAGGGCGCTGAACACCAGCGCCTGTGGCAACTCATGACCACCCACTACCCGGCCTATCGCGACTATCAGGCACGCACCTCGCGGGTCATCCCACTGTTTCGTCTCGAACGCCTGCCGGGCTGAGCGCCGCACACGACTGAGCACTGACCGATGCCGTCGCGCCCCGCCCTGCTGTTGTTCGATCTTGGCGGCGTGCTGCTGGAGAGCACCGGCCATGAGCGATTGTGCCAGCTGGCCGGCGTCGACATGCCGGTCGATGAATACCGTGAGCGCTGGTTGCGCTCACCGGCGGTGTGTCGCTTCGAGTCAGGCGGTTCCACGCCCGACGAATTCGCCGCGCAGTTCATCGACGAATGGCAGCTGTCGCTGACGCGCAGCGCTTTTCTTCACGAGTTCACCCACTGGCCGCGCGATATGCATGCCGGTGTGCGCACGCGCCTCGCCGGTCTGCGCGCGCATTGCCGCACCGCCTGCCTCAGCAATTCCAATGAATTGCACTGGCAGCGCTTCGGGCGCTTTGCAGGGCTGTTCGACGTGGCGCTGTCATCCCATGAGCTCGGCGTTCTGAAACCGGAACCAGCGGCCTTCACGCGCGCACTGGAGATTCTCGACGTGTCACCGGGCGACGTGATGTTCTTCGACGACTCGCGCTCCAATATCGATAGCGCGGCGCGTCTTGGCCTGCGCGCATTTCACGTCGAAGGTTTCGGCGCGCTGGAACGCCTGCTCGCCGCCCACGGCCTGTAAACGGCCACTCCCGGTGGGGCGGCGCTAGACGATGACGAAATCCAGCGCCGAGATGAGACTCGCGGTGGGGTGCCCACCGTGGCCGTCGTATAAGGTTGCGAAGTGTATGGGCGCGCCGCGACCACTGCCGTCGGCGTCGTAGAACAGCGCGCCGCTGCGGGTGCTGTAGTTGATGTAGTCATTCGTATCATGCGCGAGGCCCGTGCTGCTTTCGCGGTAATTGCCCGCGGCGAGTACGCCGCTGGTCAACAGACGGCTGAACAGCGCGTTGTCGAGTCGCAGGGTGTCGTCAACACCTCTGAAGTCGAGAATCTGATCGGCGCCGCTGAACGCGGTTTTGTCGAACACGAAAACATCCTTGCCGCTGCCGCCGCTGAGTTTGTCGGCGCTGACGCCGCCGTTCAGGACATCGTTGCCGGCCGCGCCGGCGAGACTGTCGCTGCCGGCGCCGCCGCTCAAGGTGTTGGCGCCGGCATTGCCGCTCAGGCGGTCGCTGAAGCGCGAGCCGGCGAGGTTCTCGATGCTGCTCAAGGTGTCGATGCCGGCGCCGCGGGTATCCTGGGCGCCGCTGACGCCGAGACTCACCACCACCTTGGCGCTGGCGTCACCATAGTCAGCGGTATCACTGCCGGTGCCCCCCTGCAGGCGATCATTGCCGGCGCCGCCCGCCAACAGATCGGCGCCGGCGCCGCCATCCAGCGCGTCATTGCCGGCCGCGCCGTAGAGCTTGTCGCTGCCCGCCAGGCCTGCGATGTGGTTGGCGAGCGCATTGCCAATCACGCGATCAGCGCCCGCCGACGCGCTCGCATTCTCGAACTCGCCATAGAACCAGCGCAGGTTGGGTGGGTCGGCGCCGACCAGGTTGAGCCGATTGAAATCGGTCGCGCTCATCGCCACGCCGACCAGGTGCGCGGCGCCGGTGATGGTGGCGCCCATGTGCAGATAGACGCCGCCCGAGTAATTCTCGAGATTGATGGTGTCGTTGCCAGCCTTGTCGAAATACACGCGATAACCGGCGGTGCCGGCGGTGATGGTGTCATCGCCGGTGGTGGACGTACCGCTGCCGTTGGTCTGCGTGCCCGCGCCTTCACCATAAGCCTGCTGCAAGGCAATCACGTCGAGGATCATTGGCGTGTGCGCCTCCTCGAGCGGATTGCCATCGTCGTAGGACATGATGGTGAAATATTCCTTGTACATGTCGGCGGCGGTCGCGGTATGAAAGCCGAGCTTGTCGAAGCCGAGACTGCGCGTTGCGGCGTAATCGGCGGTGATGGTCGGCACGCCGTTGAGGTACTGACTATGGGGATGGGACAGCCCCACGGAATGCAGGAGTTCATGCATGAGCGTGGTGCGCGCCGGCGACCCCACGCCAAAGCTGGTATCACCGAGAAAGGCGGCATTGATGAACACGTCACCGGCCGCGCCTCGATAGCCGAGCGCAGCATCGCCGTCGCCGCTCGCGAGGCCCGACCAGTCGACGTCGCCGCGCATCACCAGCGAGATATTGATGTCGGACAGGTTGGCGGCCGCGACGTTGGCGGGCGACACCAGCGTATCGCCGCCGATGGTGTCGATGTCACCGCGCCAGTCAAACGTGATGTTGGCAAATTGGGCGATGATGCCGAGCGTCTGCTCGACGCTGCTCGCGCGCGTGCCGCCCTGGGGCACGGCAAGGTTCCAGTCCACTTCCGGACTGGCAACGGTATAGATATCGGGATAGAAGTCCGCGGCGGCCTGGTCGGCGGCGGTGAACGAATCGGACACCGATACGCGCACCGTGCCGCTGACGATGAAATTGTCGGTGCCGGAAACGTCGAAATTGAACAGCGCGCGCGTGATGGTGGTGGCGGGCGTGTAGGAAACAAAAAGAGCCATGAACTATGCCGTCAGCGTGAGGGAGGCGCGGCATGTCGTGTCGACGACCGCCGCGCGTGTGCTCCGCGCAGACCCCGCCTGGGTCGCGCGCTAGACCACCACGAAGTCCGTCGGCGCCAGCAGCAAGGCGCCCGGGTGGGCGCCGTGGCCGTCGAACAGCGTCGCGAACTGCACCGGCGCAATGCTGCCGCTGCCATCGGCATCGTAGGACAAGGCGCCGGTCGTGGTGTTGTAGTTGATGAAGTCGTTGGCGTCGCGGGCGAGGCCGTTGGCGCTTTCGCGAGAGTGGCTGGCACTCAGCGGGCCACTCGCGGCTAGGCTCGTGAACAGGGCGTTATCGAGACGCAGCACATCGGCGCCGCCGGTGAAATCCATGATCTGGTCGATGCCGCTGAACGCCGACTTGTCGAATACGAACACGTCGCTGCCCTGGCCACCGGCGAGTTTGTCGACGCCGCTGCCACCGTTCAAAATATCATTGCCGCCGCCGCCCAGAAGGCTGTCATTGCCCTTGCCGCCGGTCAGTGCATTGGCGCCCGAATTGCCGAACAAGGCGTCGTTGAAATCCGAGCCGATCAGTTTTTCGATGCTGGTCAAGATGTCCTTGCCCGCGCCGAGCGTGTTCTGCGCGCCGCCAAGGCCGAGGTTCACCACCACCTTGGCACTGGCGTCGGAATAGTCCGCGGTGTCATTGCCGGCGCCGCCCAGCAGTCGATCATTGCCCGCGCCGCCCGCCAGCAGATCCGAACCGTCGCCACCATTGAGCACGTCGTTGCCGCGTCCGCCGTAGAGCTTGTCAGCGCCGTTCAAACCGGAAATGGTGTTACCAAGCGCATTGCCAATGATGCGATCGGCGGCCACCGAGCCGCTCGCGTTCTCGAACTCACCATAGAACCAGCGCAGGTTGGGCGGATCGATGTCGCTTGCGCTCATGCGCGTGAAATCGCCCATCGACATGCCCACGCCAACGAGGTGCGCGGCGCCGGTGATATTGGTGCCCATGTGCAGATAGGCGCCGGTGTCGAACAGCGAAAGATCGATGGTGTCCTTGCCGCCCTTGTCGAAATAGACGCGGTAGCCTTCCGTGCCAGCGGTGAGGATGTCATTGCCGGTGGTGGTGGTGCCGGTGCCATTGGTCTGGGTGCCAGGCCCTTCACCATAGGCCTGCTGCAGGGCAATCACGTCGAGGATCATCGGCGTGTGCGCTTCCTCGAACGGATTCTGATCGTCATAGGACATGATGGAGAAATACTCCCGGTACATGTCCTGCGCGTTGTCGATATGAAAGCCGAGCTTGTCGAAACCGAGATTGCGTGTCGCCGCATATTCGCCGGTGATGATCAGCACACCGTTGATGACTTCGCTGTGGGGATGGGACATGCCCAGCGAATGCATGATCTCGTGCATGAGCACGGTGCGGCTCGGCGAAGCGATGCCAAAGCCCGAGTCGCTGAGAAAAGCCTTGTTGATGTAGACGTCGCCGGCCGCGCCTTCGTAACCCAGCAGGCTGTCCTGGCCGGCGCCGGACAATCCGACCCACGGAATGACACTGCGCCGGATGAGCGAGATGTTGATATCCGCCAGATGGGCCGCGCCGACATCGGCCGGCGTGACATAGGTATCGGCGCCGATGGCGTCGATTTGCCCCAGGAAATTGAAATCGAGATGGGCAAATTGCGAGAAGATGCCCAGCGTCTGCTCGATGTTGCTCGCCAGGGTGGTGCCATTCGGGCGCGCCGCGGCGTTCCAGTTCACCAGTGCGTGGTCGGCGGTGTAGAGGTCGGGATAAAAACCGACCGTGTCCACTTCTCCGGCGACGAACGAATCGGACAGCGAAACCCGAATCGGGCCTTTCAGGCGAAATTCGTTCAAGCCCATGACGTCGAAATCGAACATCGCGCGCGTGATGGTGGTGGTGGGCGTGAAGGAAACGAATTTAGCCATGATTGCTGCAGCAGATATTCCGTTATGAAGAACAATTCGCGACCGCTCTATGGATACCGGCGGGCGCGCCACATGGTCGAAGCGAGTGTAGCGTATTATGCGGCGCGGCCGCTTTCAGGCGGCGTTAGCCCGTGCGCATCCACACAGTTTTGCGAGCAACACCTCAAACGCCATGCGCCATGACCCCGCCCTGACACCGGTACTGGTCGGCATCGGCGTCGCCACCCGTCGCGAAGACGACTGGACGCGCGCGCTCGAACCCATGGACCTCATGCTGGAGGCGGTGAGTGCCGCCGCCAGTGACGCGGGCAGTGCGCCATTGCTGGCCGGCACGCAATATATCGGCGTGCCGCGCGGTCGCTGGAGCTACGGCAATCCGGCCGGCGAAATCGCGCGCAACACAGGCGCCCGCCATGCCACCACCGTGCTGGCCAGCGTCGGTGTTCTGCAACAAAGTCTGCTGGGCGAAGCCTGCGCCCGCATTGCGCGCGGTGAGGCCCACACCACCCTGCTGGCCGGGGCCGATGCCGGCTACCGCCTGCTGCGTGCCCAGCTTGCCGGTGCACACGCCCCGGAACGCACCCAAGACGACGCGCCGGCCATCTACCTCGCGCCCAAGGACGAATTGCGCCATGCGGTCGAAGTGCGCGCCGGGCTCAAGATGCCGGTGGGCCTGTACGCCATGCTGGAAAGCGCCTACCGCGCGCGCCACGGCTGGTCACTTGATGAACATCGCGACCGCGTGGCCGACCTGTATGCACGCTTCAGCGCGATAGCTGCCGCCAATCCCCATGCCTGGCATCGCACGCCTTTCAGCGCCGCGCACATTCGCGACGCCGGCCCGCGCAATCCCATGCAAGCCTTTCCCTATACGCGCCAGCATGTTTCGACCTGGAGTGTCGACCAGGCGGCAGCCCTCGTGTTCTGCTCTGAAGCGCGCGCAGTGGCGCTCGGCATCGCGCGTGACAAATGGATTTATCCGCTGGCGAGCAGCGAGTCGAATCACATGGTGCCGGTGTCGGCGCGGGCCGATCTGTCACGCTGCCCGGGCGCAGGCATCGCCGCGCGTGCGGCCCTGCAGGCACTTGATACGGATGCCAGCGCGATGGACCTGGTGGAGCTCTACAGCTGCTTTCCGGTAGCGGTGGAGACCTATGCCGAAGCGCTCGGCTTGCCCTTGTCGCGTCCCTTGACGGTGACCGGCGGCATGCCGTTTGCCGGCGGGCCGTACAACAACTACGTGCTGCAGGCGACCGCGCGCAGCGCCGAATTGCTACGCCAACGCCGCCACGGCACGGCGCTGGTCGGCAGCGTATCCGGTGTGTTGACCAAGCAGGGTTTTGGCCTGTGGTCGCGCCAGCCGCCGCGGCGCGCCTTTGTGCATGAGGACGTCAGCAGCGCCGTGGCCGCGGCGATGCCGACAGTCGACGTGTTGGAGAACTATAAAGGCCACGCCACCGTCGCCGGCTGCACCGTGCTGCACGGGCGTGATTGCGCTCCGCGCGGCGTGGCATTGCTCGATACAGCCGCTGGACAGCGCGTGCTCGCCACCACTGACGAGCCAGCCCACATTGACGCCATGCAGACCGAGGAATGGGTCGGGCGGCGCTGTGAGGTCGACGGTGACCGCTTCAAACCGTCGTGGGCGTGATGTGGGTCAAACGCCGCCCCACGCCGCGCAGGCAGGCTAACCTGCCATCCCCATCACACCGTTCAACCAGGAGACACTGCCGTGGCAGGTGAATACGACGTCGCTCGACAATGCATAGCACAGGCGCTGGAATGCGCCGAACAGGATCGCGGCATGAGCCCGCAATCGATGGCCGACGCACTGCTCGCCACCTTGCTCGGCCACATGCTGAAGGGCCGCACGCGCAAGGACCTGATGAGCTTCATCGAGTTTCAGATTGAAGCGAGTGGCGAGGATGAGTTCGTCATCACGCGAGGCTGTTGAGGCGGCGCAGGTTTGTCGGCGCGAGTTTATTCGCACCGACAGCCTACAAGGCGTCGACCTTGGCCGCGAACTGCGTCAGATCGATGTTCTCACCCAGCATGAGATCGGTGCGCTTCATGAAACTCGGCTGGATGAACCACACCAGCAGCGGCAACACCAGCAGTGACAGCAGCATGTTGATGAGCATCACCGCCACCAACAGGATGCCCATGTCGGCCATGAATTTCAGATCCGAGAGGAAATACCACGGCAGGATACCGACCAGCATGATGCTTGATGTGAACATGATGGCCTTGCCAGTGGTGGTCATGGCGGCATTGATGGCCTTTTTGATGTCCTGACCCTGCGCCGAATATTCCTCGCAGATGCGTGACAGAAGATAAATGCCGTAGTCGATGCCGACGCCCACGCCCATCACCGCGACAATGCCGGCATTCACATCCAGGCCCACGCCCAGCATCTGCATGGCGGCGACCAGGTAGATGTTGGAGAGATTCACCGGTATCAATAGAATCACCGCGGCCACCAGCGACCGATAGGCAATCAGGGCGAGCACCATCACCGCCAGGTTGACCATCAACATGATGATGGTGTGATAGCGCTCGACCACGTTGTTCATGGCCTGCTGCAATGAAATCACGCCGGTCGCGAGGCGCACTTTGAAATCGGGATGGTCTTCACCGACGGCGGCCACCGCACGGCGGGCGGCATCGAGTGCCGCATCGACCGTTTCCTGCTTGTTGTCCTTGTACCAGGCCGACACCGTCGAATGCTGGAACGTGAAGTTCGCGACATGGCCGAAGTTGATGGTGTTGGTGCCAAGCTGGGTGGCAAAGCCGACCGAATGCACGGTGTCCGGGTCGAGATTGAACTGCGCCCACTTGGGATTGCCGCCGGCAACCAGGCGCGTGGTCTCGGACATGTAATCGGTGAATGACAAGGTCGCGCGCGGCGGCATCACCGCGTCGGCTTCCAGCGCGCGCTGCAACTGCACGCGCACCGCCGTCGCATCGGGTTGCAGGGCGACGCGGTAATCGTTGTTGTCGGTCTTCGACTCGAGCACGATTTCGAGCGTGTTGGAACCAGGGAAGTGGGCATTGACGGCGCGCACGCCGGTATTGAATTCCGAGTCTGGCCACAACAGGTTGCTGCCTTCCACCGGGTTGCCAATCTTGATGAGGCTGCCGAGATAACCGGCATAGACGCTGATGGCGATGACCACCAGCGCCGTCCACTTGGCGTTGGCGCCAAAGGTCAGGCGCGACATGCGATTGAGCAGGCGGTCCTGCAAAAGATGGATGCCCGATTCGTTGTCCTTGCCGCCGATGATCTCTTCCATGTTGCGCGGCACCGGCAGGTAGGACAGCAGAATGGCGCACAGGAATACGCCGGTGGGAATGATCCACAGCGCCCACATGCCGCAGAAAATCGCGTGATTGGTCATGGTGCGTATCGGCGCGATGGCGATGAACACGATGCCGCACACGTCAGTCATGATGCCGAGCACCGACGGCGCCATCATGAGTCCCATGGTGACTTCCGCCGCCTTGACCCGGTCCTTGAGATGCATGAGCACTTCGTAGTAGCGCTCGATGAACTGCACGCAGTGGGAGAATGAGCGCGCCACCAGCAGCAAGGGCACGATCATGAGCAAGGGCTCGATGGGGCGCCCCAGCCAGCCGATGAAGCCGAAGCCCCACAGGCCCGCCGCGAGGGTGCAGACGATGGGCGTCACCACGCCGGCGATGTTGCGCATGTAGAAGACGAGCGCCAGCACCAGCGCCGCGACCGTCACGCCGAAAATCGCATAGGTCTGCTTCTGCAGCTTGTAGACCCACGCCGTGAGCACCGGCTGGCCGACCAGATAGACATCGTGATCGGCATCGCGCGCCGCTTCGACAAGCTTCTGCACGTAGGCAAAAGATTCGCCGTATTCAATCGTGTCGAGGAAGGCGGCATTGATGAGCGTCGCGCTTTCGTCCGGCGAAATGAAATAGGCGCGCGCATTGATGGACATGTTGACGCGGTGCTTGAAGTCCTCCATCTCGGCGCCGTCTTTCGGCACCCAGTCGTTCATCACCGGCTTGGCATCGACGCCCTCGGCGGTGGCCTCGGCATAGCGCAGCTTCTCGGTGGCGATGGAAATGATCTGGTCGTGATCGATGCTCGGCGCCTTGTCGATATCGCGCGTCAGGTTCCACACCTTGTGCAGCGTATCGGAGTGATAGATGTCGCCGTTCTTGCGCTTGACCATGATGGCCATGGTCATCGGGTTGCCGAAAGTCGGGTGTGCCAGGTAGAGCTTGACGAACGGATCGTCCATCGGCAGCAGGTCTTTGAACACGGTGCGGATCTGCACCGTCGGCAGGCCACCCATGAACAGCAGCGTGAGAATGAGAAAGGCAATACTGACCGCGCCACGGCGCGCCATGATCCAATGGGCAAGACGGAAATTCATGAACCTTGAGCCTCTGGCGGGAGCTGTGCGGGGACAGTGAAGATGCACTGCGCGGCCGGCACCATAACCGGTCTGCGGCGACTTTTCGAGCCGCGACAACTTCGTTTACACATACTTGCGCGTACGGTGCGCCCGCGCTCCACGCCGACGTGGCGTTGCGGTGCGCCGAGCGCTGCGCTTATGCTCGAACGCGTCGCCGGCATGGCATCGAGGGGAAGTGCGTTATGAAAGTCGGAGTGTTTTCCATCCTGCCCGATGCACTCGCCGACCCGGCGCGGGTGGCCCGCCATGCGGAGGATCTCGGTTTCGCTTCTTACTGGGTGCCCGACCACCTGGTGCTGCCGGTCAGCTATTCGACGCCCTATCCCGGCAATCTCAATCCCGGCGTCGAGCCCGATCCCGATTACCTGTGGCAGATGCCCGACCCCTTGATCGCCTTGATGCGCGCCGCCACCGCCACCACCCGCATCGAAGTCGGCACCGCGGTGCTGCTGGTGCCGGAGCGCCATCCCTTGCACCTCGCCAAGGAAATCGCCTCGCTCGACAGCTACAGCGGCGGCCGTTTCCATTTCGGCATCGGCGCCGGCTGGAACAAGGAAGAGGCCGAGATCCTCGGCTGCGATTTCGAACATCGCTGGTCGCAGGTGCGCGAATGCATCGAGGTGATGAAATCCTGCTGGACGGCCGATGAGTCGGAATTCCACGGCAAGTACTACGACATCCCGCCGGTGCGCTGCTACCCCAAGCCGGCGCAGCGCCCGCACCCGCCCATCTACCTCGGCAGCATCATGTTCGATGACGTGTGGGCCAAGCGCGTGTTCCAGCGCATCGTGCGCTATGGCGACGGCTGGTTGCCGGTCGCCAGCAGCGCCCTGCAGGTGGCGCAAGGGCGCACGCAGTTGCGCGAGCTGGCCGAACAGGCCGGCCGCGACCCGGATTCGATTCGCGTGACCGTGATGGGCGCGACCGGCCAATGGCGCAAACGTCAGCATATCGATGAATTCGAACGCATCGGCGCCGAGCAGGTGCTGATCTGGCTCAATGGGCGCAGCGCCGACCAGCAATGCCGTGAGATGGACGCGCTGGCGGCCACCTTACTCAACTGAGACCGCCTGCGCGCCGCGCCTTCAGTCATGCAGGAACTGCTCTACAACCACGACGCCGGCCTCATCACCGCCGCCCTCGCGGTCGGCATGCTGGCCGCGCTGGAACTCGGCTATCGCCTCGGCCGGCGGCGGGCGCTGGACACCCGCGAAGCGCTGCGCACCCAGATCAATTCCGTGCAGGCCTCGCTGCTCGGTCTGCTGGCCTTGATCATCGGCTTCACTTTTGCCGTGGCCTTGCAACATTACGACGCACGCAGCGCCGCGGTGGTCACCGAAGCGAATGCTCTCGGCACCACCTGGCTGCGTACATCACTGCTGGCCGAGCCCGAGCGCGGCGAGTTGCGCATGCTGTTGCGCCGCTATGTCGACATGCGCGTCGGTGAAGGTCATGAAGCCTTGTCTGAGAGCGCGCAACGCAGCGCGGCGCTCGCCGCTGCGAACCAATTGCATGCCGCACTGTGGCAAGCCGTGACGCGGCTGGTCTCCAAGGACAACAACCCCGTCACCAGCGGCCTGTTCGTCGCCGCGCTCAACGACAGCATCGATGCATTCGGCGCGCGTAACGCCCATCTTTCGCGGCCCGTTCCGGAAGTGGTGCTGTGGATCCTGTTCGCGACGTTTGGAGTGACCGCCGCCGTGCTCGGCTACAGCGCCGGCATCGCGCGCCATCGCCCGCCACTCGCCAGCATGCTGCTGGTGGCGCTGATCGTGCTGGTGACCTATCTCATCATCGATCTCGATCGGCCGCGTCGCGGTCTCATCCAGATCAGCCAGACGCCGATGCTGGAGCTGCGCGCGAACATGCAGCTCGACGGCGCGGGCGCTGCGCATTGACTGTCCGTGGCGCATTCACGGCTTTCGGCCGCTGCTGTCTCGTGCGCGCGTTCGAATGTCAGACTGAAGTCTGACATTCGAAAATGCCCCGTACGTCACCCTTGGCGCAAAAGGGGTGAATGAATTCTCTCCGTCACCCAACTGCAGGAAACACAACCATGACCGCCACCGACAGCCCGCGCCCGCCCTTGCCGCCGTTCGACCACGTCAGCGCGGCGCGCAAGGTGCGCCTTGCCGAAGACGCCTGGAACAGCCGCGACCCGGTGCGTGTGTCGCTGGCTTATACCCACGACAGCCAATGGCGGAACCGCGCTGAATTCGTCGTCGGGCGCGAGGCCATCGTGGCCTTTCTCGAGCGCAAATGGGCACGCGAACTCGACTACCGCCTGGTGAAGGAACTGTGGGCGTGCGACGGCGCGCGCATCGCGGTGCGTTTTGCCTACGAATGGCATGACGACAGCGGCCAGTGGTTTCGCTCTTACGGCAACGAGAACTGGCAATTCAATGACGCGGGACTCATGCAGCGGCGCATCGCCAGCATCAACGATGCGCCGATAGACGCCGCCGCGCGATTGTTGCACTGGCCGAGTGGACGACGGCCGGACGAGCACCCGGGCCTGTCGGCCCTGTCACTGTAGCGAAAATCCCACGGCCGCTTGACCGGGATCATGCCCACCCCGCCGCGCAGCACCGAAGCTGCGCGTCACCCCACATCGAGCGCCGCCCAGCGATTGCTTCAAGCGTGAACACCCATACCGACAGGGATTTCGACCATCGCAGCGACCCCGCCTTTACGGCGCTGGCCGGCCGTTGCTTTGAGTGGGACGATCTCGAACACCATCCTTGGCCTGCCGCGGGCCTGTGGCCGGACGGCACCATCGCCTATGTCAATCCGGCATGGTCGGTGTTTGCCCACCAGAACGGTGGCGGCATGGTGGTTGATCGCGAGTGGAGCCTCGGTGCGAATTACTTCAGCGCCATCACCGACACGCTGCGCCCGTTCTTCACTGACCTGTTGGCGAATGCACCCACCACCCAGCAGTCACTCGCACCCTACACCCACGAATATGAATGCTCGAGCGCCGACGAATTCCGGCGCTTCGCGTTGCAGATTTTTGCCTTGCCGGACAAGCGCGGTTACATGCTGGTGCATTCCCTGCTGGTGGCGGCGCCGCACGATGTCAGCACCCATCCGATTTCAGATCCCGATATCAAGCACTACGAGACGGCCGACGGGGTCATCAAGCAATGCGCCCACTGCCGGCGCGTGGAACGGCGCAACCAGATCGTTCACTGGGACTGGGTGCCGGCCTGGGTCAAGCATCCGCCCGCCAGTATCACCCACACCATCTGCGCGCTGTGCCACAGCTTCTATTACTCGCACCTGTCACGCCATCGCCATTGAGACGACGCGCCTACTTAACTCAGGCCGCGCGCAGGCGCGCAATCATGCCGCGCAGAATGTCGGCGTCGTGTTCATTGCGCACCGGAATGCTGAACTCGACATTGCTGACCAGGCCGCCGTAACGGCGCGCCAGCAATTCGGCGACGCCGTCGTAGGTCGCCACGCAGGCGTACTCGTTCAGCACCTCATCGGAAATATGCCGAGGCATTTCCTCCCAGCGCTGCGCGCGCGAGAGGTGTTTCAGCTTATCGGCGAGATCGCCCAGGCCATGGGCGGCGAACGCCGCACGGTAGGCCGGCGTCGAGGCATAGAACGCGACGCGCGCCCGCACATCGCGCACGCGCTCGGCGAGAGTCTGCTCATCGGGCGCCGTCGCGATCAGCGGTTTGATGCTGACCGCGAAGCCGTCGAGACTGCGACCGCTGCGCGCCGCGCCAGCGCGTATCGCCGGCCACATCACTTCGCGGATGTAATGCGGCGTGCACACCGGATGCGGGCGCATGCCGTCGGCCACCTCGCCCGCCACCTGGCACATGTAGGCGTTGACCGCCGCCAGGTGGATGGGAATGTCGGGATGCGTTATCGGGCCCGGGTCGAACAACGGCACCGAGAGATTGATGCGGTAATGCCGCCCTTCGAACTGCGGCTGCTGACCCTGCTGCCAGCCGGCCCACACCGCACGCACGGCCTGCACGTATTCACGCATCCACGGCCCTGGCGCCGACCACGCCATGCCATAGCGGCGCTCGATATGGGCGCGCACCTGGGTGCCGAGGCCCAGCGTGAAGCGCCCGCCCGACAGCTTCTGCAAGGTCCACGCGCTCATGGCGGTGACGCTCGGGCTGCGCGGAAAGGCGATGGCCACCGCCGTGCCTATGCCGAGCTTGGTGGTGGCCTGCGCGGCGAGCGCCATAACCACGTAAGGGTCGTGCTTGGTTTCCTCGAACATGAGGTTGTCATAGCCCAAGGACTCCACCAGCCGCGCATCGGCCGCCACCGCGTGGATGTCGAAGGGTGTGCCGGGCTCGCGCAGGCCCGGGTCGACTTTGCCTAGCGGCAGCAGGGTTTCGAGTTTCATTCGCTCGCTCGCGCCATTGTTTGACAGCGCGTCATGCTATCGAATGTGCGAATGAATTCGCACCTGCCGGGGGGCTTGGGGATAATGGCCGCCATGCGTTGGTTCCACTCCGTTCTCTGCTGCCTCATCCTGATCCTGTTCGGCGCCGCGCCGCGCGCCCACGCACTCGAACTGCGCATGCTGGTGTCGTGGGGCGAGAGTTATCCGGTGGTGTCGCAGATGGCCGAGCGCTTTGCGCGCAAAGTCGATGAAGCCTCGGGCGGCGAAGTGACTTTCGCCCTCACCGGGCCGGACAGCATTCCGGCCTTTGAACAATTGCAGCCGGTGTCTCTCGGTATTTTCGATCTCTTGTTCACCCATGGCGGCTTTCATCTCGACAGCACCGGCATCGGCCTGGCCCTGGACGCCATCGACGCCGACCCGGACACCCTGCACAGCTCGGGCATCTGGGACGCGGTCGATGCCGCCTATCAGAAGCGCGGCTTGAAGCTGCTCGCAATCCCAGTCGCCGCCAGCGGCTATCAAATCTTCCTGCGCGAGCCGCTCGCGCAAAGCTGCTCACTGGAAGGACGCACCATCCGCGCCGCGCCGAGCTACGAGCATCTGGTGGAAAGCCTCGGCGCGCGGCCGGTGTCGCTGCCCATCGCCGCCGTGCACGACGCCCTGCGCGACAAGACCGTGGATGGCGTGGCCTGGTCGACCATCGGCGCGGCGCAATTCAAATGGTATGAGGTCAATCGCTACATCATGCGCCCGACCTTTGGCGCCGCCAGCCATCTGCTGCTGATGAATCTCGACACCTGGCAGAACCTGCCACTCGATCTGCAGCGCCTGTTGCTCGAACAGGGCGCCAAGCTCGAACAGAAAGCGGTCACGCGCCTTAAGAAAGTGGCGGCGGCGGAGATGAACGACCTGAACGTGACCGGCATGCAGATCACGTCCTTGTGTCACAAGGGCGCGCGCCTGGTGAAGCGCGAATGGGCGCGCGGCATCTGGGATCTCGCCATCGACAGTTCCGGCAATGAAGTACGCGAGTTACAGGCGCTGGCCCTGAAAGCCGGTGTGACGCCACAGGTCGGCGAGACCAGCAAACCCGGCGCCGACGCGCCGCCCGATAACGCCCCGCCGGCCACCGCGTCCCAGCCGCCGCCGGCCCCTGCCGCGGAGAGCGCGCCGTGAGCAGCACCCCGCCGCCCGTTTATGTGGGCTTTTTCATGCGCTGCGTGGCCAGCCTCATCGACACCGTGCTGGTCGCCGCCATCATCGTGCCTCTCGGCTGGTCGCAGTTCCAATCCGCTTTCCATCCCGGCCATCCGATCAGCATGCACAGCAATGGCCTGCTGAGTTTCCTCGTCAACTGGGTGCTGTTGCCGGCGGCGATAGTGCTGTTCTGGCGCTTCCGTGGCGGCACGCCGGGCAAGATGGCCATCGGCGCCGAGATAGTGGATGCCGACAGCCTGGGCCCGCCGAGCAATCTGCAACTGGTGGTCCGCTACCTGGGCTACTTCATTTCGACCCTGATTTTCGGCCTCGGCTTTTTGTGGATAGCCTGGGATGCGCGCAAACAGGGCTGGCACGACAAGCTCGCACGCACGGTGGTGATCAGGCGGAGGGGTGTGAACGATTCCCGGCCCACCTCTTCTGTGGGTCAGACTGAAGTCTGACCCACAGGGACACAGCGGGCGACGCGCGCGCTACAGTTCGCCATTCAACAGCGCCAGAAACTCAGCGCCATAGCGTTCGAGCTTGGCCTGCCCGACGCCGGTGATGTTCAGCATCGCGGCCAGCGTGCTCGGGCGGCGCGTGGCCATTTCCTTCAAGGTGCGATCATGGAACACCACGTAGGGCGGCACACCGTCGGCATCGGCCAGACGCTTGCGACAGGCGCGCAACGCATCCCATAGCGCTTCGTCTTCACGCGCCAGCGGCACATCGCTGGCGACCGCGGTGGACTTGCGCTTGGGCATCTTCGCCACCGCGATGTCTTCGCGCAGGAACAGTCGCGTCTCGCCGCGCAAAAGTGCGCGCGCATCGGCTTCCAGGCGCAGCGCGCCGAAGCGCTCGACGTCGGCCACCAGCACGCCGCGCACCATCAGCTGGCGTAGCACCGACCGCCAGTGCAGCACGCTGTGCGCACTGCCGATGCCGAAAGTGCTGAGTGCGCTGTGCTGGTATTGGCGCATCTTGTCGTTGTCGACACCGCGCAGCACATCGATGACATGCGCCGCGCCAAAGCGCTGGCCGGTGCGGTACACGCAGGACAGAAGTTTCTGCGCATCCTCCGTGGCGTCGAAGGTGGCGGGCGGTTCCAGGCAGTTGTCGCAATTGCCGCAGGGCTCGCTGTGGGACTCGCCAAAATACTCGAGCAAGGGCAGACGCCGGCAGGTGGTCGCTTCGCACCAGCCGAGCAAGGCGTCGAGCTTGTGGCGCTCGACGCGCTTGTGCTCTTCGCTGGACGGCGATTCATCGACCATCTGGCGCAAGCGCACCACGTCCTGCAGGCCGTACACCATCCACGCCTCGGCCGCCTCACCATCGCGACCGGCGCGGCCGGTTTCCTGGTAATAGGACTCGACGCTCTTCGGCAGGTCGAGATGCGCGACGAAACGCACATCGGGCTTGTCGATGCCCATGCCGAAAGCAATGGTCGCGACCATGATCAAACCGTCCTCGCGCAGAAAACGCGTCTGGTTGTCGGCGCGTGTGCGTGCGTCGAGGCCGGCGTGATAGGGCAGGGCATTGAAGCCCGCTGCGCACAAGGCCTCGGCGGTCTCTTCGACCTTGCGCCGGGTCATGCAGTAGACGATGCCGGCCTGACCGCGGAACTGGGCGAGAAAGCTTTCCAGTTGCGTGCGCGCATTGCCGCGCGCGCGCACCGTGTAGCGGATGTTGGGACGATCGAAGCCGCCGACGAACCAGTGCGGCGCATCGAGCGCGAGCCGCGCGGCGATGTCGGTGCGCGTACGCTCGTCGGCGGTGGCGGTGAGCGCCATGCGCGGCACGCCAGGAAAGTGTTCAGCGAGGGCGCCGAGTTCGAGGTAGTCCTGGCGGAAATCATGGCCCCATTGCGAGACGCAGTGGGCCTCGTCGATGGCGATGAGAGAGATGCTCGCCGTACTCAAGGCTTCCACCGTGCGCGGCTGCAGCACGCGCTCGGGCGCCACGTACAAAAGACGCAATTCGCCCTCACGCAAGCGTCGCGTCACGGCGGCCTGCTCGGCGCTGCTCATGCTGGAATTCAAACACGCCGCTGCCACCCCCAGGCGTTCCAGCGCCGCCACCTGGTCCTGCATGAGCGCGATGAGGGGCGAGACGACCAAGGCACAGCCGCCGGTCACGAGCGGCGGGATCTGGTAGCACAGCGACTTGCCGCCGCCGGTGGGCATCAGCACCACGCAATCAATACCGTTCAAGGCGCAGGCGATGGCATCGCCCTGGTGGCCACGAAAGGCGGAGTAACCGTAAGTGTCCTTGAGGACGGCAAGGGCGCGCTTCAGCATGACGAGCGCGGAGCGAATGGCAAAATCATGTATCGGGCAGGAGCAGGAGCAAACATCGGCGCCCATGGTACACGCAGCGCCGGCGCGCGGGGATGCGCGAGCGCGCTCACAAGCGGATTTCGCGGTTCGCGCCGTGTCGGCTTCGATGGTTTAATCTCGTTACGACGTTCAACAGTCAGCCAGGGGATTTTCATGCAACGTTTGAAAAACAAGGTCGCCGTGATCACCGGCGGCACCGGCGGTATCGGTCTCGCTTCCGCCAAACTCTTCGCCGCCGAAGGCGCGCAGGTGGTGCTGGTCGATCTGGACCAGGCGGCGCTCGATCGCGCGGTCGCGACCATCGGCGCCGAGCGCGCCATGGGAGTGGCGGCCGACGTCACCAACCCAGCGCAGGTCGAAGGCTACATCCAGGCCACGCTGGCGAAACACGGCCGCCTCGATGTGTTCTTCAACAATGCCGGCATCGAAGGTGCGGTGGGGCCGATAACGGATTATCCCGTCGAGGTGTTCGACAAGGTCATGGCCGTCAATGTGCGCGGCGTGTTCCTGGGTTTGAAATATGCCATTCCGGCCATGGCCAAAAGCGGCGGCGGCAGCATCGTCATCACCTCCTCACTCGGCGGCCTGCGTGGCGTGCCCAAGCTCGGCGCCTATATCGCCTCCAAGCACGCGGTGGTGGGCTTGATGAAATCCGCGGCGCTGGAATGCGCGGCACTCAAGATTCGCGTCAACACCATCAATCCTTCGCCGATCGCGACGCGCATGATCGAATCGCTGGAAGCAGGCTACGCACCGGGCGCGACCGACATCGTGCGCAAGAAGATGGAAGCGGCCGTGCCGCTGCGGCGCTACGGCCAGCCCGAGGAAGTGGCGCATCTCGCGCTGTTCCTGGCGAGCGATGAAGCGGCCTACATCACCGGCAACAGCTATCCCATCGACGGCGGCATGTCGGCATCCTGAGCACTGGCGCATGACCGCAACCAAGGCTTCGCGCTTCGAACTCGCCGCACAGCTGCGCACCGACTGCCATGTGCTGGGCCGCCTGCCCTTGAGTCATGTGCTGTTGCTCGACAAGCGCGAAGTGCCGTGGTTCATCCTGGTGCCGGAAACCGGCGTCATCGAGCTGTGCGACCTCGATGACACAGAGCATGCACAGCTGCAGCGCGAAGTGAACGCGCTGTGCCGTTGCGTGCGCGCGCGGTTTCAGGTGACCAAGCTCAATGTCGCCGCCATCGGCAACATCGTGTCTCAACTGCATGTGCACGTCATCGGCCGCCACCCGCAAGACCCGTGGTGGCCGCATGTCGCCTGGGGCCAGACTAGCGCCGGCGGCTATGCAGACGCCGAAGTCAGCGCCATCGCGCAACGCGTGGCAGCTGAACTCGGCGCGGATTTTCAAAGCCTCTGAGGGTCAGCGCAGCATGGGCGACGTCATTCCATTCCGGCCCGCGCCAAGGAAAAAGAAAGGCGAAGGCAAAACGCTGTGCAAGAGCGGTTTTCACAAATGGGCCATCGACCAGACCAAGCAGTTCGACGTCAAGCAAGGCAAGCTCGTGACCATCAAGCGCTGCGTGCGCTGTGGGGAGACGAGAACGGTGCTGGTGTGAGAGCCGACAAACCGCGTCAGGGCTATGCCCTGGCGTCTGATTTTTGAATGTCAGACTGAAGTCTGACATTCAAAGCGCCATTACCCGCCTCAATCGCGATACGCCTCCATGGGCGGACAACTGCACACCACGTGCTTGTCGCCATAGACATTGTCGATGCGCGATACCGGCGGCCAGTACTTGTCTTCATTGAGGCCTTCCATGGGGAAGAACGCCTCGGCCTTGCTGTAGGGCCGCTGCCACTGCTCGGCTATCAGCAACTGGTGATGATGGGGCGCGTGCTTGAGCAGGTTGTCTTCTCGGTCGGCGCGGCCTTCGGCCACCGCGGCTATCTCGCCGCGAATCTTGATCATCGCTTCGCAGAAACGTTCGAGTTCGCGCAGACTCTCGCTCTCGGTCGGTTCAATCATCAGCGTGTCGGCGACCGGGAACGACATGGTCGGCGCGTGGAAGCCGTAATCGGCGAGGCGCTTGGCGACGTCGTCCACCGTGATGCCGGTGGCGGCCTTGATGGCGCGCAGATCGATGATGCACTCGTGGGCCACCATGCCCTCGGGGCCGGTGTAGAGCACCGGGAAATGATCGCGCAAACGCGCCGCCACGTAATTAGCCGCAAGGATCGCGACCATCGTCGCGCGGCGCAAACCACTCGCGCCCATCATGGCGATATAGGCCCACGAGATACTCAGGATACTGGCCGAACCCCACGGTGCGGCCGACACCGCGCCGATGGTGCCGGCCGGCCCGGCAAAAGGATTCACACCACCCACCACCGGATGATCGGGCAGATAGGGCGCAAGATGCGCCTTCACGCCTATCGGGCCCATGCCCGGACCGCCGCCACCGTGGGGAATGGCGAAGGTCTTGTGCAGATTGATATGCATGACGTCGGCGCCGATCTCGGCCGGCCGGCAGATACCGACCAGCGCATTGAAATTCGCACCGTCCATGTACACCTGGCCGCCATGGCGATGCACGATGTCGCACAGCTCGATGATCGACGGTTCGAATACGCCGTGGGTGGACGGATAGGTGATCATGAGGCAAGCCAGCCGCGCGGCATGCTCGGCGGCCTTGGCGCCCAGGTCGTCGAGGTCGACATTACCATTGGCGTCGCACTCGACCACCACCACCTTGAGACCCGCCATCGCCGCGCTGGCCGGATTGGTGCCATGGGCCGAGGCCGGGATCAGGCACACCTCACGCGCGCCTTCGCCACGCAGCTCATGGTATTTGCGAATCACCAGCAAGCCGGCGTATTCCCCTTGAGAGCCGGCGTTGGGCTGCAGCGAAAATGCCGCGAAGCCGGTCAGGTCGACCAGCATCGCATTCAGTTCTTCGAACAGGCGCTGATAGCCCTGCGCCTGGTCGAGCGGCACGAACGGATGCAGGTCGGCGAATTCGCGATAGGACAGAGCCTGCATCTCGACCGCCGCGTTGAGCTTCATGGTGCACGAGCCGAGCGGAATCATGGCGCGGTCCAGCGCGATGTCGCGCCGCGCGAGGCGACGCATGTAGCGCATCATTTCCGTTTCCGAGTGATAACGCTCGAACACCGGGTGAGTGAGGATGGCGCTGTCACGGCGCAAGGCCGGCGGAATGCATTCTTCGAGCGCGGCATCGATGGCCTTGAAATCGAGCTCGTCGCCATCGTCGCGACTGAATACCCGCCACAGACCGCGCACCGCCGCGCGGTTGATGGTTTCATCGAAGGCGATCCCGACATGGTCGGCGTCGACCACGCGCAGGTTGATGCCCGCTTCGCGCGCGCGCGCCGCGAAATGCCGCGCGCGGTTCGGCACCGCCAGGGTGACGGTGTCGAAGAACGCCGGATTGACGATGTGATAGTCGAGAGCCGCCAAGCCATGCACGAAGATCTGCAGCAGGCGATGCACGCGGCCGGCGATGAGACCCAGGCCCTTGGGGCCGTGATACACGGCGTAAAAACCAGCGATGACGGCCAGCAATACCTGCGCGGTGCAGATATTGCTGGTGGCCTTCTCGCGGCGGATGTGTTGCTCGCGTGTCTGCAGGGCCATGCGCAAGGCCATGCGTCCGTCCTTGTCACGCGACACGCCGATGATACGGCCCGGCATGGAGCGCACGAAGCGTTCGCGGGTGGCGAAGAACGCCGCGTGCGGGCCGCCGTAGCCCATCGGCACGCCGAAGCGCTGCGCGCTGCCAATCACGATATCGGCGTCCATCTCGCCCGGCGGCTTCAGCATCACCAGGCTCAGCAGATCGCTGGCGACCGTCACCAGCATGCCGCGCTGGTGGGCGCTGGCAATGAAGCTGCCGTAGTCGACCAGCGCCCCACTCGACCCCGGGTATTGCAGCAGCGCGCCGAAATACTCACCGTCGCTGAGCAGCGCCTGCGCATCACCCACCACGACTTCGAAGTCAAAGTAGCGGGCACGGGTCTTCACCACCGCAATGGTCTGCGGATGACAGTCGGCATCCACCAGAAAACGTGATGAACGGCTCTTGGCGAGGCGATGGGCCATCGCCATCGCTTCCGCGGCGGCGGTCGCTTCGTCGAGCATCGAGGCGTTCGCCAGTTCCATGCCCGTCAAATCTGCCACCATCTGCTGATAGTTCAGCAGCGCTTCCAGGCGCCCCTGGCTGATCTCCGCCTGGTAAGGCGTATAAGCGGTATACCAGCCGGGATTCTCCAGCACGTTGCGCTTGATGACCTCGGGCATGAGCGTGCCGTAGTAGCCCATGCCGATCATCGAGATGTTGACGCGATTGCGTTCGCGCATGGCGCGCAGGTGATTCAGTATCGCCCGTTCGCTGACGGTTTCGGTCAAGGCCAGCGGGCTCTTCGACACGATGCTGTCGGGCACCGCGCGCGCCACCAGTTCATCCAGACTGCTGAGAGCGAGAGCAGTCAGCATGTGCGCGACCTCGGCATCGGTCGGCCCGATGTGTCGACGGATAAAATCGCCGCGCGATTCGAGTTCGTAGAGAGAAGGTTTTGCAGTCATGGCGATGGACCCATCGATGCGAATTCAATATTCGTTCGCACGCACGAGATTCACGTGCGGCGGCGCCGGCAAGAATGAATGTCAGACTGAAGTCCGACCCACACAGGACGGGCGCGCGGTGTGGGGCATATTTCAGTCAGCCCCGCGGCGGAAGGGCACTCATGGTGGGTCAGACTTCAGTCTGACATTCCGGTGTGCGAATGAATTCGCGCCTACAACTCCGCGATGTAAGCCTGGTAGGCGTTGCCATCCATGAGGCGCTCGAGCAGGCTGGCATCATCGAGTTGCACGCGCAGCAGCCAGCCTTCGGCGAGCGGCGCGCTGTTGACCAGTTCCGGCGCGTCGGCGAGGCGTTCGTTGATGGCGAGCACCGTGCCGCCGACCGCGAGCTTCACTTCGCCCACCGCTTTGACCGACTCGATCACCACCAGGTTGCTATCACCATCGAGATGGCTGCCGACTTCCGGCAGTTCCACGAACACGATGTCGCCGAGCTGCTCCTGCGCGTAGTCGGTGATGCCGAGCGTCACGCTGCCGTCGTCTTCGAGACGCAGCCATTCGTGTTCCTGGGTGTACTTGGTGGCGTTCATGAAAGACCGTCCGCGATTGAATTGAATTAAAAATAGCTCAGGATTTCTTGTAGCGGTGGGGCACGAACGGCAGCGCCACCACCTCGACCTCGTGCCGGGTGTCGCGAATCGTGACATTCAAGGCGGTGCCCGCTGGCGCCAGCGCGCGCTCGACATAGCCCATCGCTACCGGTGCGTCGAGACTCGGCCCAAAGCCACCCGAGGTGACGCGGCCGACCACGCGCCCCGGCCCGTCCAGCAGTTCGGCGCCGGCACGCACCGGAATGCGGCCGCGCATGCGCAGGCCCACACGCACTCTCGCGGCGCCGTGACGCACCTCGTCGAGAATGCGCGCGTGGCCCGGGA
The DNA here is from genome assembly GCA_020849475.1 of Gammaproteobacteria bacterium. Lineage (GTDB taxonomy): Bacteria > Pseudomonadota > Gammaproteobacteria > JADJYF01. The sequence continues at coordinate 97,859 of JADLGE010000033.1, forward strand.
AGCGTGCGGCGCTGCGTGGTTCGCGCAGGTATTTGCGCGCGATGGCCCAACCCAGAGCTGCCTCCACCGGCGTGGTGCCGGCGTCGATGTCGGCGCCCGACAGACACAGGCCCGCTTCTAGGCGCAGAGAATCGCGCGCACCGAGACCGCAGGGCTCGACTTCGCTTTCAGCCAGCAGCAGGCGCGCGAGATCTTCGGCCGCGTGATTGGCGACCGCTATCTCGAAACCGTCCTCGCCGGTATAGCCGCAGCGATGCACCAGCACCGCCATGCCGCCGAGGGTGGCGGTGCAGCCCTGCATGAAAGCCAGCGCGGCCGCCGCCGGGCACAGGCGCGCCATCACCGCGCCCGCGGCCGGCCCCTGCAGGGCCAGCAGCGCCTGCTGGCTGAGCGACGTCAATTCGACGTCGGCGCCGAGGCCTTGGCTGAGATGCGCGAAGTCGCTGTCCTTGAATGCCGCGTTCACCACCAGGTGCAGATGATCGGCGAAACGCGTGATCATCAAATCGTCGATGATGCCGCCAGCCTCGTTGGTCAATAGGGAATAGCGCTGCTGGCCAGTCGCGAGCCCGGCGACGTCGCCCGGCACCAGGCGCTCCAGCGCGTCGAGTGCGCCGCGCACACGAATCTGCCCCATGTGCGAGACATCGAACAGGCCGGCGTACTGGCGGGTGTGCAGATGTTCGTGCTTGATGCCGCCGGCATATTGCACGGGCATGGAGTAGCCCGCGAAAGGCACCAGTCGCGCGCCGAGCTCAGCATGCAGTGTGTGTAGCGGTGTTTCTTTCAGTGATTGTCCGGGTGCGCTCATCGCCGCCCCCCGCAGCGCGCCAAGCCTGGCTTGCACGCGCCGAATCGATACCAGAACATGCGCCAACTATCGCACAAGGCCAGGCGTGATGGTACCTGTGCGGGCGCCGCGTCAGGCCATCGCTTACAACCGGACCACCCAGGGGAAACCAACATGAGTCTGAAACTGATAGGCGCGGGTGTCGGCCGCACGGGCACACTGTCACTGCGCGCCGCGCTGGAAACCTTGCTCGGCACGCCGTGTTACCACATGTTCGAAGTGCGCGGGCATCCCGAGCACATTCCACTGTGGCACGCCGCCGCGCGTAACGAAGCCGTCGACTGGCAGGCCCTGCTCGGCAACTACCAGGCGGCGGTCGACTGGCCGGCCTCGGCGTTCTGGCCGGAGATCAGCGCGGCCTTTCCCGACGCCATCATCCTGTTGTCGTCGCGGCCGGCCGAGGCCTGGTGGAAGAGCGCGTCGGAGACGATTTTTCCGGCCACCCGGGCCGCTCCCGACAGCGCGTGGCGGCGCATGATCGACGCGATGTTCGCCAGCCGTTTCACCCCCGCCATCGATGACAAGGCGGCCAGCATCGCCGCCTATGAAGCGCACAACCGTCGCGTGCGTGAGCAGGCCGCGCCGGCGCGCCTGGTGCAATGGCAACCGGGCGATGGCTGGGCGCCGCTGTGCAAGGCGCTGGCCTTGCCGATTCCCGATCTGCCGTTTCCACACGTCAATTCCACCGAGGAGTTTCGCGAGAAAGTGCTGAAGCAGCCCGGCTAGAGGCGGCATGATCACACGCGGCCCACGGCACGGCGTTTCCGGCTAGAATCCGCGCTCGATCACCTGCCCCACCCGAACATGAACGACTGCCGCCTCGGACAACGCTGGATCAGTAACACCGAACCCGAGCTTGGTCTTGGCATGGTGTTCGAGGTCGCCAACCGCCGCGTTGTGATCAATTTCCCAGCCGCCGATGACCGTCGCACCTATGCGATGGACAACTCACCACTGATTCGCGTGCTGTACCGCGCCGGCGATCGCATTCGCGGCGAAGACGGCACCGAGTTCATCGTCACTGAAGTCAAGACCGTCAACGGTTGTGCCTTCTATTTCGGCATCAATGCCGAAGGTGGCGAAATGAGCATGCACGAAATCGATCTCGACAGCTTCGTACAGTTCAACCGTCCGCTCGATCGCCTGTTCATCGGCCAGGTCGACAAGGCCGCGCGTTTTCGTCTGCGCGCGCAGACCCTCGCCCACCATCATCGTCACCAGGTGTCGCCGGCCTATGGCCTGCTCGGCGCGCGCGTGCAGCCTTTGCCGCACCAGTTCTACATCGCCGACGAAGTGGCGGGCCGCCACGCGCCGCGCGTGCTGCTGGCCGACGAAGTGGGCCTCGGCAAGACCATCGAGGCCGGCCTCATCCTGCATCGACTTTGGCTGTCGGGCCGCGTCGGCCGCGCGCTGGTGGTGGTGCCGGACAACCTCGTTCACCAGTGGCTGGTGGAGATGCTGCGCCGATTCAACCTGCGCTTTTCCATCCTCGACGAGGAGATCTGCGACGAACTGGCCGACTCTGGCGAGGGCAACCCGTTCGAATCGGCGCAACTGGTGCTGACCAGCCTGTCGTTCCTGGTCGCGGATCCCGAGCGCCATGCACAGGCCTGCGCCGCCGGCTGGGATCTCATGGTGGTCGACGAAGCCCATCACCTCGCGTGGACAGCGGCGGCGGCGAGCCCCGCCTATGCCGCCATCGCCGCGCTGGCCGAACGTATCCCGTCCTTGTTGCTGCTGACCGCCACCCCCGAACAGCTCGGCGTGGAAGGCCATTTCGCGCGCCTGCGCCTGCTCGATCCGCATCGCTATGATGACCTCGAGCGTTACCTCGCCGAAGAGAAGCACTACGAGGCGGTGAGCGAGTTGCTGCGCAATCTGCGCGAAAGCGAAGCACGGCCCGGCGACGCGGTGATGGCGGAAGTGGCGCGCTATCTCGGCGCCGAGCGTGTGGCCGAACTGGCAAGCGAGCTTGCCGCCGACAGCGACGCCGGCAGGCAGCGCATCGTGCGCGAACTGCTCGACCATCACGGCACCGGCCGTGTGCTGTTCCGCAATTGTCGCGACAACATCTCGGGCTTTCCCGAGCGTCATCTCAACATCCACGAACTCGACATGCCGACGCTCTATCGCGAGCGCGCGGGCCAAGCCTCACTCGCCGCGCAGCTCATTCCCGAGCAGGGCCTCTCCGAAGACTGGCTGGGCTTCGATCCCCGCGTGGAATGGCTGGCGACGTGGCTCGCACAGCATCGTCGCGACAAGACCTTGGTGATCTGCGCGCGCGCCGATACCGCGCAAACCCTCGAAGCGTGGCTGCGTCTGCGCAAGGGTGTGCGCTCGGCGGTGTTCCACGAGGGGCTCGACCTCGTGGCGCGCGACCGCGCCGCCGCGTATTTCGCCGACACCGAAGAAGACGCGCAGTTGCTGGTGTGTTCCGAAATCGGCAGCGAGGGACGCAACTTCCAGTTCGCGCGTCACCTGGTGCTGTTCGACATCCCGGAAAATCCCGACCTCATCGAGCAGCGCATCGGCCGCCTCGACCGCATCGGCCAACGCTTTGCAGTGGAAATCCACGTGCCGTGTTTCCGTGACTCGGCGCAGAGCGTGCTGGTGCGCTGGCTGCATGAGGGCATCGATGCCTTTGAACACATCTGCCCGGCCGGGCCGGCGCTGCTGGCCGAATTCCGTGCACCACTCGAAGTGTGCATGGCCGCGCCCGATGATGAAGCCGCGCTGGCGAGCCTGCTCACCCGCACCCGCGCGCGCAGCGATGACATTCGCCAGGTGCTGTCGCGCGGTCGTGATCGACTGCTGGAATTGAATTCATTCGACCGCGCGCGCGCCGAGGTGGTGCTGGCCGGCGTCCACGAGGCCGAGCGCGCCGAGGAACTGCGCGATTACATGGACCATGTGTTCAGCGAATTTGGCGTCGAGCACGAGGACAACGGCGAGCACAGCCTGGTGCTGCAGCCGGGCGACCACATGAGCTGCACCGAATTTCCCGGCCTGCCGGAAGGCGGCCTGACGGTGACTTTCGATCGCACCCAGGCGCTCGGCCGTGATGACATGCATTTCCTGTCGTGGGAACACCCTATGGTGGCGGGCAGCATGGACATGGTGCTGGGCGGCGATTTCGGCAATGCCAGCTTCGGCATCATCAAGGTCGTCGGCGTCGCGCCCGGCAGCCTGTTCATCGAGAGCCAGTTCGTGGTGGTGTGTCCGGCGCCGCGCGGTATGAACGTACAGCGTTTCCTGCCGCAGTCGAGCCTGCGTGTGGTGGTGGATGGCGCCGGCGAGGATGTCAGCGCCAAACGCGATGCGGCATGGTTCGATGCGGCGGTGCGCGACGTGCCCGCCGCCACCGCGCTCAAGGTCGTCACGCGCATGCGCGAACAGGTCACCACCCTCACCGACCACGCCACCCATTTCGCCGAAGTGCAGCAGGAAAGCCTGGTGGGCGTGGCGCTGAAGGTCATGAACGAACAGTTCGATGCCGAGACCGCGCGCATGCAGCGCCTCGCCAAGGTCAACCCCAACATCCGCGCCGAAGAAGTCAGCTATCTCGAAGACACCCGCGAGCAGCTGGCGCGCTACCTGCGCGGCGCGCAGTTGAAGCTCGACGCGGTCAGGGTGGTGGTGGCGACCTGACACAAAGCAGTGCGCATTGTGGGTCGGACTTCAGTCTGACATTCAAATAGTCATGATGCTGGGCTCGCCATGAAGTGTCAGACTGAAGTCTGACCCGCAAGGAGACATCGGGCTCGAGAACAAGAGACCTCCCCGCGGGTCCGTCACCCCGTTAGAATGGCGGCTGTTCTCCAGCACCGAGCCCGGTCATGACCGACCTCACAGCCATGCGCGCCGCCGACGGCCCGCGCATCTTCGACAACATCCGTGTGCTCGACTTCACCGCCATCATCGCCGGCGCCTATTGCACGCGCATGTTGGCCGACCTCGGCGCCGAGGTGCTGAAGATTGAACCACCGGGCGGCGAATTGCTGCGTCACGTCAGCCCCATGCGCGGCGAATTCAGCACCGTGTTCGCGGCCTTGAACAGTGGTAAACGCAGCTTGAAGCTCGACCTCAAGCACGCCGCCGCGGGCGAGCTGTGCAAACGCCTGGTGAAAAACTACGACGTGGTGGTGGAGAACTTCAGCCCCGGCGTGATGCAGCGCCTCGGCCTCGATTACGCAGCCTTGCGCGAACACAATCCGCAGCTCGTGATGTGCTCCATCTCGGGCTATGGCCAGGATGGACCGCAATCGGGTCTGCCGGCCTTTGCACCCATCGTGCAGGCCTTGTCCGGCTATGAGCTGGTCTACCAGATGAGCCAGCCCGGTCTCACGCGGCCGCTCAACATGGGGCCGCCGGTAGGCGACACCACCGCCGCCCTGCAGGCCTTCGGCGCCATCAGCGCGGCGCTCTACTACCGTCAACGCACGGGCAATGGCCAATATATCGACATCGCCATGATGGACAGCATGCTGTCGAGCATGCATCGCGATTTTCAACTCGCCTTCAACCCCGATCCCAATCTGCGTGTGTATGGTCCCTTGGAAACCCGCAATGGCTTCATCATCGCCATGCCGGCCACCCAGCCGCAGTTCGAAAAGCTGACGCGCGCCATCGGCCGCCCGGACATGCTCGAAGACCCGCGCTTCGCCACCCAGCGCTCACGCTTCGAGCATTACAACGACATCATGGCGCTCACCGAAGCCTGGACGCGCACGCGCACCGCCGATGAAGCGCTGCGCGCGCTGACCGCCGCCGACGTGCCCTGCGGGCGCTATCGACGCATCGCCGATCTCGCCGACGACCCGCAACTCAAGCATCGCCACATGATGGCTGAAGTGACGGACGGCGCCGGCCCGCTGAAAGTGCCGAATGCACCGTTTCTGTTTTCCGGGACTCACGCGGCGGTCCGTCCCGAAGTGGCGGCCCTCGGCGCGCACAATGAGCAGGTGCTGCGCGAAGAACTCCAACTCAGCGACGAGGACATCGCGGCGCTCAAGGCCAGCGGCGCCTTCGGTCGCTGATCGACAGGGATAAGCAGAACAGTGAAACCCGTAGATCTCAAAGACCCCGACCTCTACCTGCACGGCGTGCCCTATGGGCTGCTCGCGGACATGCGTCGCGCCGCGCCGCTGCACTGGAATCCTGAAAGCGATGGCGCCGGTTTCTGGTCGGTGCTGCGCTACGACGACATCGTTGCCATCTCCAAAGATCCCGAAACGTTTTCCTCCGCCTACGCCAACGGCGGTCACCGCATCTTCAACGAGAACGAGCGCGGCGTAGCAGAGCTCGGTGACGCCGGTATCGGCATTCCGTTCATCTCCACTGACCCACCGCTGCACCGTTGGTATCGCGCCGCGGTGCTGCCGGGTTTGAAGCTTGGCCGCGTGCGCGAGATGGGCGATCGCCTGCGCGCGCGTATCAAGCACCTCCTCGACGGCCTCGAGGGGCAGCAGGGTGAATTCGATTTCGTCGAACGCCTCGCCGCGCCTTTTCCGCTCATGACCCTCGCCGAATTGTTCGGCGTGCCGATGGACGACATCGACAAGCTCTACAACTGGTCGAACGCTTTGGTCGGCGAAGACGACCCGAGCCTGCGCGTATCGCCTGAGCAGATGGCGGCGACGCTGGGCGAAATGCTCGACTACGCCAATTTCATTTTCGATGCGCGCCGCAAAGAGCCGCAGGATGACATCCTGTCGATGCTGGCCCACGGCCAATTGAACGGCGAACCGATCAGCCGCGCCGATTTTCTCGGCACCTTCATCCTGCTGCTGGTGGGCGGCAATGAAACCACGCGCAATTCCATCGCCCACGGCATGGTCGCCTTCACCGAGAACCGCGAGCAATGGCGCCGACTGCGCGACAACCGCGCGCTGATGCCGGGCGCCGTACGTGAGATCGTGCGCTATGCGAGCCCGGTGTTTCACATGCGCCGCACCGCCACGCGCGACACCGTGGTCACCGGCCAGGCCGTCAAACAGGGCGACAAGGTCGTGCTGTGGTATATGGCCGGCAACCGCGACGAGCAGGCGTTTGCCGACCCGGAACGCTTCGACATCGAGAGGCCAGGGCCGTTGCATGTCGGCTTTGGCACCGGCGAGCACACCTGTCTCGGCAATCGTCTGGCGGAAGTACAGATAGGCTTGATGTTCGACGCCTTGCTCGATCGCATGCCCAATCTCCACATCAGCGGCCCTGGCCGCCGCATGCGTTCGAATTTCATCAACGGCTACCTGCACCTGCCGGCTTCACCAGCCTGAGCCCGCAGTTCGCGCCGTCTAATTCCGAGGAAGCCCCTGTCATGAGAATCCCTGCCCTGCTTGCGCTCTGCCTGTTGCTGAACGGCTGCATGAATCTTGGTGGCAACAACGTCGCCCGCGTCACCACCGACTACGCCGCGACGGTCAAGAAGGTCGGCCTGTTGTGCCTGGTCGATGACCAGATCAACGTCAGCTATCTCACCTCTTCGGCCCAGGAGAGTTTCTTCTCGCGCGCCGCGCTGCCGGGCTGGGATATCAGTGCCCAGGTGTCCGGCATCATGACGCCGAACATGAAGCGCAAAGGTTTTGAAGTCATTCCGATTGCGCGCAGCGACGAACTGCTCGGCCTGTACGATTCGGACTTCAGCTATGCACGGACCGAACGCATACACGAACAACTGGCAGCAATCGCCAAGGCCCAGGGCCTGGACATGGTGGTGGTGGTAGCGCGCAATGTCGACGCTGATCGCGTGACCAAGACCAACCAGAAAATTCGTGGCTACGGATTGCAGAAGGCTTTCGACACCGGCGCGTTTGCCTACGGCAGCATCTATGTCGAAGCCTATGACACGCGCAAATTCTTCGTGGTCGGCAAGGCCACCGGTTTTCAGTCGGCGCCGCTGCCCGACGGCCTGTGGCAAGGCAGCTTTGAAACCGCCAAGGGCACGGCCACCATTCCCGCGGAAACGCAGGATGAGGTGGTCAAAGTGTTGAAGAAAGTGGTAGGCGACGCGGTCGCGATCGCGGCCCAGGAAGCCGGGGTGTAAAACGGCCGGCCATCCCGTGTAGGTGCGAATGAATTCGCACCTGCCTGAACCACCAGGCAACTCTCCGAACACGTCAGTGGTGTACGGACCACGCCCTGCGCTGCTATATAGCTTGGCAGCACCATCAACGCAGGGGAGATGTCATGAGCTATATCGATGTGGTCGACAAGGTCGAGGTGCCGAAGCCGGCGCGCTATTACACGCCACCCGCTTTCGAAACGGTGTCGGGCATTCCGATAGCCTACCGCCGCCAGGGCAACGGCGAAGCCGTGGTGCTGCTGCATGGCGCCGGCTTCACGCGCATGTGGATTCCGCTCTACCAGATGATGGCCGAGCGCTGCGATTTCATCGCGCCCGAGCAACCGGGCTTTGGCGAAACGCCGATGCCGAAGTGGTTTCGCAGTTTCGACGACCTGACCTTGCTCTACGACCAGCTCTTCACCCAACTCGGCCTCGAGCGCATTCATCTCATCGGCTTTTCCATGGGGGGCTGGGCGGCCGCTGAATTCGCCTCGTTCTATCCGCGTCGCTTGAAGTCGCTGTCATTGATTACGCCGGTGGGCCTGCGCCTGCCGGACAATCCTGGTGTCGACATCTTTCAACTGCCGCCGGCCGAACTCATGGACCGTCTGTTCGAAGACAAGGCGGTGATGATGGACTTCCTGCCCGACCCCAATAATTTCGACGAAGGCATCCATCTCTATTCCGAGTTCGCGGCGGCCGCGCGCCTGATGTGGGCGCCGCGTTACAACCTGGCGCTGGAACGACGACTGCAGCGGGTCACGTGTCCGAGCCTGGTGGTGGGCGCGGCGAACGACCG
>JADLGE010000034.1 GCA_020849475.1 Gammaproteobacteria bacterium
GCCAGCCCCAAAAACAGCACGAAGGTGCCGAACTTGCCGGCCTTCGCCTCCCACGCGAGTTGGCCGATGATGAACAGGATGTAGCACATGAATGCGCCCAGGCCGAAGGTCAGGCCGAAGCTGGCTATCTGTTGTTCGGTGAAGCCGAAGATGGTGCCGTTCATCGGCGCTGCTCAGACTCGCGCGGCGGTAGTGCTGCTGCATCGATGGTGGCGCGATACGCATGCCAGCTGGCGTGGCCGAGCACAGGCACCACGACCAACAAGCCGAGCAGTGCGGGCACGAGGGCGCAGAATGTTAGAGCCATGAGCAGGGCGGCCCACAGTGCGAGGGGCGCGGGGTTGTCGAGCACGGCGCGCCAGCTGGCGAGCACCGCGGCGAGCACGTCGACCTGGCGGTCGAGCAGCAGGGGCAGGGTGATGACGCTCGATGCGAACACCGGCGCCGCGAGTGCGCCGCCGAGGGCGAGCCAGGTTTCGAACAAGAATCCTTCACGCGCCAGCACCACGTGATGCAGAAAATCGAGCGGGGTGTGGATGGGGGCTGCAGCGAATAGGGTGATGAGCGAGGCGGAAGTCATCACCCATCCGGTGCCGGCCAGCGCGAGTAAGAGACCGAAGCGCACCAGCCGCCAGTCGTGGCGTTCGCGTCCGCGCCAGCTCAGCCACGTGCGCCATACCAAGGCGAGCCCGACGCCTTCGCCGCGTTCCAGCGCGCGGCTGGTAGCGTAGAGCCCGACCGCGAGCACCGGCGCGACCAGCAGGAAACCCGAGAACGCGCCCGCCAACAGCCAGAAGCGATTGCCTGCCACCGCCAGCAGCGCGGCGCCGAACAGGGCGAGCGCGAGTCCGTGCAATACACCAATCAAGGGCGCGCGGCGGAAGTCATGCCACCCTGCGGCCAGCCACTCCAGAGGCTGGCTGACGGAGAGTGTTCGAATGGATGGTGAGACAGATGCGTGCGCGATGCTCATGGCGCCAGTCTAGATCGCGAGCGTGGCTTTCCGTATCGCTGACTCGGCGCCGCGCCGGCGCTTGCGAGTGCTGGCTGGCAGCCACGTGATCGAGATCAAGGCTCTCGAGGTGAAGGGCAGGATACTGCCTCTTCGATTAGTTGCCTGCACGATAATGCCTGGGAGGAGCCATGTCCGTCACTGCATCCGATGTCCTGACCGAAGTCCCTGAATCCGTCCGCAACGACGCCTTCGTCGAAGTCCGCACCGACGCGTCGATTCCGAACAATGTCGAGCTCGAGTCGGATAAGCAGCTGCAGCGCGCGCTGGAGAGCTGGCATCCGAATTACCTCGGCTGGTGGCAGGAGATGGGGCCCGATGGCTTCCAGGATGCCGAGGTGTATCTGCGCACCGCGGTCGGTGTCGACCCGACCGGCTGGGCCAAGTTTGGCTACGTGAAGATGCCCGACTATCGCTGGGGCATCCTGCTGGCGCCCAAGGTCGAAGGCCGCACCATTCCCTGTGGCAAGCACAAGGGCGAGCCGGCCTGGCAGGAAGTGCCGGGTGAATACCGCGCGCTTTTGAAACGCCTGATTGTCGTGCAGGGCGATACCGAGCCGGCCTCGGTCGAGCAGCAGCGCTTCTTGGGCAAGACCGCGCCCAGCCTCTACGACATGCGCAACCTGTTCCAGGTAAACGTCGAAGAGGGCCGCCATCTGTGGGCGATGGTGTATCTGTTGGTGAAATATTTCGGTAAGGACGGCCGTGAGGAAGCGCAGGCATTACTTGAACGCCGCAGCGGCCAGGCCGACAACCCCCGCATTCTTGGCGCTTTCAACGAACGGACGCCCGACTGGCTGTCGTTCTTCATGTTCACCTATTTCACCGACCGTGACGGCAAGATGCAGCTCGCGGCCCTGGCCGAGAGTGGCTTCGATCCGCTGTCGCGTTCCTGCCGCTTCATGCTGACCGAGGAAGCCCATCATCTGTTCGTCGGCGAGACCGGCGTCGGCCGCACCATCGAGGCGACCTGCGCGGCGATGAACAAGGCGGGCATCAAGGATCCGTATGACGTCGAACGCATCCGCGCACTCGGCGTGGTCGACCTGCCGCTCCTGCAGCGCAAGGCTAACTTCCACATGAGCGTGACGCGCGATTTGTTCGGCAGCGAGATCTCGAGCAACGGCGCGGAAGCCTTCAGCTCCGGGCTCAAGGGCCGCTTCAACGAAGCGCAATTGAGTGGCGACGATCATCAACTGATCGATGCGGTCTATGCAGTCACACGGGTTATCGATGGCAAGCTGGTCGATGAACAAGTGCCGGCGCTGCGCGCCATCAACTGTCGCCTGCTCGACGATTACATGGCCGACTGCCAGGGCGGTATCGATCGCTGGAACAAAGTCATCGAGAAAGCCGGCATCGATTTCAAGATCACCCAACCCTACAAGGGCTTCAACCGTCGCATCGGCGAATTCCGTGGCCATCGTCTGAGCCCTGACGGCCGTGTGCTGTCCGAGCAGGAATGGGCGGCGAACAGTGGCGACTGGTTGCCGAACGAGGCCGACATGGCCTTCATCGGTTCGCTCATGCAGCCGTGCATGGAAGCGGGCGGCTATGCGAGCTGGATTGCGCCGCCGCGCGTCGGCATTAACCAGCAGAACGGTGAGTTCGAGTACGTGAAGATCAACTGAGGCAGCCGCGCCGGTCGGCTACTCCCCGGCGGGCCGGCGCTTCAATAGGTCTCGAGGTGTAGCCGGCCTTCGCGCTTCAAGTTCGCGCCGAGGCTCTCCCACTCCAGGCCCGCCTGCGTGGCGATGTCGCGCAGCGCCAGCACCACGCCTTCTTCCATGGCCTTCAAGCCGCACACGTAGAAATAGGCATTCGCGTCGCCGAGCAGCGCGCCGAGATCGGCCGCGCGTTCACGCATCACATCCTGCACATAGCGCTTGGGCTCATCCGGCGTACGGCTGAAAGCGAAGTTGATGTCGATGAAGTCCTTGGGCAGCTTGGTCAACGGCCCGAAGTAGGGCAGCTCTTGCTGAGTGCGCGCGCCGAAGAACAGCATGAGCTTGCCGCTCTCGAACTTGGCGGTCTCGCGCAGTCGTCGCCGCCACTCGGTCATGGCGCGCATCGGCGCGCTGCCGGTGCCGGTGCAGATCATGACGATGTGACTGCGCGGGTGATTGGGCATCAAGAAACTGGCGCCGAAGGGTCCCAGCACCTCCACCTTGTCACCGACTTCAAGATCGCACATGTAGTTGCTCGCCACGCCGCGCACCGGCCGGCCCTGGTAGTCGGCGAGCACGCGCTTGATGGTGAGCGAGACGTTGTTGTAACCGGCGCGCTCGCCGTTGCGCGGACTGGCGATGCTGTACTGGCGCGCGTGATGCGGCCGCCCTTCGCTGTCCACACCCGGCGGCAGGATGCCGATGCTCTGGCCTTCCAATACCGGGAACGGCATCGCACCGAAATCCAGCACCACGTGATGGGTGTCGTAGTCGCTGCCGACTTCGGTCACGCGCACATTGCCGACCACCGTCGCGGTGATGGATGCCTCGGCCGCGCGTGGGCCGTAGAGATTGGTGTAGGCGTGGGCCGCGCTCCACGGTGGCAGGGTGGCGTTGTAAGCGAGGCTGTTGAATACAGTGGCGCCGTCCACCGCGGCGCTGGGCGCGGATGCTGCGACGTTCGCCGTCGCCACCGCCTCGCTCGCAGCGTCGGCCTCACCCAGTTCATCGGCCGACAGCTCGGCTGGAAGTTCATCCCAACCAAGCTGCGCATCGACGCTGTAGGCGCGCTCGAGTCGCACGTTACGCCAGTTGTCGATGCTGCCGGTCGGGCAGGGCGGCACGCAGGCCATGCACAGATTGCACTTCGCCGCGTCGACCACGTAGTTGCGTGTGTCGTGGGTGATGGCGCCCACCGGGCAGGTGGCCTCGCAGGTGTTGCAGCGTATGCAGATCTCGGGGTCGATGAGATGCTGCTTGATGACACCGGCGGCGGTGGCGGTCATATCCCTTCCTCAACAATGGCGGATCGAAATCCGCCCTACAGTCTGACCCACAGTATCAGGCCCGGACAGCGGTGCGCTTCAATTGAAACGCACGTATTCGAAGTCCACCGGCTGGCGGTTGATGCCTATCATCGGCGGCGCTATCCAGTTGGCGAACTTGCCGGGCTCGACCACGCGGCCCATGAGGCTGGTGACGAACGCTCTGTCGGTGGCGCTCGGCAACCAGTCGTCGACGCGCGCGGCCCACTCGGCTTGCGTGATCACGCGGCCATCGGGCGCGACCTTGAGGCTGGCCTGACTGCCGATGTTGCGATGGAAGGCTTTGTGCGGGGTCGTCAAGCGGAACGGGATACCGGCCTTGTCGATGACCTTGTTCCAGCGCTCGACGCCGGCGACGGAGTCCTTGATGTAATCGTCGCGCAGTACTTCATTGAGCGCGTTCAGCATCGGTACTTCTTTTTCCACCAGGCGCCCGTCTTCGCCTTTCAGCACGGTGTAGGTCAGGCCGCGCAATTGGTGATCGTCCGTGCGCTTGCCTTCCTCGTAGCGGCCCTTGAGCCCGCTGGAATAGAAGGTCGCGGCATTGCTCGATTCATCGGCGCCGAAGAGATCAATCGTCACGCTGAAATGGAAATTGAGATAACGCTGCAAGGTCGGCAGGTCGATGACACCGGCCGCGCGCAGACGCGCCGGGTCGTCGGTCTTGAGTTCATTCATCGCCTGGCAGGTGCGCTGGATGATGCGCGACACACCCGATTCACCGACGAACATGTGATGTGCTTCTTCGGTCAGCATGAACTTGGTGGTGCGGGCCAGCGGGTCGAAGCTCGACTCGGCCAGCGCACAGAGCTGGAACTTGCCATCACGGTCGGTGAAGTAGGTGAACATGAAAAACGACAGCCAGTCGGGCGTCGGTTCGTTGAAGGCCTGCAGGATACGCGGCGTGTCTTCGTCGCCACTGCGGCGTTCGAGCAAGGCTTCCGCTTCTTCACGGCCATCGCGCCCGAAATGTTTGTGCAACAGATACACCATCGCCCACAGGTGACGGCCTTCTTCGACGTTCACCTGGAAGAGATTGCGTAAGTCATATTGGCTCGGGCAGGTCAGGCCCAGGTGACGCTGCTGCTCGACCGAGGCCGGCTCGGTGTCGCCCTGGGTGACGATGATGCGGCGCAGATTGGCGCGGTGTTCGCCGGGCACGTCCTGCCACGCGGCTTCGCCCTTGTGATCGCCGAAATGGATCTTGCGGTCCTGCTCGGCCGGATTCAGGAAAATGCCCCAGCGGTAGTCGGGCATCTTCACATGATCGAATTGCGCCCAGCCCTGCGGGTCGACGCTGACGGCGGTGCGCAGGTAGACATCGAAGTCGAGGCTGCCGTCGGGGCCCATGTCGCGCCACCATTGCAGGTAGTTGGGCTGCCATTGTTCGAGCGCGCGTTGCAGCGTGCGGTCGGCGGACAGGTCGACGTTGTTGGGGATCTTCTCGCTGTAATTGATGCTGGACATGGCGAACTCCGAGGTGGCGTTGATACCGGGGAGCAATGCGGTTGCGGCGCGCCCGGGCACGCGCCGCACAACGAATGGCTGTCAGGTCGGGCTTATACGCGCCGCCAGTCGAAGGCGGCCTTCTCACCCTTGCCGTAGACCTTGAGCGCGCCCTTGTCGCCGACCGCATTGGGGCGCTGGAAGATCCAGTTCTGCCACGCGGTGAGGCGGCTGAAGACGCGCGTCATCATGTTCTCGCGGCCATTGAAGCGCAGATTCGCTTCCATGCCGGTCAGTGCATCGGGGCTCATCGCCACGCGCTCTTCGATGGCGATGCGCACTTCGTCGGCCCAGTCGATGTCGTCGGGATTGCTGGTCACGAGCCCCAGGGCGAGGGCAGCGTCGGCATCCAGCAGTTGGCCGATGGCGCCGCGCGCCGCGGCCATGGGCGCGGCTTCATCGTAGAAGCGGCGCGCCACGCGCGCTTCGCCGGTGACCATCGGCAGCAGGCCGAAATTCGCTTCAGTGAGGCCAATCTTAGGTGTGGCGGCCGCGTCGTCCGGCAGCATCAACATGTAGCTGCGATCGCAGGCCAGCGCCAGTTCCAAGAGCGAGCCGACGAAACACGAGCCGGGCTCGATGAGTGCAAAGAGACTGCGCGAGCTGACATCGAGCCGCGCGAAGCAGCGACGCATCAAGCCGATGGTCTCGCGCACCAGCCAGTGTGACGCATGGGCGAGCAAGCTTGCGTCCAGTGCCTGCACGGCCGCGGCGTCGCCACTGGTCTTGATGAGCCAGGTGCCGAGTTCGAGTTCGTTGGTGCGCATCCACAGAATGGCGTCGTCGAGTTCACGCGCCATGGCGAGCGGGTACCAAACCGCGGCCGCGGCTTCAATGGCGGCGATGTCGGCCGGCTGCGCGCCTTGCGGCGCATGCACGGTGAAGGTTGCGGTGCGCCGCGCGCGATCCATCTCCACCGTGACATGGGTGTAGCGCAAGGCATCGGCTTCAACGGCACGCGACAAAGGCGGCAGGGCCACGCCCTTGCCATCGGCCGGTCGGTCACTCTGGGCCGCGAGGGCCAGCGCGCGCTCCTTAACCCTGGCGGCGAATTGCGCCGGCTTGGCGATGTCGTCCACCAGGCGCCAATCCTTGGCCTTCTGGCCGCGCACGCCTTCGTTGGTGGTGCAGAACACGTCGGCGAGATCGTGACGCACGCGGCGCTTGTCGGTCAGGCGCGTCAAGCCACCGGTGCCGGGCAGCACGCCGAGCAGCGGCACTTCCGGCAGGCTGACCGCGCTTGAGCGATCGTCGACCAGCACGATTTCATCGCAGGACAAGGCGAGCTCGTAGCCGCCGCCGGCGCAGGAGCCGTTGACCGCGGCCAGGAATTTCAAGCCGGAATGTCTGGAGGAATCTTCAAGACCGTTGCGCGTCTCGTTGGTGAACTTGCAGAAGTTGACCTTCCAGGCGTGGCTGGAGAGGCCGAGCATGAAGATGTTGGCGCCCGAGCAGAACACTTTTTCCTTGGCGCTGGTCACCACCACCGTGCGCACCTCGGGGTGCTCGAAGCGGATGCGATTGACGGCGTCGTGGAGTTCGATGTCGACGCCCAAGTCATAGCTGTTGAGTTTCAACTTGTAGCCGTCGCGCAGCCCCGCGTTCTCGTCGACGTCCGCCGTCAGGGTCGCCAGCGGGCCGTCGAAGCTCAATTTCCAGTGGTGATACTGGGCGGGGCTGGTCTGGTAATCGACGGGGGTGTCTTGGCTCACGGGCGATCTCCGGTCAGGGTCGGGGCCAGGGTGTTGGCCAGGGCTGTAGGGCTGAGCGGCCGGCAACATAGTGCAGGCATCGGGATGCGTCAAGCTGAAAATGCATTTCAATGCATCTTCTAAATCTCGAGTTGCAGCGCGCGACGCACCAACTCACGCAGTGCGACGAAGGTCTCGGCCAGCGCTTGGGCGCTGGTGTCGAGTTCGAGATCGGCCTTGGAATAAAACGCCTCGCGGCCGGCCAGGATGGACTTCAAATCTTCCATCGCCTCGCTGCTGCCGGCCATCGGCCGCAGGTCGCCCTGCGCGACCACGCGCTTCATGTGGTCGGCGGGCGTGGCCTTCAGCCACACGCTGGTGCAGTGCTTGAGCAGCAGGTTGAAATTGGCGGGGTCGGAAACAATGCCACCGGGGGTGGCGATCACCGCCTCGGGATAGATCTGCACCGTTTCTTCCAGCGCGCGCCGCTCGTAGCGGCGGTAGGCGTTCTGGCCATACAGCGCTTGGATCTCGCCGACCGTGCAGCCGGCGAACTTCTCGATCTCACGGCTGAGCTCGACATAGGCAAAGCCGAGATCCTCGGCGAGCATCGCGCCCAAGGTCGATTTACCCGCGCCGCGCAGGCCGATCAGCGCAACATGCGGACTCGCCGCATGGCCACTGGCCGCACTCGTGCCGCCGGTGCCGAGCAGCTCGCCGACGGCGATGCGCACACGCCGCAGGGTGTCTTCATCGCTGTTGTGCAGGAGCTCTCGCAACAGCAGCCATTCGGGGGAGCGGGTGGTGACGTCGCCGAGGATCTCGGCGAGCGGGCATTCGAGGGCGCGGGCCACCTGTTGCAAGACCAGGATGGAGGGATTGCCCAGGCCGTATTCGAGATTGGCCAGATGGCGCTCGGAGACGTCGGCACTGAGTGCGAGCTGCTTGCGTGTCATGCCGCGCCGTGCGCGCAGGGCGCGGGCCCGTTCGCCGAGCGCGGCGAGGAAGGGATCCCGTGGCTCTTCATCGGCGGCGGCAGGCGGCGATTCATCGCCTGCCGCGGGCCGTGGGGCATGCAGTATGTTGCTTGACATGACCTGGGGTGCACCCTACATTCGCTGCACGCAAGATAATGCATGCGCGTCGAAGATGTCCACCTCGATGACGCAGCCCAACGCAGCCGAGGAGACCCGCGCATGCATGCCGCCCCACCGGATCTCGTTCCCGCGCTCACGCCGCCGAACGAGACCTTCAATTTCGCTGCCCACCTTTTGGCTGCCAATGTCTCGCGGCCCGACAAGCTGGCCTTCATCGACGACCAAGCCTCCTTGAGCTTCTCCGCCCTCGACGACGCCGTGCGGCGCCTCGCCGCCGGCCTGCGCGCCATCGGCTTGAAACGCGAAGAGCGCGTGCTGCTCTTGATGCAGGACACCTGCGCCTGGCCGGTCGCCTTCCTGGGCGCGCTCTATGCCGGCGTGGTGCCGGTCGCGGTCAACACCCTGCTGACCGCCGACGACTATGCCTACATGCTCGAGCACAGCCGCGCCCAGGCGGTGCTGGTGTCGGGCGCCTTGTTGCCGGTGTTGAACAGCGCGCTGGTGAAGGCTGATCACGAAGTGCAGAAAGTCCTGGTGTCGCGCCCGGCCGCGCCGCTGCATCCGGCCGAGCTCGATTTCGATGCCTTCCTCGCCGCCCACTCGCCGCTCGCCAAACCCGCCGCCACCGGCGCCGACGATCCCGGCTTCTGGCTGTACTCCTCGGGCTCTACCGGCAGACCCAAGGGCGCGGTGCATTCCCACGCCAACCCGTGGTGGACGGCCGAGCTTTACGGCAAACGTATTCTCAATCTCAGCGCAGACGATGTGTGTTTCTCCGCCGCGAAACTGTTTTTCGCCTATGGCTTGGGCAACGCCTTGAGCTTTCCCTTGAGCGTCGGCGCGACCACCGTGCTCATGCCCGAGCGCGCCACGCCCGAGGCGGTGTTCGCGCGCTGGACAGGCGCTGCCGGCAATCCACGACCGACAGTTTTTTTCGGCGCGCCGACAGGCTATGCCGGCATGCTCGCCCATCCCGCGCTGCCGGCGCGAGAGAGCGTGGCACTGCGCATGGCGTCCTCGGCCGGCGAGGCCTTGCCGGCCGATGTCGGTGAACGCTTCACCGCGCACTTCGGTGTGGAGATCATCGACGGCATCGGCTCGACCGAGATGCTGCACATCTTCATGTCCAACCGCCCGGGCAAGGTGCGCTACGGCACCACCGGCTGGCCGGTGCCGGGCTACGACATCGAACTGCGCGGCGAAGACGGCAGCCCGGTGGCCGACGGCGAACCCGGTGACTTGTACATCCACGGCCCGAGCGCGGCGATGATGTACTGGGGCAACCGCCAGAAAACCCGCGAGACCTTCCAGGGCGGCTGGACCAAGGCCGGCGACAAATACGTGCGCAACGCCGACGGCAGCTACACCTACGGCGGCCGCAGCGACGACATGCTGAAAGTGAGCGGCATCTACGTCAGCCCCTTCGAAGTCGAAGCGACGTTGGTCGAACACGCAGCCGTGCTCGAAGCCGCCGTGATCGGCGTGCCCGATGCCGAAGGCCTCACCAAGACCAAGGCCTTCGTGGTGCTGAAGCCCGGCGCCGCCGCCACCGAAGCCGAGCTCAAAGCCTTCGTCAAAGACAAACTCGCGGCCTACAAATACCCGCGCCAGATTGCCTTCGTCACCGAACTGCCCAAGACCGCGACCGGCAAGGTGCAGCGCTACAAGCTGCGCGAACAGGAAAGCGCCGCACCCTGATGCCGCAATGAGCGCGCGGCTGTGATCGCGCGCCGTCCGTGGAATACTGTCGCGAGTTTATTCGAGGGGAACCGCGATGCCGTCCATTCACCACGCATTTTTTTCCGCCCGTCTTCTGCGCCCGCTCGCCTGCGCATTGCTCGCCTCGTCACTCATGGCGAGCGCGCAAGCGGCCGAGCACAAACTCACGCAGCAATGGGAGTCGGCCGCCACCCTCAAGACGCCGGAAGGCGTACGCCTCGACCCGGTGCGCAAGCAGCTTTATGTTTCCAACATCGACGGCGAGCCGTGGGCCAAAGACGGCAAAGGCTCCATCGGTAAAGTCGGCCTCGACGGCACCGTCATCGCCGCCGAATGGGTGACCGGCCTCAACTGCCCCAAAGGCCTCGCCCTCTCCGACGACGGTAAAACCCTCTACGCCGCCGACGCTGACGCCGTGGCCGTGATCGACGTCGACGCCGCGCGCATCACTGAGCGCATCGCCCTGCCCGGCGCCGAGCGCTTGAACGACATCGTCAACTCCCACGGCACGCTCTACGTCTCCGACACCAAGGCCCGCAAGGTCTACGCCGTGAAAGACGGCCAAGCCACCGTGCACCTCGACGAAAGCGCACTCGCCGGCCCCAACGGTGTGCTGGTGCACGACGACATCTTGTATGTGCTCGACGACAACAGCCTGAAACGCGTCGCAGCAGACCGCTCCATCAAAGTGCTGGCCAGCGGCATGGAAGGCGGTGTGGATGGCGTGGAGGCAATCGGCGGTGGAGATTTCCTGGTCTCGGTGTGGAGCGGCGCGCTGTGGTATGTGCCCGCCAGTGGCGACAAGCAGTTGTTGTTCGACGGCAAGGCGGTCAAGACCAACACCGCGGACTTCGCCTGGGATGGGGCGACGAAGATGGTTTATGTGCCAACGTTTTTTCGCAATTCGGTGATGGCGTTCAGGTTGGAGTGAGGGGGCGGTAGTGGCCGCGCCCGCCGGCACACACCAACCGGCGGCGCTCGGCGGTCTGCTGGCAAGGACGAAGAGGCTTCGTCCCTTTCATTGCATGCGGTCTTAGTGCAATCGGAAGCATCGACCATGAAATCCCCGACGCAAAATGCGGGCGCCATCGGCAGCTTCCGTACGAGCTGCCGCGATAAGGCTGGGCCCAGCCTGAGGAGTCGCGCCTGCAACTCGGCAAGAATGGACGCGCCCAGCGGCGCTTGCGACTCCACCGCACCGATGAGCGCGAGTTTGACCTCGAGGATTTCGGCGACAGAGGCATCCAGAGTGCCGGCCGCAGGCATTCGACCGTGACGGTCTCGCGCTGTCCCGCAGGGTTGCCCGTGAGGGCCACATCCGCGTATGCGAACCACCTCGCCGGGGCGGGCAGGTTGGCATGGGCGTCGGGCCAGACTCTTGATGCTGGGCCGAGTACAGCGGCGCTAGGGCGCTATATCCACGTCCCAGGACGGGCGAAGCGATCAAGGCTTTTTGTACAGCGGCAACACCGTCGGCAGCAGCGCCTCAATCTGCGCAACCCGTTTCGATTCCGCCGGGTGACTGCTGAGAAATTCGGGCGGGCGCCCGCCTTGAACGGCGCCCATCATTTTTTTCCACAGCGTTACGCCTGCTCGTGGGTCGTAGCCGGCGCGCGCGGCAAGTTCGAGTCCGATGCGATCCGCTTCCGCTTCGTCTTCGCGGCTGAAGCGCGTGGCGATCAAAGCCTGGTAGCCGCTGTTGGCGAGATCGACCGCGCCCTGCGTCAGTCCCAACAAAGACGCGCCGGCGCCGATGGTGGTTTGCGCAAGCAGCGCCTGGGACAACTGCTCACGCGAATGCTCGCGAAGCGCATGGGCCACTTCATGGCCCATGACAATCGCGATCTCGGCATCGCTCAGCGCCAACTGCTGAATGAGACCGGTATAAAAAACAATTTTGCCGCCGGGCATGCAGAAAGCATTGAGCGCCTGGCTGTCGAGTACATTGATTTCCCATTTCCAGGCGGGCGCATCCGCACGAAACACGCCGGTCTGCGGCGCGATGCGCGCAGCGACAGCGCGCAGCCGTTGAAGCATCTTCGCATCCTTGTTGAGAACACCACCTTGGCTGGCATCGGCAACCAGCTTGGTATAGCTCTGGGCAGCCATTTGTTCGACCTGTGCAGACGACACCAGCATGAGTTGCGGACGGGTTGCGCCAACGGCACCGCCGCTGGTCGTAGTCGCGCAGCCCGAGGTGGCCAACAAGGCCGCGGTCATTGCGGTCAAGAGCAAACGTTGCAATACCATCGTGACATGTCCTTTCTGCAATCCACAGGCCGCGAGTAACGGTCTTGTACGTATGGAACTCTGCGCAACGCCACCGGTTCCGTGACCAGTTCACAAAACAGGACAACGGCCACTGCTCGATTAAGCGCCTCACGATGAGACGCGTTCAAGGAACAACAACTCATAACCGATGCACGATGTCAGGTGCCGCGCTTGCCCTGACGCTCATCGCGTTGTTTTGGGGGCGGAGGCATGCTCACTCAATAGCTGCACCGCACCGGCCGGTGAGTGACCGCCACGCGGGCGACCTTCCGTAGGGATGGCGAAATCGTCAGCAGCGAGACCGGTGTCGCCCTGACTTCGAGATTTTCGATAGCCCAAGCGACGAATGACGTCGGTCTTACCGCATTTTCTCAGTTGCGGCCCTAAATCCCCGCCCCATAAATCCACTGCTCACGCACCACCGCGCCACTCTGCTGTGCCGGCTTGGCCGAAGCCGCGGCCACCGTCCCCTGTCGCCCTTTCACCACCAGTGCGATGCCGCCGAGCACGGCGACGCCGGCGAAGGCGAGTCTCGACGTCAACGGTTCACCGAGGATCACCACGCCACCAAAGGCCGCGAGTATCGGCACGCTGAGTTGCACGGTGGCGGCGGTCAAGGCCGGGATCTTTTTTACGACGTGATACCACAGCACGTAACCCAAGCCGGAGGTTAAGCCGCCGGAGAGGGCGGCGAGCACCATGCCCTCGGTGGTGATGTGCCAGCCGCTGCCGAAGATGACGGCGAGGGCCACGGTGAGTGGCGCGGCGGCGAGGAAGTTCGAAGTGGTGGCGGCTACCGGGTCCTGGCCTCGCGCGCCGCGCAGCGAATAGACGCCCCACGCGCAGCCCGCCAGCAGCATGGCGGCGACGGCGCCCATGGGCGCGGATGCTTTGCCTGGCAACAGATATGTAACGAGGCCGGCCACCGCGAGGGCGAAACCGAACCAGGCCTGTGCCGACAATCGCTCGCCGCGATACAGGCCCACGCTCAGCATCGTCACCTGCACCGCGCCAAACAGCAGCAGCGCGCCGACGCCGGCGGCGAGTCCGATGTATGACACGGAAAACGCCAGCGCATAGACCATGAGTGCGAGCATGGCGGGTGGGTCGATGGCGATGACGGGCTGGCGACTCTTGGCCACCAGCACCAGGGTCAACACCACGGCGCCACTCAAAAGACGCACCGAGGTGAAGGTCAGGGCATCGATGTGTCCGCCGGCGAGCGCAAGCCGACACAGGATGGAATTGGCGGCGAAGGCCGTGAGTGTGGCCAGCAACAGCAGCGCGGTCTCAAACGAGACCGCGCTGGAGGAAGAGGCCGAGGTGCCGGGCTGCGCCATGGCTTCAGCTCGCCGCGCCGGATGCCGCTGCTTTCCATGGCGGCAGGCAACGATGGGCGACATGGGATGCCGGCAAACGCGCCGAGCCGCCACCGAAGAAGCGCTCGCGCAGGCTGACGCCATCGGCGGCTTCGACGATGCGCCCGCGGCGGCGCAGTTCCGGCACCACCAGTTCGACGAAATCGCGAAAGCCTGTCGGTTGCACCGGCGGCGCGAGATTGATGCCGTCGATATCGGTCTCGTCTATCCAGCGTTCGATTTCGTCGGCGACGGTGGTGGGGCTGCCGACGATTTTCGGCATCACGCTCGCGAGCGAGATCCATTCGCCCATTTCGCGCAAGGTCCAGCGCCGCTCGGGATCGACGTCCTTGAAAAAGCTCAGCACGCCCTGGATGGCATTGGACTCCCGGCCATCCAGCGGCTGATCGGGTTGGATGGTCGACAGGTCAATGCCCGCCCAGCCGCTGAACAAGGCCAGGCTGCCTTCGGGGCTGGTGTAGCGTTTGCAGGTTTCGAATTTCATGCGCGCTTCTTCATCGGTCGGCGCCACCACCACCGACATGCCCTGGCAGACCTTGACGCCATCGCTCGGGCGGCCGGCCAGCGCCGTCGCTTCGCGCAGCTTGGCAACACCGCGCGCGCAGGTGGCGATGTTGGCGTAGACGCAGAAGATGGCTTCGGCATGTTTGGCGGCGAACTGCATGCCGCGCCCCGACTGACCGGCTTGAAACAACAGCGGCGTGCGCTGCGTCGACGGTTCACACATGTGCGGCCCGGGCACCTGGTACCACTGGCCGATGTGATCAATCTGGTGCACGCGGGATGGCTCGGCAAATACATCGCGGGCCACATCGCGCACCACGGCATTGTCTTCCCACGAGTGCTCCCACAGCTTGTACACCACTTCCATGTATTCATCGGCGCGGTCATAGCGCTGGTCGTGGGTGAGGGAATCTTCAATGCCGAAGTTGGCATTGGCGTCGGCGAGGTAAGACGTGACGATATTCCAGCCGACGCGGCCGCCGCTCAGATGATCGAGCGTTGAGAACAGTTTGGCGGTTTGATAGGGCGGGAAATAGGTGGTGCTGAAAGTGCAGGCAAAGCCCAGGTTGCGCGTCGCATAGGCCATGGCCGGAATGATGACGGTCGGGTCGTTGCTCGGAAACTGCACCGCGTGTTTGACGGCGGTATCGCGCGAGCCTTGGTACACGCTATAGGTGCCATGCACATCGGCCAGGAACAGACAGGAAAAGCCGCCCTTTTCCAGCAGGCGCGCGAGTTCCACCCAGTAATGGATATCGCGATAGCCGCGCGAGCTGCCATCCAAGGGATGCTTCCACTGTCCCTCCGAATGGTGATTGATGCAGCACTGGGTGAATCCATTCAGATGAATCTTCTTGGGCATGGTCGGTCCTCTGCGCTTGGCAATTGAGCGCCTATGGGAAATGGAATTCTATTCAGAAGAAGCCGTTGGTCGAGAGCAGCGTGCCATTCAAGAGATAGTCGCCGATGGCGCGCGCTTTGTAGGCCGTCGGATTGTGCGAGGCGATGGTGCGCGCGTTGCGCCAATGACGATCGAGATCTTCGCTGCGCTTGACCGCCGACGAGCCGCCCACATCGAACAACTGCGTGGCCGCCCGCGGTGCGAGCTCGTCGATGATGACCTTGGCCTGCGCCGCCAGCAGTGAAGCACGGTGGGTGAGTTCGAAATCCGCCGCGCCGTGCTCGATGGTCGCGAGCGCGGCATCCTGCGCGTCGGCCGCGGCAAGAATCAGCGCTTCGGCGGCGAAGGCCTGGCTGGCTATCTCGCCGATCACGGCCTGCAACAACGGATCGTCCGCCGCTTTCTCGGCACTGGCGTGGGAATAGGTGCGGCCGCGCTTGCGCACATGGGCGACCGCATCGGACACCACGCTGCGCATGATGCCGGCGATGACGGCGGTCAAGAATAATTGCACGAACTGCCCGACGAGATACGGGTCGCTGGCGTGCTGCACCGCTGCGCCGCCTTCACTCTCAACGGTGGTCAGCACCACTTCGTCGGGCGCCACGCGCACATTGGTGAAGGTGCCCGTGCCGCTGCCGGTCAGGCGCTGGCCCATGCCATCCCAGTCATCGGGCTCGAACGACACGCCCTCGCGATTGACCGGCACCAGCGCGCAGGCACTGGTGCCGCTCGGCGTGGCGGCGTACACGAACACCCAATCGGAATAGCGGCTGCCGGTGCAGTAATACTTCTTGCCATTCAGCACATGGCCGCCGTCGGTCGGCGTGAGCTTGGTGTCGAACACCCAGGTGCCGACCGCCGCACTGCCGCCAATCTCGGTGATCGCATTGCCAAAGATCTCACCCGCCACCACGCGCTTGAGCCAGCGCGCCCGTTCTTCGCGATTGGTGGAACGCAGACGCTCTTCGACGAACCAGTAATGCGCGCGCAGGATATGGGCGACATCCGCGTCGGCATCGGCAAGCGCCATCAGCATCGCAAAGAACTGCCGCATGCTGAAGCCACCACCGCCCTCGGGTACAGGCACACGCACCGCACCCAGGCGATGCTCGCGCACCAGGTCGATGGCCGGGTCGATGGCTTGCCCGGCCTGCTTGCATTCCTTGGCGCAGCGGCCGATGGCGGCAATGGCGGCGGTAAGCGCGGCGCTGTCGAAGCGGACCGCGGCGGCGGCAGGATGGGAGTTCATGGTGTAAGCCTCGGTGGTGTGGGTGGCCCGCGTTGTGTATCAGTGACGCGACACCGAAATATAGGCGATGGACCGCCACTGACAACAGTGTGAAAGCACTCCTCGCGACTCTCCCGCACGACCTGCGCGGTGAATATTCCCCACGCGTACATGATAATGGGCCTCTCGCTTGCTACTTCACGTTTCGACGGGAGCGTGCCCATGTCCTTACTGCATACCCCGGTGTGTGAATTGCTCGGCTGCGACGAGCCGGTGGTGCTGTCCGGCCTGGGCGGCGTGGCGCGTGCGGAGCTGGTGGCGGCGGTCAGTGAAGCCGGCGGTTTTGGGTTTCTCGGCATGGTGCGTGAGCCGCCGGCTTTGATCGAAGCAGAGATTGCGCGGGTGCGCGCGGCGACCGGGCGTCCGTTTGGAGTCAATCTGATCCCGGCCGCCACGGCGCCCGCACTGCTGGAAGCTGAATTGGCGACAGTGTTGGCGGCAGAGATCGCGGCGGTCATGCTGTTCTGGGATCTGCGCGCCGATGTGCTGCGGCGGCTGCGCGATGCGAGGCTCATCGTGGTCTGCCAGGTCGGCTCGGCGCTCGAAGCGCGGCAGGCGGTGGATGCCGGCGCGCAGGTCGTGGTGGCGCAGGGCGTCGAAGCCGGCGGCCATGTGCGTGGCCGCACGCCCTTGCTCGAACTGCTGCCAGCGGTGCTCGAGGCGGTCACGGTGCCGGTGCTCGCTGCGGGCGGCATTGTCGACGGCGCCCAGCTCGCGCAGCTCATGACCATGGGCGCGCAGGGCGCGGTGCTCGGCACCGCCTTCATGGCGACGCGCGAATCCTATGCGCATGACTATCACAAGGCGCGTCTGCTGGCGGCGCGCGCCGGCGACACCGTGCATACCGAGGCCTTTCACATCAACTGGCCGCGCGGCGCGCCGGTGCGTGTGCTGGCCAACAGCGTAACGCGCGGCGAACGCGGCGACCCGTTCAACAGCGCGCCCACCGTCATCGGTGACGAAGACGGGCGCCCGATACATCTGTTCAGCACCGACTCGCCGTTACGCAATATGCGCGGTGACTTCGAGGCGATGGCGCTGTATGCCGGCCAAGGCGTCGGCGCTCTGGTCGACCTGCCGCCCGCCGCCGAGCGCCTGCAACGCATCGTCGATACCGCGCGGGACATCCTCGCCCATCACAACACCACGGAACTGCCATGCAACTGACCCGCTTCACCGACTATTGCCTGCGCGTGCTCATGTATTTGAGCTGCCAGCGCGAGCGCCTCGTGACCATTGCCGAACTCGCGAGCAGTTACCGCATTTCTT
This sequence comes from Gammaproteobacteria bacterium, assembly GCA_020849475.1. GTDB lineage: Bacteria > Pseudomonadota > Gammaproteobacteria > JADJYF01. The sequence goes on from JADLGE010000034.1 coordinate 17,633, forward strand.
CCAATCATTTGATGAAGGTCGTGCACCGGCTGGCCTTGGCGGGCTATATCACCACCGTGCGCGGCAAGGGCGGTGGCATGCGCCTGGCGCGCGAGCCGGCGGACATCAACTTGGCTGAAGTGATCGAACATTGCGAGGAGTCCATCGCCGTCATCGATTGCCTGGCCGACGGCTATGACGGTGAATGCCCCTTGATGCCGCGCTGCGCACTGCGCAGTGCCTTGCGCGGCGCGCAGCGCGCTTTCCTTGACCATCTTGCCGGCTTCAATGTGCGGGACCTGGTGCAGAGCCGGCACATGCAGCAGGCGATATTGCCGGTGGCGGTGCCGCCACCGAAAGCTCGCTCCCGCGCACCGACCAAGCGCGCAGCGCGCGGTGGTAAATGACCGGCAGCAACAGCATCGACACCAGCGGCGCGCTCAGCATGCCGCCCAGCATGGGCGCGGCAATGCGCTGCATGACATCGCAACCGACGGCGTCGGACAGCATCACCGGCAGCAGGCTGGCGCTGATCACGGCGACCGTCATGAGTTTGGGGCGCAGACGTTGCACCGCGCCTGCCAGCACCGCGCGGTGCCAGTCTCGGTCTGTGAGCGTGGCGCCCGCTTCGCGCACGGCGTTGTCGAGATAGAGCACCATCACCACGCTGAACTCGGCGGCGACGCCTGCCAGGGCGATGAGGCCGACAGCGACCGCGACGGAAAATCTGAAATCGAGCAGGTAGACCAGCCACAGGGCGCCGACCAGTGCGAATGGCAAGGTCAACAGGATCAGGGCAACGCGCTTCAAGTCGTGGAACACCGCGTACAGCAAGGCGATCACCGCACACAGCACCAAGGGCGCGATGAGCAGCAGGCGCTGCATGGCACGCCCATAGTCCTCATGTTCCCCGACCCAGGCCACCGCTACGCCGGCAGGCAAGGCCAAGGCCGCGAGCCGCGGTGCGGCGCTCGCCATGACCTGCGCGGCGTCGCCCTGCGCGATGTCGACATAGACATAGCTGACCGGCCGCCCGGCTTCGCTCAGGATCTCGCTCGGTCCCTGGCGGCGCGTGAGCGTGGCGACGGCGGCCAGCGGCACCGCGCCATCGCTGCTCACCAGCGGCAGTTCGCGTAGTGCGGCGAGTGACGCGCGCAGTGCTGGCGTTACGCGCAGCGTGACTGGGATCTTTTCGGTGCTGTCGCCGTTGACGGTGGTGACTGCGTCGGTGCCGGTCAGAAAGCCGGCGTAGCGGCCGAGCGCGGCGGCGTCGACGCCCAGCGCGGTGGCGTGCGCTCGATCGAGTTTCAGGTCCAGATATTCACCGCGCCCAGCGCGCGCCGCGATGGCGCTGCGCACACCCGGCAGTGTGCCGAGCGCGGCGGCCGCGGCGGTGGCAATGCGTTCGTTGGCGCGCCAATCGGGGCCGCTGATGCGCAGACCCAGCGGCGTCTTCACGCCGCTGCTCAACATCGCGATGCGTGTACGTATCGGATAGCCCCAACTGTTGAGCAGCCCCGGCAGGCGCAGCTTGGCGTCGAGTTCGGCGATCAGGTCAGCGCTGCTTTTGCCTGGCCGCCATTGCGCGCGCGGCTTGAGCTTGATGGTGGTTTCGAGCATCGCAAGCGGCGCCGGGTCGGTGGCGGTGTCGGCGCGTCCGGCTTTGCCGAATACGTGTTCGACTTCGGGCAACTCAGCAATCAAGGCATCGGTGCGCTGCAAGAGCTCGCGCACATGGGTGCCGGTCATGCCGGGCGACGTGGTCGGCATGTACAAAAGATCGCCTTCGTCCAGCGGCGGCATGAACTCCGCGCCCATGTGTGCGAGCGGCCACGCGACGGACACCAGCGCAATGGTCGCCAGCACGGCCAGCTGCCGCGGTCGTGCAAGTATTGCGTTAAGAAAGACGCGATAGCCATGCTGCAGACGATGCAGCCACGGGCTGTGGGTTTCATCATCACCCTCGCGCACCAACAGCGCGAGCAGCGCCGGGATGAGCGTCACACCGAGCACGCAGGCCACCGCCATGAGCCAGCTCTTGGTCACTGCCAGCGGTGCGAACAAACGCCCTTCACGGCCACCGAGCAGGAGTACGGGCAGGAACGACACGGTAATCAAGAGCAGCGACCAGAACAGCGCCGGCCCGACTTCCGCGGCGGCGCGCGCGATGACATCGAGCCGCGATGTTTCACTGTCACGGCGGGCCAGGCGACGGCTGACGTTCTCGGTCATGACTATCGCCGCGTCGGTGGTCGCGCCGAGCGCAATCGCGATGCCGCCGAGGGACATGATGTTGAGCTCGATGCCCTGCCAGGCCAAGGCCAGCGCCGCGACGCCGAGACCGAGAGGCAGGGCCAGCGCCGCCGCGCTGGCGGCGCGCAAAGAGCCGAGCAACAGCACGCAGACGATGAACACTACCGCCACTTCTTCCAGCAGACGGCCACGCAGATTGCGCAACGCGTCGACGATGAGTGTCGAACGATCGTAGAGCGGTGTGAGCTCGACGCCCTCGGGCAAGCCGCGCGCCAACTCGGCAAGTCGCGCTTTGACACGGGTCGTGACATCGAGCACGTTCTCGCCCTGGCGCGCGATGACGATGCCACCGGTGACTGCGCCGCGCCCATCGACATCGGTGTAGCCGATGGCGGCCGTCGGCCCTTCGCTGACGTGCGCGAGGTCGTCGAGGCGCAATGCGCCGCCTTCGGTCCTGACGGGCACCGCACGCAGATCGCTAAGACTGTGCAGTCGATTGTCGGCGGCCACCACCACGCGCCGCTGGCCGAGATCGAGCGCACCACCGCCGGCCGACACGTTGGCGTTGACGATGGCCTCGCCTATCGCCTCGGGCGCGAGGCCATGGGCGAGTGCGCGGCGCGGGTCGAGGTCGACGCGAAATTCGCGCGCCTCGGCGCCGACGCTGGCGACTTCGGCGACGCCGGGGAGGCTCTGCAGTTCGGGTTTGAGATAAGTGTCCTGCACGGCGCGCAGCGCGCCCGGTGACAGCGCCACCTTGCGTGCGATGAGCGCGTATTGAAATATCCAGCCCACACCGCTCGCATCCGGTCCGAGCGCGGGTGTGACGCCGGCCGGCAAGCGCGGCTGCACCTCCTGCAGACGCTGCGCCACGCGCACGCGCATCGCTTCGGCGTCTGTGCCGGCGGCGCATACGACGTACAGAAATGATTCGCCGTACATCGAAACGCCGCGCACCGCGGCGGCGCCGGGGGTGCCGGCCAGTGCGGTGGCGAGTGGGTAGGCGAGTTCGCGTTCGACCTGTTCCGGCGTGCGGCCAGGGTAGGCGCTGCGCACGATGACTTGCGGTTCGGCGACATTGGGCAGCGCATCGAGCGGTGCATGACGCAGGCTCAGCGCGCCGGCCAGCGCCAGCAGCACGGTGGCCGCCACCACCAGGTAACGCGCACGCACCGACCACGCGATGAGGGCCGCGAGGCGCATGCTTCAGCGCTCGCTCGCGTTGTCGAAGCTGGCTTCGAGCGTGGCCGCCGCGTCGAGCAGGTATTGGCCGTCCACCACCACCATTTCATCGGTGTCGAGGCCGTGTTCAATACCGACCCAGTCCGCATCGCGCACCGCCACCGACACGCGCCGCGCGCGATAGCCGTGCTGTGCATCGGCCACCATTACGAAGGACCCTTCACTGTCTTCGAGCACCGCCGCGCGCGGCACTGCCGGCAGCGTTTGCGCGGGGCCCTGCAAGCTGACGGCCAGCACTTCGCCGGGCGCATGTTGCGTGAGGCCCGCGACCACGATGCGCACGCCATAGGCCTGTGCGCGCGGATTGAACACCGCGTCGCGCACATCGAGGGCAAAGAGCGTGCTGTCTTGTTCGACACGCAATTCGACCGGCGCGGCGAGCGTGGCGCGCTGCCTGGGACTCAGCATCACATCCAGCACCGCGCTGTCAGTGTCGAGCAGACGATACAAGGCTTCGCCCGGCGCGACCGCCTGTCCGCTGCGCGCATCCAGGGCCGTGACCTGACCGGCGCTGGTCGCGACCACCGTCAAGGTATCGCTGACGCGGCGCAGACGTTCAATGTCGTCCAATGACGCGCGTGCGATTCCGAGCAGCACGAACTGTTCGCGCAGACGCAGGCGTTCACGCGCGAGGCTGGCGAGCAACTGACCGTTCTGGCCGTCCATGCTGGTGAGCGTGGCCAGCATCTGGTCGCGGCGATTGAGCGTGTCGATGTAATCCCGCTGCCGCTGTTGCAGCTCGGGCGCGTAGATCTCGAACAGCGGCGTGCCAGCCGTGACGCGCATGCCGACGCGGTCGATATGCATGGCGCGTATCCAGCCTTCGGCCGGCGCCGACACGATGCGCTCGTTGCTGCTGTCCGCCACCGTGCGTGCCCAGGTGCTCACGCGCGGTGCAATCGCGCGCGTCACGACCGGCGCGGTGCGCAGGCTCAACACTTGCGCGGCATGGGCGGTGACGCTCACCGCCGGCGCTGGCGGCGCCGCTGTGTCGTGAGTGTCGGGGCCGGTGTCGCCATTCGGGGCAAGCGCGAGATCCATGCCGCATATCGGGCAGCGGCCGGGCGTCGGGCTTTGGACCTGCGGATGCATGGGGCAGGTGTAACGCGCGGCCGCTTGCTCGCTGCCGTGCGTGTGTTCGTGCATTGACAGCGCTTGCTCGGGCGCCGCCGTCAGGGAAGGCGCCGTGCCCAACAACAGGCACAGCGCCAGCAGCGGCGCACAGGCGGGATGTCTTGCCCCGTCTCTACGCCACATGGGAGCTCAGCGCACCACTATCTGTTCGCCGTGACCCATGTTGGGATCGGCATCGTCGCTGAACATGATGACCGCGATGGCGCCGGTCAACGCCTGCTTCAGCGAGTGACTGACGATGGCGTTGGCGCCGGCCTTGGGCGAGATCAAATCGAATACTGCCGCATCGCCGGGCCCGACCGTGAAGCTCTGCATCCCGGTCATTTCATTGGCGGGGTTGCCGCTCGGCCAGACTTTGTCCCAGATGCCGGCGATGGGGTGGAAAGACGAGAACTCGTTGGGCCCGGCGTTGACGAAATACACGCGCACCCGTTCACCGGGCTTGGCCTGCAGCCAGCGCGTGGCATTGGAATCATGCACCGGGTCGTATTTGAACACGCCGCCGTTGAACATCACGTTGGACCATTTGTTGGCCATCATGGCCTCACGGTCCTCGGGATTGGGGTAGAGCTCGGACTGCACCAGCACGTATTCGCGATCGGGCTTGGGCATCGCCGCGGGGTCTTTAGGATCGACGATGATCAATCCGAACATGCCGCGCGCGATGTGCTGCATCATCGGATCGGCGCCACAGTGATAGAAGAAAGCACCGGGATAGTCGGCGCTGAAAGTGAACTGCTTGGTCTCGCCGGGCTTGATCGGCGCGAAGTCAGTCACCACGTCGGCGCGCGCGGCGTGAAAGTCCATCGAATGGGAGTTCTTGTTGGACTTGTCGTTGATGAGCGTGAACTCGACGGTGTCGCCTTGCTTCACACGCACCACCGGCCCCGGGATCTTGCCCTCGAAGGTCCAGGCCTTGTAGGTGGTGCCCTTGTTGTCTATCGGCAGGTCGACTTCCTTGCTGGTCAAGGTGACCTTGACCACTTCGGCCTGCGTCACCACCGGCGCCGCGAACAGCACCGCCAGGCCCGCCGCCAAAGTCAGTTGCAAATATCGATTCATGATTGCCCCTCTCTCTCGACTTGTGGAATGTTTGGACTGCCGTCACTTGCCGCACTTGCAGGTTTCACGCAGGTAGGCGACCAGCTCGTGTATCTCCGCGTCGCTCAAGACCTTGCCCCATACCGGCATGAGGATGGATTTGTTTACCGCCAGGCCGCCCTCTTTGATGGCCTTGAACATTTCGTCGTCCGGCACGTCGCTCATGGCCTTGCTGTCGGTGTGATCGCGCGGCTGCACGCTCATGTGCGCGGCGTTGATGCCTTTGCCATTGCGATGCACGCCGTGGCACTGCACGCAGTAGGTGTCGTAGTTGCGTTCCGCCTGCGGATGGGCGCTGCCGGCGTGAACGGCCAGCGGCGACAGGCACAGCGCCAGCGCCGAGTGTGCGATGAGTCGTTTCATGGCTTCGCCCCGCTCTTGAGTTGCATGAGATAACCGGTCAGGCGTTGCAGATCGCTTTCGCCAAGACCCGCGTCGGGCATCCACACGTGGGCATCGAAAGCCTGGGGATGCTTGATGTAGCTGTAGACGTAATCGGCGTTGAGGCGGCTGCTGGCGGTGTAGAGCTCGGGGCCCGACATGCCACCTTTGCCGGGCGCGTCTTGATGGCAGGCGGCGCAACCGCGCAATTTGCCGAAGAACATCGCGCCCATGGTGGCGCTGACCGCCGCGCCCTTGTAGGCGCCGCTCTCGACCGGCGCCGGCGTATGCAGTGCCAGCAAGGCGTCCGCCACCGCTACCGCGCTGTCCTTATCCAGCTTGACGTGGGGCGTGAGCGTGGTTTCGTCTATCGCGTCGCCGTCGGCGCCATCCTTGAGATGGTGCCGATAGAATTCGCCGCCCGGCCGGATACGGACCGGCGCCTGCAGCCACGCCACCAGCCAGTTACGCTGAAATTTGTCTCCGGCGTAGTAAAGATCGGGGCCTTTGCGTGACCACAGGCGGTCGATACTGGTTTGTGGCGGCGCGCTGAGCGCATGGCATTGGGCGCACTGTTGCTGCAGCAGCTGTGATCCGTCGGCGGCGAACGCCGTGGCCGACAGCAACAGCAGCGCGGACAGGAAATGACGCATGGCGAGTCTCCTTCACATCACTGGATGGCGGTGCCCTTGAACAGGGCGGGGGTGTGCAGGCCGTAGGGCGCCTTCAGTGACTCTTCGTAGAAGAAGTCCGGCTGTACCGGCTTGTTCTTCCATTCGTAGACGCTGTTGGTGGTGTCGATCTCGGCGTACTGGATGACGGTCATGATGCCGCCCATCGGCTTCTCACCGTTGACGGTGTGCGAGTCGACATGGTCGTGCACCATCCACAGGCCGGGGTTGTCGGCTTCGAAGATGAGGTCGTAGCGTTCGCCGGGCCCGACCAGGATGGTGTCGGCTTCATAGGGCGCGGGCAGTGCATGACCGTCCTTGAACGCGACTTTGAACACATGCCCGTGAATGTGGATCGAGTGGATGAGTTCGCCGGCGCCAATCAGGCGCAGGCGCAGCACATCGCCCTTCTTCACACGCAGTGGCTGGGTGTCGGGATAGGCCTTGCCATTGATGGTGAAGTAATTGAAGACATCGCCCGGCACGCCACCATAACCGGGCTTGTTCGCCCATTTGTCATCCCAGTCGGCGAGCATGAGGATGAAATCGCGAGTCACGGCTTTTTCTATCGGCTTGGGCTCGCGCGGGTCGATGATCAATGGTCCCCACATGCCGCGCATGGCCACGTGTTCGTTGACGTTCACGTGACAGTGGTACCACATGGTGCCGGACGGCGCGGCGACGAAGTGATAGGTGTAATCCTCGCCGGGCTTGATCGCTTCCTGGGTGACACCCGGCACGCCATCGTTCTGCCAGGTGCCCCGCTGCAACAGGCCATGCCAATGGATGGTGTGCGGCAGAGAAGTGAGATTCATGACCTTGACCGTGATGTCGTCACCTTCCTTGACGTGAATGAGCGGACCGGGCACCTGGCCATTGAAGGCGAAGGTGTGGAAATCCTGCTTGTCGACCAAGGTCATGCGCGTGTCTTCGATGGTCATCTCGAACTCGCGCGCGTCGGCCCACGTCAGCGCGCTTGCCAGCGTGCAGGCGAGGGCGAGGGTCACCGTCAGTAGCGCCGTTGGGCGCCGTGTGCGCGCCGCTGTTGATGAATTGCCGTGAATCGAAAGAGCTGCCATGGCGTATTTCCGAAGTGGGTATGGTGCGTGGGGTAGCAGGCGGCGCGACTCAGTCATGCGCGCCGGCGGCAGGCAGACGTGGCGTTTTGCGCACGGCTTCCTCGCGATAAATGGGAATGCGCTGCGGCGACTCGATGCCGATGCGCACATGACGACCGGACACGCCGAGCACCGTGATGGCGACGTTTTCACCGACTCTGAGCTTCTCGCCAATCTTTCTGGACAGTACCAACATCGGGTCTCTCCTGTGCGCTTTGTGCTCGATGGTGAGCGGTTTGTTTAAAAGATGAACGACAGATCTATCTTTAAGCGCAAAGCAAATCAAGCCTTTTGGAATTAGGGAAATTCATCGACGACCGAGAAGCGACCGGCGCGCTGCTTGCGCCAGGTGAGTCGCTGAGGTGATGTCAGCGGATCTGAAAAACCGTCGACCGCGTTGCCCGTTGCGGGCAACGCACACTGTTCAGCCCTGGCCGCGCCGCCTCACTTTGACGATTTGCCCGAGTATCGCCAAGGCGATCTCCGGTGGACTGCGCGCACCGAGATCGAGACCCACCGGCCCATGCAGCCGGGCGATGACATCGGCTGGCACGCCCATGTCGGCCAAGGTCTCGCGACGCGCCTCGGCCGTGCGTTTGCTGCCGAGCGCGCCCACATAGAAAGCGTGACTGGCGAGCGCCTTGGTGAGAATCGGCGCATCCCATTCGTGTTCGTGAAAGAGCGAGACGAACGCCGTCCACGGATCAAGCGGGCCGCAATCGAAGCCGTCGGCGGTGGTCAGGGCATGGGCTTGCGCGGCGTGGGGTCGCGCCATGTCGAGGGTTTCCCGCTCTGACGAACAGGCAATGACTTCAAATTCCGCCGCGCTGCCGAGCGTGGCAATGAGCGGCACCAGCGGGCCCTTGCCCACGGCCCAGATGCGGATGGCCGGCTCGCACAGGCGCGCCCAGGTATCGCCGCTGTCGAGCGTGACTTCACCTGCTTCAACGTGACAGGCGCGCTGCGTGAGATTGAATACCAGTGAGGCGGGCTGGCGCGCGGCGTTGGCGTCCAGCACTTGATTGAGCGCGGCTTCGGCGAGCGTCACGTCAAAAAAAACATCGATGCCCGAGCCACAGGGCAGACGAATGTCGATATACGGCGAATCCTTGCCGTAGCGCACGATGCGATTGGCCCCTTGTGCGAGGCAATCCTGCGCTTCAGCGATGATGGCGGCTTCGGCGCAGCCACCGGTGAGATTGCCGACCGCCATGCCGTCGGCGCGTATCGCCATCTGACTGCCGCGCGGGCGCGGCGCGGAGCCGTCGACGAACACCAGGGTGGCAAGCGCGGCGCGGTGCCCGTCGCGTCGCCAGGCGGCGAGCGTGGGCAACACGTTGTTCATGTATACAGCAGGCATGGGCAGGGTTATCGGTCCTTGAGGCCAAGCCGATGATGATAACGGCTTCTAGCCTTCGCGCGGTTCCATTGGATGGCGGCCGCCATCTTCATACCAGCGTCGATACTGGCCCCACCACATCTCGGCGCGCAGCTGCGCGCGCCGGCGGCGCTGCTCGGTGACGGTGTTCTCGGTGCCGATGTAGAACTTCACTTCCAGAGGTTTGCCGTCCGGACACTGTGCGCGGCAGATGATGGCGTGCTCGATGACGCCGTCCGCGCGGCGCTTCTGCTTGCGCTCATAGGGGCCACGACTGCGCAACTTGAAGCGGCGCCCGGCTTTGGTGCGCATGCGCCATTGCGCGGCGGCCTCGTGGGCGGCCTTCACGTCGCCATCGAAGTCGCTGTAGGCAAAATATTTTGAATGGCGCACACCGTTGACCGCGGCGCGGGCCTGCAGTCCGTGGTCGTCGGGATAGCTGATGCCGGGCCAATGCCCGTCGATTTCGGAAGGAGAGTGCTGCGGTCGTTTGCTTGTCATACGGGAGAATTCACATGCAGGCGTCCTTTGATTTTGAGAGGGGCATCCAATCCGGGCTGCATTCTAGCGGCGTCGCCGGCGCTGCACAGCCACTCGCATCACAAACACCACCGGCCGGGGCCCACCACCGAAAGTGGGTTGGCGCGCGACGGTCGTTTGGGCGATGCTCGGGCCGGCCGCACCAGGCACAACGAGGGGAAACACTCATGGCGATAGTAGTCCTGAACGAGGACTGGCTGGCTCAATCCACCGAGCTTGCCATCGACACATCTCGGCGCATCATCGACCCGCATCATCATTTTTTCAAAGACACCGAGCATTTTCCGGACTACGACCTCGACATGCTGTGGGCCGACACCGCCACCCACAAGGTCGAGAAGACCGTCTACCTGCAATGCTGGGAAGGCTACCGCCAGGACGGTCCGGAGCATCTGCAGTGTGTCGGTGAAACCGAGGGCGTGGCGGCCATCGCCGCGCGTGCCGCACAGCGGCCGCAGGCGGCGCAGATCGGCGCCATGATGGGCGAAGCGGACCTGCGTCATCCGCGTGCACGCGAAGTGCTGGAAGCCCATTGCGCGGCGAGCCCGCTGTTCCGCGGCATTCGCCAGATAGTGGCCTGGGATGAGAGCAGCGAGGTGCTGTTCATCATGGACGGCGTGTCCCATCGCAACGTCTACGGAGAAAAGGATTTCCGCGCCGGCTTCAAGGTGTTGACCGACATGGGCCTGCGCTTCGACGCCTGGCATTACCATCCCCAGACCCCGCATCTGACCGCGCTGGCGCGCGACTTCCCCGATACGCCCATCGTGCTCGACCACCTCGGTACGCCGGTCGGCATCGGCCAGTACGCCGGACATGAGGAAGAGGTCTACAGGATCTGGGCGCGCGATCTGGCGGAGCTCGCCACCTGCCCCAATGTTTCAATAAAACTCGGTGGCATGGCCATGCCGTGGAACGGCTTCCACTTCGAGCAGGCGGCGGCGCCGCCGAACTCAGACCTCCTGGTCGAGAAATGGGCGCGCTATTTCCACCACGCCATCGAACACTTCGGGCCCGAACGCTGCATGTTCGAAAGCAATTTTCCGGTCGACAAATGCGCCGTGACCTATGCCTCGCTATGGAATGCCTACAAGAAGATGGCGGCGCGTTACAGCGAAGCCGAGCAGGACGCGATGTTCCGCGGCGCGGCGGCGCGGTTTTACGGGCTGTGACTGCGATTCGAATGTGCGAATGAATTCGCAGCTACGAGGCCATGCCTGCAATTGCCGGCCCGGGCGAATAGTGGTGATGAATGAGGATGCTGCGTTCCTTGAAATACCAGCGCCCGCGTTCCTTGATCAGCACATCGTCATAGCGGCCGGCGAGTATGCGCACCGCGCCGCTCGCTTCGACGAAATCAGAATCGAAATAACTGGTGGCCGTCACGCGGCCCTGTGTTTCGAGAATGCAGGGTTCGAACAATTTGTGGCGTGGAAAGCCGACCTTGCGCGGCGGCTCGTAAAAGAACTTTGAATACCAGGCGAGGATGGCGTCACGGCCGCTGTGGGATTTGACGCTGTCGAATGACACCGAGAACAGCGCGTCGCGATGATAGAGCGCCACCAGTTCATCGAGCCTGCCGCGGTCGATGAGTACGCAATAGTGGCTGAGTAACTGCCGTATCGCTTCAAAATCCAGCGGGCGAAGCTTGCGCGCGCGTGCGCTGACGGTATGCACGGCGTTTGCGTTGCGAACTGTGGCCATGGCTGGCTCCTGGCGGTGGGGGAGGAAGGCTTGCTGCCTCGACGCAGCTTACCACCGCCTCCCACCCGTCCTGCCTCAGGACTTGCCCGCGCAACAGCTCCCGGCAGTCGCCTGCGGCGCGTAGCGGTCATGGTGACGCACCCATTCCATCTTGTGCGGCACATCGCGTTCATTGCGGCCCTTGGGGGCGAGGTCCAGCGCTTGATAGGTGCCGATCATGACCTCCACGCCGCGACCGAAAGTCGAGTAGGTGTGGAGCACTTCATCGGCGCCGTTGCGGTAGAAGAGGCTCACGCCCGGCGCTTCCTCGCTCGGGAAACTGGTCAGATGATAGTTGTAATAGATCTCGCCCCGGGCGCGTTCCTCGGGCGTGAAGCTGACGTGCATGTCGTAGTTGAACGGGCTGCCGTTCGATGACACCCAGTTGAAGCGCCAGCCCATGCGCTGGCGAAAGCGTTGAATCTCGGCGAGCGGTGCGCGCGACACCGCCACGAAGCTCACGTCGCGATCGGCGAGATGCACGGTCATGCCGTCGACATGGTCGGCCATGAACGAGCAGCTCGGGCAGCCCTGTTCCCAGCCCGGCCCGAGCATGAAGTGCTGCACCATGAGTTGACTGCGGCCGGCGAACAATTCAGCCAGGCGGCGTTGGCCATCGAGCGTGTCGAATACGTAGTCCTTGGTGATGCGCACCCACGGCAGGGCGCGACGCAGAGCGGCCGTTTCATCGTGAAGCCGCGTCAATTCCTTTTCGCGCGCCAGCAGTTTTTTGCGTTCGCTCAGCCATTGATCGGGTGTGACCACGGCATGGTCACTGAAAGCAGTAGCAGCGTTGGGCGTGGTCATGTCGTTCTCCTGTCGGTGCGAATGCGTTCGCACGTTGTTGGTCGGCTTTCAATGTGCGATTGAATTCGCACCCATCATGCGCGCTTTGGGCGGCGCACCGCGCGCAGCTTGCCGCTCGCGCCGCCGCCGGCGAAGAATAGCTCCGCGCCATCGGATTCGAGTCCGCTGACGCCACTGCCGGCCGGCATCTGCAATTGCTCCAGCACCGCGCCGCTGTCGGGGTCGATGCGCCGTATGTCACTTTGATCGTCTTCCCAGGTGCCGTGCCAGAGTTCACCGTCCACCCAGGTCACGCCGGTCACGTAGCGGTTCGATTCGATGGTGCGCAGCACCGCGCCGTCGGCCGGATCGAGTTGGTAAATGCGGCGGTCGCGATAGGCGCCCACCCATAGGCTGCCTTCGGCCCAGGTCAGGCCGGAGTTGCCGTCCTGGCCGGGCGCGGGAATGGAACTGACTACCTGGCCGTCGTCGAGGCGAATCTTGTCGATGCGTCGCTCGACGAGCTGATACAGAAATTCACCGTCGAAGGCGGTGCCGGCATCGTTGGCGCGTTCGATGCTGCGCACCGTGTCGCCGCTCGCCGGGTCGATGGCCAGCAGGCGCTGGTCGGTGGCGGCCCACACGCGCTGGCCATCGTGGGTCACGCCGTGGATGGGCGGTGCGCCGGCGAAGGGCCCGTATTCGCGCACGATTTCCGCGGCGTGAGTGGTGGGTGGGGCTATGGCTTGATTCATGTCGGCCTCGCTGGCGCGCCGTTCGAGTGGCGCCGTGGGGACACTCTAGACCGATGGCGCGACCGCCGGGAGTAACAAGATTGGCGTGAATCCCGCCAAGGGCGAGGCGAGCCAGCGCTGCGTGCGGGCGCGGCCGATGGAACGCACGCGCTGCTCGGCTTCGAGCTCCACCAACGCGCGTTGCACGCTGCGCTGACTCGCGCCCAGCGCCAGTGCCAGGGCGGATGTCGACCACGCCGCGCCGTCCGCCAGCAAGGCGGTCAGCGAGGCACGTTCACCTTCCATGGGCGGCGCCAATACCACGACCTCGCGCTCGACTCGGAGCGCGAAGCCATGCTCGGTCGCCACCACCTGCGCCTGCGCTGACAACAGCGCGCGCAGACGGCCAATTTCCACGCGCAAGCGCGCACGGTGGCTGTCGTCCGCGTGTCGGGCATTGAACACCGTGGCAATCAAGACCTGGCGATCGACAGCGCGCGGCCACGCTTGCGCCAAGGCGCGGGCCAGCGCGAACAGCACCGGGCGTCGCGCCAGGTTGGTCCACTGGCCGGCGCAGTGGATGGCGTGGCGACAGCCATCCAGCACCCAGGCATCGGACGCGAGCACGGCCGCGACTTCATCCAGCCGCACACGGTGTTCGACGCCGGCGGCGATCATGCGCGCCGCCGGCTGCGCCAGCGTGGCACGTAATGCCGCGACTTCCGCGAGGAGCGCAGGCACCGCCGCCGACTGCGCGGCGGATTCGGCATCCGCCAGCGCCGCGTGTGCGCGCTCCATGTGCAGCGAACGCAGCGCCAGTTCGCCTTCCAGCAGCGCCGCCACGGCGCGCAGGCTCGCGCCCAGGCCGCGCGTATCGACGCTCTGCAAGGCTTCGGCGGCGCCTTCCAGTTGACCGAGCAGCAACAGCCCGCGCGCAACGATGAGGCGTGCCTGCAGCGCATTGGCACGATCACCATGGGCGGCCAGCGTCGCGGCCGCGGCCTTGAGGCTGCGCGGGTCGTGGCTGAATTCACGCATCGCCAAAGCGACTTCGGCTTCGGCCACCACGCAACGCGCCCGTTCGAGCGCGGCGCGCGGGCCGAAACGGCGCGCGGCACGGCGCAGCAGGTCGCGTGCGCGGGTGTATTCGCCAAGCTGCGCCATGGCGATGCCACGCAGGGCGAGCGCCGCCGGCTCGTCACGCAGCGCGATGTGTTTCAGCGCGGTCAGTGAATCGCCGGCGGCAAGTGCGTGCGCGGCGGCGTCGATGGCGGCGTCCATGGCCACAGGCTAGCGCACCTGCAGCGGCCGCGACACGGCGCGCGGCACACGGGGTGGGCGCGCTGCCTCAACTGTGCAATTCTGCCGTCCACGCTAAACGGCACGGGGCGCACCATGACTCACGGCACAAATGATCGCAAAGGGACTGGGCAAACCAATAAGGCGGGTGCGACTTCCATCCCCAGCGTGACCGCCGACCACGTCGCGGCCCTGGCCGCGGCGGTGGGCCTGCCGCTGTCGCCGCAACGCGTCGCGGTGGTGCAGCCCATACTCGCCGTGTGGCTTGCCGACAGTGCGGCATTGAATAGTCTCATGCAGGCCGAAGCCCATCGCGAAGTGGTGCCCGTCACGGTGTTGCGTCACACACCGAGCGACGCGGGGGACTGCTGAATGGCTCTCACCCCGGATGTCTTGAATCTGTCCTTGCGCGAGGCCGCGCGCAAAGTACGCGACGGCAGCGTGTCGCCGGTAGAGCTGGTCGAGGCATCGCTGGCGCGTATCGCGGCCCTGGATGGGAGCCTGCACGCTTTCATCAGCGTGTTCGCCGACCAGGCCACCGCGGTCGCGAAGGCGATGGAAGCCATGGCGCGCGCCGGCCATATCCTCGGACCCTTGCACGGCGTGCCGCTGGCCTTGAAGGACAACATCGCCGTGCAGGGTTTCGCCACCACCGCCGGCAGCAAGATTCTCGCCGATGCCATTTCGAGCGAAGACGCCACTGTCGCGCAGCGCCTGCGTCAGGCCGGCGCGATTTTCGTCGGCAAGCTCAACATGCATGAATTCGCGTGGGGCGGCACCTCGGCCAACCCCCATTACGGCACGGTGGCCAATCCGTGGAACACGAGTCGCTTCGCGGGCGGCTCGAGCGGCGGCTCCGGCGCGGCGCTCGCGGCGCGCATGTGCTACGGCACGCTCGGCACCGACACCGGCGGTTCGATTCGTCTGCCGTCGGCCATCAACGGCGTGGTGGGCATACGCCCGACCTATGGGCGGGTGAGCAACCACGGCATTATTCCCTTGGCGTGGAGCATGGATACCGCAGGTCCCTTGGCCCGCGACGCGGCCGATTGCGCCTTGATGTTCCAGGTCATCGCCGGCCATGACCCGCGCGATCCCGCCAGCGATGCCTGCGCGGTCAGCGATTACACGGCGCTGCGCGATGACATCCTGAGCGGCCTGCGTATCGGTGTGATCCCCGGCTACTTCGATGCCCATCTGCAAAAGCCGGTGCACGATGCCGTGTCACGCGCCCTGGCGCAGTTCGTGAATCTCGGTGCGCAGCTCGTCGAAGTCAGCATTCCCAATATCCAGGCCAATATCTCCGCGCAGTTGACCATCGAAGCCAGCGAGCCCAGCACCTATCACCAGCAATGGCTGCGTGAGCGCCCGCAGGATTACGGCGAAGACGTGCGCACCCTGCTCGAAGTCGGCGAGCTGCTGCCCGCCACTCACTACCTGCAGGCACAGCGCTATCGCAGCACTTTGCGCCGCGATTTTCTGGCCGCCTTCAACAAGGTCGATGTGTTCATCTGCCCGACGCTGCCATTCACCGCCACGCCATTAGGCGCGACTGAAGTCGTGATCGAGCACGACACGCCGGAAGACATGCTCGGCGCCATCATGCGTTTCACCGGCATTCCAAGCCTGACCGGCCTGCCGGCGCTCAGCCTGCCCTGTGGTTTCGATGGTGACGGCATGCCGATAGGCATGCAGCTCATCGGCAAGCCTTTCGGCGAGCAGGCTCTGTTCAACATCGGCACGGCCTATCAGGCCGTGACCGATTTCCATACCCAATCACCACGGTTGTAGGGGCGAATTCTTTCGCGCATTGAAAACGCGGCGCAGAACACCAACACAAATGTGCGAATGAATTCGCACCGAGCAGGGGAACCACGATGGCTTACGATTTATTGATCAAGAACGGCACGGTCGTTGACGGCACCGGCGCCGCGCCCATCCATGCCGATGTCGGCGTCAGGGACGGCATCATCGTCGAAGTCGGCAAGCTGTCCGGTGCGGCGACGCGCGTGGTCGATGCCAACGATCTCATCGTCGCGCCCGGCTTCGTCGATCCGCACACCCATTACGACGCGCAGATCTGCTGGGACGATGTCACATCGCCGTCGAGCTGGCACGGCGTGACGACCATCATGCTCGGCAACTGCGGCGTGGGGCTCGCGCCGTGTCGGCCCGAGGCGCGCGAAATGGCGGCCTGGGACTTGGTCAATGTCGAAGCGATTCCTTTCGACGTCTTGAAGCAGGGCGTGACCTGGGACTGGGAAAGTTTTCCCGAATACATGGCCGCCGCCGCGCGCCGTGGCAGCGGCCTCAACATGGGCTTTCTGTGTGCGCTGACGCCGTTCCGTCATTACGTGATGGGCGAGGAATCGATGGAGCGCGCCGCCAGCGTCGCGGAAATGAACGAAGTCACGCGGCTGTTGCGCGAAGCGATGGAGGCCGGCGCTTTCGGTTTCACCACCACCAGCGCGCCCCAGCACCTGGGCTACAAAGGTCGGCCGCTGGCCTGTCGCCTCGCGAGCCACGATGAACTGCGCAGCTATTCCCACGTGTTGCGTGACCTGGGGCGCGGGTCGATAGAAATCGCGCTGACCAGCCAGGCGTCCAAGGTCAATGCCGACGAACGCGCGCTGCTCGAACTGTTCCTGTCGGAATCCGGTCGGCCGGTGACGTGGCTGGCGCTGTTGAACCGCGACGACGACCCGGACGCGGTGCAGAACACTCTGGTCGAGACCGCCGATCTCATTGCGCGCGGCGCGATTCCGCAATGCACCTGCCGGCCGTTCATTTTCCAGATCGACTGTTCCAAGCCCTTCATCCTCGCCAGCATGGCGTGCTGGGTGCCGGTCTTGAACCAGCCGGTCGAACGGCAGATAGAGATCCTGCGCTCGCCGAAATTCCGCGCCGAGTTTCGCGAGGCCTTGAAGCGGCCCTTGATCTTCACCGGTCGCTGGGAAGTGATGACGGTGCTGGAAACCATGAGCCCGCATCTCGAGAAATATCTCGGCCGCAACATTGCCGAGATTGCCCAGGAGCGTGGCGCCGATGCGCTCGACACCTTCCTCGATCTCGCCATCGAAGACGGGCTGGCCATGCAGTTCAACTACATCCTGTTCAATGCCGACGAGAGCCGCATTCCGGAACTCATCACCGACAGTCGCACCATGATTGGTTTGTCTGACGGCGGCGCCCATGTCGACAGCATCTGCGATGCCGGCTATGCCACTTACCTGCTTGGCACCTGGGTGCGCGAGCGCCAGGCGATGAGTCTGCAGCACGCCGTCAAACGCATCACTTCCGAGCCGGCCGATTTCTTCGGCATTAGCAAGCGCGGCCGCATCGCGCCAGGCATGGCGGCGGACTTCGCTGTCTTCGATCTCGCCACCGTCGGCTCCGACGTGACCGGCACCATGCGCCGCGATCTGCCGGGCGGCGGTCGGCGCCTGGTGATGACCGCGCGGGGCGTCGAGTACACCATCGTCAACGGCCAGTTGCTGTTCGAGCATGGCGTGGACAGCGGTGCGCGCGCGGGCCGCGTGCTGCATTCGGCGACGGCGTGAATGCCTGCGCTGCATTGCCTATTAACCATCAACCCATAGCAAGAGGTGCGCCATGACCTGTCTCGTGCATATCGAATTTCGTGCCAAGCCTGAAAGCGTCGACACCCTGCTCGGCTGGCTGCGCCAGATCCTGCCGGATACGCGCTGCCGTGAAGGCTGCGTGTCGGTGTCGGTCACGCGCAACCAGGACGACCCCAACAATTTCGCCTTTGTCGAACTGTGGGACAGCCGCCAGCATTACGAGCGCTATTTCGCATGGCGCGAGCGCGAAGGTGTGCTGACCGAACTGGCGAAGTTCGTCGACGGCGAAGCGCAGTTCCGCTTTTTCGATATTGTCGGGCTGTAGGCGCGTGGCGCTAATGCGCTGGCGGCGCCGACTCCACGCGCCAGCGCAGTAACTGGAAACAGGCGAGCAGCGCGGTAAACAGCATGGTGAATATGCTGACCAGCATCATCGTTTCCAGAAGATCCGCGGCCTGCCAGGCGTGTCCCGTTGGGTCGCTGATCTTGAAGTCCGGCACGATCGCGAACAGCAGCGGAAACTGCAGCGCTATCAGCGTCCAGAACACGATGGGCTGCAGCCAGTAGCCGTAGCCTTGCGGCGTGGGCGGTCGTGCCGACTGACGCTCGAGGTAGAGAGCGAACAGCGTGAAGATGGTGAACATGGTCAGCATCCAGCCAAAGAAATTCATCCAGCCCACACCGAAATAGCCGCCGCCTTCGGCCCAGATCCAATCGCGATTCATGGTGCCGCCGATGGGGTCGACGCACAGATCCCAGGCGCTGGTAATGAAGGCCGCGATCAGCGGCCGCGCGATCAAGGGCGCCAGGCGCCGCGCGCTGAAGGCATCGCCGAGCAAGAGGCCAGCCAGCGCCCAGCCGAGATAGCCGGCCACCGCGAAAATCGGCCCGACCAGCAGCGGCGCCTTGAGGAGCTGTGGCCCCATGTGGGCGGTGTGTTCATAGTGACCAAACGGAAAGCCGGTGAAGATGCTGGCGTTCTCGGTGACATAGGTCACCGCCATAGCGATCAGAAAATAAATGGCGATGCCACGCTGGCCGTAGCGCGCCCCACCATGGGCGAGGGTGAAGGCGCTCATCAAGGCCACGTTGATGTAACGCGAGGTATCGAAGCTGAGCAGCGCGGGTGCGAACAGACTGGTGAGCGTGACCACCAACCATGCAGCTATCAGCAGCCAGCACAGGCCCTGGGGTGGACGGGTATCTTCAGTCATGGTCAGGGCTCCTGGCGGGCGTGGTGTGCGGTGGGTGTTTCAGCTTCGGCATGATGAGCAATCCGCCGACGCCCGACAACGTCGCGCGACCATGGTCGGCACGCGCTTGGTTCGGCGGTCTCGACATGCTGCAATGAAGCGCCGCTGCGTTGCTGAACATTCGGCGCCCCGCGCGCCTCGCAAATGAGGTAAATCATGACCACCGTGCCCCCCATCGATCACCGCGTGCCGAGCAGCCGTGCCGGCCTCTCGGTGATGCTCCGAAACAAGTGCGGAGGGCGGCGCGCGCCGCCGCTGCTGTTCGTGCATGGCGCCACCTATCCATCGACCGTGACCTTCGACTACGCCATCGACGGCGCATCGTGGATGGACGTGCTCGCGGCCGGCGGCTTCGACGTGTGGTGCATCGACCTGCTGGGCTATGGCGAGGCGGACCGCCCGCCGCAGATGAGTGTGGCCGCCGATGAGCACGGGCCGATGGTCGACACTGCGGAGGCGGTGGCCGATGTGAAGCTTGCCGTTGATTTCATATGCGCTGCCCGCGACTGCGCGATGGTCGACCTCATTGGCTATTCGTGGGGCACGGCCATCGGCGGACAGGTGGCAACGGAGTGTCCGGCGCGCGTGCGGCGCCTGGTGCTGGCCGGCGCTCTGTGGATCCCGGAAGGGCCGATGCAGGTGGCGGCCGAAGGGACCCTGGGGGCCTATCGGCTGGTGACCGAAGAGGCCACGGCCCGACGCTGGACGGTGGGACTGAACGATATGCAGAAAGCCGCCATCGGCAGCGCCGCGAGTCGCGCGCAATGGGCGCAGGCGGCTGTCGCCTCCGACCCGCAATCGTGCCGCCACACGCCCGCCCTGCTGCGTGCCCCTACCGGCGTGGTGAAAGATGTCACCGAATGCTGGATGCAGGGCCGTCCGACCTGGGAGCCGTCGCTCGTGCGCTGCCCGACCTTGGTGGTGGTCGGCGAATGGGATCACGAGACCACCCCCGCGCAGGGTCGCGAAGTATTCGCGCGTCTGAGCGGCACGGACATTCGCCGCTTCGTGGTGATAGGCGGCGCCACCCATCTCATGCTGCTGGAGCGTCAAAGGCAGCAGTTGTACGAGGTGGTGGCGGCTTTCCTGTCCTGATTTTGATGGGTGAATGAATTCACAGTGTGTAGGTCCGATTTCAATCGGCCATTCAATGGCGCGCCCCATCGCCACCCACACGCAATGACTCACCCCGACAACAAATCGATCATGTCCTGCAGCAACACTGCAACCTGCGCGTGATCGTCGAGAAAATAATGCGCCGCTGAACGCATCGCCGGATTGCCCACCCGCACTGTCAGCCAATGCCGTTCGGCGACCGCGAACGCCGATTCGTCGTTGACGTCGTCGCCAAGAAACACCGCCGCCGCGGCCCCTTCCATCGCCACCAGCCGCTTCAGCGCCGCGCCTTTGTCGGGTGCATGGGCGGGCGTGACATTGACCACGCATTTGCCGAAGGACAAGGTCAGTGGTGCGTCGATAGGCGCCAGCAGGGTGCGGATCCACGCCGCCGCTTCATCGCGGTCGCGTGCCATGCGGTAGTGCAGCGCGATGGACAAACCCTTGTCTTCGAGTTGTATACCGTGCTCGCGTAATTGCTCCTGGTGCAAGGCCAGCAGGGCGCGCGGTGCATCGAGAACGTTGCGATAGAGATCCCGTGACTGCTCTTCCAAGCCTTCGGCGCCGTGATTGCCGATCACATAGCGCGGCTCGAAGCCGAGTCGCGTACTGACATCGCTGACCGTGCGCCCGGTGATGATGGCGACCGGCAACAGCGCCGCGAGCCGTGAGATGCGCCGCATCACGCTGAGCGGCATGACGGCGTCCTGTGGATTGGTGACGAGCGGCGCGAGCGTGCCGTCGAAGTCGAAGGCCAGCAGCGGCGTGTGGGCGATCACGCGTCGCAATGCGGCTTTGCCGTCGGCGCTGAAGATATGCTTCATGACAGGCCGGTGTGACGTTGCACGCGCGCTTCGACCCGCTGGCGCAGCCGCGCGCGGCTGGCGTCAGTCAACATGCGCCCGGCCCAGCGGAACACGTTGTACTCGCGCACGATGGTGCGCAGGCTGAGCATGCGCTCGCGCTGTTCACCGTCCGGCATGGTCAAGGCGCGCGCCAGCGCGTCGGCGGTTTCCTCGATGTGATAGGGGTTGACCACCAGCGCCTCGGTCATCTCACGCGCGGCGCCGGCGAAGCGGCTCAGGATCAATACGCCACGTTCGTCATCGCGTGCCGCCACGAACTCTTTACACACGAGATTCATGCCGTCGTGCAGGCTGGTGACAAGACACACGTCGGCGGCGCGATAGAGCTCGGTCACCGCCTCCTGATCGTGATGGCGCGTCACCAGCACCACCGGCTGGTAAGCATCGCGACCAAAGCGTGCGTTGATATGCGCGGTGTGTTCGCGCAGGCGCGTTTCAAAGTTGCGGTATTCATCGAGAGAACTGCGCGACGGCGCGGCAATCTGCACCAGCACGAACTGGCCCTGCCATTGCGGATATTTCTCCAGCAGGCGCTCGACGGCGTTGAGACGTTCGAGTATGCCCTTGGTGTAATCGAGGCGGTCGATGCCGAGCGCGATGCGTGCGTCGGGCGGCAGGCCGAGACGTGCCACGACCGCGGCGCGACAGGCAGCGGGGCTAGTCTGTGCCGCGTCTTGTTCGGCGCTCGGCCACGCAATCGAGATGGGATAACTTTCGACGCGGGTTTCGTCGTTCTGATGCGAAATGGTCGAATGCTCGTGTTCGATGCGCGCTTCGAGATAGCGGTCGACGGTCTCGAGAAAATTCTTGCAATGAAAGCGCGTGTGAAAGCCGACGATGGTGCTGCCCAACATGCCCTGCAGCAGCTCGCGCCGCCACGGGCAGATGCCGAAGGATTCGGGGTTGGGCCACGGAATGTGCCAGAAGATGAGAATGGTGGCGCGCGGCAGGCGTTCGCGGATGAGGGCCGGCAGCAGCGCGAAATGATAGTCCTGCACCAGCACCAGGGGATTGTCGTCGCGCGCTTCGCGCACCACCGCGTCGGCGAAGATCTGGTTGACCTCGCGATAGCGCGCCCAGTCGTCCTCGCGAAACACTGGCCGCACATGGGCAACATGGCACAAGGGCCACAGGCCTTCGTTGGCGAAGCCATAGTAATAGCCTTGCTCCTGCGCGGGCGTCAGCCACACGCGCCGCAGGCTGTAGTCGTCGGTGCCGGGGGGGACGCGAATGCAGTCGTGCTCGTCCACCACCGCGCGGTCTGCATCGCCGCTGCCATGTGCAATCCAGGTGCCGGCGCAGGCGCGCATGACCGGCTCGATGGCGGTCACGAGGCCGCTGGCCGGTCGCCGCACCGTGATGCGCTCACCCTGGTATTCATGAATATAGGGTTCGCGATTGGACACCACGATGACCTGCTCACCGTGCAACTGCGTGGTCAGCAGCGAGCGCAGGCGGTCTGGTGTCCATTCCGCTTCGGGACCAAGCGCACGGCGGAATTCGTCCTCCAGATCGCGCAGTCGCGCGCGCAGGTCGTCCGCCAGCGGCGCGAGTTCCGGCGCCACGTCAGCGGCGGCCGGCGCACGCGGGTCGCCACCCAGCAGGGCGCGTGTGCCTTTTATCCAGTCGTCCCAACTGGCGCGCGCCACCAGCACGGTGATGATCGAGGTGAGGATGCCGAGCCCCGCAAGCATGGCAACCAGATAGCGTTTGGTGGTGCGACTGCGATGGGCGACGAAGCTGAGATCGTGCAGCGTGACGAGTGCCGCGAGGTGTTGGCCATCGCTGACGACCGCATGGTGGCCAACATGTACGCGCCCGCCCGCGACCTTGAAGCGCGCGTTGGGCTCGCTGCTCAATGTTGCCGCGCGCGCGCACGTCAAGCTGTCAGGGTAGGCGTCGGTGCGGACTAGCAACTGCCCGTCGCGTGAGCACAGTGCCAGCGCGACCAGGCGTTCGTCGTGCAGTACGCGATCGAAAGCCGCGTGCAGACGCGGCAGATCGTCGACCGACAGCGCGTCGGCGATGGAATCGGCCATCGAGTTCGCAATCAACTCGTCACGCAGATTCAAGTCGCGCACGAACCAGCGCAGCGTCAGCTTGTCCATCAAGGGCAAGGTGAGATACGCCACACCGATGAGCATCACCAGCAAAGGTGTGATAAAGCGCAGTTGCAGTCTTAATTTCGTCATGCCATATCGCAGCGACGCGTCTGGCGTCACGTCATTGGAACCCTAGCGTCATGCGCGGCGAGGTGCAAGTCGTGGCGATCATTGTTGCGATTGTGGTAGGCAAGATGGAGATGAAAGCTTGCGCGATACGATGATTCGACTAGCCTCAAGATCATGACCACGCAAATGCAGCAGTCTTGCGCGCAGCGACATGCGTCGCTCGATCTGGCGATAATCGGCAATTGCACCATCAGTGCGCTTGTCGACCGCTGTGCACGCCTCATATGGTGTTGCCTGCCGCGTTTCGATGCTGATCCGATATTCCATGCGCTGCTCGATTCGCGACACGAACTGCCGCGTGATGGCAGCTTTGCGGTGGAACTGCTCGACCTTCAACGCAGCGAGCAGGACTACGATGCCGGCACCGCGGTGTTGCGTACGCGTTTGTTCGATGCCACGGGACAAGGAGTGGAAGTAACGGACTTCGCGCCACGCTTTGCTGATCACGGCCGCACTTTTCGTCCTGCGCAGCTCATAAGACGCATACGACCGCTGCACGGCGCGCCGCGCATACGCGTGATCCTGCGGCCGCGCCATGATTGGGGGCGCGGCGTTCCAACGGTCACGCGCGGCAGCAATCATCTGCGCTTCGTGATGCCCGACGGGGTATTGCGCGTGACCACCAATCTGCCCTTGACCTATCTCGTCGGCGAAACTTGGTTCGCGTTGCGCGATGGCGTGAGCATGGTGCTCGGGCAGGATGAAACGCTGGAGGGTGGCCTGGAGGACACCACGCGCGCTTTCGAGGAACTGACCTGCCGCTACTGGCGACGCTGGACGCGACGACTGGCCTTGCCGCTCGAATGGCAGGACGCGGTCATTCGCGCGGCCATCACTCTTAAGCTGTGCCAGTACGAAGATACCGGCGCGATTGTCGCGGCCATGACTACCAGCATTCCCGAGGCGCCCGATACCGCGCGCACCTGGGATTATCGGTATTGCTGGCTGCGTGACGCGTTCTTCGTGGTGCGCGCGCTCAACAGTCTTTCGGAAGTCGGCACCATGGAGACTTATCTTGGCTGGTTGTACGACGTTGCCCAGGACAGCGCCGGCGGGCACATCCAGCCCTTGTTCGGAATCGGCCTCGAGAAAGATCTGCCCGAGCGCGTCATCGAGCACCTGGCGGGCTATCGCGGCATGGGCCCGGTGCGGGTCGGCAACCAGGCACAGCAGCATTTTCAGCATGACGTCTATGGCAATATCGTGCTCGGCGCGGCGCAGGCGTTTCACGATCATCGTCTGTTCCGGCGCGGCAACCTCGACGACTTCAAGCTGCTTGAAAGCATCGGCGACCAGGCCTGGCGGCTGCACGACCAGCCCGACGCCGGCATGTGGGAACTGCGTACACGCGCGCGAGTGCACACTTCGTCGGCCATCATGTGCTGGGCGGCCTGTGATCGATTGGCCAAGGTCGCGGCCAGCCTCAAGGCGCCGGCGCGCGTGGCCCATTGGCGTGAACGCGCCGATGCCATCAAGGCGCGCGTGCTGGCGGCGAGCTGGAATGACCGGCGCCAGTGCTTTGTCGAAAGCTTCGGAGGCGAGCATCTCGATGCCAGCGTGCTGCTGATGCCAGAGGTGGGCTTTCTCGACGCGCGCGATGAGCGCTTCAGCAAGACCTTCGCCTGCCTGGAACGCACGCTGTGCGACGGCCCCTTCATGCGCCGCTACGAAGGAGCCGATGACTTCGGGCTGCCGGAGACGGCCTTCAATGTCTGCACTTTCTGGCGCATCGATGTGCTTGCGCGCCAGGGCCGCAGCGCCGAGGCGCGCGAAATCTTCGAAGTGATGCTGGCGCACAGCAACGCCGCCGGACTGTTATCCGAAGACCTGCGGCCCGAGGACGGCGAACTGTGGGGCAACTTTCCGCAGACCTACTCCATGGTCGGCATCATCAACGGCGCGGTGCGTCTGTCACGTGGATGGGATCAGGTGGTGTGAGACCGTCGTCGGTCGGCATTTGATCGGCGGAATTCACCCGCGCATTACTACCGGTCAGGCGCTTTCGCCGCGCCAATGAATGTCAGACTGAAGTCTGACCCACAAAGGGAAGAGCTGCTTCTGTGGGTCAGACTGCGGTCTGACATTTCGAATGTGCGAATGACTTCGCACCTACAGATGCTGCGGTCTAGAATGCCCGCATGTCGCGCCCATCCGCCGATCCAGACTCCGCAGCGTCCCATACGATGGTGGTCGGCTGGCGTGAGTGGGTGTCGTTGCCGGGTCTCGGCATCGCACGCATCAAGGCCAAGCTCGATACCGGCGCGCGCACCTCGGCGCTGCATGCCTTGCGCATGGAACGCTATACTGAGCGAGGCGCACCCCATGTGCGATTACATGTGCAGCCACGCCAGCGTGATGAGGGACGGGTGCTGGTGGTCGAGACCGCCATTATCGACGAACGCACGGTGTCCGATTCCAGCGGTCACCGCGAACGGCGCATCGTCATCGCCTCGGAGCTCGCCATGGGCGGCGTGCGATGGCCCATTGAACTGACCATCACCAATCGCGACTCATTACGGTTTCGCATGCTGCTCGGGCGCAGCGCCATGCACGGCCATCTCAGCATCGACCCGGACCGTTCCTACGTGCTGGGCAAACCGGACAAGGCAAAACTCAAAGCCGCGCGCCGCGCGCGGCCGGCACATTCATGAAAATCGGCATCCTGTCTCGCAATCCCAAACTCTATTCCACGCAACGCCTGGTGGAAGCCGCGCGTGCGCGCGGCCACTCGGTGCGCGTCATCGACGTACTGCGTTGCTACATGGATATCACGTCCCACAATCCGACCATCCATTACAAAGGCGAGGAACTGACGGAGTTCGACGCCGTGATTCCGCGCATCGGCGCTTCGGTCACTTATTACGGCACGGCGGTGGTCAGGCAATTCGAAATGATGGGCACCTACTCGGTGAACGAGTCGGTGGCCATCACCCGCTCGCGCGACAAGCTGCGCTCCTTGCAGTTGCTGTCGCGCGAAGGCATTGGACTGCCCATCACGACCTTCGCCCATTCACTGGACGATGTGGATGGCCTCATCGATGAAGTCGGCGGTGCGCCGCTGGTGATCAAGTTGCTTGAAGGCACCCAGGGCCTGGGCGTGGTGCTGGCGGAGACCAAGAACGCCGCGAAAAGCGTCATCGAAGCTTTCATGGGGCTCGACGCCAATATCCTCGTGCAGGAATTCATCAAGGAATCGGCGGGCTGCGATATCCGCTGCCTCGTGATCGGCGGCAAGGTGGTGGCGGCCATGCAGCGCTCCGGAGCGCCGGGTGAGTTCCGCTCCAATCTGCATCGTGGTGGCGCCGCCAGCGCGGTCAAGATCTCGCCCGAAGAACGTTCCACCGCACAGCGTGCGGCCAAGACCCTGGGGCTGAATGTCTGCGGTGTCGACCTGTTACGGTCCAATCACGGCCCGGTGATCATGGAGGTCAATTCCTCGCCCGGTCTGCGCGGTATCGAACAGGTATCTGGCAAGGACATCGCCGGCCTCATCATCGAATTCCTGGAAGGGCAGGGTGCGGGCTGCACCACCCGCACCCGTGGGCGCGGCTGAAGCGATGAGCGCGGCGCCGCTACTGATAGCCGGCACCCACGTCAGCGCCGGTACGCGCGTCAAAATCGAATTCCCGCTCGCCGATCTGTATACCTATGGGCCGCTGGCAATGCCCATAGAAGTGGTGCGCGGGCGCCTGGAAGGGCCGACGGTGTTCGTGTCGGCGGCGATTCATGGCGACGAAATCAACGGCATCGAGATCATTCATCGTCTGCTGCGTCAGCACAGCGCACTGCGACAACTGCGCGGCACGCTGGTCTGCATTCCCATCGTCAACGTCTTTGGTTTCATCAACCAGACGCGCTACCTGCCCGATGGGCGCGACCTCAACCGATCTTTTCCCGGCTCCGAAAGGGGCTCGCTGACGTCGCGGGTGGCCCATCTGTTCCTGCGCGAAATCGCCGCCAAATGCGATTACGGCATCGATTTGCATACCGCCGCCGCGCATCGCAACAACCTGCCGCATATCCGCGCCAATCTCGACGACAAGGAAACGCTGCGCATTGCGCGCAGTTTCCAGGTGCCGGTATTGCTCAATTCAAATACGCGTGATGGATCGCTGCGCCAGGCGGCCGGCGAACTGGGTGTGAAAGTGGTGCTGTTCGAGGGCGGCGAACGCTTGCGTTTCAATGAGCATGTGATTCGCATTGGTCTCGCGGGCGTGATGAATGCCTTGCGCACGCTCGGCATGCTGCCAGCACGCGGCGCGCGTGAAGCGTCGCCGAAACCGGTGGTGGCGCGACATACGCGCTGGCTGCGCGCAGCGCGCAGCGGCATTCATCGCATCGAAGTAGAGCTTGGTCAGCGCGTGCGTCGCGGCGATCGCCTGGGCGTGATCTCCGATCCGTTTGGCGCGGTCGAGGACGAGGTGCGTTCCGAGCTCGACGGCATCGTCATCGGTCAGACCAGTCTGCCCCTGGTCAATGAAGGCGATGCCTTGTTCCATCTCGCCCGATTTGACAGGCTGAGCGCCGCCGAGCGTACTGCCGAAGGCAAGAAAAACCTGATCGACAATGCCGACAACCAACTGCCCGATACCGAGCCGCCGACCTATTGAGCGCGTTCGCGCCGCCTCACGAAAAACTAACTCCGCAATGCGCTTGTGAGCTTTTTGTGGCACTGCACAATTGATACTGATCACTTGTCGCGCACGCCAACGCAAACGATGATTCAACACTGGCTCGCACGCGCCGTGGGGCGGTTGCGCGGCTGGTAACTATAAAGTCTAATTGGTACCGAATAGTCATCTGCCTACATTGTTTGGGTGTGTTTGCTCACACCAACTCATACCGCCTCGTTCTCGGCCTGGCAGCACAACACGGCATCGTTTTATTGGGGAGGAATGCGCACGCCATGGGCATCTTGGTCAACATCGACAACGGTGGCACATTCACCGATGTCTGTATCAGCGATGGAAACAAGGTCGTGCACGCGAAGTCGCCGACCACACCCCACGATCTGACGCAGTGTTTTCTGGAAGTACTGAAGCGCGGATCGCGCGAACTGTTCGGCGAGGACGATGCCGCGCGGCTGATTCGTGAAGCCGACTGCCTGCGCTACTCGACGACCTCCGGCACCAACGCGGTGGTCGAGCACAAGGGCACGGCGGTCGCGCTGCTGGTCGACGCCGGCCAGGAACAAAGTGTCTACGGCGCGGCCACCAGCCTCGGTGACAACTCGCTGTGGAACGCGATGGTGCCGCAGGCGCCGGTCGGCATCAAAGTTGGCAAGGACGGCGCCATCGATGCCGGCGAACTGACTTCCATCATCAACCAACTTTTGGCCCAGGGCGCGCTGCGCCTGGTGGTGGCCTTGAGTTCGGAGGCCGCCGAGCAGAACATCAAATCGGCGCTGCTCGACCGCTATCCGCGCCACCTGCTGGGCGCCATCCCGTTCCTGATCTCCTCCGAGCTCGCGCAGGATGCCAATCTTGCCCGCCGCACCGTCACGGCGGTGGTCAACTCCTACCTGCATCCCGGCATGGAGCACTTCCTGTACGGCGCGGAAAACATCTGCAAAGAGCAGCATCTGCGTCGCCCGCTGCTGATCTTCCGCAACGATGGCGACTCTGCGCGCGTCGCCAAGACCACCGCCATCAAGACCTGGGGCTCCGGCCCGCGCGGTGGTCTGGAAGGCTCGCTGGCCTATGCCCGCCATTACGACCTGGACGCAGTGGTGGCGATGGACGTCGGCGGCACCACCACCGACATCTCGGTAGTGCTGGACAAGACCGTCAAGCAACTCGCCTACGGCGAAATCGAGGGTGCGGCGACGTCCTTCGCGCTGCCGACCATCCACAGCTTCGGCGTCGGCGGCAGCTCGGTGCTGCGCGTCGCCAATGGCGCCATCACGATTGGTCCTGACAGCGTCGGCGCCGCCCCCGGGCCGGCCTGTTTCGGTCGCGGTGGCACCTCGGCGACCTTGACCGACGCCTTGCTGGTGGCCGGTGTACTGGACGCCAACAAGTACCTCGGAGGCGAGCTGGTGCTCGACAAGGCGCGTGCTGAGCAGGCCATTCGCACCCACGTTGCCGAGCCGCTCAAGCTCGACATCGATCAGGCGGTGGCGGCCATCATCAGCGCCTTCCAGGCCACTGCCGGTCGCCATGTCAGCGACGCCATCAAGGCCTCGGGACGCGACCCGGCCAAGGCCGTGTTGCTGGCTTTCGGCGGCGGCGGCCCGATCATCGCTTCCGGCATCGCCAACGCGGCGGGCATGAAGCGCGTGCTGATCCCGCGCCTGTCGTCGGTGTTCTCCGCTTTCGGCATCGGCTTCAGCCATCTCGCCCACGAATACCAGGCGCCGGTGGCGGCTAATAGCGACATCGCCGCGGTGCGCACCGATCTGCGCCGTCGCGTCGAGCGCGACATGTATGGCGAAGGCGTCGACCCGGCCAAGTGCCGTTACGACGTGACGCTGTGGGCGGCGGCCGGTGAGTTCGCGGTCGAACGGCCGCAGAGCGGCGACAAAGCCAGTGTCGGCGCCGGCGAAACCGATCCGCGCCTGACCGTGCGCGCGATTTTCGAACTGCCGACCACCCAGCTGCTGGCCGACACCGTCAAGACCTATACGCCGGTCAAGGGCGGCGCCACGGTCGACATCAACCTCGATGGCAAGGGCGCCGTGAAGCTCGCGCTGGTTGACGACGCGGCACTCAAGCCGGGCGACGAAGTGGCGGGCCCGGCACTGGTCCGTGGCAGTTATCTGACCTGCGTGGTCGCCGCCGACTGGCGCCTGCGTGTTTCGAGCAATGGCGATCTCTTCGTCGAGAGCAAGTAATCATGGCCAAGCACTCCGTCGCAATCACCGAATATCTCGAGATCGATCTGGATGCCGAGCGCTGGCACTGCCGGCGCTGCGGCCACGACATCGGCTCGGCCCGTTCACCTTATAAAGAAGGGCTGTTGGTCTACGAGCGCGACCCGCGCGAAATCCATCGGCCGATACTGGATCCGGACAAATACGAGTTTACTTACGCGCCCGACCCGAGCTGGTGCCGCATCATCGAATTCTATTGCCCAAGCTGCGGCACGATGATGGAAAACGAATATCTGCCACCGGGCCATCCTTTGACCAACGATATCGAACTCGACATCGACAAGTTGAAGCAACGTCACGCACAAGGGGAGGGGAAGAGCGATGCGGCGGGTTAGTGTTGATATCGGCGGAACGTTTACCGATTGCTTTCTCGCCTACGACGGCAAGTACATCGAAGCGAAGGCGCTTACCACCCATCACAATCTGGCCTCGGGCTTCATGGAAGCCTTGGGCAATGCCTGTGGTGAATTGAATCTGTCGGTGCGCGACGTGTTGTCCTCGGTGGACGCCGTGCGCTACGCCACCACCTTGGGCACCAATGCGCTCATCGAGCGTAACGGTCCGCGCGTGGGTCTGGTGACGACCGCCGGCTACGAATCCTCGGTGCCGCTGATGCGTGCGCGGGGTTACGGCGACGGTCTCGACCACGCTGGTCAGACCGATCTGCCGGGCGCCGACCGTCCGGTGCCGCTGGTGCCGATCCCGATGATCGTCGGCATCATGGAACGCATCGACTACAAGGGCGCGGTGTGCATGGAAGTCGACGACGAGGACGTGCGCAAAGCGGTGCGCAAGCTCGTCGACCAGGGCTGCCAGGCGTTCGTGGTGGCGCTCGTCAATGCGGTCGTCAACCCGGCCCATGAAAAGGAAGTCGAGCGCATCATCTTGAACGAGTACCCGACCCACGTGCTCGGTGCATTGCCGATCGTGTTGTCGCATCGCGTGGCCGGCCGCAAGGCGGAATATTCGCGCACCATGTCGGCGATTCTGGATGCCTACCTGCATGACCAGATGTACCACGGCATGTCGACGCTCGAAGTCGCGCTGCGTGCCAACGGCTACTCGCGCCCGATGCTGCTGGTGCATAACACCTCGGGCATGGCGCAGTTGAATTCGACGCACTCGCTGCAGACCATTCATTCCGGTCCGGTCGCGGGCCTCGAAGCGACCGGCTACCTGGCCGGCCAATTCAAGGAACCGAACGTCATCGCCACGGACATGGGCGGCACATCGTTCGACATCGGTCTCGTGACCTCGGACGGCGTCAAGTTCTACGACTTCAACCCGGTCATCGACAGGTGGCTGGTGTCGACGCCGATGACCTATCTGCACACGCTCGGCGCCGGCGGTGGTTCCATCGCGCGTTATGACCGTCTGTGGGGCGCGGTGGAAGTCGGGCCGGAGTCAGCGGGTTCCGATCCGGGGCCGGCGTGCTACGCGCGTGGCGGCAAGCTGCCGACCACCACCGACGCCAACCTCGTGCTCGGCTATCTCGATGAAGAGAACTACGCCGGCGGCACCATCAAGCTCAATCGTCGTCGCGCCGAGCGCGCCATCGAAGAGTATGTGGCCAAGCCGGCGGGGCTTTCCCTCATCGACGCGGCCAAGGCCATCAAGCGCAAAGTCGACGCCAACATGGCCTCGGCCATCTTCAAGGAAGTGGCGGTCAAGGGTTACAACCCCAAGGACTTCGTGATCCTGTCCTATGGCGGCGGCGGACCGATTCATGCGTGCGGTTATGCCGCCGAGATCGGCGTGGCAAAGGTCTTGATTCCGCCGTTCAGCTCGGTGTTCTCCGCACTCGGCGCCGGCAACATGAACCAGCTGCACATCCATGAGAAATCGCTGTATCTCATGCTCTACGATGCGACCTTCCGCACCGTGCTGTCGGACTACACGACCTTCAATGAAACGGTGGTGGAACTCGAAGAGCGCGGTCGCGAAGATCTCATTCGCCAGAACGTGCCGGTGGAGAAGATCCAGACCCGTGTCGAACTCGACATGCGTTATGGCAACCAGCTTGCGCAGATCAGCGTCACCAGCCCGATTGCGCGTCTGACCACGCCGCACGACATCATCACGCTGCTCGACCGTTTCAGCACCAACTACGCCCAACGCTTTGGCGAGGGCAGCCAGGCGCCGGAAGCGGGCGTGCGCATCAACGTGATTCGCGTGGTGTCTTTCGTCGAACACGACAAGCTGAGCCTGGAACGCTCGACTGCCTCTGACGCAGCCAAGCCGGTTGCGCGCAGCGAGCGGCCCTGCCACTTCCCGCAGCTTGCCGAACCGATGATGACGCCGGTCTACGATCACACGGCGGTGACCGATGGCATGACCGTGCCCGGCCCGGCCTTGATCGAAACGCCGCGCACGACCTATCTGGTCGAACCCGGCTGGACCTTGACCATGGGGCTGCTCGGCTCCGCGGTCATGGTCAAGAACGCTTGAAACAACTGAAGGTCCCGCGCGGGAGGATTAGACATGGGTGGCGATAAAGAAAAATCAGTCATCGAGAAGTTTCTCGAAGACAACGTACTTTTTCTCGGCCCCGATCCGGAAATCATGGAAAGCCACAAGATGGCGCCGATTTCGGAGCGTGAAGAAAAGGCGATGGCAGGCTTCAGCAATGCTGACCAGATCAACCTGGTCCGGCACAAGCTGCAGACCGCGTGCAACGAATCGTTCGACATGGTCGAGCAGATGGGTGCGGCGCCGGGCGCCAAATGGGGCGATTTGATCTCAGGCGTGTGGACCATGCATGGCGATCTCGCCATGGCGTCCATGGGCGGCGTGCTGATCTTCTCGGTGCTGACCCAGCATCCGGTGAAGTTCATCCTGAAATACTGGAAAGATGATCCGACGGTCGGCATCCGCCCCGGCGACATCTTCATGCACAACGATGCGCGCTACGGCAACATCCACAACACCGATCAGAGCCTGATCATTCCGGTCTTCCATGAAGGCGAACTGATCTGCTTCACCGGCGCCATCGTGCACGAAGGCGAGAACGGCGCCTGCGAACCGGGCGGCATGCCGTCGGCGGCGGAATCGCCGTTCGATGAAGGACTCAAGATGTCGCCGTTCAAGGTCGGCGAGAACTACGAGTTCCGTCGCGACATCATGACCTTCCTGCAGAACTCGGTGCGCGAGCCCAAGCTGCAGCTCGAAGGCATGAAATCGAAGCTGTTCGCCGCCATGCGCATGGAAGTGCGCGTGCGCGACGCGATTGCGGAATACGGCGTCGATGCGGTGGTCGCGACCCTGCGCAAGACGCTGGTCGACACCGAGCAGGAGACCCGCCGTCGCCTTTCCACCTGGCCCGATGGCACGGTGCGCACCAATCTCTTCGCCGACGGCACGCTGCGCGAGAATTGTCTGATCAAGATTCGCTGCGAACTCGAAAAGCGTGGCGATGAATTGATCATCGATTTCCGCGGCTCGTCTCCAGAGTTTTTGAACCGCGCCAACAATACCGTGCTGGCGTCGTTGAAGGGCATGCTGGCGCAGGAGTTCCTGAGTTTCGTATGGCCGGATCTGCCGCGCAACCAGGCGGTGTTCGCGCCCATCAGCCTCAGGACCGACAGGCGTTCGGCCCTGCATTGCTCGCCTGACGCGCCGAATGCGCAGAGCATGATGACCTTCTTTCCGAGCTTCACCGCCGTGCAGATAGGCGTGCCGAAGTTCCTTTACAGCGCCGGTCATCGCGCCACCGACGTTATCGCCGGCTGGTACAACATGATCGTCACCTTCCTCTATGGTGGCGTGAATCAGTACGGTGAACTGGTAGGCAACGTGTGCGCCGATTTGAACGGCATGGGTGGCGCCGCGCGCTGGAACCGCGACGGTGAGCATTCAATCGCGCCGATCTTCGCGCCGATGGCGGACATCGGTGAGCAGGAGCTCATCGAAGAAGAAGTGCCGCTCATGAAGATCGTGCCGCACAAGCTCATGCGTGATGCCAACGGCTACGGCAAGTTCCGTGGTGGCCACGGCTATCAGCAGATAGCGACCATGAAAGACAGTTCCATGTGGGGCTACATGTGCTGCTCCATCGGCTCGAAATTCCCGTCGACCATGGGCATCTTCGGCGGCTACGCACCGGGCTGCTACCCGCTGTGCAAGGTCAAGGGCGTCAACGTTTTTGAAGAGATGAAAGATCATCGTGATCTGCTGCGCTTCACGGTCGAGGAGATCATGAACGAGCAGCCCTTCAAGGGCGCCAAGTACTCCACTCATCACATGGGCCTGCAGCTCGAATTCGCGCAGCCGGGCGAACTGTACATGATCACCCAAGGTTCGGGTGGCGGTTACGGCGACGTGCTGGAGCGTGAACCGGAAGCGGTGTCGCGTGAGTATCTGGACGATCTCATTTCGATGAATACCGTGACCAACATCTACCACGTCGTGCTCGATGCCGAGAGCGGCGCCGTGGATGTGGCCGCCACCACCGCCAAGCGCGAAGCAGAGCGCGCCAAGCGCAAGAAGCTCGGCAAGCCATATAAGGAGTTTGTGAAGGGCTGGGAAACCGAGCATCCGCCGGAAGGCGTGCCGTATTACGGTTCGTGGAAGGATCGCAGCCTCATCTATCGTGGCTCGAAAGACGATACCTGCCCGGCCGACAATATCGTGGCGGTCATGATGCGTGACCCCAAGGATGTGCGTATCGAGAAGCTCGAGGCAGAACTCGCGGCGGCTCGCGCGCAGGCCAAGGGCTGACAGGCAAGCGCCGCCCGCGGGCGGCAAGGCGGATAGGGCGATGGCGACAGGACTGCTGAAAACCTGGCTGGCGCAGCGTGATTCAACGCTGCGCTGGATTGAATTCGAGGCCTATGCGCGTCGCGTGTTCGCCAACAATCCTGCTGATTGGTACCGCGACCCGGTGCGTTATGCAGCGACCTTGATTCAAGCCCAGGGCGTGGTCGGCAGTCACTGCGTGAGTATCGACATCACCGCACCGTTCATGGCGGCGCACGATGGTGGCGAACTGCCTGCGCTGTTCGCCGCGAGTGCGCCCTTCGACTTCGTCAGCGAAGCTTTGAACGCCTTGACGCACCGCTTTGAGGGGCGCCTCGACTTGGTGTTGAAGATGACTGCGCCGTGGGATCTGCTGGGCGGCGGCGACGACGCCTCGTTCGATGCAATGGACGACCTCGGTACGGCGCTCGCGGCCTGCATGCGGCGTTTCTCTGACCGGCCGGTCGCCGGACTGCTGCTGGAAACGGCGCGTATCGAAACGCTGTCCGCCGACGAAATCGATGCCTACGAACCTTTGGTCAGCGCCGCTCGCCACTACGGGTGGGTGACGGCCATGGCCCTGCCTGCTGACCGCCACGGCGCAGTGGCGTCGGTGGGGCTCGATCTCGATGTATTGCTGTGGCCGCAACTGGCGCTCGACGCGATTCCTGCCGCTGGCGGCAAGCCGGCCCACGGCGGTGGGCTGAATGACGATGTGTGGTCGGCTGCCGCGGTAGTGCCCACAGGCGCGCAAGCGCTGCTCTACGGCGTCATTCCCGCGACTGCCACCCCCGAAACCATCATCTCAATCACCGGCGCGTTCAAAGCCTGAGGCCTCGCGTCGGCTGACAGTCTCCCGGGCGTGCTCGTCGAACGGCGTCAAGGCCGCCAGCAGCATGCTGTACAACTCGTCGAAAGCCTCTGAGATCGTCAGATCGGTCGACTCGTAGAAGTCCGGTTCGCGCAGGCGATTGATGCTTGCGAAAACCACTTCCGCCACGAACGCTGGCGGTATCTCACGGAACACGCCGGCGCGGGTGCCGCTGTCGATCAGTTTCGAGAGCCCTTCGACACGTAGCCGCACATGGTCTTGCCAGATGGCGCGGGCCGGCGGCCAGCGATGGATGTCCGTGACCGTCGTGGCGCTCAGATTTTCGGCGGCGCGCACGCCGGCCTGGAGGTAGGCGTAGATGCGCTGCTGGGCATCGGACGCGTGCTCGCATGCGTTCGCCGCATCGCGTCGAATGCGCGCAAAAAAGCGTTGCAGTACCAGTAGCACCAGTTCCCGTTTACTCGGCGCAAGCTCGTAGAGCGTTCGCTTCGAACAACTCAGGCGGGTGGCGATCTCCGACACGCCGAGGTCGGCGAATCCTTCGCGCAACACCATGTCCTCGAGCGCGTCAAGCAGTTCACAGCCGCGTTTGCTCAGCGTGACCGGCAGCGTCGTTGATAGCGGAGTAGTAGACACCGTCGTTTGCAATGGTGATTGTGGACAGATGATAGCCCATCGTGACGGCAGTCCTGTGTGTACCGTGATCCCTGTGTGCACGAATCCGGCACACGGTTCGCGAGAGTTCTGGCCAGCGCTCTCCGGCACGCCCTCGTGTGTGCCGTAGGTCGTTAAATTGTTTACGAAAATTAGTTGATTGACACGTGTATCCCCCACCCCTATATTCGCCCGGATAGTGCTTTGCAGGGGAACTTGTCTTACATCCATTCCGGTATCTGACGGGCGCCGTTGAATCTGTGATAATCCGGACGGGATGGTCGTGGGTGCGCGAGTAGACCCGGTGCCATGCCGGGATGGTCGTGACGGCGAACACACGATGCTGCGTGTCGTGGAAGATATCGAATCACAAGGTTTCGCCCGGTCGCCGGTTCTTGCAGGACCACGGACTGTCGGGCACAGGGGAGTCAATCACAATGTATAGCCCAAGCTTCATTCGAAGCGGCTGCGGGTGCGAGCAATGCACCGACCAAATTTCCGCCGTTGCCGCGCCGCGCGCGCGCCACGCTCTATAAATCCAATTATTTCAGCCGAGTCCAAACACAATGAACAAGCTCATTCGTTCTTGCCGTCGTTACGCATCGCTGGCGGCTGTTCTGTCCTGCTCCGCCATGCTGGCCATGCCAGCCCTGGCCGAAGAGGCGCCGGCCGCAGCAGCGCCGGAAGCAGCCGCCCAGGAGCAGCCCGCCGCTGACCAGACCGTTGAAGTGGTGCGCACCGGCATTCCGCATGACGCGCTGTTTGCACTGGACATGAAGGGCCCGTGGGGTCTCGCCGTCGGCAACTTCGGCCTCATGCTCGAGACCAAGGACGCTGGCGCCAAATGGGAAACCTTGCCGGCCAAGACCTCACTCGGCTTGCTCGGCGCCAAGCGCGCCGGTGACCACCAGGTGGTGGTCGGTCAGCAGGGTCTGGTCATGACCCGCAACGGCGACGGCGAATGGACCGAAGTGAAGAGCGGCTTCGACAAGCGTCTGCTCAACGTCGACATGAACGAAGCTGGCCTCGCCGTCACCGTCGGTGAATTCGGTTTCGTCGGGCGTTCCAAGGACTTCGGTGCGACCTGGGAACCGGTCACCATCAACTGGTCCGATTTCAACAATGAAGGCTACGAGCCGCACCTGTACGGCGTCATCGTCACCGCCGAGGGTGCGATCATGGTGGCCGGCGAGTTCGGCCTGATCCTGCGCTCCGATGACGGCGGCGACACCTGGCACGTGGTTAACAAGGGTGAAGAATCGATTTTCTACATGGCGTTGGCGCGCGACGGCAGCAATTCCGGTTACGCGGTTGGCCAGGAAGGCTTGATTCTCAAGACCACCGACGGTGGTGCGACCTGGGCCCGCATCAAGGCGGACACCAATGCCAACCTGTTGGGCGTGTGGTCGGGCAATGGCGAGGTCGTGATTGTCGGCATCCGCCAGATGCTTCGCAGCAGCGATGATGGCGCGACCTTCAGCACCTCGACGGACGTCGGCATCGTGCGCACCTGGTTCCAGGGCATCGCCGCGGGCGTGTCCGAAACCAAGGCCGGTGAGAAGGGTTTCCTGCGCCAGCAGAACGTCTTCGTGGCAGGCTATCGCGGCACCATCGCGCGCGTCGTGAAGTAATCAATCCCGCACATAGCTCTCCGCTCGACGCGGCCGGCGACCCCGGCCGCGTCGTCGTTTCCACACCCTGAAAATCCCGTTCTGCCTGGTACCGGGCACCCTGGTTGGCGCGCCTGCCCGTCTCCTCTTTCAATTCCTGTCCGATTTTCGCAACAAATAACCTGCATTAGCGGTGCGAATTTCCAACTTACTGGCCGATAAGCATTGACAGCTATTTTGAAATGGCTCGTAATATCAGATGTCTGAATAGTCATTCGAATTCTGAATAATTATTCTATTTTCTGAGTGCGTTGCGAATTTGCCACAGCAAAGCCGCAGTCCGAGCACAGCGGGGGTTCCGCAGCAGACTTATCGCGTTACAGAGGAGAGTGGAGTGAAGAAACAAACAATCGCCAGGGTTCTGATGGCGGGAGGCATGGCCGGTGGCGTTCTGTTCGCCGGGACAGCCTCTGCCATCGACTGGAACATCACCGGTTTCGTCCGTCAGGAAATTGCCTACAGCCTGAACTCGGACGGCAATCCCAACAACACGATGGACGACGTGTTCAACGATCGCATCACGCCGAACGTCACGCACGTGAACTACGGCAGCGCGGCGTCAACCGCCGCCGTGACCGCGGCCAACCCTGAGCTGTACCTGCCCGGCGCAGGCTTCTCGAACTTCCGCGCGCGCGCTCATGCCGACCATGCCGGCCCGGGCGTCACTGCCGTTGGCGGCGAGCTGTTCTCGCTGGCCGGTGCGGAGACCAGCTCGCCGGTCGACTGCCAGTTCAGCCAGCAGCGCGCCATCGCCTCCGGCTCCGCCGGTCGCGGACCGAACATCGGTGGATTTGCCACGTTCCCGGGCGCTCTCTGCCCTGGCGGCGGTGGCTCCCCGCAGGCCGGAGGCAACCAGTTTGCCAAGGCCGGTCTGGTGCCGAACGGCGACTTCTCGCTGAAGAACAATGATTCGTTGAACTTCAACATGTTCAACTCGCGTCTCGAGTTCGACGTCCAGGCGAAGATCAGCGACGAGTTCTCCGCTTACGTGAAGACCCGCGTGTACTACGACGGTACGCGTCATTTCACCGACGGCAAGATTGGTGACAGCTTCGGTCCCGGCCAGTCGGGCAGCGGCGTGTGGAGTCATCGCCGCAACACCCTGCTGGAATACAACACCCCTGACGCCATCCTGGATTTGCCGGCGTTCTACCTGGACTGGAATCGTGGCCCACTGTGGGTGCGCGTAGGCAACCAGGTCATCGCCTGGGGTGAAGCCTACTTCTTCCGCACCATGGACGTGGCCAACGGCCTCGACCTGCGTCGCCATCTGACCCTTGGCCCGGGCGCCGAGGAATACCAGGACCAGCGTATTGCCTCGCCGGGCGTGCGTCTGTCCTACACCTTCAGCAACGGCTTTGAACTCGATGCGTTCGCGCAGATGTTCTCGCCGACCCTGCTGCCGGGTCAGAACACGCCTTACAACCTCGTCAACGATGACGTCTACGTCAACGAATCGGCGGGTTTCAAGGATGCACGTGGTTCGATGAACTTCGGTGCGCGCATGACCATGCCGATCACCGAGCAGCTGACCGCGATCGTGGGCGTCGTCAATCGTCGCAATCCCGATGGCGTGCTGCGCAACGTCGATGCGCCGAGCTACTGGGACGGTCACATCAACACCGGTTGCGTGAATCAGTTCAACGATACGCTGAACTTCCTGAACGGTGGCAAGGGTCTGCAGGGTGCCGCGGCATTCGGCTTCCCGACTTTCGACAAGCGTGCGCGCACCATGGAGAACGGTTGCGGTTCGGCGTTCTCGCCTGATCACAACGCCGCAAGCTCGATCAACTACTGGTCGAACATTGCTTCGGGTCGTATCGACAACGGCAATTACCTGCGTCACATCATCAACGACTTCCCGGCTTCCAAGTGGGCGGTCCGCAATATTTTCAATTTCGGCGACGAAATGAATTTTGTGGATTCGATGCGCACGCTGGAAGGTTTCCGTTCGTCCTTCGGACCGTTCACGCAGTGGGTTGGCCGCGAGTTCAAGCGTGAAACCATCGCCATGGTCGGCGGCAACTACGTGGTCGAATCGGAAAATGAACTGCTTGACCAGTTGATCATCCGTGGTGAAGTTTCGGTGACGCCGAACAAGCGCCTGACCACCGACCTGTCGTGGGATTACAAGGAAGTCACCGACGTGGTGTCGGCCTTGATCCTCGAGAAGTACATGCGCTTCTCCGAAGCATTCCCGGCCACCTACATGGTGTTCCAGTGGATGCATCGCACGTCGACCGACATGTTCGGCCGCGATCTGGACAAGAACAACATGCCGACCATCGGCCACTTCATCGATTCGAAGACCGGCGCCTTCAAGCCCGCGGCTTTCGATCCTGAAGAACTCAAGCCGCGCGGCAGCGACAATGCCGACTACGTGGTGTTCGCGTTCCAGCAGCCGTTCCCGAACCTGATCTGGCGCTTTGACATGTCCCTGCTGATCGACACTGCCGGTGGTTACCTGATCCAGCCGGGTGTCCGCTACCGTCCGTCCGCCAACTGGCAGTGGGATGTGTACGCGACGGTCATCGCTTCGCCGGGTGGTACCAACGACACCATCACCGAGACGCTCGACTTCGCCGACGAAATGTTCGTCCGCGCGACCTACTTCTTCTAAGGAAGTCCGTCGAGTTGCTGAAGAGCCGGCCCAGTGCCGGCTCTTTTTTTTGGGGCGCCGCCGACTCCGGCAGGCACGCCCAAACCCCGCCCTTCATCCACCCCGAAAGTGCTCCATTCGACC
The DNA here is from genome assembly GCA_020849475.1 of Gammaproteobacteria bacterium. GTDB lineage: Bacteria > Pseudomonadota > Gammaproteobacteria > JADJYF01. The sequence continues at coordinate 58,543 of JADLGE010000034.1, forward strand.
GCTGGCTGACAGCATTCGACTTCCGCCTTGCCCGTCGCCGCAGGCAACGCAACATTTCGCGTTCTTCACATTCTTGCGCCCGCTCAGCGGCTTAAGACGTTACTCCCGCAATGCACCAAAAATTGCAGCTCCCAGAGTACGGTTTTCCAACCCCTACGCCACCGTATTCGCCGAGCACCCAACCCCCTTTGGGGAGTGCGCGAAAGGTCAATTCGGGGAGCTGATTTGTGGCCTGATCTGTCCATCGCTGTTGTGTCCTTGCAACAACAACAGGCTATGGCGGGTCGGCCGATGTTCGTCCCAACTCGCGAAAATGATTGACAGGGCCATGAAAAGCGCGGCGTAATGCCTCCCTGGCCGGGGTACCGGCAGACAATTTTCCATCTGTACCAGATAGACAACGCCAGATTGTCGTCTTGGTACTACTGGGGTTCCAAAAAAGACACATGGTTTTACAGAGGAGAGCGGGAGTGAAGAAATACACAATCGCCCAATATCTGATGGCCGGAGGCATGGTCGGCGGCGTACTGTTCGCCGATACCGCATCCGCCATCGATTGGAATATCACGGGTTTCGTCAGACAAGAAATTGCCTATAGCCTGAATTCGGACGGCAATCCGAACAACGACATGGACAACCCGTTCAATGATCGGATCCAGCCCAACATCACGCATCACGAATTCGGTAGCAAGACCACGCCGACAGCCAATCCGGGTGATTATTTCCCGACCATGGATGCCGTTGGTCTCGTGCCGTTTCCGGCAGGCCAGGCCGCGGGCTCCAACGCTCGCGCCCATGCGCATACTTATTGGGGGCAAAAGACCGACGGCACAGATCTGGTGCCGGCGCCCGTCGGCCCCAACCCGCTTGGCATCAGCCTGAACACGGAGTTCATGACCGCGGGTAACAACACCAACTCGCCAGTTGATTGCCATTACAGCCAACTGCGCGCACTTGCCGCCGGATCGCCCGGTATCGGCGCAAACGTAGGCGCCGTCAACGGTATCCCCAACCCGGCCGGCATCCCGATCTTTCCGGGCGCACTGTGCCCCGGCGGCGGCGGTTCGAACTTCATTCCGGGTGCGAAGAACAACGCCAAGGGCAGCATCGTGCCGCCCGGCGATATCGCGTTGAACGACGAGGACAGCCTCGATTTCAACCTCTTCAACTCCCGCCTTGAGTTCGACGTCCAAGCCAAGATCAGCGACGAGTTCTCGGCCTATGTCAAAACTCGTATCTACTACGACGGTACGCGCCACTTCACCGACGGCAAGATCGGTGACAGCTTTGGTCCCGGCCGTTGGGGTGCTGGCATGTGGAGCAGCCGTCGTCAGACCCTGCTCGAAGCCAACACGCCTGATGCGATCCTCGACCTGCCGGCGTTCTATCTCGACTGGAACCGCGGCCCGCTGTGGGTGCGTGTGGGTAACCAGGTCATCGCCTGGGGTGAAGCCTACTTCTTCCGTACCATGGACGTGGCCAACGGCCTCGATCTGCGTCGTCACCTGACCTTGGGGCCGGGCGCCGAAGAGTACCAGGATCAGCGCGTTGCCTCGCCGGGCGTGCGTCTGTCCTATACCTTCAGCAACGGCTTTGAGCTCGATGCGTTCGCGCAGATGTTCTCGCCGACCATTCTGCCGGCGCAGAACACCGCTTATAACTTGATTCCCACCTATGGTGCGCGTGTCAACGACGAAGCCGGCTATCACGACGCTCGCGGTTCGATGAACTTCGGTGCGCGCATGACCATGCCGATCACCGAGCAGTTGACCGGTATCATCGGTGTGGTGAATCGTCGTAACCAGGACGGTGTGTTCCGTAACGTTGACGCCCCGGCGGCCAACAACGGTCGCATCAACACCGGTTGCGTCAACCAGTACAACGACACCCTGAACTTCCTGGGTGGTGCTGGCGCCGCGGCGGCCGTGGGTTTCCCGACCCTCGACACGCGCATGCGCAGCATGGAGAACGGTTGCGGTTCGACCTTCGCGCCGGACCCGACGGGCACTCCGTCGTTGCAGTACTGGAAGACCATCCAGAGCGCGCGTCTCAACAACCAGAACTATCTGCGTCACGTTATCGATGATTTCCCGGCCGCCAAGTGGGCCGTGCGTAACATCTTCAACTTCGGTGACGAGCAGAACTTCGTTGATACCTATCGCACCCTGGAAGGTTTCCGCTCCTCGTTCGGTCCGTTCATCCAGTGGGTGGGCCGCGAGTTCAAGCGCGAAAACGTGTTCATGGTGGGTGGCAACTATGTCGTCAACTCGGAAAATCCGCTGCTCGACCAGTTGATCATCCGTGGTGAAGTGTCGGTGACCCCGAACAAGCGCATCACCCATGACCTCGAGTTCAAGTACAAGGAAGTGGATGACATCGTGTCTTCCATGATCTTGGAGAAGTACTACCGCTTCTCCGATGCGTTCCCGGCCACCTACATGGTGTTCCAGTGGATGCACCGTACGGCGACCGACATGTTCGGTCGTGACCTCGACAACAACAACACCCCTGGCATCGAAAACTTCATCGATGGCAAGACCGGCCAGTTCCTGCCGGCAGCCTTCGAGAAGGGCGCGATGGATCCCAGGGCAGCCCGATGGCCGACTACGTCGTGTTCGCCTTCCAGCAGCCGTTCCCGAACCTGATCTGGCGCCTCGACATGGCGGTGCTGATCGATACCGCGGGCGGTTACCTGGTGCAGCCGGGTGTGCGCTACCGTCCGTCTGCCAAGTGGCAGTGGGACGTCTACGCGACTGTCATTGGCTCGCCGGGCGGTAACAACGACACCATCACCGAGACCCTCGATTTCGCAGACGAAATGTTCGTCCGCGCGACCTACTTCTTCTAAGCAGGCTCGTCGAGTTTGAGAAGAGCCGGCCCAGTGCCGGCTCTTTTTTTTGGCGCCCGTAAAGCCACGTGGATGAATGCTGAGCAGAGCACCTCGATGCCGCACTGCACTCAACTTCCCAAGCTGCCACTCTTTGCTATCATGCCGAACATACCCGAAGGGCGGGGCATGCTGCGGGAGAATGGAATGCATGCGCCGTCATTGCGGTCAAACCTTATAACAACAGCCGAGCGGACCACGACTCAGCAGGCGTCCATGAGCTCTTCAGCGCACCATTCCCGTGTGGCCAACCTTTGGCAGTCGATGCCGACAGTGGAGACATTCACGGTGGGCGCACATCGCCGCGTCGTCCGGCAAGCCGCGAATACCCTGTAATGGAACGCGGCCGCCGTATCGTCCTGTGGGTATGCTTTCTGGCGTTCTCCGCGATTATTCACGCCATCGTGTCGGGCGGTGTCGGTCACCAGATCGAGCGCAATCTCGGGCTCGTCACGCCCGAAGAGAAAATTGAAATCAAGGTGCCGCCGGCGCCACAGAAACTGGTCGAGCGCGAACCGCCGCCGGAAGATGAACTCGAGTTCGAGAAAGAACTGGAACTCGAACCGCCGGAGGTGCTCATCGCGCCCAAGGCCGTGGCGCCACCGCCGCCCAATGTCACGGTCGCCTTGAAAGCCCAGGCCGGCGGCGCGGGCGGAGATGAAAATGCCGAGGGCACGCCGCAGATCCAGATAGCGGGCGGTTTGAGTCTCGGCGCGATTCCCGGTACCGCCGGCAGTGGCTTCGGGGGTTTCAAATCCGGCATAGGCAACGGCTTCGGCGACGGCACTTCGCGCTTCGCGGCCTATATTTCCGGCCTGCGTGAAGCGGGCCTCGACGTGGTGTTCTGTGTCGATGCCACCGGCTCCATGGGCTGGGTGCTGGCGGAGGTCAAAGACCGCATTGAAGATATCGCCAAGTTCGTGCGCACGCTGGTGCCCATCGCGCGCTTCGGCTTCGTCGCCTATCGCGACACCGACAATCCCGAATTCACCACCCGCGTGCAGCCGCTGACCTACAGCAGCACCAAGCTCAATCGTTTCCTCGGTGCTTTGAAAGCCGATGGTGGCGGTGACTGGTATGAAGCGGTGGACGAAGGCATACGCGCCGCCATCGATGAATCGGGTTGGCGGCCGGGCGCGCGCAGAATCATCATCGTCATCGGCGATGCGCCGATGCGTGAAGGGCAGGTCAAGAAGGTCGCGCGCCTGATCGGCAACTTCAAACACAACGGTGGCACCTTGTCGGCGCTCGATGTCAGCGACCAGGCCAATCCCCATTTGCTCGAAGCTAAACTCGGACGCGCCGTGCCGCGCGAGATGTATCGCAACGCACCGATGGCCGACTGGCTGGTGCTCGGCGAGGCGGGCGGCGGCGATACCGCCACGCTCGACGGCGACACCAAGCTCACACGGCGCCTGGTCAAGCTCATCATGGGCGACCAGTTCGCAAATGAAATGCAAGCGCTGCTGGACGTCTTATGAGCAGGCTCAAGTTCATGAATGCCGTGCGTCCGCTGTGCGTGCTGGTCATGCTCGGGCTGTTCGCACCTGCACAGGCCGCCGACAAGGCAGTGGCGGCGACGCCCGCCACTGCCGTCATCAATCCGGCCACCGACATGGCCAAGCTCGCGGCCCTGGTCGCGCGACTGCAGGCCGCCAGCGCCGGCTCCGAGGAATACGCCGCGGTCGCCAACGAAGTCGGGCCGGTGGTGGATGAGTTACGTCAGGCGGGCCTCGATGCCAAGCAACTCGATGCCATTCGGCGCCAGCTCGAACAGATGCGCGTACTGGCCGATCAGCGTCTCGATCAATACGAAGCCGCTACCAACGAAAACGAAGGCGCACTCGAAAACATGTATCGCTCGCGCGTGTGGGACGACATGAGTTTCGCGCTCGCGGCATTCCCGTATTGGCGCGCGTGGATCGATCTTGAACTCGCGCGCATGGTGAACGGCCAGGGCGAGAAGAGCCAAGCCTTGAAGCCCGCCCGAGACGGTTTCAAAGCGGCCTCGGTGCAGCTGTTCAAACCTGGCCTCGTGTATGGCGGCTGGTTGGGCCTGGGCTATGTCGAGCTCGAAGGTGGACGTAAGGACCGCGCCAAGGAAATCTTCAAGAAGCTCGAAGAAGCCCTCGCCAGCGAACCGGATTCACCGGTGCGACAGGCGGTCAGCATGGAGCTGCGCAATATCGACGCGAAGCAGGGTACGGTGTCGAGCTTCGCCAGCAAAGGCGGCAAATATTCAGACAACGATGCGCCGGTCATCAAGAACGAAGCTTTCGCCATGCTGCAGCAGAGTCGCAAGACCGGCGGGCGGCCGCTGGAAGCCGCCGCGCGTCTCAAGTCGCTCATCGATGCCGGCAAAATCGACGACCAGTTGCTGAGTAACATGATGACTTACGCGCAGGAGCTGTCGGGCGTCGACGTCGGCCCCTATACCGACCTCGCCGGCGCCGAGTTCGCGATGGCCAACGAGCATTGGTATAACGCGATGCAGAAATACGCGGCCTTCTTCAAGGCCGTGCAGCCGCCGCCCGATCTCGATCTCAACAACTACCGATATCGCTGGGCGCTGGCCGCCTACAAGAGCGACATCTTCGAGCCGGCCATCGATGTGCTGAACAAGCTGCTGGCCCAACCGCGTCTTTCAGGCGAACTGGATGAAGCGGGTTCCAAGCTGCTGTACGCCATCTATGCCACCCGTGAGCAGAAGGGTGGCTCGCAGGCCAATCACCAGAAGCTGCGGGAAGCGGCGGCGCGCTTTGTATCACGCAGCCCGCACGATCCGGCCGCCGATGCGGCGCGGCTCATGATTGCGCAGACGGCCACCAGCGCCGGTGCGGCCTTGCAGCAGCTCGGGCAGGCGAGTTCGGCCGAGGCCAAGGCCCAAATCGGACGCACCGCTTTCGGCATCATCGCTCGGGATTTCAGCACCGCGGTCGCGCGCGGCAAAACCGCGCAGGGCGCCGGTCTCGCGCGACAAGGCATCGATGCATGGCAGACGCTGCCGGCCGAAGACAAGAAAGACCAGTTCAATTTCGCCGTGCTGCTGGAAATGCGCGCGCTGGTCGACCCCGAGCCCGATGCGGTATTGAAGGCGCTCGACCAGATTGAACAGAAGGGCAAGCTCAACAACGACATCGAACGCGCGCTGGTGTGGTCGCGTCTGCAGCTGCTCGACCGCATGAAAGATCCGGCCAGGAGCGAGGCCTATGTGCGCAAGCTCGCCGGCAGCGGCATCCCGGCCTGGCAGGTCGAATATCTCTATCCATGGATCAAGGATGGCAAGGACGTCGAGCAGCGCATGAAGCTCGCGACGCTGGTGCGCCCGGCGGTCAAGGACCAACCTGAGATGGACCGTCGCTTTGCGATGTTGATCATCGAAGACCTGTTGGTCAAAAAGGACGCCACCGGCGCCAACGAACAGGCGCGCGCATTCTTGAAGCAGTATCCGAAATCCGGCGATGCCTGGCGCCTGGTGGCGCGCAGCTCGGAAGCGGTCAACCAGCCGTTCGAAGCCGACCGTGCATGGAATGTCATCACCGACAAGGCCGTGCCGACCATGCCCATCTGGTGGGAAGGCATGTTGAGTCGGGTGCGCATTCGCACCCAGTCCAATCGCCCTGACGAAGCCTGTCCCTTGCTCAAACAGTTGCTGAAACAGCAGCAATACGTGCCGGCGGACTTCAAGGACGAATTCAATGCGGCGCGCGGCAGCGCACGGTGCGCGACCGCGCAGGCGGCAAATTGAGAGCACTATCGTGAAAGGCAAGACCCCCGTCGCGCTGCTGACCGGATTTCTGGGCAGCGGCAAAACCACGCTCCTGTCGCGGGTGCTGGCCCAGGGCGGCTTCAAGGACACCGCCGTCATCGTCAACGAGTTTGGCGAAGTCAGTATCGATCACCTGGTGGTGGCCGACCTGGCGGAAAACATCCTCGAGCTGCGCGACGGCTGTCTGTGCTGCACCATCCGCGGCGATCTGGCGATGACGCTGCGCGATCTCAACCGCCGTCGTTACCTCGAAGAGATACCCCATTTCAGCCGCGTGATCGTCGAAACCACCGGCCTCGCCGATCCGGTGCCGCTGGTGCATACCATGATGGCCAACGCACCGATTCAAAGCGCCTACCGGCTCGATGCCGTGGTGTGCGTGGTCGACGGTGAACATGGTCTGGCGACGCTCGCCGAACATGACACCGCGCAAGACCAGGTGGCGATGGCCGACATCCTTGTCATCAGCAAAATCGACATTGCGAGCCGCGAGAACGTGGCGTCATTGCGCGCGAGGCTGGCCGCCATCAATGTTGGCGCCGAAGTCGTGGAGGTGGCGAATGGCGATATCGACGCCACCCATCTGTTTGGCCGCTCGCTGTTTCAGCCCGGCGCACGCGATGAGGCGCTGGCGCGCTGGATGGCCAATGAGCATGCCCATCACGACCATGGCGCGCGCTATGGCGCCCATGTCATTCGACACGATGGCGTGTTGAGTCTGGCGGGCACCAGTGTGTTTCTCAATCGCATCGTCAACGAGATGAAAGATGACATCCTGCGCATCAAGGGCATCGCTGCCTTCCGTGAAAAAGGCGGCAAGCCGGCCGTGATGCATGCGGTGCAGAACAAATTCTACCCGGTCAGCTACCTTGAAGACTGGCCGGACGACGATCACACGAGTCGCCTGGTGTTCATCGGGCGCCATCTCAACACACAACGTATCGACGAATTATTCGCGGCACTGTGTGTCTGAACGCCGTCAACCGGCATTGAGGGAATACGCCATGGCACACATTCGCAAATACACCGCCGACTACAGCCGCCGCAAATTTCTCGAGCAGACCGCCGCCGGTTTCTTCGGCGCAGGTGTGCTGGCGCCGGTGTGGAGCACCGCCGCCGAGAACGGCGACTTCACCAAGTCCTATCCCGCTGAACTGCTGTCCATCGAGGACTACACCAAGGGCGCGCTCAAAGCCGGCGACATCATCGACGCCAACAATGTCGACCTCGTGCAGGATCTCATCGACGGCGTGCGCTACATGCAGATCAAGCAGATGGGCCGCAAGATCGAGTTGGTGCCATCCACCACCGAGATGACCAAGCTGAGTCCGGTCGAATACATCGAGGCAACCCTGCGCAACAAGGGCGTGGCGAAGTTCGACGCCGATGGCAATGTGGTGACGCAGGACGGCAAGCCGTGGATAGGCGGCAATCCGTTTCCCGAGCCGACCAATGGCCTTGAGATCTTCGCCGGCGTCACCCTGAGCTGGGGCCGGCATGATGTGTCCTTCTACCCGGTCAAGAGCTTCGAGCTCGATGTCACTGGCAAGGTGCTCTACAACTACGAACTCGCGTGGTGTGAATTCGCGCCGACCGGACGTGTGGTGGTCGACCCCAAGCCCTATTGGCCCGGACATGAAGACCGGCTGCGTTACCAGTCGGTGTTCTTCACCATTCCCAATGACTACAAGGGCACTTCGTTTCTCAACAGCTGGTATTACGACCAGCGCAAGTTTCCCGATCTGGACGGCTACCTGCCGCAGTTCAAGCGCGTGCGAAAATTCCCGACCAACCAGCGTTTCGAGCCTTTGATTCCAGGTTCGAGCCTGTATCTGTCCGACGCCTGGACGGCGGGCGATCCGTATCTCACCTGGGGCAACTACAAGATTATCGGCCGTGCGCCGTTCCTTGCGGGCCTGACCGAGAACTGGGATTCGGACGATGAGAACTGGGAAGGCAAGACCCACGGCGGGCCACTGGGCTCGACGTTCTGGGACACCAAGGTCGAGCTCATTCCCGAAACCATCATCGTCGAGGCCGAGCCTACCGGCTACGCCCGTGCGCCCATCAGCAAAAAACGCGTGTGGTTCGATGCGCGCACCGGTCTGCCGGTATGCATGGTGACCTACGACCGCCGCGGCGAAATGTTCAAGTCCTTCGACGGCGCCTATTCGTTGTACGACAACAAGGGCAAGCAGGTCATGGACGGCGCCAACCCCTATTGGTCATGGACCCACGTGCACGCCCACGACGTGCAGACCAACCGCATGACGCGCCTGAAGCAGGTCAAGCGCATTGCTGGCGGTTACGAAATGTTCGTCAACCAGGGCGTCGAGGTGTACGACAAGTACCTGACCGTCGCGGCGTTGCGGCGCTTGGGAACCTGACACGACGAAGCGCAGGCCTGGAATGTGCGAATGACTTTGCACATTCAACGGGCCGAACTCACACCCCGTCGCGCTGCAGCGTCTCCAATTCGTCCCAGCGCTCCATGGCTGCATCCAGCGCTTCGCGCCTGGCGGCCAGGGCATCGAGCACGGGCTGAATTTCTTCAAACGGCCGGCCGTAGAAGTCCTCGGCCGAGGATTCTTTCTCGAGCGCCGTAATCTCACTCTCTATCGCTTCGATGCGCGCCGGCAGTTGGTCGAGTTCCAACTGCAGTTTGTAGCTGAGCTTGCCCGCGCGCTTCGGCGCTTCATTGGTCGCTGCAGCAGCGACTGCCTTGGGGGATGCCTCACGCCTTGGCGCCGTGTCACGGGTCGGCAGCGGTTCATCCTTGGCCGCCAGGCGCTTGCCCTGCCGCAGCCAGTCCGAATAGCCGCCCGGGTAGCGCAACACCTCGCCGTTCTCTTCAAACACCAGGGTGCTGGTCACGACGTTGTCCCGAAACGCGCGATCGTGGCTGACCACGATGATGGTGCCCTGGTAGTCAGCCAGCTGCTCTTCCAGTACTTCCAGGGTCTCGACGTCGAGATCGTTGGTCGGCTCGTCGAGAATCATGAGATTGGTCGGGCGCGTGAAGAGCTTGGCCAGGATCACGCGATTGCATTCGCCGCCCGACAGAAAGCCCACCGGCGTCATGGCGCGCTTGGCGCTGAACAAGAAGCCGCGCAGATAGCCGACCACGTGCACCTCGCGGCCATTGACGATGACGTGGTCGCGACCGTCGCCCACCACTTCGGCCACGGTCTTGTTAGGGTCGAGCTGTTGACGAAGCTGATCGAAGTAGCCGATTTCGAGATGCTCGCCGAATTTGATCGAACCCTCGCTGGGCTCGAGTTTGCCCAGCAGCAGGCGCAGCAACGTACTCTTGCCGACGCCGTTGTTGCCTATCATGCCGATGCGCTCTCCGCGCATGATCTTGACCGACAGCTCCTTGATGATGGGCGTGTCGCCATAGGCATAGGAGATCTTGCGCGCTTCGACCACGCGGCGACTCGAGCGCTCAGCTTCCTGCACGGCAATCTTCGCGCGCCCCTCGCGCTTGTTGCGGCCGGCAAATTCGACGCGCATGCGCTCGAGCGCCCGCACCCGTCCTTCGTTGCGCGTGCGCCGCGCCTTGATGCCCTGGCGTATCCACACCTCTTCTTCAGCGAGCTTCTTGTCGAACAGCGCGTTCTGGCGCGACTCGGCCTCGAGCGTCGCTTCCTTCAATTCGAGATAACGCTGGTAATCGCCGGGCCAGCTTTTCAGCTGGCCGCGATCGATATCGACGATGCGCGTCGCCAGCGCCTGCAGGAAAGCGCGGTCGTGGGTGATGAACAACACGCTGCCCTTGAATGCGCGGATGCGTTTCTCCAGCCATTCAATTGCAGCGAGATCAAGATGGTTGGTGGGCTCGTCGAGCAACAGGATGTCGGGTTGACTGACCAGCGCACGGGCCAGGCACACGCGTCGCTGCCAGCCGCCGGAGAGTTCCGCGAGCCGCCGTTCGCCGGGCAGATCCAGCGCCGTGATCACGGACGCAATCTGCGACTCGACGTCCCAGCCGCCGTGAGCTTCGATGTCGCGATGCAGTGCTTCCACGGCGCGCATGCCGTCTTCGTCAAGGGCGCTGGCGGTGAGCTCGCTGTAACGCTTGATGAGATTGATGTGGGTGGCCAATCCATCCGCCACGAAATCATGCACCGAAATCTCAAGGTCGCCCGGCAGCGTCTGCTCGAGCTGCGCGATGTGCACATCGCCATGACGCCGGATCGCGCCGCTGTCGGGGATTACCGCGCCGGTGATGACTTTGAACAGCGTCGATTTGCCTGCGCCATTGCGGCCAATCAGGCACACCCGTTCACCGGCTTCGAGCGTGAAGTCGGCGTGGTCGAAGATCAGCTGATCGCCGAAGTCGAGATTGATGTCGTTGAGCGTGAGCAGGGACATGGTGGCGGTCTGTCGGGCGTGCGGCGGGTGGCGGGACTCCGCGCCGCCGTGGTCCGGCGGCGCAGGGCAGATTAGAGGCTGAGATCGGTGCCGTTGAAGAACACTTTACGCCAGCGCTGGATTTCGACTTTCTCGAACACCCCGGCGAGAGTGAACGGATCGTTGGCAATGAGCTGTTCGGCTTCGGCGCGCTCGTCGGTGTCGAGGATGATCATGCCGCCCTTGCCGACGCTGCCGTCGTCATTCAGGAAGCCGCCGGCGGCGAGGATGCGTGAAGTGTAGCCGCGCAGATAGTCCAGGTGCGCGGCGCGCGTCGCGGCGCGCAGCTCCGCGGCGTCGGGCTTGTCGGTGGTGCGAATCATGTAAGGCATGGTCAAAGACTCCGTTGTTCAGGGCGCGAGCACGGTCGCGCTCTTGATGACGATGGGCTGCGCCGGCACATCGGTCATCGGCCCGACGCTGGTGGTGGTGGCAGCGGCAATCTTGTCGACCACTTCCATGCCGTCCGTGACATGGCCGAACACCGCGTAGCCGAAGCCGGCTGGCGCATCGCTTTGATGATCGAGAAAATCATTGCCGGTCAGATTGATGAAGAACTGCGCGGTGGCGCTGTCCGGTTCGCCGCGGCGCGCCATGGCGATGGTGCCACGTTCGTTCTTGAGGCCGTTGCCGGCTTCATTCTTGATGGTGCCGCGGGTTTCCTTCTGATCGAGCGTAGCGGTGAAGCCGCCACCCTGGATCATGAAATTCGGGATGACGCGATGAAACACCGTGCCGTTGTAGAAGCCGGCCTTTACGTACTCGAGGAAATTGGCGACCGACACCGGCGCGTCCTTGGCCGCGAGCTCGATGGTGATCTTGCCTTCGGAAGTCTCCAGCAGCACGCGCGGATTGGCGGCGCCGTTATCGGCGGCATGCACCGCGCCGCTGGCGAGGGCGAACATCAGCACTATCAGACGAGCAAACATGGGCAATCTCCAGGCAGAAGTGGACAGGGGCAGAAAGCCATCACGGCCTGACGGCCTGCTGGCGGGGTGAATAGCGCAGGCCGGTCAAGCCGGCGCTCATGGCTCTGGCGCCGTGCGTCGCAGAAATACCGGTGCCTCGGGCGTCGAGCTGGCCGCGTCGTAAGCATAGCCACCGCTCGTGAAGTCCAGCAGGTCGGCGTGCTTGCGGCAGCGTCGCTCGAGCATATAACGCACCATCATGCCGCGCGCGCGCTTGGCAAAGAAACTCAGGATGCGGTACTCGCCGCGAGCCCAGTCCTTGAACACCGGCGTGATGACAGTCAGCCCCAGCGCCTGCTGGTCGACCGCGCGGAAATATTCCTGCGAGGCAAGGTTGACCAGCAGCTTGGTGCGCAGTTGGCGCGCCTGTTCGGCCAGGGCGCGGGCCGGCGTATCGGCCCAGTAAGCATAAAGATTGCCGCCACGGGGGTTCTTGAGACGAGTGCCCATCTCCAGGCGATAGGGCTGGATGTTGTCCAGCGGTCGCAGCAGGCCGTAAAGCCCCGACAGAATGCGCAGATGGGTTTGCGCGTAGTCGAGCTCGCGCGTCGTCAGTGTGTCGGCGTCCAGGCCTTGATAGACATCGCCGCGGAACGCGAACAGCGCTGGCCGCACGCTTGCGGGCGGCGGTGTGACGGACCATTCCTGAAAGCGCGCATGGTTGAGCGTCGCGAGGTCGTCGCTGATCGACATCAGCGATTTCAATTGCGCGGGCTTCTTGCGCGCCATGAGGGTCGCCAGCGCCGCGGCTTCGCCCAGGAACTCAGGTTCGGTGGCCTTGGCCGTCAGCGCGCGGCATTCGAAATCCAGGGTTTTGGCAGGCGAGATGACGGCGAGCATGAGCAGCGGCGATGACGGTAAACGACTGGTATTGTCGTGATTTACGCCAGACTTGGGAAGCCGCGGCGCATGGCCTCAGTCAATCTCAAGGCGATAGCCGATACCGTAAACGGCGTGAATCACCGGTTGGCCCGGCAGCGCCACTTCAATCTTGCGGCGCAGATTCTTGACGTGGCTGTCGATGGTGCGATCAGAGATCTCGCGGTAATCGTCGTAGACCAGATCGAGCAATTCGTCGCGGCGATAGACCCGGCCCGGGTGGCGCAGCAGTGTCGCCAGCAACCGGTATTCGACCGGCGTGAGGTCGAGGCGTTGACCGTTGACGGTGGCGCGCATGCGCTGCTCGTCGATTTCGAAGCGCGGCGTGCCGCCATTGCCGGCCACCTGCGGCGCACTGCGCCGAAGCACGGCCTTGACCCGGGCCACCAGTTCGCGCGGGCTGAAGGGCTTGCACAGGTAGTCATCCGCGCCGAGTTCCAAGCCCAGCAGCCGATCGATTTCCTCGGCACGCGCGGTCAGCATGATGACCGGCAAAGTGCTGCTCTGGCGTAGCTCACGGCAGATGCTCATGCCATCGCGATGGGGCAGCATCACGTCCAGCACCAGCGCCGCCGGCGCGAGGCGCGCCACCGCCGGCAAGACGTCCATGCCGTCGCTGACCACGCTCACCTGCATGCCGGCGGCGCCCAGGTAGTCGGCCACCAGGGCGGCAATTTTCGGCTCATCTTCAGCGACCAGGATATGGGTGTGCATGGCTGTGTCCGTCATTGCACCAGAGGCAAATGAATGTGGATGGCGAGGCCGCCGAGCGATGCCGCCTTGGCTTCGATGCGTCCGCCGTGGGCGGTGACGATGCGTTTGCAGATGGCAAGGCCGAGCCCCGAGCCACCGTGGGTGCGACTGCGCGAACGCTCGGCGCGGTGCAAGGGTTCGAACAACAGCGGCAATTCATCCGCGACGACGCCCGGGCCACTGTCGGCGATGATCAATTCGGCTTCACCGTTCACGCGCCGTGCCGTGATCTCGATGCGCCCCGGCGCGTCGGTGTAGCGGCTCGAATTCTCGAACAGATTTTCCAGCAATTGCAGGATGCGCCGACTGTCGACATGCGCGCACAGATCAGCGTCGATGTCATGGGCATATTGAATGCCCGATTGCTGCCAGCGGTGGGCAAAGTGGCTCACGCACTCGGTCAGCAAGGCGCCCAGCGAGGCGCGTGAAAATTCATAATCGAGCGCGCCGATATCGGCGCGCGCCAGTTGATAAAGATCATCAACCAGATGGGCGAGGCGCGCTGTTTCCTGGCTCAAGGATTCCACCAAGGCCGCATTGATCGGACGGATGCCGTCGCTGGCCGCTTCGAGTTCACCGCGCATGATGGTGAGTGGCGTGCGCAGTTCATGGGAAACATCGGCGAACCAGCGGCGGCGCGCCGACTCGTTGTCTTCGAGGGTGCGGGCCAGCACGTTGAAGTCGTCGACCAGGGTGCCGATTTCGTCATTGGAATGGGCCGCCAGCCGCGTTTCGAAATGGCCGGAGGCGAGCGCGCGGGCGCCCGCGCCCAGCTCGATGATAGGGCGCGACTGACGGCGCGCGAGCCACGCCGCGACCAGCAGCGACAGCACCATCGCGACCAATGCGCCGCCCAATACCATGCGCCCGAGGCGTCGCGCAAAGCGCACGTCGCGCGCATCGGCGGGGTTACGCAGCGGCGGCATGCCGACATAGGCGAGGGTGCGGCCGTCTTCGCTGATCGGATGCAGGCGCAGGTCGTTACGGTAAGGCGTGGCGCCGACGATGATGCGAAAGTCAGTGTCGTAAAGCGTGGCGTCAATATGCGGCCCGCCGAACAAATTTCGAGGGCCACGACCACCATGTGCGCCGTCGTGCATGTGCAAGGGCGGCGGCGGTGCAGGCCGCTCATCGTCCAGCACGGTGGGCCGCATCGCTTCGCGCAGCAGGCGGCGCCACGCGCGTCCGTCGTCACGTAACGACCGCCAGTCGCCGTCGCGGCCATGGATGACCAGCAGCTGTTCACTCAAGGCGCTCAGGCGCGCCTCGCGTTCATCATTGAGATAGCGCAGGAAGCTGCGCTGCGCATACCAGTGGGCGAAGCTTGCGAACAACAGCAGGCTGCACACGCTGGTGCCGACCAGTACCAGGAACAGTTTGTGGAATATCTTCAGTCGCATGGCCGTGACAATGATGGTGCGTCACGGGACAAGCACTCGGCAAGCGTTCTGCACACTCTGGCGCGCTTCTGCACATTCTCTCCATCATGTCTTCGTCATCGCCGACGGCTCTTCATTCTTGTTGCGTATTGCGCCGTGACACTGTGCACCGTCCGGACCCGTCGAGCGCGCGACACGCGTCGTCATCGCACGCAGGTCCATAGTCACCACTGCGAGGAACAAGACATGAAATCATCGAAATCTCACCGCTCCTGGTTGCTGAGCATCTGCCTGCTCTGTCTGCTCAGCCTTGGCACTTACGCGTGGGCCGGTCCCGGCGGCGCGGAGGGACCTTTCGGCCACGACCTGTTCTCAGCCGAACGTCTAGCGAGCGACCTCGAGCTCAGCGATACCCAGCGCGCCGCCGTTGAGCAGTTGCTGGATGACACGCGCGCCAAGGCACGTCCTTACGTGCGCACCCTCATGGCTCAGCACAAGGCCATGCGCGCCGTGGGCGAGGCCGACACCTTCGACGAGGCCGCGGCGCGCAGCCAGGCCGCGCAGGGCGCAGCCGCCATGACCGAGCTGGCGGTGATACACGCGCGCAGTGGCTTCGAATTGCGTAAATTGCTGACGGTGGCGCAGCGCGAGAAGTTGCACGACATGCACGGCCGCCATCGTCACCGCTAATGGACTGAGTGGCTGACGGAAAAAGGATGCCCGGCGATGACGCGTGAGCGCCGCCGCCGGGCGTGAGTGGGAGAAGCGTTACTGCTTCACACCCTGCCAGATGAACTGCGCCAGGCCGGTGATGGCGGAGTCCTTGTTGCCGGTCGCGGTGAAGGTGCTCTTGCCCTTGTCGAGCGCCATCGAGTCAACCGTGAAGGTTGTCGTCGGCTGGCCGGTCACGAACACCTTCATCGGAAAGGCCTTGACGGTGCAGGTCTTGCCGACAATCTCCATCTTGCCAGAGATGGTCGACGCGCCCACCGACGAGGTGCAGCTCGAGGACTTCTTGGCAAATGCGCCATTGTTGCCGACCACGACCTTACAGAACGTGGTGAACGACGCCTCCGAATGATTGACCGGATCGAAAGTGACGGTCGACAGACCGCTCACCAGCCATGTGCCTGCCAGATCCCGCTGCACGCATTCGGCCTGACTGGCAATCGAAGCGGTGCTGAGCAGGGCTGCCAGCGCATAGCGCGCCAGCGGTTTGTACGCGATGTTGTGGTTACGCATCGTAATCTCCTTGGTTTCCTGATCTAGGGTTTTTATGGCGCTGCCCGCTTGCCATTGCAGCAAGCGATCAGCGTCAGGCTTAGCCTGGACCAGGCACCGCAGAGTGCGCTGTGAGAATACCCACCATGAATCGCCTCGCTGCGCACGAATTTCCATTCAACGTGAGATTTGCCACTAAAAGAATTCCAACTCACGCGCGCTCGTCACTGGTGTTTGCAATCACCGTGATCGAAATCGCATGCCGAAACATCGCAGGCGCTGTCGCAGAACCCGTCGCCAAGGCTCGCCGCTTCACAGGTCGGTGCGCACATGCCTGCTTCGCGCTGCTTGGCGCGTTCGACATAGGCAGCGCTGCAATCACCGGCATCGAAGCCGCACAGACTGTTGGCGCAGGCCGACTCGCAGATGTGGTCGCCAAGATAGGGAAGGTAGCAACCGAGAGCGCATTCCGGCGTGTCGGCGGGCAGGTCGGCGCCGATGCCGGCTTCGTCGACCATGGCTTTGCGTGCGGGCGCGCGCGCCGCTGACGTTGCGCTCTGTGCCGTCGCAATGTTCTTCATCTGCACACGCACCGGGCCCGCGTATTGATTGGCGAAGCCGCTGACGGCGGTCTGATTGAGGACCAGAGGATAAACCCGCGCGCGCTTGTGCAAGGCCACGCAGGTGTAGCCGTCGCGCGCGCGCTGGCGTTCCGAGCCCACTTCCATGTCGCGCAATCCGGCGTCGGCCGGCACGTTGAAAACCTGCGCGGGCGCGCCGAAGGCAAACACATAGGCCGGCACCGGCAGCGGACCGCCGGCAACGCTAGACTGCTCGATGGCGGGCGCGCCGCTGCAGTCGGCGCTGGCAAAGACCAGCGACATCACCTGGCCGAGTGCGCCGGACGGCAGGACGTCGGCAAAATAGCCGCGCGTGCTGACCACGCCGTAGGCGCCGATGATGGCGGCGTTGCCATCGAAACCGCTGCTGCGGCCGCCGACCGTGCCGATCATTTCGCCACGCGCGCTGACGAGTTCGGCGCTGGTCCCGGCGGCGCCGGCGCTTGCGGCGCCGGCCAGGCCGAGCACACATGCGCACAGCACGCGGCAAAAGAAGCGCAGCGCGCTGCCCGCGCGATTAACCGGGGTGGTAGCCATGTCAGAGCCCTCAATCGATGAATTGCCGGGCTACGATTCTTGCCACGACGAGGACCGTGGGCAACGGCACTCTTCACGCAATTGGCGGCATGGAAGGACTTTCTTGCACGGTTCGTGGCATTTGCCACCTTGGGCGCGCGTTGCTCGCCGCTCTGCCGTCGCGGTTGTACACTGCAGACGTCAGTCCAGCAGCTCTCATCATGCGTAACAGTCCATCCGCCGCCAGTCTGCTCACACCCGCGCAACTCAGCGCCGTGCGCACGCGTTCGGACGGGTGGGGCCTGGCGCTCGTCGCTCATGCCTGGGGCGTGATGCTCGGCGCGGCGGCGGTGTTCGTGTGGTGGCCCAATGTGTTGACCTTCGTGCTGGCGGTGGTGCTGATCGGCAGTCGCCAGCTCGGGCTCCTGATTCTCATGCATGACGGCGCGCACGGCTCGCTGTGCCATACCCCGTGGCTGAATCGCCTGCTGGCCCAACTGTTCTGCGCGTGGCCGACCTTCGCCGACACCGACGTCTATCGTGCCTATCACCTCAAGCATCACACCCGCACCCAGCAAAGCGACGACCCGGACATCATCCTGACCGGCTACTACCCCATCAGTCGCGCCAGCCTGCGGCGCAAGCTGACGCGCGATCTCATCGGGCGCACCGGCCTTGCGCAACGTCGCGCGCAACTGCGCCAGGCATGGGGGCCGCAGGAGCTGTCGGCGCTTGCGCGCGTGCGGCACTACTGGCGCGCGCTCGGGCCACAAACCGTCACCAATCTCGCGATGGCATGGCTGGCCCATGCGGCGGGTCATGGCTGGTTATATCTCACGCTGTGGCTGCTGCCCTTGCTGACCTGGCAGCAACTGGTGCTGCGGGTGCGCAATATCGCCGAGCATGCGGTGGTGCGCGCGCCCGACGACATGTTCGGCAATGCACGCACCACGCTCGCCAATGTTCTCGAGCGTGCACTGGTGGCGCCGTACTGGGTCAACCTGCATCTCGAGCATCATCTCCTGATGTGGGTGCCGTGCTATCGCCTCGCGCTGCTGAGCGCTTATCTCATCGACAATGGCCACGCTGACAAGATTGAAACCGAGCACGGTTATCTCGCGGTATTGCGCAAGGTCACGGTCGCGCGCGACGACGACCCGGGCGGCGCGCCGCGCAAGCGCGCCACTGGCACCTTTGCCAACGGCTTCGAGGCGGTCTAGGCGCGTGCGCTGCCCGTGACGACGCTCGTGCCTTCGCTGCTGGCGCGCGTGCTCGATGTCGAGCCGGTGGCGCGACTGGCGGTGCTGGACGATGACGGCGCGCCGGAAGTCATGCCTATCGTGTTCGCGCGCGTCGGCACGCAGCTGTTCTCGCCGATCGACGGCAAACCCAAGAGTCACGCACGCCTGGCGCGACTGCGTCATATCGAAGCGCGGCCGCGCGTGGCGCTGGTGATAGACCGTTACAGCGCCGACTGGCAGGCGCTGTGGTGGATACGCATTGCCGCCACCGCGCGTATCGCGGTCGGTGAGCACCCTGACTGGCAGGCGGCGGTGACCGCGCTGCTGGCGAAATATCCGCAATATCAGCACACGCCCTTGTTCATGGGCGAGCCGACCTTGATCTGTTTCGAACCGCTGACGGTGCGCGCATGGGCAGCGGCCGGACCAGAGGCCATTGCCACCTGTCTGACGGCGGACAGCGCCGTGTGAGCGTGTGCGTGCGCCGTCATGGTCGTGTTGACGACCTCTTTCGATCATTCATTGAGACACTTGCCCATGTACGACACCCTGCTGTTCAGCGCCGCGCGGGTCTGGACCTTCATCAACAAGGACATGCTGACCTCGGCCAGCGGCTTTTTCTATGAGGTCGGTCCGCGCCTGTTCCTGGTGACCAGCCGCCATGTCTTGCTGGATGCCGACAGCGATCATCATCCCAATCGCATCGAGATAGAGCTGCATACCGACGTCGACAATCTCGCTGCCTCCATCGGCTTTTCCATGCCGCTCTATCAGCACGGCAAGAGCGTGTGGCGCGACGGGCGCGACAGCGAAGGGCCGGTCGATGTCGCGGTGCTGGAAATCGACCGCGCGGCATTGCCAAAAGGCGCAGTGGTGCAGGCCTTCACGCCCGCCCATCTACCCGCCGCCTCGGATGTCATCGAAATCGGCAGTTCACTGCTGGTGGTCGGCTTCCCGCTTGGATTTCATGACACCCTGCACCACATGCCGGTAGTGCGGCACGCGGTGCTGGCCTCCGCTTTCGGCCTGCGCTTCGACGGTCGCGGCTATTTCCTCACTGACGCCCGCACCCATCGCGGCACCAGCGGCGCGCCGGTGGTGATGCGCGTGGCCGGCGAGCGGGAGCGCCACGGCGCCCTGCCGTGGCTGTTGCTCGGCGTGCATTCGGCGCGCCTGGATATCGGTTCGCGCGACTTGGAACAGGATGAGGCCTTGGGGCTCAACTGTGCGTGGTACAGCAATATCCTGCCGACCTTGGTGGCGCCGCGAACGGCCGCGGCGGAGGATGAAGGCGACGGAAATTCTGCCTGAGCTAGCTACGTGCTCCGCGCATGCGCGCACTCAAGTCAGCCAGCTCGTCCAACACCGTCAGCATTTCATGCTGTCGCGCCGGTGGCACCAGAAACACGAAGCCGTCGCAGCCACGCGCGATGAAGTCTTCGAGTATCGCAGCCTCGGTCGGCGCGCCGAACAGCAGTACCGTCATCTCGTTGAAGTCGCGGCCTGCATCATCGCAGGCGCGGCGCAGGTCGGTGAGCGGGTCGCCCGCGTAGCGGTCGTAAATCGGCATCCAGCCATCGGCGTAGTCGGCGACCCGCGCCGGCACCGCGTCGGAATTGGAGCCGATGTATAGCGGCGGACCGCCGGGCTGCAAAGGTTTGGGGTAAGACCAGGACGGGCCGAAGTCGACGTAGGTGCCGTGAAATTCCACCGGGTCTTCGCGCCACAGCGCGCGAATCGCCAGCGCGCGTTCGCGCACGATGGCCCAGCGTTCTTTGAAGGAACTGCCGTGGTGCTCGATGGCTTCCTTGATCCAGCCACCGGCCACGCCGAACAGCACCCGTCCGCCGGACAAATGATCGAGACTGGCGATGGCCTTGGCGGTGATGAGTGGATCGCGTTCCGTCAGCAGACACACGCCGGTGCCGAGTTGAATGCGCTCGGTGACGGCCGCGCAGGCGGCCAGCGCCGTGATCGAATCGTGCATGCGCGCGAACGGTTCGATGATGTCGCTGCGGTGATAGCTGTTCTTGCGATGCTTGACCGGCACGTGGCTGTTCTCGGCGAAGAACAGCATGTCCAGGTCACGCTCCTCGACCGCGCGCGCCAGCGCCGGCGGCGACAGCGTCTGGTCTGTCGGTAACAGGCAGACGCCGAAGCGCGGCGGCGTGTTCACACCCGTGCTGGGTGCAGTTCGCGGATGAAGGGCGGCTGCTTGCGCCACATGCGGCCGGCCATCAGACCTCCGTCGACCACCAGCGCATGGCCAGTCACATAGCTTGCCGCGTCGCTTGCCAGCCACACCACCGCTTCGCCGATCTCTTCCGGCTCGCCCATGCGCGGCATGGGCTGGTCGTCGACCGCGCCTTCGCGAATCTTGGCGATGCGCTCGATCCAGCGCGCGTCCTTGACGCCGGTGTGGATGGGGGTGGCGATGTTGCCGGGGCATACCGCGTTGATACGCACGCCGTCTTCGGCAAGTTCCAGCGCCACCGAGGAAGTGAAGTTCACCACCGCCGCCTTGCACGCCGCGTACACATGGGGCGAATAGCCGCCGGTCAGGCCCGCCACGCTCGCGACATTGACGATGCTGCCGGACTTCTGCGTCTGCATGATGCGCGCCGCGTGCTTGGTGCCGAGCACCACGCTGCGCTGGATGATCTCCTGGGAATAGTCGTATTGCTCGAGCGGCAGGCTCGCTATCGGCCCCATCACGCCGACGATGGCGGCATTGTTCACCATCGCATCGAGACGCCCGTGACGCTCCATGATACGTGCGAAGGCGCGTTCGAACTGCGCTTCTTCACGCACGTTGAGATCGATGAATTCCGCGTCGCCCAATTCATGCGCGAGCTCACGACCCTTGTCGCCCTGTACATCGCCGATGTAGACGAAGCAGCCCTGGGCTTTGAACAAGCGGGCAGTGGCTGCGCCGATGCCACTGGCGCCGCCGGTGACGAATGCGATTCTGTTCATGGATGCCTCTGCAATCTCTGTGGGTCAGACTTCAGTCTGACATTCATCGAACCATTGCAAGTGTCAGACTGAAGTCTGACCCACAATGTGCCGGGGTCGTATTACTTACAGCCCTCGTCGCAACACTGTCCGGGCTGCGCGCAGTCGGACTTGTCCTTCGTCAGCACGCCGCGCTCCATCAAACGCGTGACGAGCTTCTTCTTGTCGTCGACAGGATAGCGCCGGAAGATCTCGGCCTTCATGGCCGCCGGCGAACCACCGCCATGCAGGCTTATGAGTGACATCCAGCCAGCCGCGTCGGAGGCGGTGAGGTCTTCGATGAAACGCGCCACCTGGGCGCGCTTGTCGTAGGGGATGT
Organism: Gammaproteobacteria bacterium; assembly: GCA_020849475.1. Classification (GTDB taxonomy): domain Bacteria; phylum Pseudomonadota; class Gammaproteobacteria; genus JADJYF01. The sequence goes on from JADLGE010000034.1 coordinate 80,523, forward strand.
CGGCGCGACCGCGCAAGACATCGCTGAGCAGGGCGCGGGTCTCGGGATTGTGATCTTCATCGGGCCCCGGCAGGGCGACGATGAGACCGCCCGACACTTCGTGGGCGAGGCGGTGCATGTCGTAGATTTGCGTCGCCAGCAACAGCTTGCCAATGTTGGAAAACACCGGCTCCGGTTCGACCACGCCCGACGGGTCTTCGGTCGGATAGACCGAGGCCGCCACGCCGCAGGCATAAAAGCCTTCGACGGTCTTGATGAGTTCGACCATGGTGTCGCGCAGGTGCGAGTTGCGCAGCAGGTTCAAGCCATTCGCTTCGACCATCATCGCACCGGCGCCGATCAAGAGATCGCCGAAGCCCGCGCGCGCACCGATGCAAGTATGGCGGTGATGGGTGGCGTAGCTCTTGGTCAGGAATTCCGAGTGTTCGTATTCGCCGCACAGGAACACTTTGTCCCACGGCACGAACACCTGGTCGAACACGCACACCGCGGTGGTCTGGCCGTACTTGTTGCTGAAGATGGCCTTGTCGGAGCCGGGCCGGCCGGCCGGTCGCGCGATGATGGTCAGACCCTTGGCGTCTATCGGCACCGCGCAGGCGATGGCGAAGTCGCGGTCATTGGCGGTCATGGCGCGGCCCGGCAGCACCAGCAGTTCGTGCACATAGGGCGCCGACGTGACGATGGCCTTGGTGCCCGAGATCAACACGCCGCCCGGCTGGCGACCGACCACGTGCACGTAGGCATTCGGATTGTCCTGCTCATGGGGACGCAGGCTGCGATCACCCTTGGCATCGGTCATGGCGATGCCGACCGTCAGGTCCTGGTCCTGCACGTGTTCAAGATAGGCGCGCAGACGCGCGTGGTATTCACCACCGACCGCGGCGTCGAGACGGTGCGTCAACTGCCACGCCGCGTTCAAGCCGTCCATCGACAGATAACGCATCGCGCAGCCGGTTTCCTGGCAGGTCAGGCGTGTGAATTCGAGCTTGGCCAGCAGGTCGTCGCTGTTGTGATTGAGCGCGATGAAGCGATTGACCTGGCCGGCGCGCGAGGCGTGGGGTGCGAGCGCGAGCGCGGCGTGGGCCGGGTCCAGCGCGTAGTCGTAGGTGACGCCGATGGCATTGATGCCGGGCGCGAGGCGCGGCTCGTCGGCGACACTGGCGATGGCGTCGCCATCAACGAACACGCGCGGCTTGTAGGCGCGCAAGGATTCCCGGTACTCGGCGGCGCTCATCAGCATGACGGCACTCCGAAAATGAGACGGAAATCGGGTTGCAAGAAATGGAATGGGCGGCCCATCGGGGCTCCTCTGCGTGTCGAGATGGCAAGCCCCGAGATTACCACGGTGGTCGTCTCCTCTGTAGGTGCGCATTCATTGGCACATTCAATCGCGTGGCGAGGCGGCGCATTCCCATCAATGTGCGATTGAAATCGCACCTACAGGCGTACCCCGCCCTCCGGCGCGGCGAAATCCACCAGGTCGACCACTTCCAGGCGCAGCGCCAGGCGCACCAGTTCGATGTCGTCGCGCACTTCGAGTTTGCGCTTGATGGCGTAATGCAGATTGCGCACGGTCTTGACCGACAGCTTGAGGTCGCGCGCGATGTCCTCGACCGTGCGCGCGGCCAGCAGCAGGCGCAGCACTTCGAATTCACGCACCGACAGGCTGTCGAGGCGGCCATGGGCCGAACCGAAACGTTCCCAGGCCAGGAGCTGCGCGATATCGGCGCTGAGATAGCGCTGACCGCGCGCCACGCTGGCGATGGCTTCAAGCAAGGTCTCGGGCGGACTCGACTTGGTGACGAAGCCGAGTGCGCCGGCGGCGAAGGCCTGTACCGCGTAGCTCGGATGGGCGTGCATGGTGAAGATCAGCAGGCGTGGTTTGGCATCGCGCTGCGCGATATGCGCGGCGGCGGCGAGGCCGCCCTGGCCGGGCATGCTCAAATCCATCACCAGCACGTCGAGGTCGCCGTCACGCGCGCGCGCATAGGCGCTTTCGCCGTCACCGGCTTCGGCCACCACCACGAAGCGCGGGTCGGTTTCCAGCAGCGCGCGATAGCCGGCGCGCACCACCGCGTGGTCGTCGACCAGCATGACGCGCAGCGGCGCTGTGCCGCTCATGTCGCACGCTCGATATTGGCGGCCGGGATGCGTACGCGCACACGCAGCCCACCGCTTGCCAGGTGCTCGATGGCGAGCGTGCCGGCGCAGGCCGCGGCGCGTTCGCCGAGGCCCGTCAGGCCATGGCCTGCGACGCTCGCTCCGGCGCCGCGGCCGTCGTCGCAAATCTCGATTTCAAAGCAATCATCGACACGCGCGAGGCTCACGACCACGCGCTGCGCCGCGGCGTGCCGCACGGCATTGGTCAGCGCTTCCTGCACGATGCGCAGGATCTCGGCGGCGAGCGGCGCCGGCAAAGCGTCGAAGCGCGGATCGCAATGGGCGTTGATGCGCGGCGCGTCGGCGCAGCGTCGATTCCAGTCGGCCACCAGCGCCTGCACGGCGGCGCACAGGCCGAGTTCATCGAGGCCCGGTGGACGCAGCCGCGTCAGCACGTCACGCACCAGGGTGTGCAGATGCGCGATGCTGTCGGCGCTGCGTTCGAGCGCGCGCTGCAATGGCTCATCATCGTCCGCCACGCTGCGCCTGAGGGTGGCGGTGGTGGCGGCCAGCGCGGTCAGGTGCTGGCCGAACTCGTCGTGCAGATCGCGCGCCAGTTGCCGGCGCTCGTGTTCCTGCACTTCGAGCAGACGCAGACTGAGCTGCGCGCGCTGCTGTTCGAGGGCGGCGAGTGTGGCGGCCAGCGAATCACAGGCCTCGGCGATGCGCTGCATCTCGGTATGGCGCTGCGCGCCGAGACGTGCGTGGCGTGAACCGGCTGCCAGGGATTCAAGATGGGCCACCACCGCCGCGAGCGGGCGCAGCGCACGCGTCATGAACCATGCCAGCACCAGGCACAGACTCGCCACCAGCGCCGCGCTGAGTGCCGCCATGCGCCGGCTTTCGGCCCAGCTGCGCGCGATCTCGGCTTCGCCGTCGACGCTCAGCGCGAGGCGCGCGTGGAGGTCGTGACCACGGGCGATGTCGCGCGTCACGCGCCGCGCTGGCGCGAACAGCACGCGATAGGTGGCGGCAAACCATGGCGGCACGTCGCCGTTGGCGGCGGCGCCGCGACAATCGCTGCGCCACGGTTGGCCATTGGGATGTTCGAGCTTGAAGCAACTGCCGTCGCCGCGCGCCACCACGCTCAAGGCACTCCAGTCGGGAAAGCGCGCATCGAGCGTCACACTTTCACGCAGCCCCATGAGTTGCCCGCGCAGGATGCGCTCGCCGGTATCGGCGATGTGCTCGAGCTGGCGCATCGAAGCGCGGTGTTCGAGGGTCAGCAGCACCGCCATGGCCAGCACGAAGGCGAGCAGGGCGCAGCCGGCGGTGGTGATCAGCAGATGGGTGGTGAGACGCACGCCTCGGCGCTCGCGGGTGAAGATGGTCCGGCAGTGTAAACGAGCCTGGCAGGGGCGGCGTCGTGCGGCCGCGACGCGGGCAATTTGCCCGTGAATGGGCGGGCTTGCTGCCGTAGAGCGGCAGCGGTGGTAAGGCTAGTCTGGCTCGCGCTCATGACGGGCATGTCGCCCGCCGTGCCTTACAGGAGTCAGACCATGCTCGATGCCCGCAGCCCCTTGAACGCCGCCGCGCTCGCGCGGTGCGCCACGCGCCTGGCGCAAGGCCAGCCGCCCGAGATTGCCGCCTGGCGGCATCTGCATATCGACAGCGGCAGCGCGCCGTGGCAGGACAGCGGCCTGGCTGTCCGCGCTGGCCAGGCGCTCAGTTATTTCGTCCATGGCGCCACGCGCCTCAAGGCGTTGCATGCGGTCAGCGTGCCGGCGCGCTTTCAACTGTGGGCGCGGGTCGGCGCAGGAGACGTGCTGCGCGGCACGCGCGACAGTCACAGTTTCGTCGCCTCTTCAGACGGCTCTTTGCAATTGGGCAATTATTTTCCCGGCGAGTGGAGCAGCCGCCACGGCGACAACGCCGTGCCCGACGCCGCCTATGCACTGGTCGAAGGCGGCATCGACGTGCTGGTGATTGCATGGGCGCCCGGCCTCGATGCGCGGCGCGGCCTTGCGGCGTTGATGCAGCTTGACGACACGCTCGCCAGTGCAGAACTCGCGCGCCTCGATGCACTGCCGGCCACGCCGGCCGGCTGGGACTACCTGTGGTTCCTGGGCCCTTCGGAAACCTTTCACGCTCATCACGACGGCGCCGCAGCCTGCATCCAGTGCACCACCAGCGCCGATGCCGCCATCGTCCATCATGAAGCCGAACTGCCGCTGCTGCCCGGCACGCAACTCCAATGGCGCTGGTGCGTCGATGCCCTGCCGTCGGCGGTGGCGGAAGACAGCCTGCCCACCCACGATTACCTCAGCATCGCGGTCGAGTTCGACAATGGTCTCGATCTGACTTACATGTGGAGCGTCAACTTACCGGTGGGCACGGTGTTTCGCTGTCCGCTGCCGAACTGGGACCAGCGCGAGACCCATGCGGTGGTGCGCAGCGGCAGCGCCGAACTCGGACAGTGGCTCACCGAACAGCGCGATGTGTTCGACGACTATCAAACCATGATCGCGCCAAGCGCCACCGCGCCAGCGCCGACCCGTGTGCTGCGCGTGTGGTTGATTGCGGTCAGCCTGTTTCAACGTGGCGTCGGCGCCTGCCGTTACGGTCCCATCACGCTCGACAACGCGGCGGGTCGCAGACACATCGCGTGACCCTCGATGTGCGGTAGCGGGGGCGGACGCGATGCTGCATCATCGTGCGCATCGTGTCGGTCCATCTGAAACTACTGCTCGCTTGTCTGTTCTGGGGCATGACGCCGACCATCGGGCGTGTGCTGGCGGAGTTCAAGGCGCCGTTCGTGGTGGTGTGCGGGCGCTTCATGGTGGCCTGCCTGTTCCTGGTGTGGTTCTGTCGCGCCGCCCAACAATTCAAATCGGTGCCACGGCAGCATTGGTGGCGCTTCGCGGGCATGGGCGCGAGCGGCATCCTCCTGCACAACGGGCTTTTATATAAGGGGCTCGAATACACCAGCGCCACCACTGCATCGATAGTGGTGTCATTGATCTCCATTCAAGTGGTGTGTCTGGACATGCTCATCTATCGACGCATGCCCGACCATCTCACCCTCATCGGCGTGCTGCTGAGCTTTGTCGGCACCGCCTTCGTGCTGACCGACGGTCACCTGACGCAGTTGTTCGCCATCGGCATCGGCCGCGGCGAAGTGCTGGCGTTTCTGTCGGCGCTGGCGTGGGCGGTGTATTCGTTGCTCGGGCGCTCGCTGCTCGAGCAATATTCGCCCTTGCTGGTCACCACCTACGCGGCGCTGGCCGGACTCGCGATGCTGCTGCCGTTCCTGGTCGTCGAACCGCAGGCGACGCACGCGGTGTTCAGTTCTTCCCACGCGCTCATGCTGATGTTCTTTCTCGGCTTGATCGGTTCGGCGCTCGGTTTCCTGTGGTATTCCGAGGCCATGCTCAAGATTGGCGCGGTCGGCACCGCGGTTTACATCAATCTCACGCCGGTGTTTGGCGTGGTCGCGGCCAGCGTGTTTCTTGGCGAGAAGTCTTCACAGTCGGTGCTGCTCGGCGGTCTCGTCGTGTGTGCGAGCCTCATGCTGGTCAATCGACCACGCTGGCCGTGGCGGCGCGCCGCTCAGCCCGCCGTTCCAGCAGGCCGGCCGTAAACGGCACCGCCACCAGCGCGAGGGCGCAACCCATCACCGCGTTCCAGCCGGCATGTTGATAGACCCACGCCGCCCAAGTGATGCCGAACCATGCACCGACGTAGTAGCCCAGCACGTACAGGGCATTGGCGCGGCCCTGGCCGGCCTTGAGTTTGCGATTGAGCGCGCCGACCGCTGCCGCATGCACGGTGAAGAAGCCGCCGCACACCAGCAGCAAGGCCAGCACCACGGCGCTCAATGACGGCAACATCAACAACAGCAGCGCCGCCGCCAGCACCAGCGCACCGCCCACCAGCGTGCGGCCGGTGCCGTAACGGTTGGCGATGCGTCCGGCATTCGGCGCCATCACGATTCCGACCAGGTAGACCAGGTAGGCCAGCGATGCCTGTTCGGTCGACAGCGCGAACGGCGCTTCCGCGAGACGATAGGGCAGGGTGTTGAAGACCGGCGCGAATATCGCCTGGCCGGCCGCGCCGCAGGCATAGGACAACCACAGCGCCGGCTGTGACAGCAGCGCCATGAAGCTCACGTCGTCGTGATGCATGGCGGCCGGCGCCGGCGCGTCGCGCAGTTCGCGCCAGGCCAGCAGCATGCCGAGCACCACCGCCAGCGCGGCGACGATGAACGCCCAGCGCCAATGGCTGGGCGCAAACACATAGCCACCGAGCAGACGGCTGACCATGCCGCCCAACACCGTCGCCGCGACATAGGAACCCATTACCACGTTCAAGCTCGCCGCCGGCAGATGGCGCGCAAGATGCGCGGCGAGACAGGTGGTGAGCGCCGGCACGAACGCGCCCTGCACGAAACGCGCGGCAATCAGCACGTCGAGTGAATCGGTGAGGCTGCACACCACGCCCGCCAGCGCGATCACCGTGCCGCCCAGCATGACCAGGCGCGCCACCGGCCAGCTGTCGGCCAGCGCGCCAAACGGCAGATTGGCGATGGCCACACCCAGCAGCACCGCCGACACGCTGAAGGAGACCTGCAACAGTGAAGCGTGAAATTCGCTCTCCAGCACCGACAGGATGGGCTGGGTGATGTAGATATTCAGAAACGCCGCGCACACCAGCACGAACACCGCGCGCTGCAGGCGCTGCGATTCGAATTCGCGATTTTCGATCTGCAGGCGCGAATTCATTCGCACATTAGATGGCGCGCCATCATCGTCAACGCAAAATGCCGAGCGCAGTAGTTTTTCGCCAGCCTGCTAACGGATTACTTCGCCACCGACGCCAAACGTCCGTCCGCGAAAATGACACACCGCCTTGCCCGCATCGTTGACGATGCTGACGTCGTACATGCCGGTGCGGCGTGAGCGATTGCTTTCGCGGGCTTCGGCTATCAGGGTTTCGCCGAGCTGCGCGGGGCGCAGGAAATCGATGTTGGCGTTCAAGGCCAGGTGCGCTTCGTTGTGGGAGTTGCTGGCAAAGGCCATGGCGGTGTCGGCGAGCGCGAACATGAGGCCGCCGTGGCAGACATCGTGACCTTGCAGCATCCACTGTTCAACTTTCATTTCCATGCGCGCATAGCCCGGCGCGCATTCCAGCAATTTGATGCCGAGTTCCTGCGAAGCGCGGTCGCGCGCATACATGTTGGCGCCGGCGGCGCGCGCGAGTTCGGTCTTGTCGGTGGGGGTGGTCATGGTTTGCTTTCCGTCTGCAGCTGCTCACACACCACGCGCACCCGCTCGGCGGGCACCGCCAGTTGGCGCATGAGATAAATCTTGAATGCTTCGTCCCAGTCCTGCGCTGCCACCGCCTCGGCCATGATGGCCAGCCACGCATCACGCGCCGCGGCATCGACGGCGAGATGGGCGTGCACGCCGGGAATGCTGATGCCACCGTACTTGGCCTGGTACAAACGCGGGCCGCCCAGCCAGCCGCACAGGAAGGTCGCGAGCTTGTCGCGCGAAGTGCTGAGATCGGCCGGATGCATGGCGCGGATCACGCGTGCCACCTCGCGGCTGTCCATCAAGTCATAGAACAGGTCGACCAGTTTGCGCAGACCGGCTTCGCCGCCGGCGGCCTGAAACGAGGCATCGCCCACACCGTAGGTCATCAGTCGCGCCCCGCTTCCATCATCTTGTGTCCGAGCAATTCGGGGTTGGTGAAACACAGTTCGTGGCTGCCGGCGCATTGCACGAGGCGAAACAGTCCGAGCCGTTCCGATAAGCGCGGATGCCAGCCGTGGCTGTGGGGCAGGGCGATGTCTTCCGTGCAATTGAGGAATGACTTGCCCATCGGCAGCGCCGCTGGTGGTCGCGTCAGGCGCAGCGGGTCTGACAGCGTCCTCCATGGATGGGCGTTCAAGCGCCCATAGGCGCTCTCGGCCGCCGCCAACGAGGCGTCGTTCATGAACGCTTCGCGCCAGATCGGGAACGGCATCATGATGCCGCCGTCCTCGGCGCGCAGCGCCGCGAACATCTCGGCGTACTGCGGCGGCACCAGATCGGTGAGCGCTTCGCCGTCCTGCGGCACGAAGGCGTTCCAGTACACGAGGCGCCGCACGCGGGTCGGGATGCGGTCGGCCACGGCGGTGATGATCATGCCGCCATAGCTGTGCCCGACCAGCACGAAGTCGTCGAGCCGCGCGGCATCGAGATACTCAAGCAAGGACGCGATGGCGTCTTCAAGACCCACATCCTTGCGATCGCCCGGCCGGTTGCCGGCCAGGGTCGGCAGATGCACTTCGTGGCCCGCCGCGCGCAGCGGCGCTGCCGTGGCCTCGAATTCGGCGCCGGTATGCCAGGCGCCGTGCACTATCACATAGCGCGTCATGGCCGCTTACTTGGTCTCGACCAGGATTTCGCGATAGCGGGTCGGGCCGGTGTTCTTGGCCGCGTGTTGAGCCGGCACGCGCACCGAAGGATCGTGCACGCCGACCAGGTCGTCACCGTCCATGCGCAGCACGAACACCGAGCCGGTCTTGGCATCGAGCGTGCCGAGATCCTTGCCGGCCACGTCGAACACCTGCAGCGGCGCGCCGTCCAGCACGTAGAAGATGTAGTCATGCTCGTGGGTGTGCATGGGCGTGGTTTCACCCGGCTCCAGCACGAATTCCCAGACGATGATCTTGTCGTTCTCAAATACCTTGGTGGTGCCGACGCCGGCCATGATTGCGCTCCCCTGGATTGATGAATGGTGAGGTCGGAAGGTTAGCCAATTGCAGGCGGGCTGACCATGCGCCCGCGCCAGCCTCAGGTATGTGCATGCCAGCGCAGGCGTTGGCCGACCACCAGCTCGGCGGCAGCGGCGCCGCCTGCCGCCAGTTCCAGTGTCGAACGTGCGCGCACCCGCCAGGCGCTGCGCCAGGCCGGCAACGCCACCTCGATATGGACGATGGTCAGCGCGCGATCGAGAAACACCAGGTCGATGGGGTAACGCATGAACGCGGTATGCACGCTGTTGCATGGCGCTATCCACAGACCATGGTCGAGCGTCAGCGGCGCATGGCCGAGCAGGCCGCGCATGCGCTCGAAGACCGAGGTCGTGCGGCGCACATGACCCACCACCACCGATTCACTGAGGTCGTCGAGCAATACGCCTTGAATCATGTCCGTGCTTCACCTGACGCGTGAACTCGAATGTGCCAGCGCTTCCAAAGTTTCAGCGCACCTTGGCGATTATGCAGTACATCGTATATCTTGCCCTCAAGCACCGGGATGCCCCGGGTCGGTATTGGGTCGGCGAACTGGGGGAGTGGAACTCACATGATCAAACTGAAACTCAAGCAACTCGGCCAGGGCATGACCGAGTACATCATCATCGTCGCGCTGATCGCGATTGCCGCGATCGCCATCTACGGCCTGTTTGGCGACACCATCCGTGGCCAGATGGGCGTGATGACCTCGGAACTGGCGGGCGACAAGGGCTCGGCCGATGTCACGGTCGATTCCGGCAAGCAGTCTGATGCGACTGCCTCGCGCGGTCTGAAGGACTTCTCGCAAGACACCAAGTAAGCGCGACGGTGGCCGTATCGGGTGCCGCGGCGCTCTGATCCTGGCTTGAACGCGCGCGGTCCGGGCAGCGACCGCGCGCGACGTCCGCCCTGTCTGCGCGTTCAGCGCGGGCAGGCCGCCTTCATGACTTTGATACTGACCGTCGTGCTGGTGCTCGGCGGTCTGAGCCTCTATCGCGCCGGCCGCATGACGGCCGACAAGATGGAGCTGCAGAACGCCGCCGACGCGATGGCCTTCGGGGTCTCGACCGTCGAAGCGCGCGATCTCAATTTCGCGGCATATACCAACCGCGCCATCATCGCCAACGAGGTTGCCATCGGCCAGGCCATCGGCATGGCGTCGTGGGCCTATCACTGGAAGTCCATCGGCGACTTCCTGCTCGAATACAACAAGTTCCTGTCGGGCCCGACGCTCGGCATTTCCACTGCGGTGCTGACACCGATCTCCACCGGCTTCCAGGTGCCGGGCGGCATCTTCGTGACAATCATGCGGGCCTATGCCAAGGCCATGACCGCGGTCAATCACAACGTCAACAAGATCTACGGCATCGCCCAGCAGATCTATCATCTGGCCAGCATCATCAACACGCTCGGCATGCTCGACGCCGCGGTCAAGGACAACGCGCCGGACAAAGCGCACATGTCGGGCTACGGTGTACTCATGCTGTTGTCGCATCTCGCCACCTACGGCGGGCTGCCGACCAGCGGCATCATCGATCACCTGCCGAGCATGGTGGCCGATCAACTCAAACCCTTCACCAAGTCCTATAGTCCGTCGGCCGAGGCGGTGCCAACCGCCGATTGGCAGGCCGATACCAGCGGCGACACCGATGCCGGCGGCTACGGACGCCTCGCCGCCATCATCCAGAACTCCGGCGACCCGTTTACCAAGGGCCGCGTCAATCCGCCCGACAGCGACAACCCCAACCTGACCGGGCGCGGCTGGACCATCAACTTCTTCGACCTGCTGCAACAGGCCGGCCTCATGCCCGCGCCGGTGTCCGCCAGCTTTGCGGTGGGTCCGGTGCATGGCTCGGCGTCTTTCGGCGTGTTTACCAACCCCATGGCAGGCGCCACGGGACCAGGCTGGCTGGGCTTCAATGTCGGAGGCGGGGTTGATTTCGGCATCATCGGCGCCGATCTCGAATTCGAGATTTACATACGCATGCGCATGCTGCGTGAGGGAGGCAGCGAGTTGCGCCTGGTGGTGCCGCTGACCGGCAGCAATGCCAACAAGGCGGCCGGCAACGAATTCTCGTGGTCGAGCGCCGACACCACCAACTTCGATTTGGGTTTTGCCGGCCGCGGCGCTTTCGATGCTTTCATCCGCCTGCCGTTCATCGGCAAGATCGACCTCATCAGCTCTGAAATCATCCTGGTGGCGGCCGATGACAATTTGAAAGTGGCCTTCGGTTTCGGCGGCAGTGGCAGGGGCTGCAGCGATCCGACCACCGATGACGACCCCGACAATGATGACGAAGAGCCGCAGTGCGAAGACGTCTCCGACAGCGCTGACGTGGTGATCTACGATGGCGCCTTTCCGACCTCGGCGCCGCTCGGCGCGGCCTTTGTGCACAGCGGCACGGACACTGGCGCGGTGCCCAACGCGCTCACGTCCACGCCTGAGCACATGGGCACCGATGCGAGCTTCGGCGGCGCAGCGCCGGGTCCGGTCTCGAAGGAGGCCTATGGCGGCGCCGCCAAGCACCTCATTGCCTGGTACTACCCGCCCAGCCTGCCGGCCTCGGGCATCTTCTTCCAGCCCTCGGTGCTGCCCGACCACAACGTCACCAAGTCCTACGGTGGCCTGCCGCGCTACATCGACACCACCGACTCCGAGCCGCTGTTCAAATCCGGCGGACCGTTCCTGCTGGTCGGTCTTACCCTCGATGAAGAAGACTTCAGCGATTCACTCTATTCAATGCATCCCGGCAAGGATCCCAAGGGGCGCTTCGCGCTCAAGGAGAATTTTGCCGACGGCTCGATGTCAGCGGTGTCGAAATCCGAGGTCTATTTCAAGCGCCCGCTTGATCTGGATTACTTCGCGCGCGGCGATGGTTATGTAGAACATGGCAGCGCCTTCAATCCCTATTGGCAGGCGCACCTCATTGAAACGAGTCATGCCGACCGTGTGATAGGCCTGCTGCTGCAACACGGCGAGCTGGCGCAGGGTATTTCACTGGACGGCAATGTCGAAGGTCTGTTGAGCTGGCTGCAGGATGCCCTGGGCTTCTGACATGCGCGATGCACGGAACAACATCACCCAGCGCGGTCAGGCCATGACCGAGTTCGTGATTGCGGCGACCTTCGTGCTGCTGCCCTTGTTCGTGTTCGTGCCGATGCTGGCCAAGTACATCGACTTCAAGCACGCGGCGATTCAGGCCGCGCGCTACCAGGCCTGGGAATACACGGTGTGGTACAACGATTTGGATGATCGCGACATCGTCGAGAACTTCAATACCGGCCATTCCGGCTTTCGCATGCCGCGCAAGGATGTCGCCACCACCGAACTCGAATCGCGCAATCGCATCATGGGGCCGTTGGGCAACACCGCCGGCGACAACCTCGCCGACCCGGCCACCATCGCGCCGATCACGGAGAACGATCAGACTCGCGCCTATGTGCCCAACCCGCTGTGGAAAGATCGCCACGGTCTGGCATTCTTTGACGGCACTCTGAGCATGAACGAGGTCGAGACCGACGCTGACACGCCGACCATCACTCTCTTCGGCGTCAATGTCGGCAGCTGGATCAACACCATCCTCGATATCGTCGACATCGCTTTCGGTTTCATCGGTGACATCATCGGCGTCATCGATTCCGTCACACCCGGTGACGGCGGTGGCGCGCCGCCTGGCGCAGGGCAAGTATTCGCCGGCTCGCCCGAGTTCACCGCCATCAATACCAAGGGCTATTCCCACGTCGATTTCGACGCCATGGCGCTGGTCAACACCTTGGGCAGCAACCTGCGCACCGATTTGAAAGGCGGGCCGGGCGGTGTGCTCGAGACGCTCGGCTTCAAGGCCCATGCCGGTGTGTTGGCCGATGGCTGGAATGCCGGCGGCACGGCCCATACCTATCTGCAGGTCGGTGGCGCCACGCCTTCGACGCTGGTCAAGGAACTGCTGAACCTGCCCGGGCTGTCGCAGATCTGGGATTTGATCAGCTTCATCGCGCCAGAGTTGTCGCGCTGCGATCATCCGGGTGGCGATGGTCCGCATCCGTTGGTGAAGTCACCGTTGGCGGCGCCGCAAGGCCATTTGTGGCTGGGCTATGTGGATGGCGACGTGGTCCATCCCGATAGATTGTCAGTGCCGGGCGAAGATCCGACTGTGCGCCTTGGCACCCATGTGTGCGACGACAGTGGTCGCTGCGAATGGGACGACGCGGTCGAGGCGCTCGATCCCCCGATGTCCCATTCACCGTGTCAGCCATGAGCATGGGACAGATTCCGCGCGTGGTGCTGTGGCTGCTGCTGTCATTCGCGGCCAGCGCTGCGCTGGCGCGGCCACCGGATTTTCCCGCGCCGAAAGACGCCAAGGTCAGCGCCGTGGCCGATGAAATGACTATCGCCGGGCGCAGCATGGCGGTGCGCGCCTTCGTCACCGATGACAGCGTCGATGAGGTCGTCGAGTTCTACAAGGATGCATGGAAGGAGCCGCCCGTCGATGGCGCGCCCGGCTGTGCGGTTGAAACCGAAGCGCTCGCACCGTGGACGCTCATCACGCGCGTCGAGGACGACTACGTGATGACCGCGCAGGTCATGGAGCGCCAACCGAAGGGCGCCTTCGGTTTCCTGGCGCTCGGCCGTCTGCCGGAACCCGGCAAGCCGCCGGTCGCGCCGCCCGCGCCGCCGTCCATGCAAGGCAGCGAGGTGTTGTCCAACATCACCAGTCACGACGCCGGCAAGAGCGCCCAGACCGCCATGCTCCATAACGACAAGTCGCTCGCGAGCAACGTGAATTTCTATCGCGGCCAATACCAGGACTGGCGTGTCGATACCGACAAAGAGGTCAGCCGCGGCAAGATGCACGCACTGGCTTTCACGCGAGGCCGTGAGCAGGTGGTGATCACCATTCAGGGCGGTCGAGACGGCTCACATATAGTGCTAAACTCGGTCAAACACGATCTCCTGTGAGCACGGTGACGCGAATCGCAGCCATCCCATCCAAGTCCGCACCGCGCATTGCTCATGCACGCGGACAGGCGATGGTCGAGTACACCGTAATCCTCGCCTTTGGTTTGATGATGCTGCTCGGCCCCGGCGGCGACGTGCTGCGCGATCTCGCCGACGTCATGAAGAACAACTACCGCGGTTACAGCTACGCGATGTCGATGTCGCCCTTGCCGGATTTCGATACCGGCCCGGAGCTGCGCGAATACGTGGAAAGCCTCGGCCTCGATCCCGAACTCGATGACCAGACCCTCGATCGCCTGACGGTCGACCCGGTGCAGGACGCGGTGACCGCGGCCCTGAGTCCCTTGACCAATTTGACCAGCCAGTTCAGCAGCGTCGATAACGTGCTGAACGCGTTGCCGGACATCCAGGACATCGTGACGGAAATGGCGACGGACGCAATATCGCCGTTCTGAGCACGCGTTGGCTGGGGGGCCGGCGTGACAGGGAAGCGTGGCGTGCCGATGAGTTCGGCGTCATGAATAACGAGTAGAAGAACAACTGCATTAGAAGGTGGGGGACGAACGCTCATGGCGGACGCGCGTGAGACCAAGAGTGCCTTTGGCATTCCCTTGATAGTCGGTGCCATCGGATTCGGCCTCGCCGCCGCGCTGATGTCCTTCATCTATCTCAAATCCGAAAAAGCGGCGCTGCTGGAAAAATACGCCGGCAGCAATCGCAAGGAAATCACCGTGCTGGTGGCCGCCAAGGATTTGCCCAAGGGCACCGTGGTGCGTCAGGAAGTGCTGTCGCAGCGACGCATCCCGCAAGGCTTCGTCGCCAACGATGCCATTGCCGCCGCCGATTTCGAAAAATATCTCGGGCGCGTGCTGGAGTCCGACGTCGGCGCCGGCAAGCCGCTGTTGACGAGCTATCTCGACAACCGCTTCCCGGTCGATTTTTCCGACCTCGTGCCGCTTGGCCGTCGGGCCATGACTATCCAGGTCGATGATCTCAATTCCATCGCGGGCTTCGTGCGGCCCGGCAATCACATCGACCTGTTCGTCAACATTCCATCGGCGCTGTCGGGTTTCTCGGCCGGCTTCATCTCGGCCAACATGATTGATTCGATTCCGACGGAATTGCGCAACGCCATTCCGCCAGCGCTGCTCGACGCCGCGCGCGGCGCCAACACCAGCGATGCGACGGTCAAGGATCTGCTCGCCAATGCCATTCCCAAGGAATTGATCCTGCCGGTGCTGCAGGACGTGCGCGTACTCGCCACGGGGCGCGATCCGTATCGCGAAGAGCTCGACCAGCTTTCCTATCCGCAGCCGCGCTCGCAGCGCAGCTTCAACACCGTGACGCTCGATCTTTCACCGCGTGAAGCGGCGCTGGTGACCGCCGCCATCAAGAAGGGCGACATGCTGGCGGTGCTGCGCAATCGCAATGACAAGAGCGGCGCGGAGTTTTCCACGGTGTCCGCGCAGGATCTGTTCGGCAACGCCTTCAAGCTCGCCAAGTCCGAAGGTGAGCGTCGCCAGCGCGTGGCGGTGGCTGGCGGTGTCGACCGTGCCGGCAATCTGGTCGATGCCGAAGGCCGGACCATCATGAATCGCGAACAACTGGCGGCGGCTGGCATCACCGTCAACGCGCAAGGGCAGCTGGTCGACAAGAGCGGCCGTGTGATCGATTCCAAGGACGTGGTCGTGACCGCCGATGGCCGCGTCTTGCAGAAGAGTGCGCTGGCGGCGGCCGGTCTGTCGGTCAACGCCAGCGGTCAGCTGGTCGACAAGAACGGCAAGGTGGTGGCGGCCGATGCGGTGGTGAGCACCGCCGACGGCAAGGTCATGACCAAGGAACAATTGCAGGCCGCGCATCTCTCCGTCAACGAAGCCGGCGAAGTAGTCGATGCGCGTGGCCGCGTGGTCGACACCGCGCGCATGGTCACCACAGCCGACGGCCGCGTGCTGACCGCCGAGCAACTGGCGGCCGCCGGCATGTCCATCAACGACAAGGGCGAAATCGTCGATGCCAGCGGCAAGGTCGTCGACCCGGCGACGCTGGTGGTGTCGGGCAATGGCCAGATTTTGTCCCACGAGCAACTGGCGGCCGCCGGACTCAAGGTCAACGACAAGGGCCAGGTGGTCGACGCCAGCGGCAAGGTGGTCGATGCGGCAACGCTGGTGACCGATGCCAATGGCAAGGTCATCGACAGCAAGACTCTCGCCGCCGCCGGCCTCAAGGTCAACGAACAAGGCCAGGTGGTCGACAAGAACGGCCAAGTGGTGGAAGCCGGCAACCTCGTCGCGACCAAGGACGGCGCCTTGATCAGCCAGGCGCAGCTCGCCGCGGCCGGCCTCAAGGTCAATGACAAGGGCGAAGTGGTGGACGCCAAGGGCCGCGTGTTGAGTCACAAGGAAATCGTCGCGATGGCCGCTGCCACCCCGATAGGCGGCGCAGCGGGCGGCGGTCGCACGATTGGCTACATCATCGGTGGCTCGCCCACCGCGGGCGTTGCCAAGAGCACCACCTTGAAGGTCACCGATTGAGCGATGGCCAGCCTGCGGCACAGCGCGGTGTGGGTGTTGATGGCGGCCTCGCTGCTCAGCGTCGCGCACACGGTGTGCGCGGCCGGCGTGGTGACGGAGGCGCACACCGGCACTGGCACAGGTAAAGGCACGGTCTACGAGGTGACACCCGAAGCCTATGCGCCGGCCGCGAGCGCAGCGTCAGGCGCCACACCGGCGCGCAATGAGGCAGGCGCCGTGGCGCCGACGGTGAGTGGCGGCGATGGCGGCGATGGCGGCAGCGCACCGCGTGAAGCGGGCGCCGGTGTCGAGATCATTTCCGGTGGCGGCAGCAATGCCGGCGCCGCGCGGGTCGGGCGCATGCCCGTTCTGCAATGAACAACAAAATACGAGAGCACGGGGCGGGGAACATGACGATGGGGTCACACGGAACACGACGATTGACGGGACGCGCGGCGCGCGGCTGGCGCGCACTGTGCGCCTTGGCGCTGGCGCTATGCATGACCGAGGTTCTGGCCATCAACCTCAAGGTCGGCGAGCTCAAGATCATGAACCCGGGCGACATCGACCGCGTCGCGGTGGGCAACGCCAACGTCATCAGCACCTCGTTGCTGAAGAACGGCCAACTGCTGGTGTTCGGTGAAGCGCCCGGTCTGACCACCTTGCACCTGTGGCTGAAGAACGGCCAGGAAAGCCAGGTCGAATTCACGGTCGACAAGTCCGAATACTCGGCGGCCATCACCAGCGGCGTGTTGCAGCAGAAACTCGCGGCGGTGAAGAAACTGGTGATGGACGTGCCGGGCGTGGACGCGGCGGTGGTCGGCGACAAAATAGTGCTGTCCGGTCAGTACGACGGCCGCTACGCGCCGCAGATTGCGGCGGTCAAGGCCGCCTTTCCGGAAGTGCTGGACTTGTCGCTCTCGACCAAGCTCGCGGAAGTCAAGCAACTGGTGGCCGGCATCAAGGGTATCGATGTGCGCCTGGTCGGCAGTCGCATCGTGTTGTCCGGCACCGTCGATGACGGCTACGAAGCAACCATAAGCACCATCATGGCGGCCTATCCCGACGTCATGGATCTCACGCGCAAGGAAGAGGTCGAGCTGCCCGACGACAAGATGGTGCTGGTCAACATCAAGATCACTGAATTCAACAAGAGCGCGTCCGACAGTCTCGGCATCAACTGGAGCAATAATTTCGCCGGCCCGGCCGCCGCGATCGCTTCGGAAACGAGCTTCGGCGGTACGCGCGATCAAGGCGTGACGGTGCTCGGCAGCAGCAATGCCGCCAAGCCGCTGGCGGCGGTCAAACCCGGCACCGACACTTCGTTTGGTTACTTTGGCATCGCCACCGAGATCACTTCGCGCATTAACCTTGCCATCAACACCGGCAACGCCATGATCCTCGCCGAGCCGCGCCTTGTCGCACGCAGCGGCGGTGAGGCCAAGTTCCTGGCCGGTGGCGAAGTGCCGATAGAAATCGTCACGCCGACCAGCGCCTCCATCGAGTTCAAGCAGTTCGGTATCCTGCTCAACATCAAGCCGACCATCGACCGCGAAGACAACATCCGCGCCCACGTCGAAACCGAAATCAGCGCGGTCGACAAATCGGTGGCGGTCGGCAACACGCCGGGCTTCCTGACCCGCCGCACCGATGCCGACATCCTGCTGCATTCCGGCGAAACGCTGGTGATGTCGGGCCTGGTCGACCGCGAGCTCGGCCGCGATCTCACCGGTTTGAAAGGCTTGTCGTCGTTGCCGATCCTCGGCCATCTGTTCCGCTCCCGTGATTTTCGCGACAAGAAGACCGACCTCGTGATCTTCGTCACGCCGCAGGTCTACGACGCCGAACACAAGCAGAACATCGACGCGGTGGCGGCCGAGCAGGCGCGCGAGGAGACCTTCCTCGATTCGATGCATACCTCAACGTTCAAACTGGTCGAGTGAGCGCAGGCCCTTAAAGATGTTCAGTGTCGTCATCAAGAACGGTAAGGGCGAGACCCTCGATACCATCGAGTGCCCGGTGGATGTGTGCGCCATCGGCAAGGCGCGCAGCAATCTCGTGCAATTGCGCGGCTGGCGCGTCGCTCCTCAGCACGCCGAGATTCATCGCACCTCCGAAGGCCTGTTCCTGGAACGTGTTTCGCAGAAGGCGAGCGTCGAAGTCAACGGCAATTCAGTCGACCATTACGGGCCGCTGCATACCTCCGATCAAATCTATATCGCCGGCTACTACTTGCAGGTCGGCGAAATGGCCCGGCGTGCCGGCAACGACCCGCGCGAGGCGCTGGCGCGCTTGAGCAGCGCGGCGACACTGCGCGACGAAGATGACGACGAGGATCATCTCAAAACCGTGATCGGCGTGCCGCGCCACGCGGTGCTGGAAGAATCGGAAGTACTGTCCAAGACCTTGCTGGAGCTGCGCCACAAGGACAAGTTCAAGTGGCGCAACCGCGTGCACGAAGAGCTGCTGGCGGCGATGGATCTGCGTCGCACCGATATCAGCTCCATGAGCGAAGAAGACCTGCGCAAGCACGTCAAAGGGCTCATCAAGGAGATCATCAACGGTCTCGGTGGCAAGCTGCCGTCGGACGTCGATCCCGAGCGCCTGGCCAAGGAAGTGCTGGACGAAGCGGTCGGTCTCGGGCCGCTTGAAGACCTGCTGGCCGACGAGACGGTCACCGAAATCATGGTCAACAAGTACGATGACATCTACATCGAACGCGCCGGCCGCCTGACCAAATCCGAGGTGACCTTCTCCAGTGATGACGCGGTGATGTCGGCCATCGAGCGCATCGTCTCGCCGCTCGGCCGGCGCATCGACGAAAGCTCGCCGATGGTCGATGCGCGTTTGAAGGACGGTTCGCGCGTCAACGCCATCATTCCGCCGCTGGCGCTGCGCGGGCCGTGCGTGACGATTCGTAAGTTCTCCAAGAAGAAGCTCACCGCCGACGATCTGATCGGCTTCGGCGCCATCAGCCAGCCGATGATCGATTTCCTCAAGATTGCCGTGGCGCAGCGGCGCAATATCGTGATTTCGGGCGGCACCGGTTCGGGCAAGACCACCCTGCTCAACATGCTGTCGAGCTTCATTCCGCCCGACGAGCGCATCGTGACGGTGGAAGACGCCGCCGAATTGAAACTCGACCAGCCGCATCTCGTGTCCCTTGAAGCGCGGCCGCCGAACCTCGAAGGCAAGGGCGCGGTCACCATTCGCGACCTGGTCAAGAACTGCCTGCGCATGCGCCCCGACAGAATCGTGGTCGGCGAGTGCCGTGGCGGTGAAGCGCTCGACATGCTGCAGGCCATGAACACCGGTCACGACGGTTCACTCACCACCGCCCACGCCAATACGCCGCGCGATCTCGTATCGCGCCTGGAAGTGATGGTGATGATGTCGGGCATGGACCTGCCCATCCAGGCCATCCGCGAACAGGTCGCGTCGGCGGTCGATCTGGTCGTGCAGCAGACGCGCTTCCCCGACGGCTCGCGGCGCGTGGTGAATATCTCCGAAGTGACGGGCGTCGAAGGCGGCACGGTGCAGATGCAGGACATCTTCGTGTTCAATCAGACCGGCTTCAATGACAAGGGTCGCGTGGTCGGCGAATTCAAGGCCACCGGCCGCGTGCCGGAGTTCTACGAAGAACTGCGCAGCCGTGGCGTGAAGGTCGACATGAGCATCTTCGGGCGCTGAGGGATGGGCTTTCTATACGGCATGCTCGGCGAGCTGGCTTTTCCGGCGACCCTGGCGCTGGTGTTCCTGTCGGCCACCTGCGCGTGGCTGTTGTTCATCAGCCGCGCGCAGACCAAGCTCGCGCGCTATCGCGAAGACTTCACCAACCAGGCGAGCAGCAACATGGCGGACATGTTCATGTTCGTCGACCCGCATCGCCTGTTCCGCGTCAACCTCATTGCACTGGTGGTGGCGCCGCTGTTCACCTGGGTGCTGTTGCGCGACCCGGTCACCAGCATCGGCATGTTCGTACTCATCCTGGTGCTGCCGACCTATGTCTACCGTTCCATGCGCGCCAAGCGCCTGGCGCGCGTGGAAGCGCAGTTGCCCGACGCCTTGACCATGGTGTCGGGCGCGCTGCGTGCCGGCGCGAGTCTGTCCATCGCGCTCGACAACCTGGTCGCCGAGCAACCGGCGCCGATCAGCCAGGAGTTTGAGATCCTGACCCGCGAACAGCGCATCGGCGTCGACTTCGATGTGTCGCTGGCCAACATGGAAAAGCGCATACCGCTGCAGGACTTCCGCATGCTGACCACGGCGCTGCGCATCAACCGCGAAGTGGGCGGCAATCTTGCCGAGACCGTCGAATCCCTGGCCGACACCCTGCGTCGCAAGTCGACCATGGAAGGCAAGATTCGCAGTCTGACCGCGCAGGGCAAATTGCAGGGCATCGTCATGACCGGCCTGCCGGTGCTGCTCGGCGTGCTGCTCAATTTTCTCGAGCCGGCGGCGATGGCCAAACTGTGGACCACCGGCGTCGGCTGGATGGTGCTGACGGTCATCATCGTCATGGAGCTCATGGGCTACGCGATGATCAAGAAAATCACCTCCATCGACGTATGAGGTCCGGCATTCATGGATAAGCTGCTGACGGGCCCGATGCCGTGGCTGATCTCCATCGCCTGGGGACTCTCGGCGATGTCTTTCCTGCTGTTCATTCTGTGGCTGAACGCGCAGATGGAAGAGGAAGACCGCGCCTACATGGACCCGCTGCCGCCACTGTTGAAGCTCATCTGGCCGTTCATCCAGGTCATCGCCAATTTCATCTGCGTATTCCTGCCCTACGACTACATGGAAATGGTCGAGAAGCGTCTGCAGCGCACCGGTGTCAGCTATCTGCTGACGGCCGACCAGTACGTGGCGCTGCAGATCTTCATGGCCTTGATCCTGCCGCCCATCACCTGGATGTGCCTCGCGGTCATGCATAAATCCTTTCCGCTCGCGATCATCGTCGCGCCGCTGCTGGGTTTCCTGTTTCCCAATGTGTGGCTGTCCGATACGCGCAAGCGCCGTGAACTGGGCGTGATTCGGTCCATGCCGGTGTATCTCGACTTCATCACCATGTGCGTGGAAGCCGGCCTCAATCTGTCCGGCGCCCTGGGTCAGGCCATGGAGAAAGCGCCGCCCGGGCCGCTGCGCAACGAATTCGCCATCGTGCTGCGGGATCTGCGCTCGGGCCTGACCCGCGCCGACGCGCTGCGACGCATGGCCGACCGGCTCGATATCACTGAAGTCACGAGTTTCGTCAGCGCCGTCATCCAGGCCGAACGCATGGGGGCGAGTCTCGCCATGGTGCTGCGCGTGCAGGCCGAGCAGCGTCGCAACGAGCGCTTTCAACGCGCCGAGAAACTCGCCATGGAGGCGCCCATCAAACTGGTCGGGCCGCTCATCATTTTCATTTTTCCGGTGACCTTCATCGTGCTGGCTTTCCCCATCGTGATGAAGTTCATGGCCCAGGGGGGCATGTGAAGAAACTGCTTTCGGCATTGCTCATGGTGGCGAGCCTGGCACTGGCGGCCTGCGGCTCGACGCCGCACAAGCTCGGTGGCCGCAGCGCCGACGACATCAAGGCCACCGCCACCCGCGCCGAGCAGAGCTATGCCAACAGCGAATGGTCGGCAGCGGCCGAGGCCTACGGCGTGCTGGTGGAAGAAATGCCGCAGGATGCCAATCTGTGGTTCCGCTATGCCAATGCGCTGGCGCGTTCTGATCAGCCCGACAAGGCCGTCACCGCCTATCGCGAAGTGCTGGTGCGTGACGCGCACTTCTCCAAGGCGTGGTTCAACATGGGCATCGTGCAACTGCGCCAGGCCGCCAACAGCTTTTCACGCATGGGCGGCAATATCAGCGCCGACGATCCGCTGCGCGCCCAGGGCGAGCAGGTCTACGCCGGCATCACCAAGCTGCTCGGCGACGACAGCGCCGCCAGGCCGGCCAACGCCGGCGCCGCGGGCAAGGCCAAGCCGGGGCCTGTCGCACCGTCATCCACCACGCCTTTGCACGCGCCGCAAGCCAGCGAACACGATGCCGGCGGCGCCAGCCACTGAGGTGCGTCGCCCGCCGTCGCGCGCACACCGCGCGCCGCGCGGTCAGGCGATGGTGGAGTTCGTGGTGATTGCCTCGGTGCTGTTGCTGCTGATCATGGGCACCATCCAGTTCGCCATGATCTACCAGGCCAAGATCACGCTGAACTACGCCGCCTTCGAAACCGCCCGCGCCGGCTCGCTCAACAATGCGCGCATGTGGGCGATGGAACTCGCCTTTGCGCGCGCCATGGCGCCGCTCTACACCACACCTTATGTGAAAGACAGCGGCGGCACCTGCAAGAGCGATTTCGAACTCGGACGTTTCGAAGGCCCCGAGGTCGCGCTGCAGTTGAGCAACGTCAAATGCGCGCGCGAGCATGTGCGCGACATGCTGGCCGAAGGCCATGCGCGTATTCTGCTGGTCAATCCCGGACCCGATTCCTTCGATGGCGACAACGCGGTTACCGAGCATGGCCGCACCTTCATTCCCAACGACAACCTCATGTACCGCAGCGCCTTCCCCGACGCGCTGTCGGGCCAGTCGGTGCAGGACGCGAATTTGATCAAGGTGCACATCGGTTATTGCTTTGAGCTGCTGGTGCCGCTGGTGGACCGCCTCATCAATCGCATGGTGGCGAGTGCGCCGAGCACGCTCGAGCCTGAGAATTTCGGGCCGGCCGCGGCCGGCAGCTTCGCCGCCGCCTGCACCGCCACCCATGACCCACAGCGCTATGGCGTACCCATCTACGCCCAAGCCGTGATGCGTATGCAGTCCGAACCGGTGCGCGATGCGTTCTGCTCCGGTCAATGCAGCGAGGACAGTGGCTGGCCGCGCGCCAAGTTCTAATATGATGCCGTCGCGCAGCACTGCGCCGCCGCGCATTCGTGTATGTCATGGAATCAATGCCAGACTGAAGTCATGACCCACATGAATGGCGTTGCTTCTGTAGGTCAGACTTCAGTCTGACATTCGTCATCGCGACGAAATGGGCGTCGGCGGCCATCACCAATTCACGCGGATACGGGATAGATTCATGACCACCATCAAAGTCGCCGCCGTGCAGGCCGCACCGGCATTTCTCGACCTCGCAGCTTGTGTGACCAAGGCCATCGCCCTGATAGACGAAGCCGGCCGTCAGGGCGTGCAGCTTTTGGCCTTTCCTGAAACCTGGATTCCCGGCTACCCGTTCTGGATGTGGCTCGATTCGCCGGCCTGGGGCATGCCGTTCGTCGGACGCTATCACCAGCATTCAATCGTGGCGGGCGGCGCGCAAGACCAGGCCATCGCGGCGGCGGCGCGGCGCAATGGCGTGATGGTGTCGATGGGCGTGTCGGAACGCGACGGCGGCAGTCTGTACATGGGGCAGTGGCTGTATGGCGCCGATGGCGAAGTGTTGGCGCGGCGCCGCAAGTTGAAGCCGACCCATGTCGAGCGCACCCTGTTCGGCGAGGGCGATGGCAGCGATCTGCTGGTCACCGACACGCCGCTGGGGCGCGTCGGTGCACTGTGCTGCTGGGAACATCTGCAGCCGCTGACCAAGTACGCGCTGTACGCCCAGCATGAGCAGATCCATATCGCGGCATGGCCAAGCTTCAGCTTGTATGTCGGCGCCGCCTATGCACTCGGGCCGGAAGTGAATACCGCCGCCAGTCAGTTGTACGCGGCCGAGGGCCAATGCTTTGTGCTGGCGGCCTGTGCGGTGGTGTCGCCGGACATGGTGGAGGCGATGTGCGACACACCGACCAAGCGCGAATTGCTCAAGGTCGGCGGCGGCCACGCGCGGATCTTCGGGCCCGATGGCGCGCCACTCGCGACACCGCTGGCGCCCGACGTCGAGGGCCTGCTGGTGGCCGACATCAATCTCGAAATGATCACCTACGCCAAGTCGGCGGCCGATCCGGTGGGGCATTATTCGCGACCGGACGTGCTGCGGCTCATGTTCAATCCGCAGGCCACGCCACGCGTGGTGCCGCTGGAGTCGGATTTTGAAAGCTCGTAGGTGCGAATGAATTCGCACCTACAGGTACAGAGGACAAGTAACCAATGATCAACGAATTGTTTTCCGTGGCGGGCAAGACCGTGTTCATTACCGGCGGCTCGCGTGGCATCGGCCTCATGATGGCGCACGGTTTCGTGGCGGCCGGCGCGCGCGTCTATATCTCGTCGCGCAAGAAAGACGTGTGCGACGCTGCCGCGGCCGATTTGAGCAAGCTCGGCACCTGCATCTCGCTGCCAGCGGATCTCGGCAAATTGAGCGAAGTCGAACGGGTGGCGACCGAACTCCTGGCGCGCGAAGAGAACTTGCATGTGCTCATCAACAATGCCGGCGCGACCTGGGGCAGCACCATCGACGCGTTTCCCGAGGCGGGCTGGGACAAAGTCATGGACTTGAACGTCAAGTCGCCGTTCTTCCTGTTGCAAAAGCTGTTGCCGGGCCTTGAACGCGCAGCGCACGCCGGCGATCCGGCGCGCGTCATCAATGTCGGCTCGGTCGACGGCATGCACACGCCGCTGTTCGAAAATTTCTCCTACGCGTCGTCCAAGGCCGCGTTGCATCACCTGACGCGCATGCTGGCCGCGCACCTCGCCAAGCGCCACATCAACGTCAACTGCATTGCGCCCGGCCCTTTCGACACCGACATGATGCGGCCCATGGTCAATTCCATGGGCCTGGACGGTGTCACGTCCAACGTGCCCATGGGCCGCATGGGCGATACCCTGGATGCGGCTGGCGTCGCCATCTTCCTGGCGGCCCGCGCGTCGGCCTATGTCACTGGCACGGTGCTGCCGGTAGACGGCGGCCTGTTCGGCGCGTCCTGAGGGGCGGCCGGCATGCCAGCGTCGAACCGCGCCGCGATGACAAGCGCGGCGCCTGTCTGAGCACACGCGGCATGGCGACGCTCGATTCCTCATTCTCATCGTTGCTGGAAGGGTACGACCTCGCGCAGCTGGATCGCCACGACGGCGCCATCTATGCCCTGTGCCGTGATTGGCGTCTGCGCTATTTCAACGATGGCTGGCGGCAGTTCGCCAATGACAACGGCGGTGAGCCCGTGCTGAGTCAGGCATGGCCGCTGGGCGCGGCGATATTCGAGGCGTTTTCGCCCTTGCCGCTGCGCGAATTCTTCGAGTTCCATTACCGCGAATGCCTGCGCGAAGCGCGCGTGTGGAGTCACGACTATGAATGCTCGAGCGCATCGAGCTTTCGGCGTTTTCGGCAATTCGTCTATCCCGTGTATGGCAACGGTGTGCTGGTCGTCAATTCGAAACTGGTCGAACGTGAACATGACGCACCTCCAGTGCGGAGCGCGATGTCGGTCGATTACCGCGACCGCGCCGGACTGATACATCAGTGCGCGCACTGTCGCAGAATCCGCTCCGCGCACAATCACGACAGTTGGGATTGGGTGCCGGCCTGGGTCACGCACATGCCGGCGCGTTGCAGTCATGGTCTGTGCCCGACCTGCCTGGTGTTTTACTACTTGAAGCCCGGAGCGGCCTCCACCTGAGGCAGGGAATTACTGCGATATTGCTCGCGCATCGCGAATATCCCCATGCTTCGTGGGTTGGTTGCGGCTGCCGCTTATGGCTAGCATCACGCAGGAATGCTCGGCCTGCCCAGCGCAGGTTGCTGGCGATGTCTTGCAGGGATGATGTCGTTCACAGGATTACGGGCTACCCCAGCAATGGTGCTCATCGTTTCACTTGATGGTCTGGCCTGCGGCGCTATCGCCGCCACGGCCCATGCGATCGCGCCATGATGCGAGCAACGATTCCTTCCTTCGAGCAGGCCTGAGTCGTGGCAATTGATGTGATGCTGGTCGACGACCACCCGCTGATGCTGCGTGGCCTGCATGCGCTGTTGAGCAGTCACGCCGACGTGAGTGTGGTGGCGCAGGTCAGCGACGCCACGCAGGTCACGTCCTGCCTGCGCCAGATGCGCCCCCAGGTGATGGTGCTGGATCTCATGATGCCCGAGCACAACGGCTTCGACGTGATGGCGAACCTCGCCCAGGAACATAGCCCGCCGCGTGTCGTTGTACTCACCATGATGAACGAGAGCGGCTATGTACGCCGCGCACTCGCGCTGGGTGCGATGGGCTATGTGCTGAAGAACGCCGCGAGCACCGAACTGCTGGAGGCGGTGCTATGCGTGGCGCGTGGCGAAATCTACTTGGGATCAGGCTTGGCCGGGGATGGCTATCCCGCGCCTGGCGCGAGAGACTTGCCGCCCGACGATGATCCTTTCAACAGCCTGACGCGCAGGGAACTTGAGATCCTGCGCCTGGTGGCCGATGGACTGACCAATAACGAAGTCGCGGTGCGTCTCGCCATCGGTGTGCGCACCGTCGAGACCCATCGCGCCAACGTCATGCGCAAGTTGAACCTGCGCAGTCACCGCGATCTCATTCGCCTCGCCATTGCACGCAAGCTCATCGAGCTCGAATGATTGCGCAGCGTTGGCCCGCTGCCATATCAGCATCGGCTGACGTGCGCCGCGTGCGCAATCTTCCGTAGCGTTACGGATAGGCAGGACGGAGAAGCCCTACTAGCATTCCTGCTGTGTCCGCTGATTGTGATCATGCAACGACTATCGGCGGTCACGGGGTGGCGCGGCATGGGTTGTGCGCCAGTCGTCATCGTCTCGAGCGGGGAGCGGATTGCCGATGGACAGCGCCATGCACGGCGCCACGGCTGACACCGTGTTGGTGTTGGCCGGCAGCCATGCACACGGCAGTGAAGTCGCGGTGCAGCTGGCAGCGCATGGGACGCAATGGGCGGCGATCGACGGCGATACGGATGTTGTTGCACTGCTGCGCCTCGCGGCGCCGCGCCTGCTGGTGCTGGTCGACGCGGCGCGGCCCGATGCTGATGGTCCCGCGCTGTGCCGCCGTTTGAAGCGCGACCGCGACAGTGCCGAAATTCCGCTTTTGATTCTGGCCTCACTCGCCAGCGCCGATGAGATAGAACGCGCGCTGGACTGCGAAGCCGATCACTTCATGCCCTGGCCCTGTGCGGCCACACAATTGCAGGAACGCGTCGCCGAACTGCTTGCCGTCGGCGCCAGCACGGGCCCCGATGCCGCCGAGCGCATCAGCACGCGGGAATTCGCCAGGCATCGCGCTCATCATGGAGACAGTCGGCGGGAGATCCTGTCGCTGCTGGCGGCGGCCCATGGTCAGGCTCAGCAGGCCGCGAGCTCAGAGGCGGTGTTGCGCCAGCACGGCGACGCGTTTGACGAGCGGCATCGGCTGCTCGAAGCCAAGCGCCAGCTGGAGCTCAGTAACCAGGCCCTGGCGCGGCGCGAGGAGGAACTGCGCTCGGTAGTCGAGTTCATGGCCGACTGCGTGATCACCATCGATGAACAAGGTGTCATCCAGGCCGCCAACAAGGTCGTCAGCGCGGTGTTCGGCTGGTCGATGGAAGAAGTGCTGGGGTGCAATGTGTCGATGCTCATGCCCGAGCCGACCCGCGGTCACCATGACGGTTACCTGTCGCGCTACCTGCGCGGTGGCGAGCGCGGCGTGATCGGCAAGCGGCGCATGGTCGAGGGACTGCGCAAGGATGGCGAGCGCGTGATGGTGGAACTCGCCGTCAGTGAATATCTCGTGCACGGCAAGCGCTACTACACCGGCATCGTGCGCGATGTGGGTGAGCGCGTGCGCATCCTCGCCGAATTGGAGACGGCGCGCGTCGAAGCGGAGCGTGCCAATCGCGCCAAGTCGGAATTCCTGGCGACCATGAGCCATGAGATCCGTACGCCCATGAACGGCGTGATCGGCATGATTGAAGTGCTGCAGCAGAGCAGCCTCAAGGGCTACCAGGTGGAGATGGTCAATCTCATTCGCGACTCGGCCTTCGCGCTATTGACCATCATCGACCGCATTCTGGACTTTTCCAAGCTCGAGGCCGGTGCGCTCGAGGTCGAGCATGCGCCGATGTCGCTGGGCGAAGTGATCGAATCGGCTTGCGGCATGCTTGATCATCTGGCGGTTAAGAAGGGCGTTGACCTTACCTTCTTTGTCGCTCCCGAAATTCCAGCGCGGATAAGCGGCGACGCGCTGCGCGTGCGCCAGGTGCTGATCAATCTCATCGGCAATGCCATCAAGTTCAGCAGTGAAGCGGGCAAGCGCGGCGAAGTGGCGGTGCGCGCCGAATCCATCGCGCACACGGCCGATGAGGTGACGGTCGAACTGCGCGTCATCGACAACGGCATCGGCATGGACGCCGCCACCCAGGCGCGGCTGTTCGCGCCGTTTTCGCAGGCCGATGCCTCGACCACGCGCCGCTTTGGCGGCACCGGGCTGGGCCTTGCGATCACGCGTCGCCTGGTGTCGCTCATGCACGGCAGCATCACCGTCGACAGTCAAAGCGGCAGCGGCTCGACCTTCGTCGTCACGCTCGCTTTCGGGTTGGGCGTGGACCCGCCGCCGGTGCATCCGATTGCCAGTGAGGTACGGCAACTGCGGTGCCTGGTGATCGGCGCCGAGCGCGGCATGTCGGCCGATCTCGTGCGCTATCTCAACGCCGCCGGCGCCCAGGTGGCGCGGCTGTCCAACCTTGCCGACTTCACGACGGTGGCGGCGCTCGGCTTCGCCGATACGCACGGCCCGCTGGTGTGCGTGGTCGATGCCGGCCATGGGGTGGTGTCGCCGCTGGAAATGCGTGAATCCCTGCAACGCCGGCTCGGCGTCGCGGTGCCGCTGGTGGTGGTGGTGGTCGAGCGCGGTAAACGGCGTCAGGTGCGCCAGCTCGCTGACAATCTGATCGTGGTCGACGGCAATGTCCTGAGTCCCGCCACCCTGCTGCGCGCCGTCGCGGTGGCCAGCGGTCGTGCTGCCATGACCGGTGAACGCGGCGTCGGCGGCAAGAGCGAACGCGCGCTGCGCGCGCCTACGCGCGAACAGGCCTTGCTGGATGGTCGTCTGATCCTGGTGGCGGAAGATAACGACATCAATCAGAAAGTCATCCTGCGTCAGCTTGCCTTGCTCGGCTACACGGCGGATGTCGCCGTCAACGGTCGCGAAGCGCTGGAGCTCTGGCAACAGCAAAGCTATGCCTTGTTGTTGACCGATCTGCACATGCCGGAGATGGATGGCTACGATCTCACCCGCGCGATACGCGAGCTTGAAGCAGGCATCGTGCGCCGACCGATAGTCGCCTTGACCGCCAATGCCTTGAGGTCCGAAGTCGAGAACTGTCGCGAGGTCGGCATGGACGACTATCTCAGTAAACCCGCCACGCTCGATGCCTTGCGCACGATGCTCGGAAAATGGTTGCCGGCACATCCTGAGGCGGGCACCGAGTCGGCGGAAAGATCGATGGACGCCAGCCTTGTCGATACTGAAGCCTTGCGCGCCCTGGTCGGCAATGATGTTGAACTCATCAAGGCCTTGCTGCGCGAGTTTCGTCAGTCCGCCAGTGCGCAGGTGGCATTGCTGGGCGCGGCCTGCCGGCGCGCCGACCACGCCGAGTCGGCGCTGGTCGCGCACAAATTGAAATCGGCCGCCCGTGCGGTCGGCGCGCACACTTTGGCCGATCTCTGCGCCGAGATTGAACGTGACGGCGGCACCGCCGACGCTGTGCGTCTCGACACGTTTGCAACGCGGGTCGATGACGAATTCCTGCGTGTCGATGCCATGCTCGCCAGGCATCTGGGCGCGGACCACCGGTGGGGATCGCCATGACGGAGCTCGACTCGCCGCACCCGACCGACAACGCAGGCGGCCCGCGGGTGCTGGTGATAGACGATGATGCTTTCATGCGCTCGCTTGTCACGCACCTGTTGCGCACGCTCGCGGTTGAGGACGTGCACGAAGCCGGCAATGGCAGTGAAGCGCTGGCCGCGGTGAGCATGGCCGGCGCGGCGGGCTTCGACCTCATGATCTGCGATCTGGAAATGCCGGAATCCGACGGCATGGAGTTCATGCGTCGACTCGCCGAGTCCGGCGTCGGCGCCGCGCTGCTGGTGCTGAGCGGCAAGTCGTCCGGTGTGCTGCACAGCGCCGAGGTGATGGGCATGGCGCTGGGCTTGAACGTGGTGGGCAGCGCGCCCAAGCCGCCCACGCTCGCAGTGATCGAGGCGGCCCTGCAACGCAGCCAGCCGCGGGTGCGTCCGGTGCATCTCGCACCCGGGCCGACGGTGTCGGTGCTCGAGCTTGGCAGGGCGCTCGACGCGCGCGAGTTCGAGCCTTTTTTTCAGCCCAAGGTGTGGCTCGAAAGTCAGGCGCTGTACGGCTGCGAAGCCTTGGTGCGTTGGCGTCATCCTGACTACGGCGTGCTGTCGCCCGCGCTGTTCGTGCCGCAGGTGGAAGCCGCGGGCCTCATGGAGCGGCTGACCTTCAGCATGCTCGAGCAGTCCATCGCCTGGTGCCGGCGCTGGCATGCGCGGGGCATTCGCATCCCAGTCAGCGTCAACCTGTCGATGTCCTCGCTCGAGATCCCCGACATTGCCGAACGCATCGTCGAGCTGGTGCGCGCGGCCGACCTGGTGGCGGCCGATCTGGTGCTGGAGATCACCGAGACCATCGCGATGCTGAATGTCGCCCGCTGCCTGGAAACGCTGCTGCGTTTTCGGGTCAAGGGTTTTGGCCTGTCGATAGACGATTTCGGCACCGGCTTTTCATCCTTGCAACAGCTCGAGCGCGTGCCTTACACCGAACTCAAGATTGATCGCAGCTTCGTCGATGGCGCCGCGCACCAGGAGCGACTGCGCACGGTGCTCGAGACCAGCGTTTCAATAGCGCGTCGTCTTGGCATGAGTTCGGTGGCGGAAGGTGTCGAAAGCCATGCCGACTGGCTATGTCTGCGCGACATCGGCTGCGACGCGGCGCAGGGCTATTACATTGCCAAACCGATGGCGGGCGAGGATTTTCTGGACTTCAGCCAAAACTGGCGACACACCGGCGCCAGCGGCGAACTGCTCGAGCGGCGGGCGCTTGCGCGACGTCGCCGTGCATGCGTCGCGGCGCCGCTCGGCCATGGCCCGCTCGATAACGAGGCGGACCGCCCGGCCGTCATCGTGGTGGCCGATGACGACGCCGGCATGCGCCAAATCCTCGGTGTGTTTCTCGAAGACATTCCAGGCCAGGTGCACATGTGCAGTGATGGTCGCGCGGCGCTTGACGCCGCGTTGCGTCTGCGTCCCGACGTGATGCTGGTCGACATGAACATGCCGCTGCTGCGCGGCGACGATCTTTGTCGGCAGATACGCGTGACCGCACACACCGCCGCCATTCCGGTGTTGGTCATCACCGGCGACGACAGCGACGCGACGCGTCGCGATGCGCTGCTGGCCGGCGCCACCGATGTCATCACCAAGCCGCTGCAGAAAGCCGAGCTCTTGATGCGCATTCGCAATCTCATCGCGCTGCAACGCGCGCAGCGCGAAGTCGGGCATTCGCGCCTGCTGCTGGAAGAGCACAAGGCGCGACATATCCGCGCGATGTTCGCGCGCTATGTTTCGCCGAGCCTGGTCGATCGCATTCTCACCGACACCGACGGCGAGACCCACGTCAACCTGCTGGAGCTGGCGCGGCGCTGCCATGCGGTGGTGCTGTTTGCCGATCTGCGTGGCTTCACGCAGTTGTCCGAGATTCTGGAGCCGGTGACGGTGGCCGGCTTGC
Source organism: Gammaproteobacteria bacterium (assembly GCA_020849475.1). Classification (GTDB taxonomy): domain Bacteria; phylum Pseudomonadota; class Gammaproteobacteria; genus JADJYF01. Next base: position 112,533 of record JADLGE010000034.1, read on the forward strand.
TCGACGAATTCTTCGCCATGCTGGTGGCGGTCACGCACGAGCACGACGGCACGACCTTGAGCATGGCCGGCGATTGCCTGCTGGTGGCCTTCAACGTGCCTTACACGCAGGGCGACGCGGAGGCGCGGGCGCTGCGCGCCGCGCAGGCCATGCATGCCGGCTTTGAATCATTGGCCAGCGGCTGGGAGAGTTCCCTCGGCGTGCGGGCAGGGCTCGGTATCGGTATCAATGCCGGCAAGGTGGTGGCCGGCAATATCGGCGCGCCGAGCTATGTCAGCTTCACACTCATCGGCGATACGGTGAACGTCGCCGCGCGTCTCAAGGATCGGGCCCGCGCCGGCGAGATCCTGGTCACCGAGCAGGTGCTGAACAAACTCGACGAGGCGCAAGCGCGCAATGCGGTGAAAGTGCCGGTGGTGAGTCTCAAGGGCAAGCGTGAGCCGATGGATGTCTACAGCTTCATCATCACGCCGCGTGCCGAACTGGCGCCCTCCGGCTAGCGTCTGTCTTCCAACACCATCGCCGCACCTTTCTCGGCAATCATGGTCACCGGCGCATTGGTATTGCCGGAGGTGATGCGCGGCATGATGGAGGCATCGATGACGCGCAGTCCGCGTATGCCCTGTACGCGCAGGCGGCCATCGACCACCGCTTCGGCATCGCTGCCCATGCGGCATGTGCCGACTGGATGGAAGATGGTGGTGCCCAGATCGCCCGCCGCGCGGCGCAGCTCGTCGTCGCTGTCGCAGGCCGGCCCCGGGCGGAATTCCTCGGGCGCGAAGCGCGCCAGCGCCGGCGCCTGCATGATGCGGCGCGTGAAGCGCATGGCATCGACCGCGACGCGCAGATCGTCTTCGGCGGAAAGATAGTTAAGCGCGATGACTGGCTGGGCGCCGGCTTCACGGCTGGCGATATGCACGTAGCCGCGACTCTCGGGTCGCAGGTTGCACACCGACGGCGTGATGGCCGGAAATTCATGCAAGGGTGAGCCGAATTTATCCAGCGTCAGCGGCTGCACATGCCATTCGATGTTCGGCACCTCGCGCGTCGGGTCGCTGCGCGCGAACGCGCCAAGCTGGCTGGGCGGCATGGTCAAGGGCCCGCGCCGGCGCACGAGATAATCGAGCCCCATGAGCGCGCGGCCGAGCAGCGAATTGGCCTGCTCGTTGAGCGTGCGGGTGTTGTGCACCTTGTACATCATGCGAATCTGCAGATGGTCCTGCAGGTTGGCGCCGACCGCCGGCATGTCGTGAACGACCTCGATGCCGTGCTCGCGCAACAGCGCCGCCGGGCCCACGCCCGACAGCTGCAGAATCTGTGGCGAGGCGATGGCGCCGGCCGCGAGTATGACTTCGCGCCGCGCCCGCACCTCGGCTTCCGGCGCGCCCTTGACGCGGAAACGCACGCCGCGCGCGCGCTTCTCACCGTCGTGCTGGTCAAAGGCGAGCGTCGTCACCAGCGCATGGGTGATGACGGTCAGATTGGGGCGATGGCGCACCGGGTGTAGAAAGGCCTTGGCGTTGCTCCAGCGCACGCCACGGCGCTGATTCATCTGGAAGTAGGCGCAGCCATCGTTGTTGCCGCGATTGAATTCCTTGATCGACGGGATGCCGGTCTCGGCCGCCGCCGCGCGCCAGGCGTCGAGAATGTCCCAGCTCACGCGTCGCTCTTCGACGCGCAGTTCGCCGCCCGCGCCGTGGAATGCGTCGGCGCCATGCACATAGTCTTCGCTGCGCTTGAACCACGGCAGCACGTCTTGCCACGCCCAGCCGGGCAGGCCCTGCGCCGCCCAGTGGTCGTAGTCCGCGGCCTGGCCGCGCATGTAGATCATGGCGTTGATGGACGAGCAGCCGCCGAGCACGCGGCCGCGTGCATAGCCGAGACTGCGGCCATTGAGCCCCGGGTCTTCGGTGGTTTTGAAACACCAGTCAGTGCGCGGGTTGGCGATGGTGTAGAGGTAGCCTACCGGCACGTGTATCCAGAAATAATCATCCGCGCCGCCGGCTTCCAGCAGCAGCACGCGATTGTCCGGATCGGCGCTCAGGCGATTGGCAAGCAGGCAACCGGCGGAGCCGGCGCCCACGATGATGTAATCGAAGTCTTGCACGCAGTGGGCATGGGATGACGGCCGGGCCGTCATCCCATGCATGGCTCACTTATTCCGGCAGGGTGTTGCCCGAGCCACCGAATTCCTTCGGCAGATCCGCGAACTTCGGCAGGCCGTCCTTCATCGAGATCATCTTCTCGCCGTAGAACACGTGCAGGCCGGGCTCGAATTTGAGCGTCGGCAGCACGGCCGCGAATACGTCGGACATGCCCATGCCCGGATGATCGTTCATCACGTGGCCGCCGCACTTGGTGCACCACTTGCGGTGGCTGTTGTCGGTCTTGGCGAAGGTGCCGATGAGATCGGCGCCGGCCGTGATTTTGACCACGTCGCGCGGCCACAGCGCAAAGCTGTTGACCGGCCCGGCCGACCAGATGCGGCAGGATTCGCAATGGCAGATGCCCATCGCCGCCGGCGTGCCGCTGACTTCGAACTGCACGGCGCCGCAGAAGCAGCTGCCCTTGTGTGTATCACTCATGGTTTTCTCCCCAGTGTTGACGGGCGGGCCGCGCCCGCCTGTCGATTGATGTTCAAGAGGCGTCCCATCGACTGCCGTGGGACGCGTTCGTGCTCCATGCTCTGAGCTCCGTGCTCAGGCCACCGCCGGCATCGCGTGGTTGCGAATGAAATCGCGCACGAGATTCGCAAAGGCGTCCGGCTGTTCGAGCTCCGCAAGGTGCCCTGCATTGGGGATGGTCGTCAAGCGGCTGCCGGCAATGGCGTCACGCCAGGCCGGACCATAGGCGGCCGGCACCACCACGTCATGCTCGGAGGTCGCGATGAGGGTCGGCGCTTCGATACGCGGCAATCGGCGCGCCACGCCGGTGTCCGGTATCGGCCACAGGAACTTGGCGCTCGCGCGCAGGTTCAACAGTTCCTCGACATGGGCGTCCATCTTGTCGCGGCCGTCGAACAGGAACTGCTTGCGCATGTCCGGCTGTGAGAACAGCACCTGCGACGGCATGCCGGGATGCTGCGCGAACGGGTCGGCGCCGCCGACGTCGTCCAGCCACAGGCCGAGCGGATTGACGAGCACCAGTGAATCGACGCGCTGCGGTGCGATGGCGGCGAGTTCGGCCGCCATCCACGCGCCAATGCTGATGCCGACCACGTGCGCGCTGTGGATGCCGAGCGCATTGAGCACATCGATATTGTGCAGCGTGAGGTCGAGCGGCCCCGGGTCGACGTCGGTCAAATCGTCCTTGGCCGGGCCCCAGCCCGGCGCATAGGGCGCGATGACGTCGAAGGACTCGGCGAGCTTCGCCAGCGCCGGCTCGAAGCCGACCAGGCCCAGCATGTGATGCAGATACAGGAGTGGCTGGCCCTGGCCGCGGCGATAGTAGTGAACGCTGCGGCGCGCGGCGCCGACATTGACGGTCGCGAGGTTCATCACTTCACCTCCGCCGCGACGCGCTTGGCCGCGTTGTCTTTGCCGGCCCGCGCAAACGGCGTGACGGTGCGCGGTTCGGCGCGGTCCTCCAGCGGCATCGGCTTCGGCGACCAGTGATCGACATGGCCTTTCCACTTCGAGCGCATCTGCGGGATGACCTTGTTGGCGAACATCTCGGTGGAATAACGGCACAGATCGTTCGGCATGTCGCCGAAGTGCAGCAGGCACACGAGATGGCCAATCTTCAGGGAGTCGACGACCTTCTCAATCTGCTCGGCGACACTGTCCGGGCTGCCGGCGACGATGTAGCCCTTGTCGATCATCTCGCGCCACGACAGGGCCGCGGCCTGGTTGAGGGCGGAAGATTGCCCCGCCATCTGCGAGGCGAGACCGGCGCGCAAAGTCGGCTCGGTGCGATAGCCCGGCGCATCGGCAAAGCCCGGATAGACATGCAGACAGCGCGAGAAGAAATAGCGCGCGTGTTTTTCGTACAGGCGCTGCGCCTCGGCATCGGTCTCGGCCACGCAGATCTGCTGGGCGAACGCCGCCTGGTAGGGATTGAAGTCCGAACCGAGCTCTTCCATGCGCTGCCAGAAACCTTCCATGAGTTGCGCGCCACGGATGTAACCGGAGAACGACAGATAGCTGTAGTTGTATTTGTGCGCCGCGCAGAAGTCCCAGGTCTCAAGCGAACCGCCGCCCGGGATCCAGATCGGCGGCGGCGTCTGCAGCGGCCGCGGCCACAGGTTCACGTAGCGCAGCTTGTAGTGCTTGCCGTTCCACGCGAACACGTCCGGATCGCGCCACGCGCGCATGATGAGGTCGTGGGCTTCGTGGTACTGCTCGCGCAAAGTAGCGGGATTGACGCCGCAGGCGTAGTTGTCATCCATCGAGCTGCCAACCGGAAAGCCCGAGATAAGGCGTCCGCCGGAGATGCAGTCGATCATCGCCATCTCCTCGGCGACACGCGTCGGCGGGTCGTACAGCGCCAGCGACTGGCCGAGCAGCAGGATGGCGGCGCGATGGGTGCGGCGCGCGAGGGTGGCGGCCATCAACTGCGGCGACGGCATCAAGCCGTAGGCGTTCTGATGATGCTCGTTGATACCGAGACCGTCGTATCCGACATCCTCGGCCAGCTCCAGCAGATCGAGATAATCGTTGTAGATGCGATTGGCCTTGCGCGCATCGAACAGTCGCGAATCGACATCGACCCATACGCTGCGATGCTTCTCGGTGAAGTCGTCGGGCAGGTAGGGCCACGGCATGAGGTTGAACCAGTGGAACTTCATGGGCGGGTTACTCCTTGTGAGGACGGGCGCCACGGCAAAGCGCCGTATTGCGTATGACCCTGGGGATTGTCGATGCTTTGGGGGCCTGACGGAACTACGCCAGCGGGTGGGGGGATGCAAGGGAAAATGCGAATTGACTCGCATGAAGGAATGAGGTTTGGGGGAGGCGGGCGCCTGTTGTTCGAAGGTCAGACTGAAGTCTGACATTCAATCGCGCACCACTACTCGCAGCGCGAAGCGAAGCAAGTGTCTCTCAGCGCAACCAGCCCTTACGCCAGAAGTAGATCATCGGCGCCGCCACCGAGGCCGTCATCAAGGCCAGCGCGAAGGGATAGCCCCAGCTCTGATCGAGCTCCGGCATGAAGCGGAAGTTCATGCCGTAGATGCTCGCGATCAAGGTCGGCGGCAGCAAGGCCACGCTCACGACCGAGAAGATTTTGATGATCTTGTTCTGGTTGATGTTGATGAAGCCGACCGTGGCGTCCATCAGGAAGTTGATCTTGTCGAACAGGTAGGCGGTGTGGGAATCGAGCGAGTCGATGTCGCGCAGCAGCTGGCGCGAGGCTTCGACCTGTTCGGGGTTGAGCATGTGGCTGCGCAGCAGGAAGCTGACCGCGCGGCGGGTGTCCATGACGTTGCGGCGGATGCGGCCGTTCAGGTCTTCCTCGTGGGCGATGGCGGCCAGCACCTTGCCGGCCTCTTCATCGCTGACGTCGGTGGTCAACACCGCCGCGCTGTGGGTTTCGAGGTTGTCGTAGATGCCTTCGAGGGCATCGGCCGAGTATTCGACGTCGGCATCGTAGAGGCGCAGCAGCACGTCGCGATCATCGCTGATCAAGGCCGGGATGCGCCGCGCGCGCAGACGCAGCAGGCGGAACACCGGCAGGTCTTCGTCGTGCACCGAGAACAGCACCTGGTTGAACAGGATGAAGGCCACGCGCACGTTGCGTGGATTGTCGTCGTCGTCGATGAGGAAGTCCGAGCGGATGTGCAGCTCGCCGTTGTCCTCTTCGTAGAAGCGCGCCGATTCCTCGATGTCCTCGTCGGCCACGTCATCGGGGATGGTCAGGCCGAAATGGCTGGTGATCCAGGCCTTTTCGGCGTCGGTGGGGGCTTCGAGGTCGACCCAGATCGGCGTTGAGGGGCCGATCTCGAACTGGTCGAGAGGAATTTGCACCAGGCCGCCCTTCAAGCGGCCATTTTCGAGCGCGAACAGATTCAGCATCGAGGGCTCCAGAGCCTGGCTAGTCAGGCGGCACTGCTTTCGTCTTCCGGATGTGAGCTAGGTTCCCGTGCTGTTCCGGTTCGACGCTGCACCGGTCACGGTGCGCATGCGCTGGAGCAGACGGCTAACGAGGGGGATAGCAGTCCAATGGAATTCTCCGCTTATTACGTGGGCGCGATTATGTCATTGCGCGCGAAACAGCAGCAAGCCGCCGGGCTCGCGTGTCGCGACCTGCATGGACGTTAGCATGGCGTGCGCGAGGCTGTCTTTTGCGACACGTTTATCGCTGTGCGTCGAGACAGCGCGGGCCTCGCTCGGCATCATAGGCTCGGTAATTTCATGGAGGGTTGCATGATGCGAACGATGAATGACAAAGCCGGGGTTGCGCTGGGCGCCGCTCTGTTGGCGATGATGAGCGCCGGGCCGGTGGCGGCGGTGCAGGTGTTTCAGGGATTGGACAATGCGTTCCTCGCGGGCGGCGGCGGCCACCCCAATGCCGATGCCGCGCGCGCTTCGTTCAACGCGGCTGCCGGTGTGCTGCTGGTGCAGACCTTCGACGAGCTTGCCAACGGTCCCGCACCGGGCGTCCTCACCGCGCCTTTCGGTGCAACCTTGAGCGGCACCGCCACCAGCAATGCGGCCATCGCCTCGAGCGTCGGTCCCTTCGACACCTTCCCCACCGCCGGAAAATTCCTCGACGCGGTGGTGACCAACGGCAACCCCTATTACACCTTCACGTTCGACCTGCCGACCCGCGCCGTCGGCTTCGACATCACCGACGCCAGCGACTGGCTCAATGAACAGCGCCCGACCGCCAACCTGGTGGTGAGCCTGCTGACCAGCACCGGCAATGTCGAGCTGACGATGTTTGCCGGCACCAGTCCGGCCTCGATAGTGAACGGCAACTTCGGTTTCTTCGGCGTGGTGAGTGACGCGCAGGACATCCTCGGCTTCTCCATCATCAATCCGCTGAGCAACCCCGATTCCGACGCCATCGGCATCGACAACCTCGCCGTCAGCATCGAGCCCGTGCCCCTGCCAGGCGCGGCGTGGATGCTGCTGCCGGCGCTGGCGGGCATCGCCGGCATCACCCGTCGCCGTCGACCCGCAAAGGCCTGAGCCGGCCTTGACGGCGTCGCGTCCGCGCGCCGTGGCCGACCCGGCCCGCCGCTGACGCGGGCCATCCTCTGACAGCGCAGGGCAGGTGACAGTCATCTGCCCACTGTGCCGATAATCCGCACATCATTTTCCTGAGGACCGTCGATGGGCGCGCCGCGGTGGACGCGAGGCATTGCCGTTCTGCATTCGGACCCAGCCGCGCCCGTGCCCTGGCCGCTGGCCCACTCGCTGCTGCTGGTGGCCCTGTGCATGGCTGGCATCGCGCTGCGCATGTCCTGCGCCGGGCGGCCTTACTGGATAGACGAGGCGTGGGTGCTGAACTCGGTGCTGAGTCCGAGTCTTGGTGCGATGTTCAACTATCGCGAGTGGCTGCAGACCACGCCGCCCGGCCTGCTGCTGTTGCTGCGCGCAGTGGCGATGGTCGTGCCGCAGTGGCTGGATCATCTGCGCTGGCTGTTCATCCTGTGCGGCATCGCGACCCTGCTGCTGTTCATGCGCACCGCGAAGACCATGCTCGGGCGCAGCTTTTTGTGCCTCGCCTGCGCGGTGTTCGCCTTGAGTCCGGCGCTGGTGTGGAACGCCACCGAGGTCAAGCAATACAGCGTTGATGCGCTGGCCACCACCGCCAACCTGTATTGCGGTCTGGCCTATATCGCGCAGCCGTCACGCACTCTCTACACGCGCTGGTGCGTGCTCAATGTGCTGTTCGTGACCGTATCTTTCAGCGTGGTGTTGTGCCTGCCGGCGATGGTGCTGGCCGGGCTGGTCATGCACGACGCACCGCGCTGGCCCGCGCGCCTGCGCGCCGTGTTGCCGCATACCCTGTTGGCCGCCTGCGCGGTGGGCTTCATCTACCTTGTCTTCGTGCGGCCCCATGCCGGCCTGCCGAGCCTCGCGCAGTTCTGGGCGCAGGGCTTTCATGCCACCTCGGGCGAGTCCGTGCTGTTTTACTGGCGGCGCAATCTGTCGCTGTTGTTCTACTTCCTCGACATCAAGATTGCGAGTCCCGGCGGCCTGCTGCTGCTGCTCGCGCTCACGGGTATCGGCGCCGTGAGCGTGCTACGGGCAGCGGACGGAGTACGGCGCGGCGCGGCGCGGTTGATGGTGCTGGCGATGCCGATAGTGGCCACCGTCATCGCCAACCAGCTCGGTGTCTACCCCTTGGGCGAATACCGCATGGTCGCGTTTCTCGCACCCTGCCTCATCGTATTGATGGCGCGGGGTCTGGAATGGGGGGTGGGCATGGCGCTTGCGCCGTGCCGTGGCGCCATCGGCCGCCATGCCGGCCATGCCGGCCATGCACTCGGCCTGGCCTCGACGCTCGCCATGGTTGTCTTTCTCGCCAACACCTTGAGCGTGCAGTGGTGGGGGCCGAGTCGTGGCGGCGGCGAGCGCCTGTGGCGCGGCAGCGTCGAGATCCTGCCGTTGATTGATTACCTGCATGCTGTCGATGCGCTGCGCCGTCCGGTGTTCGTGCACGCTTTTTACCAGCAGCTCTTTCGCTACTACACGCGCGAAACACCTCTGCAGGCGCCGGTGTCGTTCGCGCACAGCGGTTATCCGTGTTGTATCCCGGACAAGCCATGGCATGGCTATGGCGCTGACCCCGCCGAAGTCGCGCAGGAAGTCGCGGCGCTGGTCGAGCTCAACGGCAAGACGCCGTTTCACGTCGTACTGTATGCGCGCCCGAGTTGGCCCAGCCGCGACGCGGTGGCGCCCTATATCGCGGCTTTCGACGCCCATGGGTGCAAGGCCGCGTGGCGTCTCGACAGCATGCGGGTAGCCTTGTTGCGGATTGAATGCGCGCCTGGTGGTTGAGCGCGCGGCAGGGAAGGGGTGGGACGATTCCGCGTCCCACCCGTGAGCGTTGAGATCAGGACGCGCCGCTGTTCAGCAGGTGATCGAGGTACATGTTGGAGAGCTTCTCCTGCACCGTGTTCTGACGCAGGCGCGCACGCAGATTGGGGAAATCCACGGCGTCCAGCGGCTGATCCTGGTTGTAGCAGGAATAGACGAAGCTCTCTTCACCGGTCTTGGGATCGATGTGCTTGCACAGACATTGCGCGCACACGCCCTTCATCATGCATTGCATCGGCGAGTTGATGGAGCCGATGGCCGCATGGTCGGGCTTCAAGTAGGGTTTGAGCACTTCGAAGCGCGCACGCTTGACCGCCGCCATCATCATGTCGGAGCCGATCACGATGATCTCTTCCATGGTGTCGAGCGGCAGCGTGACTTCACCGAGCTGGCCTTCCGCGTAGGCAATCATGGATTGCACCACGTTGCCGACGAAGGAGCGGTCCTGGGCGCGACGCGGCGTGATGGCTTGCACATCCGGGCCCGGATCGACCGACCACACCACGATGTCGGCGGCCGCTTCGATGTCATCGAGCTTGAACACGTCCTGCGGCTTCTTGTAACCGGCGAAGTACAGCACCTTGTTGCCGGCCGCGCGCAGCGCCTTGCCGATCGAGAACAGCACGGCGTTGCCGAGACCGCCGCCGACCATCAATACATTGCTGTTGCGCGGAATGTGGGTCGGCGCGCCGGTTACTCCCATCACCACCAGCGGATCGCCGGGACGGCACCGCTGCAACAGGCGTGAGGACGTGCCCATCTCGAGCGCGATGAGCGACACCAGGCCCTGCTCCTTGTCGACCCACGCGCCGGTCAGCGCCAGGCCTTCCGGCGCCAGCACCGTGCCGTCGACGCGCGGCGCGAACGCTTCCGGGTTCTGCACGCGATAGAACTGGCCGGGCTCGAACTTGGCGGCCGCCGCCGGCGCATGGGCCACCACTTCGATGATGGTCGGGGTCAAGCGATTGACCGCCACCACCGTCGCCAGGAAGGACTCATCGAGGCGTGCGATGAAGCGATGCAGATCGACTTCGCGCAGCGGCTGGTCATCGGCTTTCAGCGCCGCAATGTGATCCTTGAACAACTCGACGATGTAGGGATAACCGTCCTTGGCGCTGGCCATGGCTTTCACCACGTTGCCGGCGTAGACCGGATGGTTGTCACCGTAGAAAGTCACGTAACGTCCATCACGCTCGTAGGAGGTGAAAGGCGACGGCACGCCGAGTTTCGGAATCAACGAGCCCTCGGCCGCCACCAGCTTGCCATCCACCGGTTCGAAGCGGCGGAAGAACTTGCCGTCCAGCTCAAACGTGCCGGGATGCTCCTGCTCGTAAATGATGTTGGGCGAGGTGCCGGCCGCCACGAACAGCGCCTTCAAGGGCAGTTCGATGTCGTCTTCGCCCTTGCCGCGCGAGAAGCGCACCGATTTCAGCGCACCGAATTCATCGGCGAACGCTTCTTCCGGATTCATGCCGGTCGCGATGTAGATGCCTTCCTGCAGCGCTTCGTTCACTTCCTCGTGATTCTGGCGATAGGCCGGCGAATCGTGAATGGACTTGCGATAGAACAAAGTCACACCGCCCCACTGTTTGACCAGCGGTGCGAAGTCCGGCTGTTCGCCGGCCGCCTTGGCGCGTGCACGTTCCGCGCGCACCGCTTGGCCGTGGGCGAGGAATTCATCGAGGATGCCAAGCTCTTCGGCATCGTACTTGGCGCGCACCGCGTCGACGCCAAGGTCGGCGCACAGGGCTTCGTAGCGATTGAGGGTCTTTTCGACCTGGCGCGGGTAATAGGCCATCACTTCGGTGGCGGTATCGACGGCGGTCAGACCACCACCGATCACACCGGCAGGCAGACGCACCTGCAGGTTGGCCAGCGAGCTGTGCTTGGCCGCGCCCGTCAACTGCAGACCCATCAAGAAGTCCGAGGCCTTGCGGATGCCGCGGATGAGGTTGTTCTTCAAGCCGATGATCGACGGCTTGCCGGCGCCGGTCGCGAGTGCGACGTGATCGAAGCCCAGGTTCCACGCATCACCGAGATTCAGGCTGCCACCGAAACGCACACCGCCGTAAGCACGGAAGGTGCGACGACGCAGCAGGGTGAGGTAGATGACCTTCAGGAAGTTTTTGTCCCAGCGCACGGTGATACCGTACTCGGCGACGCCGCCGAAACCGTTGTTGGTGCGCTTGTCGAGATCTTCATAGAGCGTGGCGAAGTCGCGCACCGGCTGCGGCGGCGCGGTCGCGGAGCCAGTGAGATAAGACGGCAGCGGCTCGACCTTGAGCGCGTCGATGCCGACCACCGCGAAACCCTCCTGCAACAGGTAATGGGCGAGGGTGTAACCGGCGGGGCCGAGGCCCACCACCATGACCTTCTTGCCGTTGTAGGGCGCGAGCTGCGGACGCTTGACGTTGAGCGGATTCCAGCGCGTCAGGAGCGCGTAGATCTCGAAGCCCCACGGCAGGTTCAGCACATCGGTCAGGACATTGGTTTCGATCTGCGGAATGTTGACCGGCTCGGTCTTCTGATAGATGCAACCCTTCATGCAGTCGTTGCAGATACGGTGACCGGTGCCGGGGCCCATCGGGTTGTCGATGACGATCAGGGCCAGCGCGCCGATGTTGTCGCCCTGGCGCTTGACCACATGCATCTCGGAAATCTTTTCACCGAGCGGGCAACCGGTGACCGGCACGCCCAGCGCATTGGTCTTGAAGCCGCCTTCTTTCTTGTTCGGCATGCCCTTCGAGCAGGTGTCGTTGTCGCGATCGTGGCAGTAGATGCAGTGATCGACTTCGTACAGCACGCGGCGCTGGCCGTAGCGCGGGTCGGTGAGCGCGAAGCCATCGCGGCGACGGCGGTGTTTGTCCTCCGCGACCCAGGTCTTGTAACCGCCGCGGTCGAGTTCCGGATGATGGACAAGATGCTGCACGTCGGTCTTGGCGGGCTGCTTGAACGACACCCACGCGTTGCTGGCGGCCGGCGCGAAGTTGTCGTCGGCCTGCACGGTCAGACACCATTGTTCGAGCGCGACGCGGGCGGTTTCGTTAAGCATCGCGTCGTCGGCCAGCGCCGACCACGCGGCGTGTTTGCGCAAGCGGCCGAGGAAGGCTTTGTCCGGTGCTTCCAAGGTCAGCAGCGCGGCGGCGCGCGCGGTCAGGTATTCGTCGTCATGCACCAGGCGCGCGCCGTCGCGGGCCGCTTCGCGCAAGCCCAGCACCGCGCTCTTCAGCGCTTCGCGATCGAAGCCGGCGATGTCGACGCCCTTGTATTTCTTGGCCAGCGGCTCGACGAACTTGTTGCGAAAGCCAAGCACGGTCTGGTCTTCGTCGCGAATCATCGCGCCCTGCGCATCCCAGGCTGCCTCGATGCGGAACAGACGCGCCAGGAAGGCGCCGAGGTACGGCGCGGCATCGGTCAAAACGAAGGAGCGCTCTTCGGGCGTCATGCCTTCACCCTGGCAGGCGCGGAAGGCCGCCAGGCGCGCGCCGACGCTGGCGTCACGCTCGGTCAGGAACGCATCGAAGGTCGCGGTCAGGCGCGCAAGGGCCTGCGGTTCGTAGAGATCCGGGTAGGTGAAGCCGGCAATACCGAGGGTCAGATTGGCCGAGTCCTGGCCATGGGTCATGTCATTCATTACGCAGGGCGCCTGCTGGTTGAATTGTGGAAGTGGAAAGGCCGCAACGATACGGCAGCGTATGGATGAGTGCAATCAATTCGGGCGAGCGCCCGATGATCTTCCGGTAGGTGCGGATTCATTCGCACATTCAGGTACAGCCCCGCCATCGAAAATAAGCACGACCGTGCAAATAACCCGACGCCCTGCCTCAGGGATACACCACCAGCGTCCGCACCTCGATGCTTTCACGCGGTCGGGCGTCGGCCGGTGCGGCGGGGTTGCGGAAGCCGGTATGCGGGGTATAGCTCGCGCGCCCGTCGGCCCACGAATCCCAGTTCTTGAGCAGCAGCACCTCGTCGCGTTGCATGTCGCTGGCGTAGTACCAGCGATGGGCGGGATTGTAGACCACCGAGTAAATCTCGCCGCTGTGGCGCGGATGCTCAAGGTCGTCGTCACCGAAATGATGAATGTCGGTGGCGATGAAATCCGCCGGGTTGGCGCTGCGCGCATCGCATACCGCGAGTGGTATGTCCTGCACCGGTCCGATGATGGGACGCCAGACATTGATCAGCGCCATGCGTTGACCGGCGTAAGTCGGCCGACCGGCATCGGCGAGGATCTCGCGCGCGCGGCGCGGGCCGGACTGCGGCGTGTAGTCGTTGTGCGCGGCGTCCACCGGCATGCGCACGCCCGCCTGGCCCCGCGCCGCACGCTGGGCGCTGCGCTGGTTGTGGTCGAACACCACCACGTCGAGCGCGCCGAGCGCGTGGTGCAGGAGTTTGGCGATCTCGGGGTAGTAGCGGGCGCGCACCACGGCGTCGTCGTACAGGTCTTCGATGACGGTGGGCGCGGCCAGCAGCGCAAAGCCTTCGCGGTCGACGCTCGGCGCCGTGGCCAGTGTGCGGCAATCAACAATCGTGAGTCGGTGATGTTCCTGAGCCGGCAGTTGCGACGGGCGGCCGCTGCCGGGCGGATAGATCAGACGTTGCGCGCGGCCCGTTTGCGGGACGAGATAGGCGAGCGGGGCGACGACGTCGCCAGCGGTACTGGGTATGGTGGCTCTCCTTGCGGCGCGATGCGAATACCTGTGGGCGGCGCAGATGCGATATCAGTGGCCTATTCGAACACAGGTTTTACGCCAATGGCAGAGCTCAAGTGTGCGAGCGAAATCGCACCTACACGCCGTCGAATGTGCAGCCGTAATGCACGCTGTCGTCATGCTCGTCGCGGCGCCGCACCTGGGCCGGGCACACTGCCTGCTGCTGGCCGGGCACGGGCAGGGCCAGTGAGGCGCCGTCGCGCAGGAAGGCGTCGGTGGGGTTGTCGACAATGAAGCCCACACCCTTGTCCGACAGATCGCGCAGTTCCAGATCGATCACGCCATCGGCGCTGCCATCGGCGTTCAGCACCAGCGCCGACAGCACCGCCTGGCCCGCGCCGGCATCGCGGCGGGGGTCTTCGCGGCGATTGAAGATGCGGAAGAAATCCGCCGTCGCATGGTCGCCGAGGTCGGGTGCGCCAGTGAAGGCGATGGCCACCACCCGCTGCGTGCCGCGCGTCGCGCTCAGCACCACGCGGCTGGCGATTTCGGTGGTGCTGGCCATGCCTGGCACTTTGATCGAGGTGATGACCGCCTGACCGGTGGCGAGGGCGGGCAGGTCGGCGTGCTTGAACACCAGGCGCACGCCTTTAAGACTGACATTGATGACCTGCTCGGCGGTCCAGTGTCGACCATCCAGCTTGAGACTCAGCAGCGGCGCGCCCAGCGGCGGCGGCTCGTGCCGATAGAACTGACGACGATTATTGGTGTTGTTGTCGGTCATGCGCTGGCCCTCTGTTGCGTCGCACTTTAGCAGATGAGGCGCGGGCCTGTGCATCATATTGTGGACTGGTTCGCGGTCTTGGCCTGCATCTTGGGGCCTGGGGTGGCGCGGCCATGGCTGGCCGAGGCCCGCTCGTGCGGGCCAGAATAGTCCCATGACTACACCCACGCTCGATGACATCCGCGATTTCGATCTGCGCCGCCTGCCGGACAGTTTCTATCTCGATCCCTATCCCATGCTGCATGCCTTGCGTCGCACGGCGCCGCTGCACCGCTGCCCGGATGGCAGCTGGCTGCTGACGCGTCATGCCGATCTCAATCACGTCTACCGCAATCCGCGCCTGTTCAGCTCTGACAAGCAGCAGCAGTTCCGGCCCATGTTCGGTGACGGCCCGCTGTTCGAGCATCACACCACGAGCCTGGTGTTCAACGATCCGCCGCTGCATACCCAGGTGCGCAAGGCCATCGGCGATGCCCTGTCGCCGCGCGTGGTGACCGCCATGCAGGCGAGTCTCGTGCGCCTGGTCGATGAGCTCCTCGACGCCATGGCGGCGCGTGTCGAATGCGACCTCATGCAGGATTTCGCCGCGGCCATTCCCATCGAGGTCATCGGCAACCTGCTGGCGCTGCGGCGCGAGGACAGGCAACCCCTGCAACGCTGGTCGAACGCGATTCTGGGCGCGCTGGAATTCGGCTCCGATCCGGCGCGGCTCGCCGAGGGCAATGAAGCGGTCGAACAATTCGTGGCGTTCTTGAAAGATCTCATCGCCGAGCGCCGTCGCGACGCGGCCAGCGCCGACGACATCGTCAGCCGTCTCATCCGCTGGGAATCGGCGGACTTTCGCCTGAGCGAGTTCCAGATCTATCACCAGTGCATCTTCCTGTTGAATGCAGGTCATGAGACCACCACCAATCTCATCGGCAACGGCGTGCTGGCCCTGTTGAAGCACCCGGCGCAACTTCAGCGGCTGCGCGACGACCAGCGCCTCATCGACGCGACCGTCGAGGAATGCCTGCGCTACGAAGCGCCTGTGCAACTCGGCAACCGCACCGTGACAGCGGCGACTCGCATCGACGATGTAGAACTCGAAGCCGGCACGGTATTGACACTTGCCATCGGCGCGGCCAACCGCGACCCGGCGGTGTTTGCCGAACCCGATGCCTTCGATATCACGCGCAATCCCAATCCGCATTTGTCCTTCGGCGCCGGCATACATACCTGCGCGGGCCTGGCAGTGGCGCGCCTCGAAGCACGTATCGCGCTCTCGCGTCTGTTTGAACGCTTCCCGCGGCTGGCCCTCGCCGGCGAACCACAACGCGCACGCCGCGCGCGCTTCCGCGCCCTGGAGCGTCTACCTGTGACCTGCCTGTAGGTGCGATTTCAATCGCACATTGAAATCGCCCTAGGCCCCCGTGAACTTGCGTTCGAGTCCGCGCCAACACCCCGCGTAATCGGCTTGCAAGGTCGGCGTATTCAAAGCCCAGGCCGTCAGCTTGAACACGTAACGGCTTTCAAACATGAAAGCCATGGTGTGCTCCTGCTTGCTGGGGGTGAGCGGCGCATTGGACGCCGCCTCGAATACGCCCGCTTCAGGCCCGTGGGGCACGAAGGCATTGTGCAGGCTCATGCCGCCCGGCTCGAAGCCGGCTTTCTTGGCGTCGTACTGACCGTGAATGAGGCCCATGAATTCACTCATCACATTGCGATGGAACCAGGGTGGTCGAAAGGTGTGCTCGGCCACCGTCCAGCGCGGCGGAAAAATCACGAAGTCGAGATTGGCCACGCCCGGCGTCGCCGAGGGTGAAGTCAGCACCGTGAATATCGACGGGTCGGGATGATCGTA
Organism: Gammaproteobacteria bacterium; assembly: GCA_020849475.1. GTDB lineage: Bacteria > Pseudomonadota > Gammaproteobacteria > JADJYF01. Next base: position 128,802 of record JADLGE010000034.1, read on the forward strand.
GGTGACGGTGTTCATGGCATTGAAGCGCGCGAGCTCATACTTGAACGGCACCGCCGTGCCGACCCAGGCCACCACGTCCAGCGGGCAATGGCCGAGCGCGGTGCTGAACAAACGCCCCTGGAACTTGGTGACGAGTTCGGCGGGGGAGTCGTCGTCGACGAAGCGCGCCACCGGCGTCATGAAATCACGTCCGTTGGCGTAGCCGTCCGAACCCACCGGGCCGCGCTCGGCAAGGCGCAGGAAAGCGCCGTAGTTCTCGCACACATAACCGCGCACCGCGCCGTCGACGAGTTCTACCTTGAACTTCATGCCGCGCGGCACGAGGGCAATCTCGCCGGGTGCGACTTCGAGCAGGCCACATTCGGTGTGCACGGCCAGCGCACCGCTTTGCGGCACCAGCAACAGTTCACCGTCGCTGTTCTGCATGTAACGCTGGCCCATGCCGCGATTGGCGCTGTAGAGGTGCACGGCCACGCCCTGCTGCGCATGACAATCGCCATTGGTCGCGACCGTCAGCAGGCCATCGAGGAAGTCATGGGGCGCGGTGTCCGGCGGCTGCGGATCCCAGCGCAGCGCCGTCGGCGGCGTCACGCCTTCATCGCAGGGCGCCGTGCGCAGGCCGGCATGGGCGAGGATCTCGGTCGCTCCCTGCAGCACCGAGGGGCGAATGCGGTAGAACCACGTGCGCCGGTTCTCGGCACGCGGTGCGGTGAAGGCGGTGTAGCTGAATTTTTCGGCGTACAGACCGAGTGGCAGTTTCTGCGGGGAGAACTGGCCGCGCGGCAGGGCGCCAGGGCTCGCCTCGCTTTCGAACTCGTTGCCAAAGCCGTTGAGATAGGAGAGTGCCTGCATCGTGACCCCGCTTGCTGTCGCGCCGGAAAATACGCGCCCGGCGCTATTATAGGCAGCGCGCCCGGCGCCCCGTCGCGGGGCCATCGTTCCTCATCCGGAGAAGAGATCATGTCCGACCAGGACCCTGCCCGCGCGCAGCTTGCCGACGCCACCACGCCGTTGATCCGCAACGCCTGGTACGTGGTGGCGCGGGCCGATGAAATCACGCGCGCGCCGCTCGGCCGTGACGTCATGGAAACTTCGCTGGTGCTCTATCGTGGCGAGGACGGCGCGCCCGTGGCCTTGCAGAACCGCTGCTGCCACCGCTCTTTTCCGCTTGCCCATGGCAGCCTCGAGGGTGATGGCATCCGCTGCGGATATCACGGCCTGTTGTATGCCCGCGATGGGCGCTGCATCGAGATTCCGATGCAGGACAAGATTCCGCCACATCTGTGTCTGCGTGCCTACCCGCTCGTCGAGCGCGGGCCCTTCGTGTGGGCGTGGTTCGGCGCGGCGGACGCCGCTGATGAGGACCTCCTGCCGCATCCCGCGTGGCTGGGCGCGCCCGACTGGGATATCTACATCGGCTATCTGCTCATCAACGCCAGCTACGTGCACATGCACGAGAATCTGCTTGACCTCTCGCACCTGTCATTCCTGCATCCCAAGACCTTTGGCACGCCGGAATATGCGCGCGCGCCGGTGGAACTGGCCATCAAGGGCACGGACATCCAGGTATGGCGGCGCGTCGAATGCCAGTTGCCCGACATCTATGCCGTGCCGCTGCAATGGCAGGGCTGTCGCGCCGAGCGCAGTTCAGGCTCGCAGTTCGTGGCGCCGGGCCTGCACGTCAATACCGGCATCCTGCGCAACCTGGAGCGCGCGGCCACTGCCGACGAGGCGCTGCCGACCATCCGTGTCGCGCAACTCATCACGCCCATCGACCGCACGCATCTGCATTACTGGTTTGCCGGTTGTCGCAACTTCGCGCGCGGCCGCCCCGACATCGACGACTTCATGCGCAGCGCGCAGATCAAGGCCTTCACCGAAGACCAATTCGCGATGGAAGAGATCGCGCGCATGCAGCGTGTCGACGGCCACACGCCCCACACCGAGATGCACATTCCGACCGATGCCGCCGGGCTCGCCATGCGCCGCCATCTGCGCGCGCTGGCCGCGCGCGAAGCGCTCTAAGCCACGCTGGCCTTCATCGCGAGAAGGCAATACCCTCGAAGCTCTTAGCGGTCTCGTGCAGGGGAGTTTGCAGCGATGATGGAGAATCCCAAGGCCGCGCGTGCGGCCACGCGCAGTGCGCTTTTCGGTGGCATCGAAGCGCAGCGCGCGGCGATGGCGGCCACCGCCGATGAAGATGAAGCGCAGGGCACGCTGACACCCAAGGCCGTTGAGGCGCTGGTGGCGAGCGGCGCCTTGCGCATGAAACTGCCGATGGTGCTGGGCGGCTTCGAGGCCGACCTCGTCACGCAGATGGAAGTGCTGGAACGCCTGGCCATGATCAATCCCGCCATCGGCTGGTGCGCGATGGTGGGCGCCACCAGCCTCGGCGTGCCTGGCGCGTTTCTGCCCGACAGCGGCATCGCCCGCATGTTTGCCGACGGCCGCATTCCGCGCGGCGCCATCGTCGTCACGCCGTCCGGCGTCGCGACGCCGGAAGCGGGTGGCTTTCGCGTCAACGGCCGCTGGGGTTTCGCCAGTGGCGTGCGCCACAGCGAATGGATAGTCGCCATCACCCGCGTCGAACGGGCAGCGCAGGCGCCACCGGAAATTTATTTCATGGTGTTCCCGACCAGCGCCTGCACGATTGAAGACAACTGGCAGGTGCTGGGCTTGAAGGGCACCGGCAGCTGCGACATCGTGGTCAAGGATGTGTTCGTCGCCGACGACATGGCCTTCCCGGCCAGCGACGCACCGCGCCGCGGCGGCGCGCTGTATCGCATCGGCCTGCCGGCCTTCGTCGCCTATGAACACGCGGGCTTCGCGCTCGGCATGGCGCGGCGCGTGCTCGATGGTCTCGTCACCATCATGCAGAACAAGAAGCGCGGCTACGCACCGGGCGGCAGCAGCATGGTCGAGCGCGGCGCCGTGCAGCGACTGATTGGCCACACCGAGATGCGCCTGCGCGCGGCCCGTGCGCTGAATGTCGAGGCTAATGAAGAAGTGTGGGAAACGGTTGCCAGTGGTCGCGCGCTTAGCGCCGGGCAGCAGTGCGCGGTGCGCAGCGCGGCGACCTACGCCACTGAAGTCGCGGTCGAGGTGGTGAACGAAGCGTTTCGCTATGCCGGCGCCAGCGCCATCTACGAGCACAGCTTCATGCAACGCTGTCTGCGCGATGTGACGGTCGCCGCGCAGCATTACATGGTGGCCGATACCGCCTATGAACAGCTCGGCCGTGCACGCTTGGGGCTGGATGACATCAATCCCATGGGCTGATGCCGGGAGAGACTGAAGATGGACTTGTCGTTACTGATCACAGGCCTTGGCTTAGGCATGGGTGAACTCGTCACTGTCGCGCGCCAGGCCGACAGCGCCGGCTTCGCCGGTTTCTACATGGCGGAAGTGCATCGCAGTGGCTTCGTGCCCTTGACCGCCGTCGCCGCGGCTACGCAGCGCATGCGCATCGGTCCCTATGTGCTGAACGCCTACGCGCGCAGCCCGCTCATCACCGGCATGTCGGCGGTCGATCTCAATGAAGTGAGTGGCGGGCGGCTGGTGCTGGGCGTGGGCGGCGGCAATCGCATCATCAACGAGGTGTGGCAGGGCATCGCCCACGAACGTGTGTTGACCAAGATGGGCGATTACATCGAGATCTTGAGGCGCGTGGCGGCGACGCGTGTCGGTGAGCGCGTCGACTTCGACGGCGCGGTGCATCGCTGCCATTGGTCGCCGGTCATCGACCCCGGCGCGCAGGCTTTTCCTATCGTGCTGGCGGCGGTGTTTCCGAGCATGATGAAAGTCGCGGCGCGGGTGGCCGACGGCATCGGCGGTGGCGCCACGCTCGGCGTCGACTATCTGCGTGAAGTGCTGCGCCCGCAGGCGGCGCGCGTGGCGGCGGATGCCGGCCGTGATCCGGCGAGCCTGCGCTGGTCGGCGGTCGGTGTGCTTGCGATGGACGATGACCGCGACAAGGCGCGCAATGCGGCGCGCGCCGCGCTGTGTCATTTCTATGCGCCCTTGCCACACCCCTATTACGAACACACCATGCGCGAGCAGGGCTTCGGCGCGGCGGCGGACGCGGCGCTCAAACACATGCCGGCCGGCGAGTTGCAGGCCGCGATGGCGGCCATTTCCGATGACTGTCTCGACACCCTGGTGATCGCCGGCACGCCGGCGGAATGTCGCGCGCGTATCGCGGCCTACAAGGGCGTGGTCGACGAGTTGCTGCTGTTGAACGTGATGCCGCCCGCGGCGGGCGATGCGGTGCTGGGCTACCAGAACCTCATGGCCTTACCAGGCTTGCTCAGCGCGGCACTTCAAGCTTGAAGGCGATGGTCACGCGCAGGCCGCCAAAGGCGCGGCTCGGTGGGCGGCCGGCGTGGTCGATGCGTGAATCGAACAGCAGTGCGCGATTGGGCGCCGGCAGCCACGCGCGCAGTACTTCCTCGCCGTCGTAGAACACCGTCTCGCCTTCCCACTCGCGACGCCATTCGCGCATCGGGTAATAAAGCAGAGTGTAGGTGTCGGCGCGCAGGTCGTCCTTGTGCACCTGCCCGCCCTGGCCAAAGGTGTGGCCGTTGGCATAAACGCGCACGATGCGCAGCGGCCGTTGCACGAGGCCTTCGCACAGCGGTTGCGCATGGCGCCACGCGCACTCGATGACCGCGTCGCCGTCGAGATCCATTTTCCAGAACGGCAGGGAGCCGCCCGGCGTCGACACATTGCCGAACAGCCAGCATGGCCGTTGCATCAAGGCCCACACTTCTTCATGCAAGGCCGCGGGCAACAGTGACGGCAGCAGACTCAGCAGCGCGCTCATGTTTCTGCCCACATGCGCATCAAGGTGTGATAGCAGTTGTTGAGCGCCATGAGTTCGGTGCTTTCACCATGGCGAACATGGATGCCGCCCATGGCGCGGTCCATCTGCGCGAGCAATTGACGTTGCTCCGGGGAGCGCACCAGGCTTTCCACCCAGGTGATGGCCGCGAGGCGCACGCCACGTGTGACCGGGGCGACGCGGTGCAAAAAATACGGCGGATAAGCCACTAACGATCCTGCTGGCAGTTTCACGGCGCGCTCTTCGTTGCCGGTGTTGATCATGAGTTCGCCACCGTCGTAACTTGCCGGGTCGGACAGGAACAGCGTCACCGCCACATCGGTGCGCATCTGCTGGGGCGTGAGCAGAATGGCGTTATCGACATGCTCGCCGTATTGCATGCCCGGCGTGTAACGGCTGAACATGGGTGGGAAGGCGCGGCGCGGAAACGCGCTGTGGTGGAACAGCGCATTGCGTTTGAGTGCCTCCAGCACCAGGCGCACGCCGTCCTGCACGGCAGGATGTTCGGACGGCAACTGCTGATTGTGTTTGACCGTCGCCGCCAGGCCCTGCGCGGTGCTTTTGCCATCGACCGGTGCGACGTTGTCGAACAGCGCGGTCAAGGTGGTGATTTCAGCGGCGGTCAGTACTTGATCGATGCGGGTCAGCATGGGGGCGCGCCAGAAAGGGACTGGCGCGATTATGTGCCAGCCAATTCGAGCAGACCAGCAAGCGCCGGGCCACAATGCGCGCGCCGGCATAGGGTAGGATGGCGGCACAGTTTGACAGTGCCGGCGACGAACGAGGTGTGGACGCGATGAATGAAGAGCAGATGAGTGACATGGATCTGGAACGCACCAAGAGCCCGCTGCGCGCGGGCGTGATAGCGGCCCTGGGCCTGCTGGCGGTGGTAGTGGGCGCGCTCATGTTCTACTGGGATGACGAACCGGCGTTGTTCGATGTGCGCGCCGCGGCCCGCAACCACGTGACCTCGGCCGAAGATGCCAACATCACCGGCGTCACCACTGTCGCGACCCTGGTGCAGGTGGCCGAGACTTTGCTCGACAAGCGCGGTGGCTATCTTTCCAATGATCGCCTGCCGCCTGGCGTGCTGATGGACAACATGCCCAACTGGGAATTCGGCGCGCTGACCCAGGTGCGCGATCTGGCCAAGGCTCTGCGCAACGACTTCAGTCGTTCCCAGACCCAGTCCAGTGAAGATGGCGATTTGTCGGTGGCCGAGCCGCAGTTCAACTTCGACAACTCGTCCTGGATTTTGCCCTCCACCGAAGGCGAATACCGCAAGGCCATCAACGCGCTGCAGCGCTATCTCAATCGCCTGGTCGACGACAACCACGAAGATGCGCAGTTCTATGCACGCGCCGATAACCTCGCCGACTGGCTGGCCATCGTCGAGAAGCGGCTTGGCAGCTTGTCGCAACGTCTGAGCGCGTCGGTCGGCGTGTCGCGCGTGAATGTGGACCTGGGCGGCGAAGCGAGCGGTGGGCAGTCCAAGCCGCGCGCCGCACAGATGGAAGTCAAGACGCCGTGGACCAAGCTCGATGACGAATTCTACGAAGCGCGCGGTGCGACCTGGGCTTTGATCCAGTTTCTGCGTGCAATTGAAATCGACTGCCGTTCGGTGCTGGAAAAGAAGAACGCGCGGGTCAGCCTGCAGCAGATCATCCGCGAACTGGAATCGACCCAGGACACCGTCTGGAGCCCGGTCATTCTCAATGGCACCGGCTTTGGCTTCGTCGCCAACCATTCGCTGGTGATGGCCTCGTTCATTTCGCGCGCCAACGCGGCGGTCATCGATCTGCGCAATCTGCTTTCCAACGGTTGATGCGCTGATGAGCAGCGGCGTGCGCACTGAACGGCTGTGCGACGAGATCGATGCCGCGGCGACGCTGGCTGATGGCATGACCATCGCCATCGGTGAGCCGGCGCCGATGGCCATGGTGCGGCACATCATCCGCCGCAATCTGCGCAACCTCACCGTCATCGCCAGCGGCCTCACGCTCGACCTGCTGGTGGCCGCCGGCTGCGTGAAGAAAGCCATCAGCTATTACGCCGGCGGTGGTTTCGGGGTGCCGGTGGCGCCGGCCTTTCGACGCGCGGTGGAACGCGGCGAAGTGACGGTGTGGGAATGCGAGGAAGGCATCTTGACCAGCGGCCTCGAAGCGGCGGGCAAGGGTCTGCCGTTTCTGCCGTGGCGTGGCGGTGTCGGCACTTCGCTGCCGGAGCTCAATACTGACCTCAAGATTATCGAAGATCCCATTCGCGGCGAGACGCTGCTGGCGGTGCCGGCCATCAAGCCCGATGTCACGCTGCTGCATGCCGCCACTGCCGACGTCTACGGCAATGTGCAACACCACGGCGGTCCGGGCTGGCTGGACTTGTTCCTGGCGCGCGCCGCCGAGCGCACTATCGTGCAGGTCGAAAAAATCATCTCCAACGAACAGGTGCGCGCCAACGCCTGGGCCACCACCATCGGTCGAGCCGATGCGGTGCTGCGCATGCCGTGGGGCGCTCACCCGTATTACAGCCGCGGTTACTACCTGCAGGACAGCGCGCTGCTGAAAGACTATGTGAGCGCCGCCGAGCGCGACGACGGCGCGGGTCTGCCGGCATTTCTTGGCCATTACTGCCGTGAGCCCGCCACCCATGCCGACTACCTGGAACGCATCGGCATCAAGCGCCTGCTTTCCCTGCACGAGTACTGAGAGGCGCGCATGAGCATTGATTGCAGCGTCTCGGAATTGTTGACGTGCTTTCTCGCGCGCGATTTGAACGACGGCGAAGAACTGCAGGTGGGTGTGGCCTTGCCCATCCCCGAAGCGGCGGTGCGTCTCGCCCATCTCATGCACGGCCCGAACATGGAGCTCATCTTCCTGGGCGCGCGCATGAATGTGCATCACCTCGAACGCGTGCCGCTGCCGGCTTTCGGCTGGGACAACCGCGTGGTGCGCTGGACCGAATCTTTCAGCGATCGCGGCCACCGCTTCGACCAGGTCAAGGACTGGCACCGACGGGTGTTCTTCATCGGCGGCATCCAGGTCGATCCTTTCGGTAATACCAACCTCATCGGCGTTGGCGAGGATTATTCGCGTCTGAAATTCCGCGGCCCGGGCTCGGTCGGCACACCAACCTTGACCACCCACGTCGGGCGCTACTACATCGTCTTGAACAGCCACAGCCCGCGCATCTTCGTGCCGAAGTGCGATTTCATAAGCACGGTGGGCTGGGGGCAGGGCGGCGCCGACGCGCGCACGCGTCTCGGCCTGCCGGGCGGTGGACCCAAGTATTGCGTCACTCCGCTGTGCATCATGGATTTCAGCGAAGACGAAAAGCGCATGCGGCTGCGCTCGGTGCATCCGGGCGTGAGCGTCGCGGACGTGCAACGCCAGACCGGCTTTCCTCTGTTGATTCCCGACGAGGTGCCGACCACGCCATTGCCGACGTCGCGGGAACTGGACGTGCTGCGCAGCCGTGTCGACTGGGTCGGCGCATTGCGCTGAACCCACGTCACGTTTGACCCGCGCATAAAAAAAGGCCGAGCCCTTGCGGGCCCGGCCTCGATGCTGCCTGAAGCAGCGATTCGACTTAGAACGCGATGCCGAGAGAGATACCAGCCGTCCAGGTGTCGTTGCTCTGGTGGGTGTTGAGCTCCAGACCCTTGGCGAGACCTGCCGCATTGGCGGCCGCCACCGCGCCAGAACCGTAGTCCGGGTCGGTCAGGTTGGCCGACAGGTGGTAACGCATGTCGGCGCCGATGGTGATGCCCGGCATCACCTCGTAGTCCACACCGGCACCGAACTGCACGCCGATATCAAGATAGTTGGTGCTGTCGGACGGCGGCGAAATGACGTTGAGATCCAGGCCGGCCGGAATGATCCAGGGACGCAGCTTCGAGCCTTCCATGAACTTGATCTTGGGCGCGGCGCTGACCGTCAGCATCATGAGGTTTTGCTTGCCCTTGATGTTGGTGCAGTTGAGTGCACCCGGTACACCGCCGGCCTTCACATCGTTCAGCAGCAGACACTCGGCGACCGGGCCGATGAGGTGCGCGTCCTTGCTGCCCATGTTGCGGAATTCGAGACCGAGTTCGGCAATGGTCCACGCACCCGGCAGCAGGCCCAGGGTGTCACGCGACAGCAGGAAGTCGAAACCGGCGCCGAAGTACCAGCCGTCATCACGCTTGTTCTGGATGTCGGCCAGGCCAATCGCGCCCGGCACGTTGATCATGTCGGTGAAGGCGCCGTTGGAGCGGTCGTCGGGCATCTTGGCGTAGCCGCCACGGAAGAACACGCGGTTGCCCGCTTCCTTGGCCGGGGCAGCGGCAGGGGCCGGGGCGGTCTCGACCTTGGCGACGCGGGTTTCAATCTCCGCGACCTTCTGTTCCTGGGCCGGGGCCTGGGCGGCGACCTTGGCGAGTTCAGCACGCAGTGCCGACATCTCCTGTTCCATCTGGTTCAGGCGTTGTTGCAGCGCCGCCACATCGGCCTCGGCATGGGCGCCGGCACATGCGAGCGCGAGGCCTGCGGCTATTGCGGTCCTGGTAAATGTCTTTTGACGGTTCATCGTCGTTTCCTCTTCTAGTCTGATCAGCAGGTTGTCTCGCCACCCCGTTCCCCGGGCAGCACTTGGAGCAAAGTCTGAAAGTGTTTATGGAAATTCAGTTGATCGCGATCAAGCCGGAGCGCGATGCGATGCTTTCGGCATACAAACCACAACGTCCGACCGATATATCGGGAAAACTGCTACGGGATTGAGGAAGTGGGGCTAGGGGGATTTACGTAAGGACGGGACGGCCGGCGCGCCTCACCGGCGCTTTCGCACTCACTTTCATCGGTGCGCGAACATCGTCGACACTATGGGCCAGCGCCAGCGCCGCGCCGCCACAACAACAACGCCAGCAGCAGAGGGGAGAGTATGTATCCGCCAAGATTCGGCCTGTTCCTGTTACCCAACGATGTGCGCGAAGCGGTGACCGCCGCGCGTCGCGCCGAGGATGACGGTTATTACTCGGTGTCGGTCAACGACCATTTTTATTCGCCGTTTGGCGGCCCGCGCACACCGCAGCTCGAATGCTTCACGGTGCTGACGGCGATGGCCATGGTCACACGCCGCGTGAAGCTTGCCCCTGCGGTGGTGGCGGCCTCGTTCCGCTCACCGGCGCTGCTCGCCAAATGCGCCACCACGCTCGACCACGCCAGTGACGGGCGCCTGATACTCGGCCTCGGCGCCGGCTGGCAGGTCAGCGAATATGTCGCCCATGGCTATCCCTTCCCACCGACACCGCAGCGTGTCGAAGAATTAGCCGAGCAGTTGCAGGTATTGAAAGCGCTGTGGAGCGAAGACGCACCCCGCTATCAAGGTAAGTATTTCAGCATCACCGACGGCGGCAACCATCCCAAGCCGCTGCAACAGCCCGGCCCGCCCATCATGCTCGGCGGCTCAGCGCCATCGATACTGAAACTCGCGGCCGAACACGCCAGGATCCTCAACATCATCCCGCCCACCTCCAACGGCAAGGATTTCCCCAACGACCCCGCCGCCACGGTGCGCTTCACCATGGACGTCATGAAAAAGAAGATCGCCACCTTGGGCGATCTCATGCAGGCCCACGGCCGCCAGCGCAACGACATCGAACTCGGCGGCCTGCTGCTGCTCGGCATGTCGCGCCACCAGAACGACAGCGCGCTGCGCGACATGGCGAAGAATCTAGGATTTCCCGACTACGCGTCGGCGCAGCGTTCACCGGTGGCGCTGCTGGGCACGCCGGCCGAGGTGCGCGATGAACTGGCGCGGCGCATCGAAGAGACCGGGGTGACGTATTACATGATGTTCGCGGCGACGGACGAGTCGTGGAGTCTGTTTTCGAAGGAGGTGTTGCCGCGGTTCGGGGGGTGATAGCCTCCTTCGCCAAGCGGTGTTCTTCCCGGCTCCCGACCGCTTCTAATCAAATTGCGCGCATGACAGCGCGTTAGGAAGGGCATGCGATGAACCGCTACAGGACCGTTATCGTCGTCGCGACCGTGTTGGTGGCACTGCTGGTTTCGACCACTGGTCAGGCCACGACCCGGCCTAGATCTTTCGGCGAGACGCAGGTCAGTGATGCCGCGCAGCGGCTGGCCGCCGGTATCAGGCATACCTGCCAGATAAACGACGACGGCACCGTGCGTTGCTGGGGAGAAAACGAGCACGGCCAGCTCGGCAATCGCTCCACCGTCGATTCGCTCGTGCCGGTGGCGGTTGCTGGCCTCGGCAATGCCGTCGCTATCGCCGCCGGCAGGTTTCATACCTGCGCGCTGCTCGCCAATGGCAGTGCGCGCTGCTGGGGCGACAATTCCGCAGGCCAGCTTGGCGATGGCTCGAGAACCAATCAGCTCTCCCCGGTGACGCTCGTGACCGGACTCGACAGCGCGGTGGCGCTCGTCGCTGGCGACTTTCACAACTGCGCGTTGCTTGCCGACGGCCGTGCGCGCTGCTGGGGCTGGAATGACAATGGCCGACTCGGCGATGGCACCACCGTCGATCGCTCGACGCCGGCGGCCGTCAGCGGCATCGGCAATGCGGTCGCCATCGCCGCGGGGACTGCTCATAACTGTGTACTGCTTGCCGATGGCAGGGCGCGTTGCTGGGGCTACAACGCAACAGGCCAACTCGGCGAGGGACCTCTCGGCGCCGACAGATTGACGTCCGTGTCGGTTGACGGCCTCACCAATGCGGTCGGTATCACCGCCGGTTTCGGGCATACCTGCGCGCTGCTCGCCAATGGCACCGGGCGCTGCTGGGGCGACAATTTCAGCGGACAGCTCGGCACCGCGAGCACCAACGCGGCCTCGATTTTCATTACGCCCGTGGCGGTCAGCGGGCTGGCCAATGCGACATCCATCAGCGCAGGAAGAAATCACACCTGCGCCGTGCTTGCCGACGGCAGCGCGCGTTGTTGGGGTTTCAACTTGAATCGTCAACTGGGCGACGGCACCTCTGCCACCACCCAGCGCTTTCCAGTGACTGTTCGCGAGCTCGGCGATGCAGTGGTGATTGCCGCGGGGGCAGCTCATTCCTGCGCGCTCATCGCCAACGGCGCCACGCGCTGCTGGGGTAACGGCACTGCCGAGCGAGTGGCTCTGTTGCCCGGCGGTAGTGGCTTCGCGGCGCGCGCCGTTGCCGCGGGCCGCTTCCACTCCTGCGCATTGCGCGCCAATGGCCAGGTGTCCTGCTGGGGACTGAACAGTGCCGGCCAGTTGGGCAACGGCACCAACGTCAACCAGCTCGTGCCGGTGACCGTGCTCAACAACGCGGTGGCCGTCGCTGCGGGAAATTCCCATACCTGTGCACTGCTCGCCAATGGCACCGCGCGTTGCTGGGGGGAGAACAGTGTCGGCCAGGTCGGCGATGGTAGTGCCATCAAGCGTCTGGCGCCCGTGCCGGTCAGCGGCCTGACCAACGCAGTGGCGATAGCATTAGGCGATGAACACGCTTGCGCGCTGTTGGCCAACGGCAGTGAATTTTGTTGGGGACTGAACACCTTGGGACAACTCGGCGTCGGCGGTGGCGCACTGCGACTCTCTCCTGCGCTGGTCGCCGACAGCAACGCGGGCACGACTTCGGCCATCGCGGCGGGCGGCTTGCACTCATGCGCACTGCTGGCCAGTCCAGCGTTGCTCGACAGTAAAGCCATCTGCTGGGGCGCAGGCACCAACGGTCAGCTCGGCAATGGGGGGCTAAGCAATCATTCGACCGCCAACAGCACCGCCGTGGGTTTGCTCAACGCCGTCGCGGTTGCGGCGGGAGGCACCCACAGCTGTGCGTTACTCGTAGACGGTACTGGTCGCTGCTGGGGAAACAATTCCGCAGGCGCAATGGGTAACGGCAACACTCTCCAACAGGTTACGCCGACGTTCGTCGGAGGTCTTTCGAATGCCGTCTCGGTGGCCGCCGGTGGTTCGCACAGTTGCTCGGTGATTGCCGACGGGACGGCCCGCTGCTGGGGGGATAACAGCGCAGGCCAGTTGGGCGACGGCACCCTCACCCAGAGACTCGCGCCCATTACTCCCACAATTCCAGTCCAGGTGCGGAGCGCCGTGCGCGGCGGAGACACGATCGTCACTTTGACGTTTCCCCCGCTTGGCAGCGTTGTCCAGGTCGCCAACGGAGGAACTCACAGTTGCGCTGCCATTGCCAACGGCGCGGTGCGCTGCTGGGGAGCGAATGACGTTGGCCAACTGGGCATCGACTCCACCGCCAGGCAGTTGCGGCCGACGTTGCTGCCGTCCTTTACGCTCAATATCGACCCATTGGTGCAATTGCCCCGCAGCCCGAGGGTGGCCATCGCGCAAATAGTCGCTGTCTGCGACAGGGGCCAACGGCTCCATGTCAGCGTGGACATCGCGCAAGGCCCGGTGTCAGGTCATGGGGTGGGGGAAGGGAAATGCACCGGTGCTTTCGAGCGTTATCCTGTCACCGTCGCGGCACGCGGTCGGCACGGCTATAACGATGGCGCCGCTGAAGTCAGTGCCACCGCGCTGATTCGTCAGGCGGGCCGCACAGTCGATACCCAGGCGTGGAGCCGCACGGTGACCGTTGAACGTCAGCACTGAATGTGGTGCGCTGAGCAGTAGAAGTCTGGCGCGTCGAATTGCTGCTTCGGCCCGCCATCATTTTTGGGTCAACGCCATCGAACGTCTGTGGAAAGCAATGTTTTCCCTGAACCCAGCCTGCCGTGGCCCGCGCCTGGCTGACTGACCGTTGGGTTGCGCTATCAAGCTCGGTTATCTGGTCTGGGTTACCCTTCGTCCCACTCCCTACTTCATTCTCGCAGGAGGCTGCCATGACGGTTCACGACTTCCAGGTGCGCGCCATCGATGGCACCGAGCATTCGCTAAAGGAATACGCCGATAAGGTGCTGCTGATTGTCAATGTCGCCAGCCGTTGCGGCTTCACGCCGCAATATGCCGGGCTGGAGAAACTGCACCAGAACCTTCAAGCGCAAGGCTTCGCGGTGCTGGGATTTCCGTGCAACCAGTTCGGCGCTCAGGAGCCGGGCAGCGAAGCTGAGATTCAGCAGTTCTGCACGCTGAATTACGCGGTGAGCTTTCCCTTGTTCGCCAAAATAGAGGTCAATGGCGCCAATGCGCATCCATTGTATCGCTACCTGAAAGGCGAGAAGCCCGGCGTGCTGGGCACTGAAGCAATCAAGTGGAATTTCACCAAGTTCCTGGTCAATCGCCAGGGCGAGGTAGTCAAGCGTTACGCGCCTACCGACAAACCAGACGACATCACGCAAGAAATTGCTGCATTGCTTAACTGAGGCTCGTACGCATCGGGCGAATGGTGTGTTGACTGGCGCCAAGATCAGAATGCGATTTTCGCAGCGCCTTTCGTCCCATCGTGGGGCCGGATGAGTTGCCGCGCATCGACGGCTGAATTGAGTCCGAGCCGCTGATCGGAGCGAGCGCGTTGCCGTTGCGTGCCTCGCTCGCGCTGCGGATGCCGGGATTACGATGGGGCAGTGTCTCCCCCGCTTGTGGCGACCGACGCGCCAACGCAAGATAAGTCGCTACCGCCGGCTGCGGCGATGGACCATAAGCTTGATCAGTGCCGCTGGGGGACGCGCCATGAGCGAACAAGAAGATTGTCCGAATCCCGCCTACGCCTACGAGCCGAAGCACGTCGATGCGATTGTCGTCCGCGCCTTCAATTTCGAATTTCCGGATGACCTCGCGCCACTGTGGGCGCGCGACAACCCGGTGCGGTCTCATATGTTCAACGGATTTTCGCTGACCATGCCTTATCTCGAGCCGTATCTGATCCGTTCCATGCAGGCCGCGATGAAGCTCATCAACGAACCCCGCCTGCTCGAAGACATCCGCGGCTTCAATGGCCAGGAGGCGCGTCATTATCAATGTCACCGGCGCCTGAACGAATTGATCAAGAAAAACGGCTATCCCGAACTGGCGGCGATCGAGGCGCGTCTGGCGGCATCCTATCAACGTCTCGAACAGCGCAGCCTGCGCACGCAGCTTGCCTACAACGCGGGTTTCGAGTCGATGACCAACGGCTTCACCAACTGGTTCATCAAGAAGCGCCGGCAGTTGTGGAGTGGGAACTGTCCGTGGGTGGCCTCGTTCTGGGTCATGCACATGGTCGAGGAGACCGAACACAAAACGGTTGCCTATGACACCTACATGGCGTGCTATGGCGATTATTGGCCACGCGCCTGGGGGGTATTGCACGGCTCGCTGCATGTGCTTTGCTACGGCTTCCTGGCGATGTTCGTGTGCCTGCGCAAGGATGGTCGCTGGCCAAGTCTCGGTATCCTGCGCTCGCTCGCACGGGAAATCGGCGGCGTGGTGTGGAATGCCGGGCCATTCCTGCTGCGCGCGCTGCTGCCAGGCTACAACCCGCGCCAGGACGAAGACCCGCAATGGCAGAAGGATTGGGTGGCCGGTCATCGCAGTTTGCCGGCGGGCGCGGCCTTGCCCTTGCTCGATACCACCGATCCCGACGTGCCCGTGCCGTTTGGACGCACCGCACCTGCCTGACAACTGGATTCGAAAAACGAAAATACACCTCGGGGGAGGAATCACATGGAACGCTATCAACGCATCATGCTCGGCAACGGGCTGCTGGTTGTGCTGGTCGCGATGTTTGCCGGCTTCATGCTCATGTTCGATTTGATCGGCGGCATCGAGTACTGGCCGGGCAAGATGATCAACTTCGAAGTCTATGGCACGGATGCAGGCTGGGTGCGGGCACACTCCGGTGGGGTGAGCAATGGGCTGCTGGTCATGGTGGTCGCGCTCGCATTGCCGAAACTTGGCTTGAGCACGCGCATGCAGGCGTGGACCTGCTGGGGATTTGTCTATATCGCGTGGTCGTTTACGGTCTTCTACTGGCTCGGCAACGCCTCGAGCAACCGTGCGCTGACACTTGGCCCGAGCGCGCTCGGTGCGCCCGACACCATCGGCATCATCGGCTTCCTGCCCGGCGTGCCGAGCGTGGTGCTGGTGGTGGTTCTGCTGTGGGTGGCGGCCAGGGGCGTGCTTGCAGGCGGCTCATCGGCTCCATAGCGCCGGGCCGGCGTGATGCCGGCGCCGGGCGCCAGGTCAGCTGGCCGAGCGACTGCGCTGCCTTAGGTAGCGCACGCTCAGGCGTTGAATTTCCCGCCGCTCTCCGCCAGCTTTTTCAGCAAAGGCGCCGGATGCCAGGACGCCGGATCCGCTTTCGCGAATTCACATACCCGCGCATACACCTTGTCGAGTCCCACCTGGTCGGCATAGAACATCGGTCCGCCGAGATAGGACGGCACGCCATAGCCGTAGACATAGATGACGTCGATGTCGCTCGCGCGCTGGGCGATGCCTTCTTCCAGGATCCATGCGCCCTCGTTGATGAGCGAATACATCAGACGCTCGACCACTTCCGTCGGCGCGATGGCGCGTCGCGTGATGCCCTTGGTCTTTGCATGTTCGACGATGAGCTTCTCTATTTCCGGGTCGCGCTGGCGCTCGCGCGTCGCGGCGTCGTAGCGATAGTAGCCCGCCCCGGTCTTCTGGCCGTAGCGACCCAGCTCGCAGAGGCTGTCGGCAATCTCGCAGTAACGCTCACCGGGCGGCAGCTTCTCCGGCAGGCCCTTGCCCTGGCGAATGCGCCAACCGACATCGAGACCCGCGAGATCGGACATCGTCAACGGCCCCATGGCGAAGCCAAGTTCGTAGACAGGGTCGTCCACCTCGTGGGGCAGCGCGCCTTCTTCCAGCATGTAATTGGCCTGCGAAATATAGCGATGCACCATGCGATTGCCGACGAAGCCATCGCATACACCCACCACCACGCCGATTTTGTTGATGGCCTTGCACACCGCGAGCGTGGTGGCCAAGGTCTCGTGGCTGGTCTTGGCGCCGCGCACAATCTCAAGCAGCTTCATGACGTTTGCCGGGCTGAAGAAGTGCGTGCCGATGACCTTGTGTGGCCGCTTCGTCACGGCCGCTATCTCGTCGACATCCAGGGTTGAGGTATTGCTGGCGAGGATGGCGTCGGGCTTTGCGACCTGGTCGAGCTTGGTGAACACGGTCTTCTTCACTTCCATGTTCTCGTAGACCGCTTCGATGACGAGGTCGACCGTGGCGAGCGCAGCGTAGTCGAGCGTGGGTGTGATGAGCGCCATGCGCTGTTCGACTTGCTCAATGCTCATGCCGCCGCGCTTGGCGGTGCGCTCGTAGTTGCCGCGGATGACGGCAAGACCGCGGTCGAGCGCGGCCTTCTCCATTTCCAACAGCACGACCGGAATGCCGACGTTGGCGAAGTTCATGGCGATGCCGCCGCCCATGGTGCCCGCGCCGATCACGCCTACTGTGCGAATAGCGAGTGGCTTCACGTCGGCCGGCATGTCGTCCACCTTGGCCGCTGCGCGCTCGGCAAAAAAGATGTGGCGTTGCGCGGCGGACTGGCTGCCGGTCACGAGTTCGTTGAACAGTTCGCGCTCGCGCTTCATGCCCTCGTCGAAGGGCAGGGTGCAGGCCGCTTCCACGCAGGCGATGCAGTTCAGCGGCGCTTGAAAGCCGCGCTTGCTCTTGCGCGCGGCAGCGCGGGCGACGTCGAAGATCCTGGGGTCGACGCCGCTGACCTTGTCGTTCAAATCGCGTACGCGCTTGAGTGGCGCGCCGCGCGCCGCGATGTTGCGCGCGAAGGCAATCGCACCCTCGCGCAAGCGGCCTTCCTCAACCAGTTCGTCGATGACGCCCTGGGCATGGGCGGCCTTGGCGCCGATGTGGGTGCCATTGGTAATGGCATCGAGCGCGGCCTGTGCGCCCATCAGCCGCGGCAGACGTTGCGTGCCGCCGGCGCCCGGCAACAGGCCGAGATGCACTTCCGGCAGGCCGACACGCGCCGACGGCACCGCCACGCGATAGTGACAGCACAGCGCGGTCTCGAGGCCACCGCCCAGCGCCGTGCCGTGGATGGCCGCCACCACCGGCTTCGGCAGGTTTTCAATCGCGCCCAGGGTCTCGAGAAAATTTGGTCCCGATGAAGGCTTGCCAAACTCGGAGATGTCGGCGCCGGCGATGAAGGTGCGACCCTCGCAGATCAGCACCGTGGCGATGGTGTCGTCCGCCGCGGCCTGCGCGAAAGCCTCGGTCAGCCCTTGTCGCACATGCGACGACAGCGCGTTCACCGGCGGATTGTTCACTGTGACGATGCCCACATCGCCGTCTCTGCCGTAGGACACTGAATGGCTCATGCATACCTCCGCCTGCGTTATTGTTGAGCCATTATCGCGATGTTTTTCGCAAACGTCGTTGACGAATTTCCGCGCGCCGCCGCGCCGACTTCATGCTGACGATTCAAGCGCAGTGCGCTCTGGATTGCAGCGTCGGACTAAAATCCAGCTGACAGCGGAGAACGAGTGGATGGGTGTGCGAATGAATGCGCACCGACGAGGTGGTTGCCGAGGCAAGCGGGTGCGATGACATGCGCCCCACAAGATCTACGTGATCGATTCTCACCCGGCGGTTATTTGTCCGTCCCCCTATTCCGCCAGTTGCATCACGCCTTGAATCACATCCATCGCCTCGCCCACGAACCCGTCAATCTCTTGGAGGCCCATCCCCAATGACAGGGCTATCTGCCCCCGGTACATCGGAAAGTAGCCGCGGTTCGTCATCTCGAACGCAAAAACCTGCATGCGCTCTTCGTTCGAGTAGCGCAGGATGTCTCTGCAACTGCGGTACTGCCTGCCGGGCTTGTCGCAGAACTCGTAGCCGAGATGCGAGCCGATGCCGTAGACAACAAAGGGATGTCCGCGCTCCGCGCACCAGCTGTTCAAGTTCGTCTTGATGCGCTGAGCCATTGTGTCCAGTTTCAGGTAGGCGCTTTCATCGAGAACATTCAGGCAGGCAATGCCAGCTGCGGCAGCCAAGGGATGACCGTGGTGCGTGCCGGAGTGATAGACGAAGCCGTTCTCGCCCATTTCGAACAAGTCCGCGCGACCGCCGACGGCGCCGATGGGCATGCCGCCGCCTATGGTCTTGCCGAGGATGGTCAGATCCGGCGTGACATCGTAGATGCCTTGCATGCCGTGATAGCCAGCGCGGAACGTGATGGTCTCATCGATGACGAGCAGGATGCCGAGTTCGCGGGTGACTTCGCGGATGCCGGCGACGAATGCGCGGTCGAGCATGATGACGCCGCCCGCGCCCGCCTGCAGCTCCATCACCACGCAGGCAAGGTCATGGCCCTCTGCTGTAAGGATGCGGGTGCATGCTTCGAGATCGTTCTGCGGCAACACCACCACGTTGTCGCGCACGTGGCGCGGAATGCCGGCGGAATTCGGCACTGCAACCGGCTGGTTGGCCGGCCCAGGGAAGAGTTCAGGGAAGGGGTGCAAGGACAGCATGTAGTCGTCCGCCACGCCGTGATAGCCACCCTCGAATTTGGCGATGCGGTTGCGACCGGTGTTGGCCCGTGCGATGCGCAGCGCGGCGAGCGCGGCTTCGCTTGCGGAGCAGGAGAAGATGATGCGCTCGAGCGAAGGGAGTCGGGCGCAGATGAGCTTCGCCAGCTCACCCTCGATGGGCATGGGATTGCCGAAGGAAAAGCCATTCGCCGCCGCTGCAATCACTGCCTCGCGGATCGCGGGATGGTCATGCCCGCAGATGGTGGCGCTGAAGTTGTTGTGGAAGTCGCAGAGCTTCACGCCATCGATGGTCTCGACATAGGCGCCGCTGCCGCGTTCGACATAGAGGGCGTGTGGGCCGAAGGTCAGCGGGTGGCGGCTATAGCCACCCGGGATGAAGTTGGCGGTCTCCCGGCGTCGGGCCAGAGAATTCGCGAAGGTGTTTTCGAAGCGCGCGACGACGTCGCCGAGTTCCAATCTGGCCATTCGTCCTTGCCTCCTCAGCGTTCGTCGACGAGCTGCTCGGCATCAAGCATATGGGCGGGTGAGCGCACTGTCATCCGCGTCTCAGCGTTTGGGCTGGAGGGGCGCGGACGACAATGCTTGCAACTGCCTCAGGCAGCGCGTTTACGCATCGCACCCAAAGCCAGCAACCCCGGCGCCAACATCAGCAGGCTGCTCGGCAGCGGCACGGCATGCACGCTCGTCACGGCCTGGATGTCGGCCACGTTGCTCAACGACACATGGCGCGCGGTGAGATCGAAAAAGCCCAGGCCGCCATTGTTCAATTTGCTGAATACGGGCCGATTGGCGTCGCAGGGTTCCGTGCCAAGGCAACCGCCCCAGCCGCCAATGGCATGCACGACCGCGCTGTCTTCGACGGTGATGTTGGCGGCGACCAACTGCACGTTGCCGCCACTGCCACCGCCGCCGGGGCCACCGGTGCCGCCGCTGTTGGTGAAGGCGAAACCGCCATTGGCGCCGTTGGCGAGAATGGTGCCGCCGAACAGGATGTCGGCGAGCGTGCTCAGCTGTAGGGCGCCGCCGCCATCACCGCCCGCGCCGCCACCGAGTTCGACGCCGAAAAACATCCATCCGCCACCGCCGCCGCCGCCCGAGCCACCCACCAGCGGCGCCGGCAGTTGCGTCAGCGCGGCGGTCGCCGGCGCGCTGCGACTGAACCGTGCCGGGTCGGCGGCCAGACCCGGTGTCGCCATGCCACCGCCGCTGCCGGCATAGCCGGGCGTGGATTTGATACCGCCGGCCGCCGCCGGCGGGCCGGCGTTGCCGCCCAGCACGCCCCCGCCATCGGTGGCGAGATGACATTCGGGCGCAGCGCAATTGACATCACCAACACCGGCGATGCCACCCTCACCGCCGCCGGGGCCGGCCAGGTTGCCGCCGGCCGAGACATTGATGGTGCCGAGGATATTGATGTTGCCGGTCGCCGCCATGAACACCGGCGTGTTCAAGGCGTTGCGTTTGAAGCTCACCGTGGCGTTGGCCGGGATGGTGATGGAAGTGAAATTGAGTACGCCGTCCTCGCGACCCGGCAGCGTGAGATCGATGACGTTGCTGCCGGCAACCGCGACGAACGCGCCGTCGGAACCGTCGGAAATGACGGCGGCTTCGGTGCTGCCGACACAGGCGGCCAGCACCGCGGCGTTGAGCAGGGGGAGAATTCGACGGCTCATGACAGCCCTCCGCAAAAGATTTCTTATAGTTCGAACAGGTGTAGCGAGCGGGCGCCGATGACGCCCTTGCAGGGAATCTAGCGTTGCCGTGGTCGGGTCACGTTGACTGACGTCAGATGCGAGGCCGGCAATGATCTGTTCGTCAGGCGAAAGAGAAGCTCTGAAAGCCCGCGCTCCGCTCGGCATTGCAGGCGCTCTGGTAGCGCATGAGTCCTCCGGTGTAGGCGAGGATCTGCGGCTTCTTGCCTGGAACGTTGGCGCCGACGTACCAGCTATTGGTCTCGGTCCACACGCCCCTGCCTGCCGCTGCCGCGACGCGCGCGGTCCAGTCCTGCTGCGCGGCCGGCGCTACCTTCGCCACCGTGTGGCCCTTGTCGCGCATGGTGCAGAGCAGGTCGGCAATCCAGTTCACCTGGAATTCGTTGGTGCGCACGACATTGGTGAGCACGGACGGGCTGCCGGGGCCGCCGATCATGTAGAAGTTGGGCAGGTCGTCGAGGCAGATGCCGAGGTAGGTCTCGGTGCCGTCGTGCCACTGCTCTTTCAGCGACCGCCCGCTTGCGCCGCGCACATCGATGGTGGTGAGAGCGCCAGTCACTGCGTCGAAGCCAGAGGCGAGAATCAGGATGTCGATTAGGTGCTCGGTGCCGTCGACGACGATGCCCTTCGCCGTCGCACGCTCGATGGGCGAGGCCAGCACATCGACCAGTGCGACGTTGGGCCGCTCGAACGCCTCATAAAAGCCACTGCCGACGGTGGCGCGCTTGGTGCCGAAAGGGTAGTCGCCCGGCTCGAGTTGTCTGGCGAGATTGCGATCGGCGACGAAGGTGCCGACTTTGCCGCGAATCCAGCTTGAGACTCGTGCGTTGGACTCCGCGCTGGCAAAGAGGTCGCGGAACGCGTAGCCAATCTGCGCGCCACCGTGCTCCCAGCGGGCCGCCATGATGCGTTCGAATTCCGCGGTCGAGAGGTCCGAAATCTTGGCGCCCTGGGTGTCACGAATCTCCTGACCGAGCATGAGGTCGCCGCTGCCGAAGACCTCGCTGCTGTCGAGCTTGGCGCGGATCTCCTCACGGTGCTCGGCCCACCATGCGTAGTCTTCGTTGGTCAGGGGACGGTTGCGTGCCGGCAGGTAGTAATTGCGGTTGCGCATGAAAACGAACATCTGCTCGCACTGCTCGGCGACGATGGGGATGAGCTGGGTGCCCGACGATCCCGTGCCGATCACGCCCACCCGCTTGCCCGCGAAGTCGGGGCCGGGATTGGGCCAGCGTG
Source organism: Gammaproteobacteria bacterium (assembly GCA_020849475.1). Taxonomy (GTDB): domain Bacteria; phylum Pseudomonadota; class Gammaproteobacteria; genus JADJYF01. Next base: position 151,000 of record JADLGE010000034.1, read on the forward strand.
CGGTGTGAATCATCTCGCCCGTGAAGGCGTCGAGGCCGGGCACGTTGGGCGGGATGGGCGTCGAGATGGGGCCCGGTGATGAGATGAAATGACGACCGCGGAAGATGTCGCCGTGCTCGGTCCTGAGCTGCCATAAAGACCGCGCAGTGTCGTAATGCGCAGCGACGATGCGTGTGTTGAAGCGAATGTCGCGGCGCAGGTCGAGCCGCGTCGCGACCCACTGCAGATACCTGCAGATCTCGTCGCGCGCCGCGTAGCGCTCGGTCCAACGCCACTCGGCGTCGATGATGGGCGAGAAGGAATAACAGTAGACGAGGCTCTCGACGTCGCAACGCGCGCCCGGGTAGTTGTTCCAGTACCAAGCGCCGCCCGTGTCGGCGCCCGCCTCGAAGGCCAACACGTCGAAGCCGTCGCCGCGCAGACGATGGAGGGCGTGCAGCCCACCGAATCCGGCACCCATGATCAGAACGTCGTGGACCTTGTCGGCCGTGGTCGAGTCGCGCATCGTGTCTGGTTCCTGTGAACATGCACGAATGATTCGTGCGCCCAGTCGTTTGACTATTCTCGTATTACGCTTGGCACAAAGGGGTTGCAGAACCTTGTTCCGGAGCGGCCCAACGTTCAAGGTAACAGGCGTGATCGCCTCGCGCTTGAGCCAAATCATAAAGGCACAGTGTCTTCGGCGTGGTACAGCACGGCGCAGCCGGTGCGACCGTCGACGGCAGCAAACGCCGTTGGCCACCAATGGCTGGTGAGCGCCTTCGACAGTCTTCGGTCGCGGAGCAAGCTTCGAGGCGCTCTGAAGCACGAGCCGCACTACACTGCGTTCAGGTATTCGCGTTCACCTTCGCTCACCATTGTTGGAGATGCCCATGACAGTCCAGGAACTTGCTGTCATCGGTTCATTTGCATTTGCAAGAAGTGGCTCAAGTAGAACTACAAATAAACACTAAGGACCAGGATTGATTCGCTCGCGCTTGTTGCGCGAGCTCACCCCTGCGGGGCGCCGCTGTGCGGCGTCCAAGTTCGCTTCGCGAACTTGTCGAACGATAGGTTCTCATCGAGCCAGTCCCCCAGCCATAAATTCAAACCGTCCCTTACGGCCCGTTTTGCATTTATGGCTGGGGGACTAGGATTCGAACCTAGACTGGCGGAGTCAGAGTCCGCTGTCCTACCGTTAGACGATCCCCCA
>JADLGE010000035.1 GCA_020849475.1 Gammaproteobacteria bacterium
AGCGCAGTCCGGCAATTTATCGCCGCTGCCGACTTCGGGGACGTCGGAAAGTTTGCAGGTCAACTACTGTCTCAAGTGCCACAGCTTCTTTCGACATCCTGTTTCCGGCATGGACTTTCTCGGAGCCCCAGATTGACTGGCGCAAGACGACGAATTCGTGCCGGGGCGATGGGGAAGACGCCAGCGTCGCCTTACCCTGAACCGGTCGCTGCAGTACTGCTTCCTGCCGTCTCCTACGCGCCTTGGTCGACGAGGCACGCCGGTGTATGCCGGTATGAGTTGGCGCCCTTCAATATCAGACCCCCGCACAGCGTGTGTGAGCTTCGCCGTCATTCGGGCGCACCGTAGATCGCCACCTCGAGTGCGACGTGCTCGCCGGTGATGGCGATGTCTATCTACCGGTCACCAGGATCGCGTCGTCGCGATCGGCGACCAGTATGCGCGGGGGACAGATGCGGACTTCAAGCGTCGCAGGACCACTGGCAGCGTCACGCTGAAATCGGGGGCGATATCTTTGGTGGGGGGACCGTCCGCAATCAGCGCGGCTAAAGCTTGGATCTGATCGGCGGGGTACATGGTCCCGCGCTGGACATCCCCGGCTAGGCTCGGGGTGCGGGCGGACGCGTCGGCGATCAGCCAGTGCGACACAGACCTTCCTTGGTGATCGGTCGCTTCTTGGCGGATAGCTTCAACGGCGCAAAGCCGCGGGCCGCCGGCGGCGATTTCATAATCCTCTCAATCGCAGGTGAGGGTAACTGTGGGGTTTTGCAAAACGCCGAAGCGCTGAACGCGCGCGGCCGGTGGGTGATGGATGCCCCTGCGGTACTGCGCACGTCGCTCTTGGAAGGGCACAGTTGAGGCAGCAGTATCAACCACCCGATTTTGCGCAGGGCCAGCAGCTTCAATGGCTCGGGACCCACAATGGGTAGCTGAGTTCGCAATGAATACGCCTGTCCCATGCCGGCACGTCGAGTAGGAAAGATGAAATCGGGCGCCGAGGGGCTTGAGCCCCTCGGCGGTCGGCGTTCAGCGCTTGAGTTGCTTCATGCCTTCGGCCAGTAGCCACAGGGCGCGATTGATTTTGACGTTTTGGTCGATGCCTTGAATGGGCCGCGTGCGCTGGCGGCGTCCAGTGGCGCTACGCGACATCAGGCCGCCCTGGGTCAGGTTCTCCTGCACCCGGTTGAAGGCGCTCCACAGATCTGGCCGGTTATCTTCAGAGCGGCGCGGCATCAGCAATTGCGCTTCGGTGACAGGAGCGGGCGTGGTCGGGTCGTCATACTTAAGGGACAGCGCAGCACGGGCGAACACCTCGGCCTCGCCCGGGTCCAGTGTGACGGCGCGCATTTCTTCGCGGTGCTCGTGCACCCGCTCGAATCCGCTGAGCACTTCGAACGCGCCCTCGATCACATGGCCGATCACGTCGCCCTTGTGCGGAATGCGCAAGTCAGCCACGGCATCGCCGCAGACCAAACCGTTCATACAGACGAATCGGAACAGACCCGCCAGCATCTGATAACTACTGGTGCCGTCGTGCGAGTTGAGCAGGATGATTTCATTGGCTTCCGCACCGTTGATCTGGTCGGCATGCCGCAGCCGCAGCATGTGCTTGGTGTGCTCGCGCTTACCTTCATCGCGCACGCGGGTCTGACACGCCATGCACGGCTGAAAGCCTTCCTTGCGCAGCTCCGCCAGCACTGAAGCAGTCGGGATATAGCTGTATCGCTCAGAGCGACTGGTGTGCTTGTCCTCGGCAAAGATGGACGGGGCCACGCTGCGGATCTGGTATTCCGACAAAGGATGTTCAGAGCGCAGGACGGGAGAGCGGGATGCGAAACGGGAGCTGAGTTGCATGGTCTTCTTCCTGATAAAAAGTTTGCTGTCGAATCCCCCACCGGATTCCTAGATTCAGAGCCCTCTTCGGACTTCCGGTGGGGGTGGCGCGGAGACCTGGGCCGGCCTCGTTGCCACCGTCTTTCCTGAGTTCATCGCCCGCGACGGTCAGGAGCCCGTGGCGACATGCCGTCAAGGAAACAAGCGGCAGGTGGGTGCGGCCCGCAGCGCAGCGAGGACTCGGCCTGGCGCGCCTTGATGGCATGTCGCCATGGGCTACAGTCGCGAACAGGTGATGAAGGCAGGGAAGATGGCTGGACAGGCAACGGCGGTAGATGGTGCCGACCCCGCACAAGCGAAGCGCGCAGCGCCGCAGGCGTGGAACGATCGATACCACGCGCACAGGAAATAAGAGCGTGCGCACCCACCGGTACACGCGACGGCGCACTGGACGGTTTCGTCGAGCGTTCAGTCCAATGGGAATTCCACCGTGGATTGAAGCGGCTCTGTGACAACGCCTAGGAAGAACACGCGTGGTCGATCAGCGGCCATCGGCAGGTTCACCAACGCGACGAACACCTCGAGGTTAAGGCGGGCAGCCGCTCCGCAAAGATAACCTGTGGCGAGATCAAGAATTCAGCGTCTGATGGCGAGCCACGGCACAGTGGGTCGCAATCCATCCTCACAATGAAAGTCGCCAATGAGAGGCGTCGGTGTTAGGCACATAAGGCCCAACTTGTCGTTGCGTGGCGTGTCAGGTACGCGTGCAGGCGTCGGTAATGCAGATTGCTGTGAGCATTCGTAGGCGACGCCACCTACCAGACCGACGCGTCGTTTCAGTGAAATGTATGAGTTCTCGGTGAGTAGGCTTTTTTGGCCGCACGGGTGGAGCCGCATAGACTCGATACCGGCCAAGCGCGAACCATTACTGGGCCACCGAGGTCCGCGGCCGCGGACATGCCAGGCACGCGCGGACCTAGCCGGCCAGCAGTTTGGGGCGCGTTGCACTCAATCAGCAGGACTGTCGCCCTTGCATCAACGAAGGTACGGCCCGGTGAGCCGACCGTGCAGAACCGTTAAGGGCGCAGGCGTCAGGGATCAAAGCCGGATGGCCG
>JADLGE010000036.1 GCA_020849475.1 Gammaproteobacteria bacterium
AGTATCATAAAAGACCGCCACATCTAGCAATTCCGCACGGCCATTACCGATTAAGACTGGAGTCGGAATGGCAAAATGAAAATAGTAGATACCCGCGTTTGTGATTTCGTACTGAGAAAAAGCACCAGTGCGGTATCCGACGATGTCATATGTGTTGTGTGGCAAGGCCGCAGAACCAGGAACATATATCGCATGTATTGTCATGGCCGAACTCCTTTTCTGAATGAGTAAGGGACTTTTAGCCGATAATTACTTGGTGTCAATCATAGGCCGAGGCGGTTACTCGATATGGAGACGTACGGCTGCGTGGCGTGGCCACGGTCTCCGGTGCGCAAATCACTATCACCGTCGACAGCCGAATCGGCGATTCAGTGGGGCCGGGATTGGATACCATCGACTACCCTTCTCTGCTCGACCTCCCCCGGCCAAGGCTGCGCGCTTACGCACCCGGGACCGTCATCGCCGAGAAATTCCAGGCCATGGTTGCTCTCGGCCGCGCCAACAGCCGGATGAAGGATTTCTACGACATCTGGATCCTGACTAAGACTTTTGATTTCGCGTCGGACCGACAGGCGCGCGCCATTGCAGCAACGTTCGCTCGACGACAAACGAAGATCGCCGCGGACCTCCCAGATGCGCTCACGCAGGGATTCGCGGAAGCTCCTCTTATGCAGCGGCAATGGACAGCCTTCATTGCAAGTATCGACGGCGCGCCTGAACTGCTCGCGCAAGTCGTAAACGAACTCGCTCCCTTTCTAATGGATGCGACGATTCGGGCGCAGCGCGAACTGTAGCCGCCACACACGCCGCGGGATTTTTGCGGGGATCAGTTGCCCGCGGTTGCCCTCCGTAGGCCATTCTTGCAACGGACGCCCAGGAGAAGGTTAAGTGAATTCAGTTACATAGAATCCAGCACGCGACCTACGAACTAGGAGGTTGGATTGGTCGTACGCGCTATAAGGCCGTTCTTTCGGTCCAACGGCAGTCCCTCTACGAACGTGAGATGCTGGTAATAGAAATAGATGCCGCCCTAAGATCTTCCCCCCCTTTTAGCAATAACGACTTGGGCACTAGAGGAACACGATCGTAGCCAACCTGAGTGCGTTATCTCGACGGTAGTGTCCTACGCAAATGGATATGTGCGAACTCCGCACAATTATCGGTCCCTGCTCCGTTTCCCTCCTTTCGAAAGTGGATCTTTTTGCTTGGCCAGACGGTTCACCCGCGTGGCCCATTTAACCAAGAGTGCCCGCATTTCCTTTTCATAGCCATGCCGGTCATAGACAGATGTGATTCCAGGAATTGTATGATTCAAAGCGAGTGCAATAAGGAGTCTCGGCGCCCCATTGCGTGCGAGTCCGGTTGCAAAGGTTCTGCGCAGATCGTGAGGCGTAGCAGGTGGAATGTTGAGGGCAGCAATCGTCTCCCGGAAGGGAGCATTTAATGCGTCACCGCGAACGTGCTTTCTCGGATCTCGGGGAGCAGGAAATAGCCATGAGGTGCCATCTTGAATCCGGCGCTTCGCGATAGCCTCCACGTGCACAGTCATTGGGACAATATGAGTGCGCCCATTCTTGGTCGCCTTGAGGCGAATTGTCTTGGCCTTAATATCGATATCATCTAGTGCCAGCGCAACGGCCTCTCCTGGACGCAAGCCGGTTAGGAGAATCAGGCGGTAAATGTCAGCAATGGCTTCATCGACACTACTTTCGGGCAGATATTTCAAGAATTTGGCGATTTCGCTGTCCGAAAGGAAGCGCTCTTTAGCCTGCTCGCGATTGCGCTCTATCATCGCGCATGGATTTCCGGTCAATTTGTCCTTCGCGATGGCCCAATTGCAGCAACGTCGAAAGTAAGCCAACACCCGGTTTGCTTGCACCATGGCGCCTCGCTTGTTCAGCTTTTCGAGTAGGCCGATGACATCTCTGCGCGTGACTTCATGGGCGGGCTTGTCACCAATTTCCGCGACGACGCATTTCCGCAAAGAGTGATCTACAACTCGCCAAGATTTGAGTGTGTTGCTGGCTTCGTTTAGATACTCGTCTACAAGTAGCCTGACCGTAAATGCGGCCCGTTCATCTGCAGCGAGCTTGGCTACCAAGGCCGCGCGTTTCTCGGCCACTTCGGCCGTGCGAAATTGCCGGGCGCTACCATGCTCCTTCACTATCGCCCGCTGGCGCCTTAGTTCGTCTCGAGCATCGGCCAACCCCATCTCCGGATAAACGCCCAACACCATGAGCTCCAAGGCGCCCGAGACTCGATTCCGATAGCGATACATCCAGACCTTGCGACCGGTCGGGGAGACCCGAAGGCGAAGCCCCTTCCCGCCACTGACCGCGCGCTCATATACCGCCGCCGTTGCGTGGAGCGCCCGAATCTGACGGTCCTGAGAGAGTTGCTGCTGAGTAGTCATGTGCTGCCCTCTGTGCCGACACATCACATGGCATCGTTAGTGACACTAAAGAGACACTAAATCCTGCTACTTAGTGCTACCAAATGCTACGCGTTGATACGGATAAATTCGAAAAATCAGCGACCAGAAAATCTATAACATCCCGTTATTACAGGGATATTTTAGCGTAAGACGCTGTTTTAATGAAGGACTGGAATGGTGCCGGCTGCAGGAATCGAACCCGCGACCTGATGATTACAAATCAACTGCTCTACCAACTGAGCTAAGCCGGCCTATGGAACTTGCGAGGGCGCGTATTGTGGCGCGGATGGCGAGGTTTGGCTAATCCGTGAGGCCTTCGACCATGGGTTTGGTGGCTTGGGCTTCGATGCTCGGGGTCACGTGGTCGTGGCCGTCGGTGGTCATGGCTTCGCAGGCGATGGTCTTTTGCTTGGCGCTGCTGCCGAGCAGATTGGCCGGGACTTCGGGCGCTTCGAGGTATTGCTCGGCGAGGCGTGCTGACAGCCAGTAGAGGTCGGAGGTTTCGAAGCGCGGCACGACCACCGGTTTGTAGCCTTTCTCGTTGAGTTCGGCGAGGCGGCGATTGACCGAATCCTGGGAGCGGAAGAAGCCCAGGGAGATGGAATTCTTCATGTCGCCGCGGCGGATGAGCAGGGTGTCCTGGATGCCGCGGTCGTGGAGTTCAGCGAGATTCTTCTGCGCGGCGCTGTCGGAGCTTGGTTCGAGGTAAACCCAGAAGAACTGGCGCTTGCGCACGGTCTCGACGCGCATGTAGGTGGCGGCCACGTAGTCGTGCAGCCAGTCGCGCACGGCGTCGCGTGCCGGTGCGTCGCCGAAGGGACCGACGTCGATGCACAGATCGGCCGCAATCACATCGCTCTTCACATCGGCGGTGACGGCGGGCGGCGCGGCGGTGTTGCGCGCAACGCGCAGCTCGGGCAGGGCGGGCAGTTCCGAGATCAACTTCAAGGGCGCGGCGTCGGTCGGCAGCGGCTCGTGTTCGACGCTCGCCTGCGCGAGCGTGCGCACATGGGTCTGGTACTGCCAGGCGACGAGGCCGAGATTGGTCAGCAGGAGCGCGATGGCGAGAATCTTCATCACGCGTTCGTCATGGCCAGCACTGCGAGACCGCGCAGCACGAGATCGGGCAGATGCACGGCGGGCGCCGGCAGCAGCGCTTCGATGAGCGGCGCGGCGCCGCCGGTCAGATACCAGCGAAAGTCTTCGTGCGGCTGGTGCTGATCGAGACGCACCGCCACGCGCTGCAAGAGGCCGCCCAGGGCATCGGTGCAGCCCAGGGAAATCGCATCGCGGGTGTTGTCGGCGAAGCCTTCCACCAGGCTCAAGCCATCGCTTTCCAATTGCGCGGTGCCGCGCGTGAGACTGGTGCGTAACAGATCCGGGCCGGGTGCGATGAGACCGCCGAGGTGCGTGCCGTCGGCCGTCACCACGTCGATGGTCAGCGCCGTGCCGACATCACACACGCACACCGCGCCGCGCGCTTCGTGATACGCGGCGAGCGCCGCCAGCCAGCGATCGACGCCGAGCTTTTCAGGATATTGATAGCGTGTGGTCATGCCGGCGCGACTGCGACACGGCAAGGCAAATTCCGGTTCCAGTTGCCAGCGTTCGCGGGTGTAGCGCAACACGTGCATGGCCATTTCAGGGCCGGCCACGTTCGACACCAGCACGCGTGACGGCCGCGCGCTGATGGCGTCACTCCAGCCGCTGAAAGGCGCGTGATCGCGGGTGCCCGCCGCGGGCAGCATGCGCGGCTGACCGCCTTCGACGAGGGCGGCCTTGATGCGTGTATTGCCGATATCGATGAGCAGCATGTCAGGCCCGCGACAGATGGCCGGACACGAAAGTCTCGCGCCGGCCGTCGTGTTCAATGATCAAAGCGCCGTGCTCATCCACGCCGCGCGCGATGCCTTCAACGATGCGATTAGGCAGTTCGAGTTTCACCTGTGTATCCACCAAGGCGTCGTAGCGCCGCCAGTCATCACGAAACACCGCAAAGCCGTCGCGCCCGAACTGCGGCAGGGTGCGCGCCAGGGCCGACAGCAACACCGCCGCCAGACGATTGCGCGATACGCCGTGACCGCTGGCATGGACGAAGTCTTGCACCGGTTGATTGATTTGCGCGCGCGCCTCGGCCGACATCGCGACATTGATGCCGATGCCGATCACGGTGCGGCACGGGCCGCCCGCTTCGGCGCGCATTTCGATGAGAATGCCGGCCAGCTTGCCGCCGTCGCACAGGATGTCGTTGGGCCATTTCAGCATCGCGGAGCTCACACCCAACTCACGCAGGCTCTCGGTGATGGCCATGCCGACCACCAGGCTCAAGGCTGAGAACGTCGCCGGCGGCTGGTCGAAACGCCAGCCCAATGACAGGCACAGGCCGCTGCCGGGCGGCGAGATCCAGCGATCGCCGCGGCGGCCGCGGCCGGCGGTCTGATGCTCGGCCAGCAATACCCGGCCGTGAATGTCGCCGTCATTCAAAGCCGCGAGCAGGCGCTCGTTGGTGGAATCGGTGAGGGTGACGGTGTCGATGCTGAGCACATCGCGCGCGGCGGCGCCGAGTTGCGTGCTTATGGCCTCGGCCGACAGCGCTTCGAAGCCGCCCGGCAGTCGATAGCCATGGCCGCGCGAGGCGGCGATGGTCAGGCCCTGCTCGCGCAATTGCGCGACCTGGTGCCATACCGCGGCGCGCGTCACGCCCAAGGCCTCGGCGAGTTCGGCGCCGGCATGCTCGGCGCCGTCGCTCAAGAGAGAGAGCAGGTCAAAGGCACGGCGCATGCGCAAAGGCTATGAACGTCTGACCGGCCAGGCTGCTCAGCGCAGCAGCGTGGTCTTGTCGTGATCGAGGTTGTCGTCATCGTCGTCGAGTTGCTTGCGCGACACCGGCGGGATGGTGCCCTCGGCGGTCACGTCAAACACGTCGTCGATGTCCGGCACCTGGTGGGGCAGCAAGGTCGCATCGTCTTCGTCATCGAAGTCACCATTGCCCAGCGGTGGGTCATCGAACGAGTCGGTGTTCATGAACGCATCGAGGCTGATGTCGACACCCTGGGTCTGATGGGCGACAGCCGGGCTGACCGGCAGCATGGTTTCGCCTTCGCTGAATTCGTCGAATTCATCGGCAGCAGGCGCCGGCGCCGATGCGAACTGCGCGGCCGGCATCTGCATGGTGTCCAGCTCTTCGCCTTCCTCATCTTCGTCCGCGCCATCGTCGTCGAGGCGCAATATCGGACCTTTTTCGATGACGCTGTTGCTGTAGGGCGAAGACGTCACGGCCAGATCATCCTCATCGAAGAAGGCCGACGCCTCGGCGTCGAACTCCGCTTCGGCGCGCGCGCGCGTACCGGACAGGATGGCGGAGCGCAGGTTGACCGGCAGTTGCGTCTCGGCGGTCGCTTCATCGACTTCATCGCTGTCGAGCGACATGAAGTCGCCGTCGTCATCGTCGGTGCCGGCGCCGACGCCGGTGTCGTCACCCAGGAGGTCATCGCGATGGGCAGCGCTGGCAAGTGCATCTCGCGGCGACAGGAAGGCGGTCTTGTCGGCGTCGACGTGGGCCGCGGGCGAGGCCGCGCCGCCGGTCAGATCGAATACGTCGTCGTCGTCGTCGTCATCGTCGTCCTTGGCCGGCGCGGCGGCACGCAAGATGGCGCCGCCGGCCAAAGCCGCACTGCTCACTGCCGCGGCGGTGCCGACCATGGTGTCGAGATCGCCGACCATGGTGCGATTCATGGGGTCGGCGTAAATGGTGTGACCGGCGTGATCCATTTCCGGCACGCTGAATTCGAATTCGTACTTGTGAAAACGCACGCGGTCGCCGTGCTTGAGCGAGCGTTCGCCTTCGATGCGCTCGCCATTCAGGAAAGTGCCGTTGACGCTGCCCTGGTCCGACAGCCAGAAACTGAAATCGCGATAGCGGATGAGGGCATGACGACGGCCGATGGTCGGCTTCTCGACCACGAAATAATCGATGTGCTCTTCATCGGTGCCGGCCATGCGGCCGACCATCATCGGCTTGGCCGTGATTTGCACGGCCTCGTTGCCGGTGATGCCATTGATGTCCTTGAGGAAGGCTTCCGGCACGCGCGGTGTGCTGCCCACCGCACCAGTGCTCACGACATTCGCAGCTGACGGCGCAGCGGCAGCGGTGGGTTGCTGACGACGTTTGATGAGCATGAATATGAGCACACCCGCCGCAATCAGCAGCAGCAGGGCGGAGCCTGCCACCAGCGCCACGCCCATCTTCGAATCACTGCCCTTGTCTTCAGCTGACGCGACCGCAGGTGCGGGCGCACTGCTGTCGGCCGGTGCTGGGGCCGCGCTGGGCTCGGCGCTCGGCGCTGGCGTCACCAAAGGCTGGCCGGCGGGCGTGGCCTTCATTTCGAGACACAGTTGTTCAGCGGTGCTGCCGGCGGCCTTGGCCATTTCGTCAATGGAGGCGCGATCGTCGGGCGCCATTTCGGCCAGACAGGCGGCGCCATCGGTGGCCGCCGCGGCTGCGGGCGGCGCCACGGCCACCGCCGGCGGCGCGCTGCTTGCAGGCGCGCTCACCACCGGTGCGGCGGCGCTGGCCACCGCGGCGCCGGCCAGCTTGTCTTCGACTTTCTTGAATACGCCGTCGAGGTCTTCCGGCTTGAGGGCCCGGAAATATTCGCCGCTGGTTTTCTTGGCCAGCGACTGGATGAGGAAGAAGTCGGCGTTCTCGGTGAAGGCGATGCCGAAGATGTGAATGCCGTTGTCGGCGGCGTCGGTCGCGAGTTCATCGCGCAGCCATTTCGCTTTCTCGGCATCGACCGCCGGATTGCCGGTGTCGACGATGCCGTCGGTCATGAACACCACGACCTTGGCGGCGTCCTTGCGTGCGCTGCTCTTCAGTTCGTAGATGGCGCGCTCCATGGCGGCCGGGATGTTGGTGTACTGGCCGCGATAATCGACCTTGGCGAGCGCGTCCTTGACGGCGCCTTGCGCGGCGGCGTCGACGGCCGCGAGCGGCACCGGGTAGCTGACTTTCTGATCGAACACCACCACGCCGGCATGGGTGTCGGCCGGCAGCGCTGCAAAGAATTTGGTTACCGCGCCCTTGAGCAGAAACGCCGGGTCGTTCTGGCGCATGCTGCCAGAGTTGTCGAGCAGCAGAATCATGTCAGTGGGCGCGGCCCACAGCGGCGCCGACAAGAGCAGCAGCAGAGTGACGAATGCTCGACGCGCGACGGCGCGGGCGCCGTCCTTGCGTGAGAGGTGGGGGCGGCTTTGCAAGGACAGGCTCATCATCGGGATTCTCCCCCAATCACGCGAGGCCGGCCACTGTCCCGGCACCACTCGCTCCAAGATCCACAATACAGGCGCGGCTCGGGCAAGCCCGCCGCCACCTGCGCCAGAACGTTATGGCAGGCCGATACGCCGGAGCCGCAGTAATGCACGGTCGCGGCGTTGGGCAAGGCGCCGAGGCTGGCCTGCCAGCGCTGCGTCAGAGTATCGGCATCGGCGAGGCGACCATCGACGCCAAGATTGCTCTGCCAGCAATGATTGATGGCGCCGGGAATATGGCCGGGGTGTTTGTCCAGCGGCTCGACTTCGCCGCGATAACGCGGCGCGGCGCGCGCATCGACCAGTTGCGCGACACGCTCGACTTCATCGAGGGTCACCAGTCGGTCACGGCGCGGCGCCCCGCGGAAGTGACGCGCCGGCGGTCGTTCATCGCCACTGGCCGTCGCGCCACCGGCATTCACCCACGCCTGCCAACCACCATCCAGCACCGTCACTGCGCCGTGCCCCATGTAGCGCAGCATCCACCACAGACGCGCGGCGAACATGCCGCCGGCATCGTCGTATGCCACCACCTGTTGCGTAGCATCGATGCCGAGCGCGCCGAACAGCGCGCACAGACGCTCGGGGCTCGGCAAGGGATGGCGGCCGTGGTCGGTGCTCGGCGGGCCGCTGAGATCGTGATCGAGGTGGGCGTAGGCGGCGCCGGGAATGTGCGCTTCGAGATAGGCGAGGCGGCCGGCGGCCGGCGCTGCGAGTTCGAAACGGCAATCGACCAGCACGAGGTCTTCGCGACCGCGCGCGGCCACCAGCTCGGCCACCTGCTTGAGCGGACCCGCCGCGTTGCTGTTCATTGAAGCTTCCGTGATTGGATGGGCTGTCGGATGCCGGCCGGCGGCGCTGCGTGCACCGCTCGCAAGACCCGGCCCGCGGCGTTACGCTGCGACTCGCGCAACGCACGGTGCAACACCGGCGCCGCAGCACCGCTACGCATCATGTCGGCAAGCCTAAGACCAAACATTACGACCGTCCAGCGCACCGGCAGGCTGCTGCTGGTGATGGGCTTGATGCTGACGCTATGCGCTTGCAGCTCGCTCGATTACTACCTGCAGGCGGCGCGCGGACAGCTCGAGATCTGGCAGCGCCAACGGCCCATCAGCGCATGGCTGGCCGCGCCCACCACGCCGCCCAAGGTGCGCGCCAAGCTCACGCTGGTGGAGCACGCGCGGCAATTCGCCGGCAAGCGTCTGGCGCTGGCCTCCCACGGCAGCTATCACAGCTATGCCGATCTCGGCCGCGACTACGTGGTGTGGAATGTGTTCGCCGCGCCGGAGTTGTCGCTGGCCGCGCTGAAGTCCTGCTATCCCTTGGTCGGTTGCGTCGAATACCGCGGCTTTTTCAGCGAAGCAGCCGCACGCCTGCACGCCGCCACCCTGCAGGTGCAGGGCTACGACACCTTCGTCGGCGGGGTCGCCGCCTACTCCACGCTCGGTTGGTTGAACGACCCGATACTCAATACCGTCCTGCGCCGCGACGACGCCCATCTCGTCGACATCATCTTTCACGAACTGGCCCATCAACGGCTCTATATCGCCGGCGACACCACCTTCAACGAAAGCTTTGCGATGGCGGTGGCGCGCGCCGGCGTGGCCCTGTGGTTGGCCGATGACGCACCCGCCCTCGCCCGCTACCGCGCCGAGCAACAGCGCGAGACCGATTTCATCGCCCTCATGCGTGAGGCGAGTGCGCGCCTCGCCAGGGTCTATGACGGCACGCAGCCCGACGCCGACAAGCGAGTCGCCAAGGCCGCGCTCTACGCCGAACTGCTCGAACGTTACGCAGCGCTCAAAGCGCAATGGGCCGGCGATGACGCCTACGACGCCTGGATGAACACCGATTTGAACAACGCCAAGCTCGCCTCACTGGCCGCTTATCACGACGAAGTGGGGCACTTCCTGGGCCTGCTCGCGCGCTGCGGACAGGACTTCGCGCGCTTCTACCAAGTGGTGGACGGGCTCGGCAAATTACCCGCCGCGCGACGTCGGGCCTGCCTGCATGAACTCGGCGGCCAGGCCGCGCCCGGCGCCGAGTGCGCGGCGCTACCCGGCCTGTGACCGCCGTCACGCCCATCGCGCACGCATGGCTCGCGGCGCGAAGCTGTCCCTATAATGAGGCGAGGCGGGTGGCCGTGCGCCACACGCCCGTGACAAGCGCACCACGAGCAGGGCCGCCAATGGGTGCAGGGAATAACGCTTCAGCCAGGCAGAAACTCAAAAATGCTGGACCGGCTCTTCAGTAAGGCGCTCTCGCTCGTCATCAACGGCGAGGAGATTTCTTTCCACACCCTCGCCGAATTCGAATTCGCCCTCGGCGGTCGCACCAATGTGCCGGCCACCAAGCTGGCCGATCTGATCATGCTCAGCCCCGACGAATTGAAACGCGAGGCGAAAAGTATCAAGGCGGTGGAGAAACGCTTTGTCGACATCCTGTCGCGCTCCATCGAGCAGCCCGGCGAGATCGGTCGCCTGGTGCGCGAAGTCGACATCCAGGTGTTCTCCAACGATTACGACTGGCGCAGCATCTTCAAGGCGCTCAACCAGGAAGACGACGCCTACGACGAACTGCGCCGCGTGGCGGTGGTGAAATACATGCAGTACCTGCGCTCACGGCAGGACGTCATCAAGCAGACCTACAAGGTCAAGCTGAAAGAAACCGGCAAACAGAACCAGGCGCGCGAAGCGCTGTCGCCGATGGAAGAGACCAAGGATCAGTTCAAGGAAACCAGCATTTTTGATTCGGTGTCGCTGGAGATGCCGGTCGAGCCGGTGCCGAGCAAGGCCTTGACGCGCCTGCCCAAGGGCGAAGCCGTCAGCATCAAGCCCGCGCCGAACAGTGAGTTCGATTTGCGCCTTTCAAAGCACCCCTTCCAGTTTCGCAATGGCGCGGTGCGCGAGCTGGTGGACGAGTTTGGCCATGTGCACAGGATAGAACCCGGCAAGAACATCATCGGCCGCGATTCGGTGTGCAACATTGTGGTCGACAGCGCGCTGCGCGACGTGTCGCGCATGCATCTCATCATCGAGCCCATGGACGGCGGCACCCTGCGCTTCACCGATTTGTCGTCCCACGGCACGTTTCTGCCGACGGCGCTGGTGCCGCACAGCGAGAATTGAGGAGCGAATCCGAATGTCAGACTGAAGTCTGACATTCACTCACCGGGCTGCATTCAATGCTCCGGCAACTTCACCCTGTCGAATAATCTGTCGAACTCCTCCTTGGTGGCGGCGCCAATCGCCGCGTCCACCACTTCGCGGGTCAGATGCGGCGCGAACAGTTCGATGAAGTCATACATGTAATTGCGCAGGAATGCGCCGCGGCGGAAACCTATCTTGGTCACGCTGTAATCGAACAGATGGCTGGCCGGCAGCGCGACGAGGTCGTGATCTTCGACCGGGTCATAGGCCAGCGTCGCGACGATGCCGACGCCGAGGCCAAGCTTCACATAGGTCTTGATGACGTCGGCATCGACCGCCGAGAACGCCACGCGCGCTTCGACGCCGGCAGCGGTGAAAGCATCGTCGAGCTGTGAGCGGCCGGTGAAGCCGAACACGTAGGTGACGATGGGGTATTCAGCGATGGCGGCCAGGGTCAGCGGTTGCACCGAAGCCAGCGGATGCCCGACCGGCACGATGATGCTGCGGTTCCAGCGATAGCAGGGCAGCATGACGAGGTTGTCGAACAGCTCCAGCGCTTCGGTGGCGATGGCGAAATCAACGGTGCGATTGACCGCCAGCTCAGAGATCTGCAGCGGCGTGCCCTGGTGCATGTGCAGCGCCACCTGCGGATATTTGCCGATGAAGCTCTTGATGGTCGGCGGCAGCACGTAGCGCGCCTGGGTATGGGTGGTGGCGATGGACAGGTTGCCGCGTCCGCTGTCGCTATTCTCCTGCGCGATGCGCCGGATGTTCTCCACTTCCCCCAGGATGCGCCCGGCGACGTCGATGATGGCGGCGCCGGCGCGCGTGACTTCGGTCAGGTGCTTGCCGCTGCGCTGGAAGATCTGCACCCCCAACTCATCTTCGAGCTGACGAATCTGTTTGCTGACGCCGGGCTGGGAGGTATAGAGACTCTCGGCCGTGACCGACACATTCAAGCCGTGACGGGCCACTTCCCAGATATAGCGCAACTGCTGCAGTTTCACTGCCCCTCCGGCGGGTCGAATCCAATGGCGTATCAATCAGGGCGCAGAGTATAGGGCGTATCGCCCGCCCTTTTGGGCTCAGGCCGAGATGCGCGCCAGCACTTTGTCGTGCGCTTCCCAGTGATCGGCATGGCACCAGGTTTCGACCAGCAGTGAATTTTCCAGCTTGCGCAACGGCTCACCCTGCAAGCCTTCGCGCTGCGCGCGGGCCAGGGCCTTGAAAGCGCGCGTGACCTGCGGCTTGCGCGCACGGAACGGCGCGAGGAAATCCTCACACCAGGCTTCGAATTCCTGTCCAGCCGGGCAGTAGGCCTGGATGAGTCCCAGCGACAAGGCCTCTTCCACTGCCACCAGGTCAGCACGACACAACAGGCGCAGCGCCTGTGCCGGCCCGACCAGGCGCATGAGATCCATGCCACCACCCCACGCCGGCGCAATATTGAGCGTGCCTTGCACGAAGGCGATGCGCGCATGGTTGGCCGCCACGCGGATGTCGCAGGCGACCGCCAGTTCACCGCCACCGCCCAGGGCATCGCCGTTCAAGAGCGCCACCACCGGCACCGGGAAGTGACGGATGGCATCGAGCGCCGCGCACGAATCGACACCGATACGCTCGGCCTGTTCGCGCGAGCGCATGCCATCGAATTCCTGCAGATCGCCGCCGGCGGCAAAACAGCGGTCACCGGCGCCGCGAATCACCGCGGCGATGATGTCCTGCCGCGCCGCGTTGCTTTCGAAACACTGACGCAACTCGCCGAGCACCGCCTGACTGAGCGCATTGCGCTTGGCCGGACGATTGATCAGGACTTTGAGCAGGCCGTTGTCTTCGGCCACATCGAGAAACTGGTAAGTCATCGCGCCATTCACTCCACGCTGTGCGGCGCACGCCGCAGCGCGCGCATGAATCAAAACGCAAAGCTAGCGCGTTTGGCGGCGCGGTGAAACGGTGAGAGACGAAACAATGAGAGAAGAAACGGAGCGGGGACGGTGCGGGAAGGTGGCATGGCCCCGGTCGCGCCGGAGCCATGCGGCGTTGGGTTCAGGCCTGCGGTCGGGCGCTGTGGGCTTGAATCATGGCCTGCATGCGATCACGCAGGAACAGTTTTTCCTTCTTGAGTACTTCCAGTTGGATGTCGTCCATCGCCGCCTTGCCGGCGTGCGCCTGATCGACCTTTGCATTGAGAACGCTATGCTTGTTATAAAGACGTCGAAAGCCGTCGTCTGCATGGAGCAGTTTATCGACGGTAGCCTGATCATAATCGAACATAAATGATCCTCCGAACCGGTTTGGCTTGATACATCTCTCGATCAAAAACTAGACCAGCAATGGGGCCGGAACAAGGGGCGCGATTGAGATTGACCCAGCAGCGCTTTGCACCGGCCCACAGGACCCTTAGCGGCGCCACACGTCCGGAGTTTGAGCGGCCGCCGCGCCGCTCGGTCTCAGCGACCGTCAACCCATGAGCCAACACCTGTTGTTCATCACCGGCCACCTGGCCGAGAAAAGCCTGTCCCGGGTGCTGTCGTCCATGCAGGGGCGCCCTTTCAGCTATGAGATCAGAGTGCCGGGCATCAATGTCGCGGCGCTGCTGACGGTGGCGATGCTGAAGCGTCGGCTGGACAATCTCGCGGGCTTCGACAAAGTCATCGTGCCGGGCCGCTGTCGCGGCGACCTCGCCGAGTTGAGCGCCCATTTCGGCCTGCCCTTCGAGCGCGGCCCGGACGAGCTGAAAGACCTGCCAGCGCATTTCGGCACGCGCGCCCAGGCGCGCGACATCGGCCGCACCGACATCACGCTGTTCGCCGAAATCGTGCATGCGCCCCACGGCACGGTCGACGACGTGGTGGCGCGGGCGCTGCGTTATCGCGCCGACGGCGCCGACGTCATCGACATCGGCTGCCTGCCGGCCACGCCCTTTCCTCATCTCGAAGACTGCGTGCATGCACTGCACGCGGCCGGGCTCAAGGTCAGCGTCGACTCGCTGGACCGCCGCGAGCTCGAGCGCGCCATCGCCGCCGGCGCCGACTATGTGTTCTCGCTCACCGGCCGCAGTCTCGAGCTGGTCGCCGACAGCGCCTGCACGCCGGTGCTGATTGCCCACCACCCGGGTGACATGGACGACCTGCATCGCACCATCGAAATCTTTGCCAAACTCGGCCGGCCGTTCTTCGCCGACCCGGTGCTGGACCCCATACACCACGGCTTCACCCGTTCGCTGCTGCGTTACTCGGCGCTGCGCGAGCGCTATGCCGACATCGATATCCTGATGGGCACCGGCAATCTGTCGGAACTCACCCACACCGACACCCTGGGTCTGAACACGCTGCTGCTCGGCGTGATGTCGGAACTGCGCATCACCGGACTTCTGACCACCGAGGTCAGCCACCACTGCGTGAGCGTGGTGCGCGAGATCGATCGCGCGCGGCGCGTGATGTTCGCGGCGCGCGAAGACAATATGCCGCCGCGTCATCTCGATGAATCCTTGATGGCCTTGCACGACCGCCATCCATTTCCCTATGGCGCGGCCGAGATTGCCGACTTTGCGCGCGAAGTGAAGGACGACAATTTCCGTATCCAGGTCAGCGCCGAAGGCTTTCATATCTACAACCGCCATGGCCTTCACACCGCACGCGATCCTTACGAAGTGTTCGCCGCGCTCGGCGTCGAGGCCGATGGCCCGCATGCGTTTTATCTCGGCCTGGAACTGGCACGCGCGCAAATCGCCTGGCAACTTGGCAAACGCTACAGCCAGGATGAAGAATTGGATTGGGGCTGCGTGCGGCCGAAGGCCCAGGATGACAAGCAGGTGTTCGCGGCGGAGCGCAGCACCTTGAAAGCGCGGCGTAAAAAGAAACGGTAGGTGCGAATTCAATCGCACCTTGGTGCCGATACCCCGGGCGCCACGCAGCGCCTTTCAAGTGTCAGACTGAAGTCTGACCCACAATATATCGAGACCCTCTTCCTGTGGGTCGCACTTCAGTCTGACATTCGACGGAGTGCAGGGCTTCAAATGCGCGCGTGAACGCGCCCCCTGGCCATGGTCAGCCCTCCGGCTCCCGCGCCTCCGCCAAACCCACCGCCAGCAACAGCCACGCAAGACTCGCCCAGTAGGCGCCGTAGAACGCGAGATGCGCGTTGAGCGGCAGCCACGCCACGGCCGCGCCCAGCAGCCACACCGGCGCCACGCGCCCGACAGTCGGGCGCGCCAGCAAAGCCACTACCCGCGCATAGAACAGCAGGAATGCGAGCAGCCCGACGATGCCGGTTTCGATGGCGACTTCAAGCATGAACTGGTGGGGATGGGTCTGGCCGCCGCCGATGCGCTTGATCCAGAAATCGTCCTTCGCTGCGTAGTCGCCATACACATGGCGATAGCCACGCGGGCCGATGCCGGTCAGCCAGTGATCGGCAAAGATGCGCGCACCGGTGCGCCACAGTGTGAGTCGATAGCCACTGGCGGCGTCGATGGCCTGCACATCGCTGGAAAACAGGCCGGACGTTTCATGCAGGCGCGCACGCAGACTCGGATTCAAGCTCGCGAGGGCAGCGGCCAGCACCAAAGCCATGGCCCATTGCGCGAGGCGTCGGCCAGTCCATGCGCTCGCGCGCTGACGCGCATACAGCAGCACATAAACGCATAATCCAAACGCCAGCATGAGCCACGCGCTGCGCTTCAAGGACACCAGGATGATCACCACCATCGGCAGCAGCAGCAGCCACAGCCACGGATAGCGGCGACAGCCGCGCAGCACGCCGTCGAGATACAAGGGCGCGAACACCGCCAGCACCAGGCCCAGGCGCTGCTTGGGATAGAACACGCCCTTCAGCACATTGCGGTCGTAGGGATAGCCGAACAGGTCGCGATGCCACAGGAGCTGCACGAAGGCGTCGAGCACAACGAACGCCACCAGCACCGCCGCGCCGACGGTCACCAGGCGTTGCACGTCGACATCGGCACAGGCGCGCATGACGAAATAACTGGCCGGCAGCAAATGCAGATACGGCAGCACCGTACGCCAGGTGTGAGCGGGCGCGACCGCATTGACGCTCGCGATCATCATCGGCAGCCACAGCAGCGCGAACAGCAACAGCAGTTGGCGCGTGCGCCATGTGCGCAATGCAGCCGGATGACGCACGGCATCCAGCACGCCGAGCACGGCCATCAAACCCAGCGCGTAATGCACCAGATGTTCGGAGACGAACAGCGTGAGGGTGGCCAGGATCAACCCGGCCTTGACGTAGCTGCTCGCCCGCTGCGCGTCGCCGAACCCAGGCTCGGCAGCGGGCGGGGTGTCGTTCATGGACGGCGCGCGCGCTTCAGGCGACCGCCGCCACCAGTTGACGATGGGTGAGTTCCGGCTGCTCGCTCATCATGATGTGGCCTGAACCAGCGATGGTCGCCACCGAGCAATTGCTCATGCCGGCCGCGAGCTGGCGCGCAGCAGGCGCTGGCGTCATGCGGTCTTCCAAGCCGCAGATGAAGGTGGTGCGGGCGCGCACCACCGCCGCCGCTTCGGCGCCGTGGGCGTAGTCGTTGCAGGCTTTCAAATCCGTGTGCAGTAGACCGGGCTGGGCTTTTTCCAGCAGACGCATGCTGGTGTTGACGATATGGATGCCGGCCACCGGGTTGGCGCCGTACTGCGCGGCGGCGCCATGGCCCCAGATCATCATCATGTCGCGCGACTCGGGCGCATTGGCCTTGGCCGCGTTCAACAACACATCGCTGACTGGCATCGGGAAGGCCGCGCCGAGCAGCGCCAGGCGCGAAACGCGGGCGGGCGCCAGGCCGGCGGCTTCGAGCGCCACCAGTGCGCCCATGCTGTGTCCCGCCAGCGCCACTTCATCGAGGCCCAAGGCGTCGAGCGCACGCAGCAGCCAGGCCGCCATCGCTTCGACGGTGTCGAGCGGCGCGCCACCGGAATGACCGTGGCCGGGCAGATCGGGCGCAATCACGCTGCGCCCGACATGCATGAAGTAACGCGTGTGATAGACCCACACCGTGTGATCCATCGCGGCGCCGTGCACCAGCACCACCGGCGGCAGCGCACTGCCCGCCTGCAAACGTCCGGCCGCGAATACCGTCTGACCATCGACTTCGAAATACATGACTGACTCCTGGCCTATTTCTGCGAACGGCTTAAGGCGCGCGACAGATCTTCAATCAGATCGGCCGGGTCTTCGAGACCGATGGACAGGCGCACCAGTCCTTCCGAGATGCCGGCCGCCTTGAGCGCGGCCTCGTCCATGCGGCTGTGGGTGGTCGAGGCCGGATGAATGACCAGCGACTTGGCATCGCCGACATTGGCGAGATGCGAGAACACGCTCAATGATTCGATGAGCTTGCGCCCCGCCGCGCGGCCACCCTTGACCTCGAAGCTGAACACCGAGCCGCTGCCACGCGGCAACAGGCGCTTGGCCAGTGCGTGGTCGGGATGGCTGGCGAGACTCGGGTGGGTGACATTGCTCACCACCTCCTGTTTGGCCAGGAACTCGGCGATGGTGGCGGCGTTTTCGACATGCCGCGCCATGCGCAGCGGCAGAGTTTCCAAGCCCTGCAGCAACTGGAAGGCGCTGGCCGGCGCCAACGTTGCGCCGAAGTCGCGCAGGCCTTCGCGGCGTGCGCGCATGATGAAGGCCTTGGGCCCGAATTCTTCGACGAAATTGAGGTCGTGAAAGCCGTCATAGGGCTGGCACAGCGTCGCGTAGCGAGTCTTGGACTGCTCCCAGTCGAAGCGTCCACCGTCGACCACCGCGCCGCCCAGCACCACGCCATGACCACCGATGAACTTGGTCAGGGAGTGCACCACGATGTCGGCGCCGTGTTCGAGCGGCTGCATGAGATAGGGCGTGGTCAGGGTCGCGTCGATGATCAGCGGCACACCGGCGGCGCGCGCCACCGCGGCCACGGCCGGCAGGTCCAGCACTTCGCAGCGCGGATTGGCAACCGTCTCGGCGAACATCGCCACCGTGTTGGGCCGCACCGCGCGCGCGAAGGCCTGCGGGTCACGCGGGTCGACGAAAGTGGTCTCGATGCCGAAGCGCGGCAGGGTGTAACGCAACAGATTGTGTGTGCCGCCATACAGCGCATGAGACGCGACGATGTGCGCGCCGGCGCCGGCGATGGTGGTCAGGGCGAGATGGATGGCGGCCATGCCGCTGGCGGTCGCAACCGCGCCGACGCCCTTCTCCAGCGCCGCCAGACGCTCTTCGAGCACCGCCGTGGTGGGATTGGAAATGCGTGAGTAGACGTGGCCGGAACGCGCGATGTCGAAACGCGAGGCGGCGATGTCGCTGTCCTCGAACACGAACGACACCGTCTGATAGATGGGCACCGCGCGGCTGCCAAACGTCGCGTCGGGACGTTGCCCCGCATGCAGCGACAAGGTATCGAATCCAGGGTACCTGGGGCCGGCCATTCAAATTTCTCCCACACATCGGACGTTGAAACCGGCCGGCATGGTAACGCGGCTCGCGGCCCGCGAACAAAAAAAAGCCCCGGCCAATCCGGCCGGGGCTGATAAGGTCAGGTCGTGCACGTGTACGACCTTTCGGCACAACCGATACAGCGTGGGCACGGAATCCATGTACTGTCACGACGGCACAGCCGCGACCACAAATTCCTACGCCGTATCGGCAGAGCACGGGAAACGGAACCCGCTGCGGATTACCG
>JADLGE010000037.1 GCA_020849475.1 Gammaproteobacteria bacterium
GCGCGGCACAGGCGCGCCTTCAAGCTGCCTGGGGCGTAGTACACGCCGGCATGGATGACGCCGCTGTTGTGGCCGCTCTGATGGGCCGCGACCGCGGCCTCCTTGTCCAGCACGGCGATGCGCGCCTTGGGATGGAGCGTGCGCAGGCGATGCGCGCACGCCAGCCCGACAATGCCGGCGCCTATCACCACGAAATCGTGGCGCGCGCTCACCGTGCGGGGCCCTCCGGCAGCAGCAGCTTGCCGGGGTTCATGAGATTCAACGGATCGAGCGTGGCCTTCAACTGCCGCATCACCGCCAGGGCCACCGGGTCGCCATACCGTTCGAGCAAGCCGCGCTTCAACACCCCGACCCCATGTTCAGCGCTGAAACTGCCACGCATGGCATGGGCGAGAGAGTGCAGCACATCGCTGACCGCATCACCGTGACGACGCTTGAAGTCCTCCGCACCTTCATCGAGCGGCGCCAGCACATTGAAATGCACATTGCCGTCGCCGACATGCCCATAGACCGACAGCCGCACGCGCGGCCAGCGCGCCAGCACCGCCATGCGTGCGCGCTCGATGTAGGCGGCGACCTCGGCCAGCGGCACCGACACATCGTGTTTCACCGAGCCGCCGAGGCGTTTCTCGGCGGGCGGAATGGATTCACGCAGACGCCACAGCTGGCGCCGCTGGTTCTCGCTCTGCGCCACTACCACGTCCTGCAAGAGGCCGCGCTCGGCGGCCGTCGACAACGCACGCTCCAGCACGTCTTCATCGTCCTTGCCGAGCATCTCGACCAGCACATGATGGGCGGCGGACAACGGCAGGCGCTGTTCGGGCGTGGTCTCGACGACCAGCGCCAGGGCAGCGTCGCTCATGTATTCGAACGAAGTCACCGCATCGCCACTCAGTTCGCGCAGCGCCGCCAGCAAAGGCAAGGCGGCGTCCGCCGCGGTGATGCTCACCCACGCGCAGTTGCGCGGCGCCGCGGGAAAGAGCTTCAGCACCGCGGCGGTGATGATGCCGAGGCTGCCTTCGGCGCCGATGAACAATTGCTTCAGGTCGTAGCCGGTGTTGTCCTTGCGCAGGCTGGAGAGCCGGTCGAGCACGCGTCCGTCGGGCAGCACCACCTCGAGCCCCAAGGTCAGGTCGCGCATCGTGCCGTACTTCAACACCGCCAGGCCGCCGGCATTGGTCGACAGGTTGCCACCAATCTGGCAACTGCCCTGCGAACCCATGGCGAGCGGCAGCAGGCGTCCGTGTTCACTCGCGGCCTGCTGGGCGGCGGCCAAAGTCACGCCCGCCTGCACGCTCATGGTGTGAGCGTCGGCGTCGACTGTCAGTACGCGATTCAGGCGCTCGAGACTCACCACCGCCTGCGTGCCCGAGGCATCGGCCGTCGCGCCACCGCAATAGCCGGTGTTGCCGCCGTGAGGAACGATGCCTATGCCATGGGATACACAACAGCGTACGAGCGCCGCCACCTCCGCGACGCTGCCCGGTCGCAGCACGGCCAGGGCGCGGCCGTGAAACAGCCCGCGTTCGTCGGTTTCATAACGCGCACACGCGTCGCCGCGCAGCACCTGCCCGGCGCCGATCAAGCCCTCGAGCTCGTGCAGCGCGGACGCGCTCATGACGGGAAAAGGAGTCGGCTCAGGCCGCGCGGTCCGCTTCGACCGCGCTCTTGAAGTTGGCGCACCGCCGGAAGAAATTTTCAGTGGTCTTGGGCATCGGCACGCGCGCGAATGCAATCCACTCGATCAAACGTTTGCCTTCGCGCACGAGCTTGCTGCCCTGCTCGAGGATGGCATGGTTGTCGTCGGAGCCGCGCCGTTCAGGTTCGAAGTCCCACAGGTTGTCGCCGGTCACGACGAAATCTGGCCACACACGGAAGATCGCCGGGTCGGTCTTGATGGTTTCACTTTCGAGTTTCGCCGCGCGAGTATAAGCACTGACCCTGGCGGCCAGACCCGCGAAGCCCGGCACCACTTCGAAGGTATCGAGCAGACAGGCGCCGATGGCATCGATGGCCGCCATGGTCTGGGCAATCTTGATATAGCGCGATTCGTAGAATTCGGCGACCGGCATGTAGAACACTTTCAGCGGCTCGCCCCACAGCTCATCGAGCCCTTCCTCGCCGCTGTAATGCTTGACCTGCTTGCCGAGATCGAACGCCTCGAGGAAGCACGACTCGCATTCGAGCATCAACTCGTTCGACTGCGTGATCTCGATGCCGCGTCGATTAAGTTCGAAGATCATGGTGAAGATGTCGGAGCCGCGATTCAGCAATGCGCCCGCCAGCATCGCCGCATTGACCCGCTTGTGATCCCGATCGGTTTCGGTCTCGTAGGCGTGACGGGCTTCGGCGAGATTGTAGCCGGGCGTATTGATGCCGGCTTCGGTGTGATGGAAAACGCGCTTGGTGAGTTGGTCGATGAGTTCGCGGCGGGCGGCGGCTTCGTCTTTCGGGACTTCGTACCGACGTATCCAGTAGCCGTCGTAGAAGACACAGGATTTGCCATCGATGTCTTTCACCATGCCATTGCTTGGCAAGGTATCGGCGAATCCGCAACGGGTGCTGGTCTGGGGGTCGGACATCAGCGAGGGCATGGGCATGCTTGAGTCGCTCTTGCGATAGGGTCTGCGACCAGCCAAAGGGGCCAACCGCCGTCATGGCCGCGCATCATACTCGCTCCTTTTCAGGACCGGAACCGCCGCAAATACATTTTTGCAGTCGCTATTGACAAGCCACTGCGCGAGGTTCAAAGCGGGCATTTCCTGCCTTTCACGCCCCTCCCCGCGGCGCTGACCATGGCACGGGATCGTAAACAAACGTGGCGTGACCAAGGCCACGGCCCGCGTCAAAATCCCGCGGCCTGCACGCCCGGCGGGCGCCAGCACTGCTGCGCCTCGCGCAGGGCGGCACGATAGGACTCGATGCTGCGTTCCTTTACCAGCCCATAGCCACGCACACGCAGCGCCATGCCCAGCAGTTCGACCGCCGCCGCGTGATTGCTGGCGTTGATCTGCCCACACAGTTCATCGACCAAGCTTTCGTAGTCGGCCAGCAACTGCCTCTCACTGCGTCGCTCTGCCGCGTAGCCAAACGGATCGAAACGCGTGCCGCGCAAACCGCGCAAGCGCGCCAATACACGAAACACCGGCATCACCCAGGCGCCGTAAGCACGCTTCACCGGTCTGCCCGTCTGCGCATCGCGCTTCGCCCACAGCGGTGGCGCGAGGTGAAAGCGCAAACGATAGTCGCCTTCAAATTGCGCGCCGAGTCGCGCGAGAAAATCTCCCTGCGTGTAGAGCCGCGCCACTTCGTATTCGTCCTTGTAGGCGAGCAAATGGAAATAGCTCGCGGCCACGGCACGCGCCAGCGCATCGGAGGCAGGCAGCGTCTTACGTTCGACGGCGGCCACTTTTTCCACCAGTGCGCGATAGCGCGCGGCGTAGGCGGCGTTCTGATAGTCGGTGAGAAAATCCGCACGCCGCTCGATGAACTGCGCAAGCGGTACGGGCGCTTGCGCATCGAGCTGTGACGCCTGCGGTGTTCCTTCCACCCGCGCCGGATCGTGGGCCAGCAAACGGCCGAGGCGGAATGCACGCACGTTGAATTCGACCTTGACATCGTTGATGGCAATCGCGCGTTCGAGCGCGGCCGCGCTCATTGGCACGAAACCCTGTTGATAGGCGTAACCGACCAGCATGAGATTGGCGCCGATGGCATCGCCCAGCAGTCGCGTCGCCAATGCGTTGGCATCGAGACAATGCACGTGTTCACGGCCCGCGCCGTCGGCAATGGCGCGCACCATCGCGTCGATACCGAAATCGAGATCGCCATTGCGGGTGAAGGCCGACACCACCGTGGCCTCGGTATCGACGATGACATGACTGCGCTCGCGCGCCAGGCGCCGAATGCCGTCGCGGCTGGCGGCGGTGACCAGATCGGCGCCCAGCACCAGGTCGGCGCCAGCGTCGGTGATGCGCGTGGCGCGCAGCCGCGCGGCATCATCCGCAATCTGGATATGCGACATGACCGCGCCATATTTCTGCGCGAGACCGGTCTGATCGAGCACGCTCACATGCCGACCTTCGAGATGCGCGGCCATGCCAAGGATGTTGCCGATGGTCACCACACCGGTGCCGCCGACGCCGGTGACGAGGATGTTGTAGCTGCCGACGGCACTGCCCGCCGTCACGCGTTGCGGCTCCGGCACCAGAAGATTGCCGATGGTGGCGGCCTTGGCCGCACGCATCTGCCCGCCCTCCACTGTCACGAAACTCGGACACAGACCGTTCAGGCAACTGAAGTCCTTGTTGCAGGTGGATTGATCAATACGGCGCTTGCGCCCGAACTCGGTTTCGAGCGGACTCACCGCCAGGCAGTTTGATTGGGTACTGCAATCGCCGCAGCCCTCGCACACCATCTCGTTGATGACCACCCGCCGCGCCGGGTCGGGCAGTCGTCCACGCTTGCGTCGGCGGCGCTTTTCCGACGCACAGGTCTGTTCATAGATAAGCAGCGATACGCCGGGCACCTCGCGCAATTCGCGCTGCACGGCATCGAGTTCGCTGCGATCGTTCACCGTCACGCCGGCCGCGAGTGCATTGCGGTCAGCGTGACGCGACACGTCGTCGGTGACTATCGCGATGCGCTTTACGCCTTCGCCGTGCATCTGGTGGGTGATCATCGCCACCGACGCCTGACCGTCGACCGGCTGGCCACCGGTCATCGCCACCGCATCGTTGTAGAGCAGCTTGTAGGTGACGTTGACGCCGGCTATCACCGCCGCGCGTATCGCCAGCGATCCGGAATGGGTGTAGGTGCCGTCGCCGATATTCACGAACACATGGCGGGTGTCGGTGAACGGCGCCTGGCCCAGCCAACTTGCCCCCTCGCCGCCCATGTGGGTGAAGGTCGACGTGTCGCGGTCCATCCACTGCGCCATGAAGTGACAACCGATGCCGGCCAGGGCACGGCTGCCTTGCGGCACCTTGGTCGATGTGTTGTGCGGACAGCCAGCGCAAAAATGCGGGATGCGTTCCAGCACCGAGCTGGACTGCGCCAGGCGCGTCTCACGCTCGGCAATGCGCTGCAGGGCGGCGCCGACCTGCGGTACATCCGGCCACTGCGCAATGCGCACACCGAGCAGCCGCGCCAGCAGCGTGCCGCTCAACTCGTTGTAGTCTGGCACCAGCGGCGCGCCCTGCTCATCGAACTTGCCAATCACCCGCGGGCGACGGGCCGCGGCACGGTCATAGAGCGCAGACTTCAATTGCGGTTCGATGACGGCGCGCTTCTCTTCAATGACGAACACCGTCTCGGCGTCTTCGACGAAGTCGCACAGCGCCGCCGTGGCGAGCGGCCACACCGCCGCCACTTTATAGACCGCGATGCCGGCCTCCAACGCCGCTCGTTCATCGAGACCGAGCTCGGCGAGCGCCTGCATGACGTCGAGATAGGTCTTGCCGGCGGTCACAATCGCCAGCCGCTTGTGGCGCGGCGCCAGCACCGCGCGGTCGAGTGAATGATTAGCCAGCACCGCGCGCAGCAGCGGCAGCCGATAGCGATACAGACGTTCTTCCTGCGCAAGAGCCGTATCCGGCCAGCGCATGTGCAAGCCATCGGGCGGCAGGTTCACACCTGTCGGCAAGCGGAGATCCCACAGGCGCGGCGCGGCCTCGATGGAGCTTGCGCAATCGGTGGTCTCGGGCAGCAACTTCATCACTACCCAACTGGCGGTCAGGCGCGACAGCGCCCAGCCATATAGTCCGTACTCGACGATTTCACCAATCTCGGCCGGGTACAGCACCGGCATGCTGAGATCGATGAAACTCAATTCGGTATGACAGGCGACGGTCGAAGATTTGGCCGCGTGATCGTCGCCCGCCAGCACCAGCACGCCGCCGCGCGGCGCGGCGCCGGCATTGTTGGCGTGGCGCAGCGCATCGCCGCTGCGATCGACGCCGGGTGATTTGCCGTACCACAGTGAGAACACGCCCTCGGCCCTCGCGCCGGGGAAAAGCCCGAGCTGCTGCGTGCCCCAGATGGCGGTAGCGGCGATGTCTTCGTTGAGCCCGGCTTGAAAGTGGATGTCGGCACGCTGCAGGAATGCCGACGCGCGCCACAGCTGCTGGTCAAGCGCGCCCAGCGGCGAACCCCGATAACCTGACACATAGCCGGCGGTGTTCCAGCCCCGCGCACGGTCCAGTGCGCGCTGTTGCAACAGCATGCGCACCAGCGCCTGGGTGCCATTGAGATAAATGCGCCCGCTGGCGCAGCGGTATTTGTCGTCGAGACTGACATCGACCAGGGCTTGCTTGCTCACGCGTGTTCCTCGGGCTGAGTGCGTTGAACTACGCCTGGTCGTCGGGAAAGCGATAGGCTGAAAGCTGGCGTCGCAATTCGAGCTTGCTGATTTTGCCGGTTGCCGTATGCGGCAGTGATTCCACTTCGAGCACGTCGTTGGGGATCCACCATTTCGCCACCTTGCCTTCGAACCAGTTCAGAAGCTCGGCCTTGTCGATGGCCTGCGCCGCCACCACCACCAGCAAGGGCCGCTCCTGCCATTTGCCGTGGCCCATGCCGACCACCGCGCATTCACGCACCGCGGGATGTGACATCGCGACGTTTTCCAGATCCAGCGAACTGATCCATTCACCGCCTGACTTGATCACGTCCTTGGCGCGATCCGTGATCTTGACGTAGCCATCGGCGTCGATGGTCGCCACGTCGCCGGTATCGAACCAGCCGTCGGCGCCATGCGCTTGCGACACGCCATCGAGCCGATAGTATTCGCTGCAGATCCACGGTCCGCGCACCTTGAGCGCGCCGAAACTCTCGCCGTCCCACGGCAGCTCACGGTTGTCGTCGTCGGTAATCTTGAGTTCGACGCCGGGCAGCGCCCGCCCTTGCTTGACGACCTGCGCGGCCAGCGCCTCGCCAGTCAGACAGATATTGGCCGAGGTCGGGCTGTTGACCACGCCCACCGGGCTCATCTCGGTCATGCCCCAGCCGTGCAGCACCGCCACGCCATGCTTGTCGCGGAACTCTTCAATCATGGCCAACGGGCAGGCCGAGCCGCCGATCACGGTGCGATTGAGCGGCGCAATACTGCGGCCACTGCTGCGCAGATAGTCGAGCAGGGGCAACCACACGGTCGGCACACCGCCGGCGATGGTCACGCCCTCTTCGCTGATGAGGTCAACCAACAGCTCCGGCGAACTCAGGCGATGGCCGGGAAACACC
This sequence comes from Gammaproteobacteria bacterium, assembly GCA_020849475.1. GTDB lineage: Bacteria > Pseudomonadota > Gammaproteobacteria > JADJYF01. Next base: position 7,240 of record JADLGE010000037.1, read on the forward strand.
AGCTTGGCGCCGACCATCATGCCGGCGTAGGGGTAGCCCCAGGCGTTGACATGAAACATCGGCACCACTGGCAGAATGCCATCGAGCGCCGACAGATTGGCGCTGTCCGGCAGCGCCAGCGCATAGCTGTGCAACACGGTGCTGCGATGACTGTAGAGCACGCCCTTCGGATGGCCGGTCGTGCCCGAGGTGTAGCACAGACTGCTGGCGCGCCGCTCATCGAATTCGGGCCATTCACATTGATCCGATTCGTGCGCGAGCAGCGTTTCATAGCAGTGCAGATTGGGCAGCGTGCAATGCGCCGGCATATGCGCCTGGCTGGTCATCGCCACATAGCCCTTCACGCGCGGACACAGCGGCGCGATTTTTTCGAGGATGGCAGTAAAGGCGATGTCGAAAAATATCCACTCGTCGTCGGCGTGATTGACGATGTAACTCAACTGCTCGGCGAACAGGCGCGGATTGATGGTATGCAGCACCCGCCCGCTGCAACTGACGCCGAAATAAAGTTCGAGGTGGCGAAAGTCATTCCAGGCCATGGTCGCGATGCGCGCATCGTCAGCGGCGCCGAGCCGCGTCAGCACGTTGCTCAGGCGACGCGCACGCGACAATGCCTCGGCAAACGTGTAGCGATGGCGATCGTGATCGGCGGTGACGGACACCACCTCGCGTCGTGCGTGATTTCGTTCGGCGTGGCGCGCCAGAGTGGCAAGCGTGAGCTGCCGGTCCATCATCAATCCAAGCATCATGTTCTCCTGCGATCATCACGCGCGCTGCGTGCGAATGGCGCCATTCTAACGGCTGCCGGCCAGCCAACCACCATGCTAGAGTCGCTCGCATGAACAACACCACCCTGACTCTGCCCCGCCCCGACGACTGGCACGTGCATCTGCGCGACGGCGACGTGCTGGCCGCGGTGCTGCCCGATACTGCCCGCCATTACGCCCGCGCCATCGTCATGCCGAACCTGAAGCCGCCGGTCACCAGCGCCGCGGCCGCCGACGCCTATCGCACGCGCATTCGCGCGCTGCTCAGCGACGGCGACGATTTCGAACCGCTCATGACCTGCTACCTGACCGATGTCACGGATGCGGCCGATCTCGCCGCCGGCACGCGCGATGGCATCTTCACCGCCGCCAAGCTCTATCCGGCCGGCGCCACCACCAATTCCGCCGCGGGCGTCACCGACATCACGCGACTCGATGGCGTGTTCGAGACCATGAGCGCGCTGGGACTGCCGCTGCTCATCCACGGTGAAGTGGTGGATCGCGACGTCGACGTTTTCGATCGCGAGGCGGTGTTCATCGAGCGGGTGCTAACGCCGCTGCGCGCGCGCCACCCGGCGCTCAAAATCGTGTTCGAGCACATCACCACCGCCGAGGCCGCTGCCTATGTCAGCGCCGCCGACGCGCGCCTGCTGGCCGCCACCGTCACCCCTCATCACTTGATGTTGAACCGCGGCGCGATGTTCGAGGGCGGCATACGCCCGCATATGTACTGTCTGCCGATCATCAAGCGCGAGACCCATCGTCAGGCCCTGGTGAAAGCCGTCTGCAGTGGTGATGCGCATTACTTTCTCGGCACGGACTCGGCGCCACACGTCATGCACACCAAGGAAAGCGACTGTGGGTGCGCCGGCATTTACAACGCGCCGGTGGCCTTGGCCGCTTATGCCGAGGTATTCGCCGCCCACGATGCACTGCCTGCGCTTGAAGCCTTCGCGGCGCATAACGGCCCGGCCTTCTACGGCCTGCCGGTCAACACCCGCCGCATCACCTTGACGCGCGACGCGCACCAGCCGCCGCCGTCACGCTGCGTGAGCGAGCTCGGCGATATCCTGGTGTTCGACGCGCCGGGCACCGCGCAGTGGCGCGTCAGCCCCGCGCCATGAGCGCCACGCCCGCCTGGCTTGCCTACGATCGCGAGCACGTCTGGCATCCCTACAGCACGCTCATTGATCCACCCCCGGTGTTTCCGGTGGTGGGCGCCGAAGGCTGTCGCCTCAAGCTCGCCGATGGTCGCGAACTCATCGACGGCATGTCTTCGTGGTGGTCGGCCATCCACGGCTATCGTCATCCGGTGCTGGACACCGCGGTGCGCGGGCAGCTCGAACACATGGCGCACGTGATGTTTGGCGGCCTCGCGCACGAGGGCGCGGCGGAACTCGCCCGCACCCTGGTCGACATCACACCGGCCGGCCTGAACCATGTGTTCTTCGCCGACTCGGGTTCGGTGGCGGTCGAAGTCGCGATCAAGATGGCCCTGCAATACCGCGCCGCGCGCGGCGAAGTGGAAAAGCAGAAACTGTTGACGGTGCGCGGCGGCTACCACGGCGACACCTTCGGCGCGATGGCGGTGTGTGACCCGGTGACCGGCATGCACAGCCTGTTCAACTCAGTGTTGCCCGAACACATCTTCGCGCCGCGCCCCGATGTCGCCTTCAGTGAAACCTGGGACGCGGCGGTGCTGACTGACCTGCGCGAACTCGCGGCATTTCACGCCGACACCCTCACCGCCATCATTCTCGAACCCATCGTGCAGGGCGCGGGCGGCATGTGGTTCTACCATCCTGCCTACCTTGCCGGCGTGCGCGAGATCTGCGACGAGTTCGGCCTGTTGTTGATTGCCGATGAAATCGCCACCGGCTTCGGTCGCAGCGGCCGCCTGTTCGCCTGCGAACACGCCGGCATCGCGCCCGACATCCTGTGCCTCGGCAAAGCCCTGACCGGTGGTTACATGACGCTTGCCGCGACCCTGGTCAACAGCGAAGTCGCCTACACCATCTGTCGCGCCGAGCCCGGCGTGTTCATGCACGGCCCGACCTTCATGGCCAATGCGCTGGCCTGCGCCTGCGCACGCGCCAGCGTCGAGCTGGTCTTGAACAGTGACTGGTCCGGCAACGTCGCGCGCATCGAAGCGGCGCTGCGACAAGGGCTGGCACCGTGCCGCGACCTGCCGCAGGTGGCGGACGTGCGTTGCCTCGGCGCCATCGGCGTGGTCGAACTCAAAGAGCCGGTAGACATGCGCAGCATTCCCCATGCCTTCGTCGCGCGTGGTGTGTGGCTGCGGCCGTTCGGCAGACTGGTGTACGTCATGCCGCCTTACATCGTGAGCGACGCCGAACTCACGCAACTGACGGCGGCCATGGTCGAAGTCGTAAGCGAACTGCCATGAGCACCGAGCCGCTGCCGTGGCCGGCATTCGACGATGAAGTGGTGCGCGCCATGGCCAAGTGGCCGGACGTGCCACAGTGCTTCGGCTGGCTGTCGCTGGACGTGCGTGGCCTGTGGCGCATCCACGGCGATGTCATTCAACATCCGCGCGCGCAGGCCTTTCTGTCGCGACACTATCGCGCCGACGAGCGCGGCCGCTGGTACGTGCAGAACGGCCCGCAGCAGGTGTTCGTCGACCTTGATTACACGCCGTGGATTTACCGCTGGCAGCCGGATCAGACCTTCACCACCCACACCGGCATGGCGGCGCGCGACCTGCTGGCGGTTTTCCAGGATGACGACGGCAACCTGCTGTTGCGCACCTCGCTCGGCATCGGCCTGCTCGACGACCGCGATCTGGCGAGCTGTGAATGCCTCATCGAATGCGATGACGACGACGTGCCGCGCGCGCTGTTGTGGCGCGAGCACGTGCTGGCGCTGACCAGCGTGGCGCGCGCCGACGTCGCCGCGCGCTTCGGTTTCGAGCCACGGCCGCGATGAGCAGCGTGCCACGGGTCACTGTTATCTGCGCCTTGCCGAGCGAAGCCCAGGCGCTGGTCGCGCATTGGCGTTTGAATGCGCAGCGCGAGCGTCCGTTTCGCGTCTACGGCGACGGCAACCTGCGCGTGCTGGTCTCGGGTGTCGGTTCCCACGCCAGCGCCGCGGCGGTGGGTTACGCGGCCGGCCTCGATGACAGCCGCGCTGACGACATCTGGCTCAATATCGGCATCGCCGGCCACGCCCATCACGCCCTCGGCACGCCGCTGCTGGCCGCGCGGGTCAGCCATCACGGTCGCGATCTCGCCTGGTATCCGAGCCTCGTGTTCACGCCGCCCTGCGCGACGTCCGCCCTCATCACTTACGACCATGCGGTCACCGACTACCCCACCGATGCCTGCTGTGACATGGAAGCCTCAGGCTTCATGGCCGCCACCAGCCGCATTGCGAGCGGCGACCTGGTGCAGGTTTTCAAGGTGGTGTCTGACAACGCCGCGAGCGGCATCGGGGTCATCGAGCGCACACGCGTGCACGGCCTCATGCAGGCTGCGCTGCCGGCCATCACCGCGCTGGTCGAACGCGTGCGCGAAGTCGCCCTGCGCCTGCCGGTCGCCGCCGCGGACGAACTCACGTCCGCGCTGCTGACACGCTGGCATTTCAGCCATACGCAAACCACGCAGCTGCGCCAACTGCTGCAGCGCCGCGCCTTGCTGACCGCGCAGGCCGCGCTCGACATGCAGACTCTGACCGACTGTCGCAATGCCGCCGCCGTGCTGGCGCGCCTGCGCGCCGAAGTCGACGCCCTGCCCTTGCCGGCGGCCCGCACTGAGTGATCGAGACCGTCTATATCGAGCGCGAGGTGCTGGACCATCCGCGCACCGCGCGCGTGCTGGCGCGGGTCAGGCCGCGCCACGTCATCACCTGCGAGCGTTACGGCGAAGTGTTCAATCGCCACAACCAGAACTTCCGCGTGCAGAAGGCGCATCCCGCCTTGATTCTCGCCGCCAAGCACGGCCGCCGGCTGTTACCGGTGCCGGGCGGCTACGGCTTCACCGCCGAGCCCGCGTTCTATTTTTCACACATGCTCAACTGCCTGTACGACTGCCGTTATTGTTTTCTGCAGGGCATGTTCCGCTCGGCGCACTATGTATTGTTCGTCAATTACGAGGATTTCATTGCCGACATCGAAGCCGAGTGTGCGCGCAGCGACGCGCCACGCTGGCTGTTTTCCGGCTATGACTGCGACAGCCTCGCGCTTGAGCCGGTCACCGGCTTCGCCGCGACCTTCATCGACGCTTGCGCGAAACTGCCTAACGCGTGGCTGGAGCTGCGCAGCAAGAGCACCCAGATCCGCAGCCTGCTGAACCGTCCACCGGTGGCGCGCTGCGTATGCGCGTTTTCGCTCAGCCCGTCGGCGGTGGTCGATGCCTTTGAACAGCGCACGCCGAGCCTGGCGGCGCGCCTGGCCGCCATCAAGCGTCTACAGGCCCATGGCTGGCCGATAGGCCTGCGCTTCGATCCCTTGTTGCCGGTGGCGGATTTCGAAGCCGTGCACCGTGCGTTCTTCAACCAGGTGTTCGCCGAACTCGACGCCACCAAGCTGCACTCGGTGACCGTCGGCGTACTGCGCCTGCCGCGCGATCAGGCGCGCAACATCGCGCGCCTGTACCCCGATGAAGGCCTGTTCGCGCTGGCCGAGACCGAGCGCGACGGGCTGGTCAGCTACGGCGCCGACACCGATGCGCTGCTCGACTGGTGCAGCGCCGAACTCGCCCGCCGCATACCCGCGCAGCGCATCCACCGCCAGGCAGCCTGAGGCGCGCGGCCGCCCCGGCGTATCAAGATCAGGGCAGGTATGGGAAGATCGCGCCCTCCTTACCCATCATGCAAAGGCATTACATGAAACGATTTCTCCTCGCCGCCGGCATCGCAATCACCAGCACTTCGGTATTCGCGGTCGGCACTTCGCTCGAGACTGATGCCGAGAAATTCAGCTACGCATTCGGCATCAATTTCACCCAGAGCATGATGCGCCAGGGCGCGCCGCTGGATGCGGATGCGGTCTACATGGCAATCAAGGATGCCCTCGCGAATTCCGAGCCGCGCCTGTCGGCCGAAGCAATGGAAAGCGCGCTGCGCAACGCCGCGCAGAAGGCCGGCGAGAAGAAGAAGGCCCTGGCCGGCGAGAACCTCGCCAAGGGCAAGGCCTACATGGAGAAGAACAAGGCCAAGAAGGGCGTCACCACCCTGCCCGACGGCCTGCAGTACGAGGTGCTGCGTGAAGGCACCGGCGCGCAGCCGACCGCCGACAGCACGGTCAAGGTGCACTACACCGGCAAGCTGGTCGATGGCCGCGAATTCGACAGCTCCAAGCGTGAAGGCAAGCCGGTCACGTTCCCGGTCAATGGCGTGATTGAAGGCTGGGCCAAGATTCTGCCCCTGATGAAAGCCGGCGCGCGCTGGCTGGTGACGATTCCGCCGGAACTCGCCTACGGCGTGAACGGTTCGGGCGCGGTCATCGGACCGAACGAAACCCTGGTGTTCGAAATCGAACTCCTGGACGTGGTCAAGGAGTGACGGTGATTCTTCCTTGCCTGCTACTCGACGATCACGCGGCGCGCGCCGCGCACAGGGCCTGAAGCCATGATCGAAGTCGAGCAGAAACCCAACGAGGGAGCATTGATGGTGTTCAGCGTGGTGGTGTCGGACAGCGCAGGTCGCACCCACCATCGCGTGACGCTGATGGAATCGACCTATCAGCGTCTGACCGCCGGCAACGTCACGCCGCTGGCCTGCATCGAGGCCGCCTTCCATTTTCTGCTCGAGCGCCAGGCCAAGGGCGACATCCTGCCGAGCTTCGATTTGAACGTGCTGCAGTTGTCGCACGCCAATTTCGACAAAGAATTCCCCAACTATCTGAAGGGCTGAGACGGTGCTTCATCGGCGGCGCCGTGGCGCCGTCGATAAATTGTCAGCGTGGTCAGCGTTTCGCGCATGTCGTGATGCTGGAACTGCGGCCGCACGTCACAGCCATGCCGCGTCGTGAGCGGTTCAAAGCGCGTTATCGCGTCGAAATCGTGACGCGCGGCGAGCGCACTGGCCGACCATTCGAATCATGCGATCGCGGGCGGATGCAGGAACACATCGCCGTCTCAAGGCTTTGTAAGCGGTGCGGCCAAGGCGCCGGCACACAGGCCCGGCGCCGGCTTGCGGCGCAGCAGGCGATTGAATACCACGCCGCCGCCGAGATTGGCGACATCGAGCCCGAGGCGTGCCGCACGTCCGACCAGGTGCGCGCTGTCCAGCGTCACCTCGGGTGCGCGCAGCGAGCCCCGCACCCGCACCCGCTCGACCACTTTCAGACTCTGCAGCCGGATGGCGCCACGGGTTTCGGGCTTGAAGCTGAGATCGAGCCGCTCATCACGCAGGTTGACGCTGCCGCCACCGCGCACCCACAGGCGCTTGGTGCGCAGCTCCATGGACTTGCTGGCCACGGCCACGCCTTCGGCGAACGGCAGATCCATCGCCACGCATTCGAGATAAGCATCGGAGCCGGCACGACGGAATACTTCAAAGGCACTGATGAAGTGATAGACCAGGTTGTCGCCCATCTCCTCGAAACCGTGACGCACGATGCCCGGCCCGGTGTTGCGCAGCTGCACCCGTCCGCTGGCCGAGGCGGCGAAGGCAGCAAGGCTGTCGCCTTTGCCGCTGAGTCGGGTTTCGAGGTCGACGGGCACGCCGCTCACGAACGGGCGCAGCGCCGCGAGTTCACCGAGGGTCACGTGACTGGCGCTGACGGCGAGCGTGGCCGCGCCCTGCGCATCGCGGCGGGCATCGAGTCGCACATTGCCGCCGGCGAGGCGCGCATGCGCGCCCTGCACTTCCATGGCATTGTCATGCAGCACCAGCGGCACTTCGACATCGTGCAGCTCGTGGCCCTGCCATTCGACGCTGTCGGCGCTGACATGGACATTCGCTTCGATTACACGCAGCCACGCCGGCAATAGCGGTCGCGCGCTCAGCAAAGGCCCATGGGACTCAGCGGCGGCCAGCGACGCGCAACCCCACAGCAAAGCCAGCAACGCCGCGCTAGCCCTGCCCATGGCGGCGGCGTTCAGGCCTCCCACAAACCGTCGACGCGGGTCTCGGCATGCAGCGCCAGCAACGCGCCGAGCTGCGCACCGCGCCAACCGTCGCGCAGCCGCGCCGGCGTTTCATCCCACACCAGCATTTCGAGTTCGCGGCGCGTGACCAGGATCGACGCGGCGATGCCCAGCTGCTGCGCGATATCCTGCGCGCAGGCGGACAGGCGCTTGAGATGCGCGCGACCGGCGACCGTCAGGCGTTTCGAGGCCGGGCCAGGGGCCGTCATGGGGCAGGCATTCAGCAGCTCGATAATGGTCTCGGCGTGACGTCGCACATTGCCATTGCTGGCCAACTGCGCCGCGAGCTCACGTGCGCTGGCCGGCACATTGGTGGCAAGACTCATGAGTTCGTCGTCCTTCAACACCCAGCCGCGCGGCAGATTGCGCGACTGGGCGGTGCTTTCGCGCCACGCGGCCAGCGCCACGGCGCGCGCCTGCGCAACCGGCGGCAGGTTGGCAAGGCCGCGCAGCCGCTGCCACGCAAGCTCCGGCGCCTGGCGATACTGCTCGACACCGAGCAACGCGCGACTGTCCTGCGCCAACCACGCACTGCGCCCGAGTTCGGCCAAGCGCGCTTCCAGCATCTGCGCTATCGGCCCGAGGTGCAGCACGTCGGCCGCCGCGTAATCGAGCTGCGCCGTGGTCAAGGGGCGTTGCCGCCAGTCGGTGCGGGTCTGTGACTTGTCGAGACTGACCCCCAGCAGTTGCTGGACGAGATCGGCATAGCCGATGTTGTCGGCGAATCCCGCCAGCCCGGCCGCCACCTGGGTATCGAGCAAGTCCACCGGCAGACGACCGTCGACCTGATGCAGCACCTCGAGATCCTGTCGCGCGGCGTGCAGATACTTGGGTGAACCGGCGCTCGCCAACACATCCATGAGTGGCGCCAGGGACTCGACCGCGAAGGGGTCAATACAGGCCAACACCCCCGGTGCCGCTATCTGCACCAGACACAACTCGGCGTAAAAGGTCCGGCTGCGCTCGAATTCCGTATCCAGGCCCAGCCACGGCACAGCATGCAATTGCGCGCACAGTGCTTCGAGCGCCGCTTGCGTGGCGATGAACCGGAACTCGCCGTAGTGGATCTCAGTCATGTGCGCGGGCCTGTGCAGGGGTGTGCGTGAGTGACCGCCGGCAGGCGCGGTCGGGCGGCCACAGGACGGGACGAAATGTTCGTGAATACGGTCAAACCTGCGATATCCAAGGCTGTGCGGAACAAGGTCTTATACTGGAAATTGCAACAAATACGCTAGACTAGGCGCGCGGTGCCGGCCGCGTTACCCAATCGCCTCGCGAAGCTTCGGAAATTTATGAGACAAGCGACCACCCTTCTTCTGTCCCTGTTGCTGGCGGCGGTCTTCAGTGCCGCGAGCTGGGCCAACGCTCCTGTGGTGGCGCTTGAGGATCTCAAGCCGGGCCCCGAACATCGTCGCTCCACGCGTCTGATCACGCATGTCATCAGCAACTATCACTATCGCAACGTGCCGCTCGACGACGCGTTGTCGAAGAAAATCCTCGACCGCTACATCGATGCCCTGGACCCGGCGCGCAGCTATTTCAACCAGGCCGACATCGACGAGTTCCAGCAGCATGCGACGCGCGTCGACGACTACCTGCGCAGTTCGAGCCTTAACCCTTTGTTCGAAATGTTCGTGCGTTTCCGTCAGCGTCTGGGCGAGCGCGTCGATTACGCCGTGAAGGCGGTCGACGGCAAGTTCGATTTCAAGGTCGACGAATCATTTGAATTTGACCGCAAGAAAGCAGCGTGGCCCAAGGACACCGCCGAGCTCGACGAGCTGTGGCGCAAGCGCGTGAAGAACGACATCCTCTCGCTCAAGCTGGCCGGCAAGCCGGAAGGTGAAATCAGCAGCACGCTCAAGAAGCGTTACGACGGTCTGGTGCGCCGCACCGCGCAGTTGAACAGCGAAGACGTGTTCCAGACCTTGATGAACGCCTACACCACCGCCATCGATCCCCACACCGCCTATTTCTCGCCGCGCACTTCGGAGAATTTCAAGATTCGCATGAGCCTGTCGCTGGAAGGCATAGGCGCGGTGCTGCAGAGCGACAACGAATTGACCGTGGTGCGTGAAGTAGTGACCGGCGGGCCGGCGGATCTCTCTGGCAAGCTGCATGCCGACGATCGCATCGTCGGCATCGGCCAGGATGAAAAGGGCGCCATCGTCGACGTCATCGGCTGGCGTCTGGATGACGTGGTCGATCTCATCCGCGGTCCCAAGAGCTCGGTGGTGCGACTGCAGGTGCTGCCGAAAGGCACGGCGCTGGGTGGACCGACCACCACCGTCGCCTCACGCGCAACACCATCCAGCTCGACGAACAGGCCGCCAAGGGCTCGGTCATCGACGTCAAGCGCGGTAACGGCGTGGCCAAGATCGGCGTCATCACCCTGCCGACCTTCTACATGGATTTCGAAGCACGCAGCGCCGGTGACGAGAACTACCGCAGCACCACCCGCGACGTGCGCAAGATCATCGACGAACTCATGGCCAAGAAGATTGAAGGCCTGGTCATCGACCTGCGCGCCAACGGCGGCGGTTCCCTGAGTGAGGCGACCGAGCTGACCGGCTTGTTCATCGGCCCCGGGCCTGTCGTGCAGGTGCGCGATTCCCAGGGCCGGGTGCAGATTGAGCGCAGCACCGAGCCGCAGGTGGATTACAAGGGTCCGCTGGCGGTGCTGGTCGATCGCAACAGCGCGTCGGCGTCCGAGATTTTCGCTGGCGCCATCCAGGACTATCACCGCGGCATGATCGTCGGCGAACCGACCTTCGGCAAAGGCACGGTGCAGAACCTGGTCGACCTGAACCGCTTCGATCAGACCATGAACGGCAAGCTTGGCCAGCTCAAGGCCACCATCGCGCAGTTCTTCCGCGTCAGTGGCAGCAGCACCCAGTACCAGGGCGTGGTGCCGGACGTGCCTTTCCCGACCGTGATGAGCGACGACGACCATGGTGAGCGTTCGCTCGACAACGCCCTGCCGTGGGCCGCCATCGACCCGGCGCGCTTCACTGCCGTCGCTTACTCCGAGGATCGCATTGCCACCGTGCGCAAGCTGCTCGACAAGCGCATCGCCGCCGATTCGGGTTTCCAGGCACTGCTGGCGACAGAGCGCGCAGTGAGCGACGCGCAGTCACAGAAATCGCTGTCGCTGCGTGAGGACAAGCGTCGCGCAGAGCACGACAAGGCGCGCAGCGAACAGCGCGCCCGCGAGAACCAGATCCGTGTTGCACGCGGCCTCGCGCCCTTGGCGGCCGACGCGGTGACGCCTGAGAGCGACGAGGAAGACGATGAATTCCGCAAGCCCGACGAAAAGGACAAGGCGCTGGACGTCATCCTGTCGGAAGCCGGCAACGTGCTGACCGACTGGATCTATGCCGACACCGCCGACAAGCGCCTGGTCGACAACGACCGCAATGCCAAGGCGGCAGGCAAGAGCAATGTCTCGGCGCCCACCACCGCGACCTCGGAAACGCATTGAGGCGGCCCGCGGCGGCGCATCCGTTCACCCGTTGAGCGCTCCGCCGCGCCCTTGAATGTGCGAATGAATTCGCACCTATCGCAGTAAGAATCGCGCGCATGACCACCGGCCTCATCGACGACGATCGTTTTCTTGCCCACGACACCGGCGCCCATCACCCCGAGACGGCGGCGCGCATCGGCGCGATTCGCCAGTCACTGGCCGCGCACGCCGACTACGCGCAATTGCAGCGTATCGAAGCCAGCGCGGCGGACATAAGCATCATCGAGAACAGCCATTCGCTCGCCTACGTGCGGCGCGCGGCGCGCGCCTGCGCGAGCGGCGCACCCTATCTCGACACGCCCGACGTCGCGGTTTGCGAGTATTCCTACGAAGTGGCGCTGCTGGCGGCCGGCGCGCCGCTGGCGCTGGCGGACGCGATGGTTGCCGGTCACATCGACAACGGCTTCGCGCTGCTGCGACCACCCGGACATCACGCTGAGCGCGAAGCGGCGATGGGTTTTTGTCTGTTCAACAACGTCGCGATACTGGCGCGCTACCTGCAGCGCCAGCACGGCCTGGACAAGATTGCGATCGTCGACTGGGACGTGCACCACGGCAACGGCACCCAGCACAGCTTCGAAGAAGATCCGTCGGTGCTCTATGTCAGCACCCACCAATACCCCTACTACCCCGGCACCGGCGCCGCCTATGAAACCGGCACTGGACGCGGGCGCGGCGCGACGCTCAACTGCCCGATGCCGGCCGGCGCCACCGACAGCGCCTACGAACGCGCCTTCTTCGAAGAGATCCTGCCCAAGCTCGAGCACTTCAAACCGGAGTGCGTGATCATTTCCGCCGGCTTCGATGCGCACCGTGACGACCCTTTGGCCGACGTCCAGTTGAGCACCTCATGCTTTCGCTGGATGACCGAGCGTTTGATGGAAGTGGCGGCTCGACACGGCGGCGGCCGCCTGCTGTCAGTCCTGGAAGGCGGCTATAACCTCGAGCGCCTGGGTGACTGCGTCAGCGCCCATGTCGAGCGCTTGATGGCGCCACTCTGAGCGCCGGCACGCGCCTCACGCAGGCCTGTGCGCGGTGAAGCGCAGCCGCACGTAATCGAGTATCCAGCGGCCTTCTTCGTTACACAGCTTGGGCGCCAGACGCACGGCAAGTTCGGCATAGAAATCTTCGCGCTCGGCCGCCGGTAAAGGCGCGGCGAAGGACTGCGCGAACAGGCGCAGCCAGTGCACAACGTCACCGGCCTGCGGCGTCGGGCGCGGAAACAACACCATCGAATCGACCACGAAGCCACGACTCTCCAGCAGTTCGCGATAGGCCTCGGGCGTCGGGAAATACCACGGACTCCAGGCAGCGGCATCGATGCCGCGTGCCGCCAACAGCGTGCCGACGGCATCGAGCACCGTCGCCACGTTGCCGGCGCCGCCCATCTCGGCGACGAAGCGTCCACCCGGCCGCAAGGCCTGCCACACGCCGTCGATCACCGCCGCCGGCCGCTTCATCCAATGCAAGGCGGCATTGCTCAGCACTGCGTCGAATTCGTCATTGAAAGCCAGGCGCTCGCCATCGACCACATGGGCATCGAGACCGCGCGCGCAGGCGGCGCCGACCTGATCGGGGCTGCTGTCGACCGCCACCACCGTGCATCCGTGAGGCAGCAACTTGACGGTCAATGCACCATCACCACAGCCGAGATCGAGAATCCGCTCACCGGCGCGCGGCGCCAGCAGGTCGACCATATCGGCCGCCATGTCGACCACGAAACTCGCGTGGCGGCTGTAATCGGTGGGATTCCAGGTTTGATTGCTCATGGGGATGACCTGCGCGTGACTGCGCGCATCTTGGTGCCCTGCCGCCGCCTTGTCCACCGCAAATCTGGCTGGACAGCGTGCAGGGACCTGTTTAGCTTGAAGCCATGCCCATCGCACACGACATCGTGACCACGCACTCGCTTCGCGCTGCGCACGCGGGCGCGTTTCAATCATGACGCTGTCGCGCCGACGCTTCCTGCTCAGTGGCGTCGCCATCGGTGGCGGCTTGCTGCTTGGCTACGGCCTGCTGAAGCCACGCGATCTGCTGGGCTCACGCACGGTGCTCGATACGGCGCCCGGAGAGAGCGCGCTCAATGCGTGGCTGCGCATCGCCGCCGACGGGCGCGTGACCGTGGCGGTGCCACGCGCGGAAATGGGCCAGGGTGTTTACACCGCCCTGCCGATGCTGGTCGCCGAAGAACTCGATGTGCCGTGGGCCATGGTGAGCGTCGAGCAGGCGCCGATAGCCAAGGTCTACGGCAACATCGCGGCGCTGGTGGCAAGCGTGCCGCTTGCGGACCACGATCACGGACCACTGGCGCGCTCGGCCCGCTTTGCGTTTGAACGGACGGCGCGCGTGCTGGGCCTGCAGGCCACCGGTGGCAGCAGCAGTGTGCGTGACGCGTGGCTGCCGATGCGCACCGCTGGCGCCGCCGCACGGGCCATGTTGCTCAGCGCGGCAGCGGCCAGGCTCAAAGTGCCGGCGACAGAACTCGATGCGCGTGACGGCGTGGTGACCCACGCCGCGAGTCAGCGCAGCCTCGCCTATGGCGCGCTGGCCGCGGAAGCCGCGCTGCTCGAGCCGCCGCGCGAGGTCACGTTCAAACCGCGCACCGCCTGGCGCCTCATCGGTCACTCGCCGCCGCGTCTCGACGTGCCGGACAAAGTCACCGGCGCGGCGCAGTTCGGCATCGATGTCGTGCAGCACGGCATGCTGTACGCGGCCATCCGCATCGCACCGGTGTTCGGCGGTCGCGTCGCGGGTGTTGATCACGACGCCTTGCAGGCCGCTGCCGGCGTGCACAGCGTAGTGCGAAGCGCCGATGCCGTGGCGGTCGTCGCAGGCAGCTGGTGGCAGGCCGAAAACGCCTTGCGCATGACACCGCCGGAGTTCGATGACGGCGACCATGCCGCGCTCTCCACGGCTTCGGTGCTGGCCGACTATGGGCGCGCCCTCGACGGCGGCGCGGGCTTTGCCTACGAAGACCAGGGCGATGCAGTGGCCGCGCTCGAAGGTGCGGCGAGTTTCAGCGCGGAGTACCAGGTGCCGCCGCTCGCCCATGCCTGCATGGAGCCGATGAATTGCACAGTACGCGTGGACGATGGCCGCGCGGAGATCTGGTGCGGCAACCAGGCGCCTGATTTGTGGCGCCTGCTGGCGGCTGGCGCGCTCGACATCGCGCAGGACCAAGTCACGCTGCACACACCGTTGCTGGGCGGCGGCTTTGGTCGCCGCATCGAAGCCGATGTCATGCTGCGCGCCATAGACATTGCACGCACTGTCCCCGGCACGCCGGTGAAGCTCATTTATTCCCGTGAACAGGATGTGCAGCACGACAGCTATCGACCACCGGTGCTGTCGCGCTTCACGGCGCGGCTGGACGAGCATGGCAAGCTGCTCGCCTGGCATAACCGCATCGCCTCGCCATCGGTCAATCAGGCGGTGATTGGGCGCGCGTTCCCGCGTCTGCCGCTGGGTGGGCCCGATCGCACCAACGTCGAAGGCGCAGCGTGGCTGGCCTACGACATCCCCCATCGGCGTATCGATCACAGCCAGTGCGCACTGGCGCTGCCGGTCGGCTTCTGGCGCAGCGTCGGCCATTCCCATCATGGATTTTTCACCGAGTGCTTCATGGATGAAGCGTCGGCGGCAGCGGGCCGCGATCCCTTCGAGTTCCGTCTTGCGCATCTGCCGGCGGATACGCGCGAACACCGCGTGCTGAGCCAGTTGCTGGCGGTGTGGTCCGCGCCCGTGCCCGCAGGCCGGGCGCGCGGGCTCGCGCTGCATGAAAGCTTTGGCACGGTGGTGGCGCAGATTGCGGAAGTGTCCATCAATGCTGACCAACTCAGCGTGCATCGCGTGTGGTGCGTGGTCGATTGCGGCACCGTCGTGCATCGCGACACCGTCATTGCGCAGATGCAAAGCGGCATCGTGTTCGGGCTCAGCGCCGCCCTGTACGGTGATGCCGGCTACGAGGCGGGTCGGATTAAGCGCCAGAACTTCAGTGACTATCGCCTGCTGACGCTGGCGCAGATGCCGGTCATCGACGTCCAGATAATCGACAGTGATGCGCCGCCGGGCGGCATCGGCGAACCGGGCGTGCCACCCATCGCGCCGGCCGTGGCCAACGCCCTGGCGCGTCTCACCGGCAAGCGGCAGCGCCGCCTGCCGCTCGTGGTGTAAGCGTCCTCAGTCCGAACAGCGCACGCCGGTGCCGCCCAGGCCGCAATAGCCGTCGGGGTTCTTGGCCAGATATTGCTGGTGGTATTCCTCGGCGTAGTAGAAGGCCGGCGCGTTCAGGATTTCGGTGGTGATGGCGCCGTAACCGGCCGCCACCAGCGCGCGCTGAAAGCGCTCCTGCGAAGCCTGCGCATGCTGACGTTGCGCGTCGCTCGTGCAGTAGATGCCGGAGCGATACTGGGTGCCGAGATCATTGCCTTGACGCATGCCCTGGGTCGGGTCGTGCGCTTCCCAGAACGCTTTCAACAAGCTGCCGTAATCGAGCTTGGCGGTATCGAACACCACCATCACCACTTCATTGTGACCGGTCATGCCGCTGCACACTTCATGGTAGGTGGGGTTGGGCGTGAGGCCGCCGGCATAACCGACCGCGGTGGAATACACGCCGGGCATCTGCCAGAAGCGCTTCTCCGCGCCCCAGAAACATCCAAGTCCGAAATAGGCGACTTCGCAGCCCGCCGGAAATGGCGCGACCAGGGACGTACCCAGCACGAAATGGCGGGCCGGCACCGGCATCGAGATGTGACGGCCGGGCAAGGCTTCGTGAGGCTCCGGCATGCTCATGGCTTTACGTCTTCCCAACATGGTAGTTGCTCCCGTGTTTGCATGTGATGGGCCATCACGACGCGCGGGGCGCGATGGCGGGCTTCATTTCGCGGTGACCGTCCGATCCTGGCCGTGGTTCAACGCAGCTTCCAGGAACAGTCGCAACGATGCAGCGATTTCCTCGGGTGCGGCGCCGTCGATGTTCAGATCCCTTATGTGCATTTCGCCGTCGACGACTATCACCGCAGGCGTACCTTCGACGCCATAATCTTCCGCCACCAGATCGGCGGCCAGGAACAAGGGCAGATGGTAGCCATGTCGTGCGAAATAGGCGACCGCGTCGCCGTCTTCCCAGATGTTCATCGCGTAAAAGCGCACGCCACGCGGCGCGAATTGCTGGTAGAGCGCCTCCATGGCGGGCAAGGCCGCGCCGCAATGCGGACACCAGCTCGCCCAGAAGAACAGCACGGCCGGCGCACCGCGCGCATCGCGATGGAATTGCACGCTGCGGCCGGTGCTCGAATCGAGCGTCCAATCGGGCGCCGTGACTGAGGTCGCCGCCCACGCGGCAGGCGTGCCCAAGCCAAGCAGCAGGCACAACAGCAAACGACGCAGGAAGGCACGGGATGTCGGCATGACAGACTCGATCAATCTCTAGAAGTGCGCGCATCCAGGCAACTGTCGACGCCCGTCGCCTTGCCCGCGGCGCGCGCCGAAGTCTACCATTGCCCGCGCCGGGAAGCGCCGCATGGCCACTGCCCTGCCCGACCGTTGCCATCGACACCTGCCACAGGAATTCGCCTACCCGCCATGACCGTCAGCCTCAATGTTCTCGGTACGCCCCTCGAAAGCTGCTCGCTCGATCCCTTGACCGGCTACTTCCGCGATGGCTGCTGCAATACCTGCGCGGAGGACGTCGGTCAGCACACGATATGTGTGGAGATGAGCGAGGAGTTCCTGTTGTTCTCGCGCCAGCGCGGCAACGACCTTTTGACCCCGCGACTCGAAATGGGCTTTCCCGGCCTGCTGCCCGGTGATCGCTGGTGCGTGTGCCTGCCGCGCTGGATAGAAGCGTTCCACGAAGGCATCGTTGCGCGCGTGCATCTGCGCGCCACCCACCAGGCTGTCACCGACACGGTGCCGCTCGCGATCCTCGAGCAAGTCGCCTATCACGATGGCTGATGCGCCACGCGCGACCGACTTCGGTCTGCGCGAACACCCAGGCGCCTGCCATTGTGGCGCCGTGCGTTTCACGGTGCTGGCGCCGGCGCGCATCATCGCCCAAGACTGCAATTGTTCAATCTGCCGCAAGGCGGGCTATCTGCACTTGCGGGTGCCTGCCGCGCACTTGCGTCTGCTCGCTGGCAGCGATGCACTGACGACCTACACGTTCAATTCCGGCGTCGCGAGGCACACTTTCTGTCGCCATTGCGGCGTCAAGGGCTTTTATATTCCGCGCTCCAATCCCGATGGCTACAGCGTCAATCTGCGCTGTCTCGACACGCGCGGTATGGAAGAAATCAGGCTCGAAGCTTTCGATGGCCAGCACTGGGAACAGCACGCCGCGCGAACCGCGCTCTGACGTCGCGGCCGCTGCGCGCACCAGCGCTGTGCCTCGCGGTCAGCGACGGTGCGATGCACGCCGCGGCCTGCCAGCTAAGCGATTGAAAAAGCATCGACTGGACATTGGCACACATGCTGCAAAGCTTCGTGCAGGCCGCGGCCCTGCCCAAGAGTCGCGTGCCACTCCTCTCTAAGTGCGACATTTTGGGGGGCGCAGCGATGCGCCCCCCACTGTTTCGGCATCGTCCGTTGCGCGTGACATAATCCCGCCATCCTTGCGTCACCGACGGGTCGTTCGTGTTCCAGCCCTTTCCCCTGTTCATTGCCCTGCGCTACATCACCACCAAGCGCAGCAACCGCTTTGCCTCGTTCGTCACCTTCGTGTCCATCGCCGGCATCGCGCTGGGCGTCGGCGCGCTGATCATCGTGCTGTCGGTCATGAACGGCTTCGAGCGCGAAGTAGTGCGCCATGTGCTGGGCATGTCGTCCCATGCCGTGCTGCTCAGCGACAGCGGTCTGATTGCCGACTGGCCGGCGCTCGAGCGGCGCGTGATGGCCGACCCGCGGGTGGTGGCGTTGTCGCCCTATGTCCGCGCCAGCGGCATGCTGACGCGCAAAGGCAAGGTCACCGGCACCATCATCGAGGGCATCGATCCTGAGCTCGAAAGCGCGGTGACCGATCTCGCCAGTTACCTGCCGCCCGGCCTGTTGCAATCATTGGACGCCAATCGCGGCGACGTATTGCTGGGTGACAGCCTGGCCAAGAAACTTGCCGCCCAGGCCGGCGATCAGGTGACACTCGTCGTGCCGCAATGGGACGAACAAGGTCGTGCGCTCGCGCCGCGCTACGAGCGTTTACGGGTGGCGGGAAGCTTCCATACCGGCATGCATCAATACGACGCGCGGCTGGTGGTCACGCACATCGATCACGCGCGGCGCCTGTTTCACCTTGGCTCAGGCATATCCGGGGTGCGTACACGACTCAAGGATCCGGCCATCGCGCCGCAGGCGGCGAGCGAAATCGCAAAGCAGCTCGGAGCGGATTTTCGCGCGGTCGACTGGACCCAGTACGAGCGCAATTTCTTTCTCGCCCTGAAATCCCAGAAGCACATCATGTTCGTGATCCTGGTGCTGATCATCGCCGTGGCCGCCTTCAACATCGCCGCCAACATGATCATGATCGTGACCGAGAAGACCCGCGACATCGCCATCCTGCGCACGGTCGGCACCACCCGCACGCAAATCGTCGGCTTGTTTCTCGCCCAGGGTTTGATGCTCGGCACCGTCGGCGCACTGTTGGGCTTGGGGCTCGGCGCCTGGGGCGCGGCGGAAAGCCAGACCGCGATGAAATTCCTCGAAGGTCTTTTCGGAATTGACCTGTTGAATTCCGACGTCTACTTCCTCGACTACCTGCCGGCGGATCTGCGCGGCGCCGACCTGGTGGCGGTGGTTGGCGCGAGCCTTTTCCTGTCCTTGCTTGCGACGGTCTATCCGGCGCTGCGCGCGGCGGCGATTGCGCCGGCGCGCGCGGTGCATTTCGAGTAGCCCGCTAAAAAAGCCAACGTTCGAAGAAACGCGCACCCCACTGCGCCCGCCGCGTCAACGCAAACTCGGTCAATATGCGCGACAGCGCGGCGGAGTGTTCGCGGATTTGTTCGTACACCGGATGCAGTTCGGCGCGCATACGCGTCGCGGCGTCCGGCCCGCTTGCCACCAAGGCGGCTCTCAGCTCGGGCTGCACCAGCAATGCGAACGCGGCTTCATAAGCCGCCAGCAATTGAGCATAGGCCGCTGCATCATGACGCGCCATCACGGTGTACAGACGCTGCAAGGGCGTGTCGGCCAGCTGTGATTGCAGCCAGCTCACTTTATCGGGCAGGCCATCGCTCTCGCCGAGGAGGTACATGGTGGCGGCGAAAGTCAGCAGACGACTGGTGCGGAATTTCGCCTGGCGCAATTGCCAGCTGTCGTCCGTGCCGCGCTCGAACTTGAACTGCTGCCAGCCTGCGTAGGAATGCAGGTAACGCATGAGATCGTTGCACAGGTAAGTCCACGTGCGCGTCGGCTTGGCGACCACGAAGTCAGTGCAATACCAGGCGACGATATCGCGCTGCAGAGCATCGAAGCCGGCGCGACCGAATACCGGGCGGGCGTCGAGCAAAAGCTGTATGCGCTTGCCAAACACCGCGGGCGCTTCGTCGAGACTGCCGAGCGCTGCCGGATCGAGCAAGGCGCGGCGGGCAATACCCTGTCGGTAGATGCCATCGGCTTTGGGTGGCTTGAAAGTTGATTCGGCAAACAGGCGGTGGACCAGGGCGTTCTGTACTTCGACGTGCGCGCTCGCGGCGCCGTCCCGCACGACCACGATGCAATCGACGTCGGACGCGGCGCCCGCTTCGTAGCGCCCTAGGGAGCCGCCCACCGCGACCGTCACCACATCGGGCAGGTGCGCGGCCTGTGCTTCAAACGCTGCGGTCAGAGTTTGGAGTGCTGACCGCGAATAACGCCAGGCGGTCCGCAGGCCCGGACAGTTGGCAGCATTGAGATAAGCGGGCGTATCGCTCACAGGCCGGCGCGCCACGCAGTGCGCCTCGACTTCAGCCATCGAATCACGGCCGTTTTCGCGCCTGCCCGCGCGTTATTGCGACGCATCATATTCACCCTATAATGCCAGCGTAGTCCCATCTCGGAAACGAATACTCAATGGATATCAAAGGGAAAGTCGCCGTCATCACGGGTGCGGCCAGTGGCATCGGGCGCGCCGCCGCGGCCGAGTTGTGCAAGCAGGGCGTCGCGGCCATCGCATTGGTCGACATGGCAGACGCGGTGCACGAAGTCGCCACCTCACTCAACGACACTTACGGTGCGCGCGTCGCGCGCGCCTTCCAGGGCGACACCACCGACGCCACCTTCCGCCACGAAGTGTTCGAGACCATGCGTCACGAGTATGGCCCGGTCAACATCTGCGTACCGGCGGCCGGCATCACCCGCGACGCGCTCGCCGTGCGCATGAACAAGGAAAAGGGCAAGGCCAATCTCTACCCGATAGAACATTTTCGCCTGGTCATGGAGGTCAACCTGATCGCGCCGGTGTACTGGGCCCTGGAGATGGTCGCGCAGCTCGCCGAAGATCGCTTCACACGCGGGCTCAAACAATGGTCGGCCGAAGAAGGCAGTCAGGGCGTAATCGTCTTCATCGGTTCGGTGTCATCGCAGGGCAACAAGGGACAGATTTCCTACGCCACGACCAAGGTCGGTCTCGAGGGCGCCGCATCGACGCTCATGAAAGAGGCCATGTATTACGGGGTGCGCTGCGCCGTGCTGCATCCCGGCTTCACCGATACGCCGATGGTGCGTGCGCTCGGCGAGGATTACATCCAGAACCAGGTGCTGCCGGCGACGCAGATCAAACGCCTCATCCGGCCCGAGGAAATCGCCGACGCGATCTCGTTCCTGATCCGCAATTCGGCGGTCAGCGGCCAGCTGTGGGCCGATGCCGGCTGGCATCCCATGCCGACCTGATCCATTCGGGCCGGCACTGCGCCTGAGCGCGAGCGTGCGCTCAGGCGGCAGGCCCGAAATAGCGCACTCCCCGCGACGGATGCTCCTGCACTGTCACGCAATACAAGCCCGGCAGCCGCGACGCGATATGCGTCCACAGCCATTGCGCGAGCCTCTCGGTGGTCGGATTTTCGAGACCGGCAATGTCATTCAACAAGCGGTGATCGAGCTGTTCCTTCAGTTCCGCCATGGCGCGGTCGACATCGTCAAAGTCGACTATCCATCCTGATTCCGCCCCCAGTTCACCGCGGATGGTGAGTTCGACGTGGAAGGTATGTCCGTGCACACGACTGCAGCGATGGGCGGCAGGAAGGTGAGGCAGGGAGCGCGCGGACGCGAAATCGAAACTGAAGAACAGATCCATGGGTCATCATAACATCGCCATTGCGGCCGTCGCGTGGTGGCCAGGGCCGGCCAGCAGGCCGACGCAGTGCGTGGGCTGGCATTAGCATCCAAAAGCGCGGACAGTCGATGTGCCGGCGCGGCGCCCGGCTCGCTCGTTTGCCAAGATAGTTCTTAGTGCAGGTATGAACTCAATCCGACTGAAAGCCCTCTGCGTCGCGCTGTCACCCGCCCTCGCCGCGGAAGTCGAAACTTTGTTGCGCCAGGATTTCGACTGCCTGATGGTCGCATCGACGGACCAGGCGCGGGCGATACTGGACGGTCAAGACAGCTGCGCCCTGCTGCTCACCGATGCCACTGTCCTGTCGGAGTCGCGGTGCCTCGAACTGCAGCAACTGCGTCAACGGCGCTGGCCGGATACGGTCGGCATCATGGTGGTGTCGGCAGACGCGCTGGAGACCGCGCTCGCCGCGCTGCAGGATGGCAGTGTGTTTCGCGTGGTGCGTACACCCTGGCAGGCGCAGACGCTGGCCACCACGTTGGCCGAGGCCCGTGCCTACTTCGACATGCGTAGCGACGAGCGCCGCTTGCGCGAGCAGTTGGCACGCATCAATGCCGAACTCGACGAAAAAATTCAGGATCTCGACGAAGCCAACGAGTTACTCGAGTACTGGGTAGAGTTCAGCCCCGCCGTGCTGTACAGCTTTTCCTGCGAGGACGGGCAACTGCACCCGAGTTACATCAGCAAGAACTTTCATCGCCTGACCGGTTTTGAACGCACCGCGGCGGTGGTCGACGGCAGCTTCTGGCGCGAACTCGTCCACCCCGGCGACGCGCAGCGCTATCGCGACGCGCTGGCGTCCCTCACCGCCGCCGACGCCAGCTTTGCGGTCGTCGAGTACCGCGTCCGCCACCGTGATGGCGCCTACCTCACCGTGGTCGATTCCATGCGTGCAGTGCGCGATGGAGATGGGGCGACCATTGAAGTGGTCGGCGCCTGGATGGACGTCAGCGCCCGCAGCCAATGACCGATGCGCGGCGCGGCGCCGATCCGCGTCCGCCATTGCTCCCGCCTGTGCAACTCACGAAATCGTCGCAAGCGTATTTTTCGGCTTGACACCGCATCTCGAACTAACTATAAATAAACCTCGCAACCTATTAAAAATAGGAACTAAATTTGCGAGGTCTGGACGATGCGTAGCAACGACAGCCAAAAACAAGGCCGTGCTCAGCCGTTCTCAATGCCCAATGCGAGTACCAGTCCCACTCGCTTCGATAATTACAACAACGACTTCATCTCTCATCCGGCTCAGTTTCCGTTGCGCTATCGGCGACGGTCACTGATGCCGACACTTTTTCGTAAAGCCGAGCCCTTGGCCGGCGACATTGGCCTGCGCTTCCACGCTGACAAATACCTGCCGGCCGGCAGCATGGTCGATGTGGAGATCCCGTTGCGCGGGCGCGTGCAGCGCTTCACCGGCACCGTCGTGCTGGTGTGCGAATGCCAGGACGGCTTCGAGATTGGACTGTGGTTCGGCTCGATGGGCGATGCCGAGCGCGCGCGCATCGTCGAACGCATCTGCCACACCGAGTGTTATCTCAAAGGCGCACAGTCGCGCTTGTCCTGAGCACGCGCCTCGCAGTCGCGAACCGCTGCCCGTCACCGCGACGGCAAGTTCGTCGACGGCCCGCCGGCATCTACACTATCGCCGCCATTGGCCACGCGCCGCCCGGAGTTTCATTGCGATGTATTTCCTGACCGAATATCTGCTGTTCGCCGCCAAGGCCTTGACGGTGGCGGCTCTGTGTATGCTGCCATTCATCGCCCTCGTCGTGATGATAAGGGCATCGCGTCGCGGCGGCCCGCCGGCCAGTCTCACCATCGAGCGCATCAATGACCAACTGCTCGATCTCGAACTCGACATGCAAGCGCAACTGCTATCCGCCAAAGATTTCAAGCAGCGCCTGAAGGACAGCAAAAAGCAACGCAAGGCAGCGCACGAAACGCCCCCTGCCAGGCGCCTGTTCGTATGCGATTTCGAGGGTGATTTGCGCGCTGAGGCGGTGTCGTCGCTACGCCAGGAGATCTCCGCCGTCTTGTCCGTAGCCGGCGCTGACGATGAAGTCCTGGTGACACTGGAAAGCGGCGGCGGCACCATTCATGGCTATGGTCTGGCCGCTTCGCAATTGCAACGACTGCGCGACCGCAACATCCCGCTGACCGTCGCAGTAGACAAGATTGCCGCCAGCGGCGGTTACATGATGGCCTGCGTCGCGAACCGCATTATCGCGGCGCCGTTTGCCATCATCGGCTCCATCGGGGTAGTCGCACAGATCCCGAACTTCAATCGGCTGCTGCGCAAGAATGACATCGACTTTGAACTGGTGACCGCTGGCAGGTACAAACGAACCCTCACCATGTTCGGCGAGAACACCGCCGAAGGACGCGCCAAATTTCAGGCCGACATCGACGACGCCCATGCGCTGTTCAAGGAATTCGTCGCGCAGCACCGTCCGCTGCTCGATCTCGAGGCGGTCGGTACGGGCGAATACTGGTTTGGAACACGCGCCCTCGATCTGGGCCTGGTCGATCAGCTCGCCACCAGCGATGCCTATCTCATCGAAGCGGCCAGGGACCGCGCGGTCTACCGCGTTCGCTATGCGCGACCGCGCTCGCTGCTGGACAAGCTCGTCTCCCCGGTACGCAGCCTGGCGCGCGAACTCCGCCAGCAGCCCACCCCTTGAGGTCGAGCGCGCTTCAGCCGCGCGCGTAGGCGCGGCGCACTTCCTCGGCGATGATGGCGATGCCCTGCTCGACTTCCCGCGCTGATTGCGCGTAGGAAATGCGCAGGCATTGACTCTTGTGCTCCCATTCCTCGTGCAGACCCGGGAAGAAGAATTGCCCCGGGATCACCAGCACATTGCGCTCTTTCAGGCGCGTATACAGCGCCTGGGCCGTGATCGGCAGCCCCTCGAACCACAACCACAGGAAGATGGCGCCTTCCGGCGCGTGGATTCGGAATGGACAGCCCGCCAGGTAACGATGACACCATGCGACTGCCTGGGTGACACGCTCCAGGTAAAACGGCCGCACCACTTCGCGGGCCAACCTCAACACCTCGCCGGACTCGAACAAGGACGTCACCAGGCTCGCACCGAGGCTGCTCGATGCCAATGACAGGATGGCATTGAAGCTGCGCACCGCTTCAATGATTTCGGGACGCGCAATGACGATGCCGGTGCGCAGCCCCGGCAAGCCGAGTTTGGACAGACTCATGCAATAGATGACGTGCTGGTCGAACACCGGGTCACCGGCGCTGAACATGATGTCCGGAAATGGCACCCCGTAGGCGTTGTCGATGATCAGAGGCACGTCCGCGGCACGCGTCATTTCGAGCAGCGTGTGGAGTTCGTCGTTGGAGATGACATTGCCGGTCGGATTGGTCGGGCGACTGACGCACACGGCGCCGGTGTCATCGTTGATATCCACGCTCGAGAAATCGATATGGTATTTGAAGCTGTGCTCATCCAGCCTTTCGATGCGCGGCCGGCTCGATTGAATCGCCGCGGGCGTTGCCGTCAGATCGCCATAGCCAATGTATTCGGGTGTCATCGGCAAGCGCAGGTGGCGACGACGTCCGTCCGCGCATTCGCCCGTCAGCAAATTGAACAGGATGAAAAAGCTCGACTGACTGCCGGCCGTCACCGCCACGTTGTCATCGGTAATCTGCCAGCCAAAACGCGTGCGAAACAGCGTTGCGACCGCGCGCAGGAACGGGCGATATCCCTGCGGCCCGTCGTAGACGCTGCTCAAGCGGTCGAAGCTGCCATCCGCGAGCTGCTGCTCCATCGCCTGGTGAAAGATGTCCTGCATGGCGGGAATGCGGGCAGGATTGCCACCGCCGAGATTGCAGATGTCGCGGTCGCTCTCCAACACTTCCCCCAAATCGTCCATCAGCAGGCGGGTGCCCGTCGGTCCGACAAAACGCGAAGCGAGACTGGAAAAATGCAGAGCCATGGGCGAGTGGAGCGTCATAGGAAAGGAAGGCCGTAGTGTATTATCCAGGCCGGTAAGCGAACACAGCGGGTGCGGCAGGTTTGAATAATTGGCTCAAGAGTCTTGGCACTTTGCGCTTCCTAATGATGCTCGCGGCCTTGGCCTGTGTCGTTGCCGCGCCCTTTGCCGATGGCAAGACCTACGTTCATGACTGGCGTCTGCTGCCGTCGGTGATCGCGCCCTCAATCATGATGATGCTGGTGTTCGCCATTCCGCTTGACGTCTGCATGGCGAAAATCTTCATGTCCGACGCGCCGGCCAGCGAGGTCACGCGACTGTCGCGCGCCATCCGTATCGAACTCATCGTGCTGGTCATCCTGGTGCTGTCGTGGCTGCCCTTCATGTTGAAGGTGATGGATTACTGGCCGTTCGACTGAGGCCTTTGACGTCACCGGGCGCCTGAATCCCCAACGCGGTCACAGTCGCGCGCTTGAAACTGTTTTAACTTGTTACTAGTATTTCGGAGTTAGTTTAAATTTAGACTGCAATTCTTTGAATTTCATGCGCTTCAAGGATATAAAAATCACCGTCACCAGGATTCTGGCGCGCCTCGCGCCCGCCTTGTTCGGCGCCAGCAAGCAGCAGCGCGTCGAATTTCCGTGGGGCGCGGACAAACTTCGCTTCGAACACCTCGCTGATTTCGACTTCGCGCTGAGCGCCCGCACCGGCGTGCTGCCCGCGCGACTCCATGAACTCATGCGGCGCTCGGCCGCCGACCTCGAAGCCGAAGTGCACGGCATCCGCCATCTCGATCAACGCATCACCGACATCCTGACCGCCAACGAAGCTGAGGCCGTACCCTGCGGCCCGGCCGTCGCGCAAGTAGGTGTCGCGGTGTTTTCCAAGGATTTCGATTGGCGCTCGCTGTTCGCGCATCTGGTGGAGCTGCCCGCGAGCGACAACAGCTATGTACGCACGGCGCTGCGCAAATATCAGCTCTATCTCAACGCACGCCTGTCGACCGTGCGCACGGTGCTCGAGTTGCTGGCCCACGCACCCGCCATGGCGTCGGAGGAAATGGACGCCAAGGCCACGGTGATGTTCACCGCCGACGGCGAGATGCACGAATTCACTCGCGACGAGTTACGCCGCTTGCCGCAAGGAGAAGCGGTCACTCTGAAACTCGCGCCCGGCAGTGCCATTTCCCTCAAGCTCGCCCGCCATCAATTCTCGCTGACCCATAACCGTGAATGGGCCCTGGTCGCCGACAACGGCAAGACCTATACCCTGCACGACGGTGTGAACTGCGTCGGCCGCGGCCGCGACAACGATGTCTCACTTGATTCAGATTTTCGCAACGTGTCGCGCAAGCACCTGCTCGCGCAGCCCCTCGCCAACGACGTCATCCTGCTGACCGACATCTCGTCCCACGGCACCTACGTGCCGCCGACCGCCCTGGCCTCCTAGCAGGTCTATTCGGGCAACAGGCTGATCTGACTGCCGCTCACGTATTTCGGCGTGGGCGTGGACGCAGTGGTTTCCGCGGGCGGCGCCGACGCGACAGCTTCTTCAGCAGGCGCCGTGGGCGTCGCTTGCGGGGGCTCGGCGACGGTTGGCATTGGGGTTGTCACTGCGGTGGCGGTTTCAGCCGCACCTTCGGCCTCCCTGGCCTTGGACAATTCTGCTTCCAGCGACACCAGCAGCTGGCGCGCACGCTGGTCAATCAGGGCACGAATCTGCCGAATGATGCTCGCGTAGCCGTTCTGACGCTGAAATCGCTCTTCTACCTCGGCGGCCAAAGGCGGCAGGCTCAGTGCGGCATCACGCAGTTGCTCGATGACATAGCTGCCGCGCACGCCAATCTGCCGCGCAAATTCGTGCCAGCGTCCAACCGTCATCCAGTCGGGCCGATCTTCGCCACCAATAGGAAAGCCCATGCGGTAGTTCATGCCGGGATAGACATGGGTGGACCACAGACCGAAAAACGGCGCGAGACGCGGCGCGTGGGCGCCATAGCGCAGCGCCAGCTGCTTGGCGTGTCCTGCGCCGAAGCCGACCAGGAAGCTGAACACCGTCCACTGCACGAGTGCGCGCAGATCGGCCGCCGGCCGCGCACTCAGGTCACGCAGCATGCGCGCGATGTCGTGCAGACCCAGCCCGCCTTCACGGGCGAATTTTTCGTGGGGATTCAAACCCGCAATCTGGCAGAAATCTTCCATATGCAGTGCATTCACCACCTCGCCACTGCTGCGGTCCATGCGTGTCACGCACAGCGCCGCGACCTGCCCATGCACGACCTCACAGGGCGCCACCGCCAAGCCGAAGGCCGCGGCCAATTGCGTGGTGTAGGCCTCGTTCATCACCGACTCGCGCAGGCCCGGGCGCGCCGGCTTCAGGATGTGGGTTGTCAGCTGCCCGTCCAGCATCAGCGTCGCCGCGCCGTCCGCGTAGCGCACCGGCAGCTTGTCGAACTCGCCCGGCAGGGTCACACGCAGGCCATCGGCCTCGGCGAGCAAGGGGTGGATGGGCAAGATGGCGATGGCATTGCGCAGCTCAGCCTCGTTGAGCTGCCGCGGCGCACGTTTCTCGACTGGCGCCCCCGCGCTCGGCCGCAGACTCAAGGCGCCCGGGCAATCCCCCGCGAGTCGCGCCAGGAGAGCAAAGTCGTTGCGCTCCGAGATGCCGAGGCTCTGTGCCAGGCGCACCCGGATCTCGCCCTCCGGCAGCAGATTGCAAAACACTGCCCGCACCCGGTCGCCCTGGTATACCGCCTGGCGACGCGGCAAGGCGAGTGAGATCGGCGGTTCGAGTGCCTGCGCGGCGACGCTGCCGCCATAGACGAAAGACCACAGGCCGGCCGCCGATTCGCTGAGGCGCCCGGCAACGCGACCGTTCATCAAGACTTCGAGATCGTTGTTGGCCATCGCGCTATTCGAGGTCGCGCCAATCGCGGGCGCGGACCGTGACCGTCAGTCCCAACATGCGCAACACCTGCATGGCGCGTCCCAGTTCGACGGTCGGCTTGCCGTTCTCGAGATCCGACAGAAATCGATTCCCGACGCCAGCCAAAGCGGCCAATTCTCCCTGTCTGAGCTTCTGTAAGCGCCGTTCGGCACGAATCACTCGACCAAGCTCTTCAGGTGACATATTGCTTTCGTACGGGAATAAAACGTGGCAAGACGCAGCAAGAGTAGGAACTCTCCCGAACTATCGCAATAGCGACTATGCAGGTCGATTCGTAATTTCATTCCCTTACGGGAATGAATCGATAGGCGACGGCAAGGCTTGGCCGGCGCTGAGCCCCACAACCGCTCAGCGCCCTATCCGCACAGGGCCGCCAGACTTAAAGTGATGGATGAAGTTTGGAAAGAAGCGCCAACCACAGGCCAAGGCGCACTCCGGCTTGGGTCACATTCGAACAAGCATCTCGCAGTGCATCGGCAACAGCGCAAGGCTCGGTGACGGCCGCC
The DNA here is from genome assembly GCA_020849475.1 of Gammaproteobacteria bacterium. GTDB lineage: Bacteria > Pseudomonadota > Gammaproteobacteria > JADJYF01. The sequence goes on from JADLGE010000037.1 coordinate 36,345, forward strand.
TCGAGTGCATCGAACAGACCGGACCGCCACAGCGCCTCGGTCGCCTGCACACTGCCACCGATGGCGACCACCGGAATGCCCATCTCGTGCGCCAGGCGGGCAACACCGGCCGGCGCCTTGCCGAACAGGGTCTGCGCATCCACCCTGCCCTCCCCCGTGACGACCAGGCTCGCCCCATGCAGATGGTGTCGGAGCCCGACAGCTTCCATCACCACCTCGACGCCGGGCCGCAGCTGGCCGTTCAGCACCAACAGCAAGGCGGCGCCCAGACCGCCGGCTGCACCGGCGCCAGGACGCTCCGCCACCTGCCAACCGCAGCTTTGCTCGAGCAAAGAGAAGAGCTGGCGCAGGTTGCGGTCGAGGGTCACGACGTCGGCGGCACTGGCCCCTTTCTGGGGACCGAATACCGCCGCGGCGCCACGCACCCCGCACAGGGGATTGTCGACATCGCTGGCGATATCGATGCGGGTGTGACACAGGCGTGGATCGAGCTCACGCACATCGAGCGCGGCAATGTCGGCAAGGCTGGCACCGGCCAGGGGTTCGATGATTGCGACACCGTCGCCGTCAAAGAAGCGCACGCCCAGGGCTTGCAGCATGCCGGCGCCGCCGTCGACGGTGGCCGAGCCGCCCAGCCCGACCACCAGGTGTCGCGCCCCACGCTCGAGACAGGCGAGGATCATCTGCCCGACGCCAAAGCTCGAGGTCCGCAATGGCGAGCGGCGCGCCGCCGGAATTTTGTCGAGGCCAATGACTTCAGCAATTTCGATGAGCGCGCGGTGGCCGTCGTCCAGCACACCGTAGCGCGCCGATATGGGTTGCCCCAGCGCATCACGCACTTCGACAGCATGCAGACTCACGCGCGTACTCGCGGCCATGGCCTGCAAGGTCCCCTCGCCGCCATCGGCCATCGGCACTTCGATGATTTCGAGCGCGGGAAGCACGCGTCGCAGACCAACGGCCAGGGCGGCGGCCACTTCGGCGGCACTCAGACTTTCCTTGAAGGAATCGGGCGCAATCACGACTTTCATGGTCGCAATGTAAACCAGCGGCATGACCAATGGGCCGCGGCATCACGCGGGCGTATGGCGATCCCCGCGGCCGACGCGCGCGGCGCGGCGCTCAGAACAGGCGACGGCGGCTACGTGGTCCGGCCTGGCGCTGTCCCAAACCGCCGACCAGCGCGGTGCGCACGCGCAACATCGTTGCGGTATCGAGTGATTTCAGAAATTCGATGTCGCCGCCATTCTTGATGGCTACCAGCTCGCCGCCCACCAGCGCGAGGTGCTGGTGAGCGAGCGCCGGCACGCGCGTGCCGGGCAGCACCGTACCCGCCAGGTTCAAGGGATCGACCGCCGCCAGGCGCACCACGCCGCCTTCATCGTCACGCTTGGCGCAATCACGCAGCGCGGCAACGGCATCCGGCAAGGCAAACTGCTCGCCCGTGGCGCCGGCCACGAAACGTCCACCGCGAATTTCGCCAGCGGACTCCAGACGACGCAACGCGCGCAGCAGCAGGCGCCACGGCGGCAGCGCGGCTTCGCGCTCGACGATGCGCCGAAACACCACGCCATAGCGACCCAACACCACCCGCGCGATGGTTTCGATGGTGTCTTCGTCCAGACCTTCGTTGAGTGCATCGCCGCCGCTGCGGGGACGCACCAGCCGATCCCAGCGGCCGGCGTCTTCGATGCCGGGCAAGGTGCTGCGACGCGCGCGTCTGCCGAGCGGATTGCGTCGCGCCAAGGGCGTGGTCAAAGCGCGCAGGCCGACGAAGCTGTCACAGGTCACGAGGCCAACGGCGGCCAATTCATCCAGCGCGTTTTCCACCTGGCTGCGCAGCAGGCCGCGGACGCCGGCGATGTCATCGAAAAACGCCGCCCCACGCGCTTCGATATAGCCGAGCACCTGGCGCGCGGCGCTGCTGATCTGGCAACCATCCTCGGGCCCGGCGACCGCCAGCCATGCCTGCAATTGACTGCGCGCGACCAGACTGACGGGCGTGGTGCGCAAAGTGCCGGCGAGTCGCGGTGCGGTGCTGCGCTTTGGACTCAAGCGCAGCCACACATAACGCCCGGCGCGAATCGCCTCGTCGAGCATGCGGCTGTCGTAACCGCGCACGCGCGCCGGCAGGATCTCGCTCTCCCAGGCCGCCACCGGCGCTTCGAATCCAGACAGTTGGGTGAGCACCGCCTGCAGCCCGGCGCTGCCTTCGACACGCGATGCAGGCGAGACACTCTGCCAGTCCAACAGAAAGCGTGCGAACACCGCCGCCGGCACTGCCTCGATTTCCTGGCGCAGGCGATTGAGCGTGTATCGATGGATGCGCGCCAGCAGGCGTCGCTCGCACCACTGCGTGGGCTCCGCGAATTCTTCGCTGAAATGACCACGCAGCGCGATGCCGGCCTGTTCCAGCGCGAGCAAAGCCTGCTCCACCTCGCGCGGCGCGCACGGCAAAGCCATGGCCAAGGCCGTGGCGGTGGTCGGGCCGGCGATTTCGAGGCGACTGCGCACCAAGGACTTGATGGCTTCCTCGCGTGCCGGCGGCGCGGGCCCGGCATAGGCGGCGGCCGCCTCACTCATGCACAGTTCGGCCGCCGGCTCGAGCGCCAGCAATTCGTGTCGCCTCTCGGTGGCGCACCAGCCGCTCACGCGTCCTTGCCACCCTACCGCGCGACCGCGCTCGAACAGCGTACGCAGGGCGTCGGCGAGCCACGCGCCGTCGTCGCCCTCAGCACCGGCGATGTGTTGAACTTCGTCGCCACTGGCCACGCCGAGCATCAACAGCGCATCGTGCAGTTCCTCGGCGTTGCGCGCGCTGGGCCACACTTCGTCGCGCACGCGTGCAATGGCCGCCGCATCGAGCGCGGCGAGATCCTTGGCGGCGGCGCTGTCCAGCCAGCGGCGACTGCTGACCGCCTGCGTGCGGCGCTCTTCGAGCGGCGCGTCGTCGAGAAATGCATAGGGATTGGCGTTCAAGACCTGCAAGGCGAACGGCGAGGGTTCGGTCAGATCGCGCGCCACCAGTTGCTTGCGCCCGGCAGCCATGTCGCGCAGCAGGTTTTCGAGCGCGACGATGTCCATCGCCTCGTGCAGGCAGTCATCCAGCGCCTGGTTGACCAGCGGGTGATCGGGCACCTCGCGGCGTCCGCCGAGATTCTCCGCACACGCCAATTGATCCGGAAACACCAGCGCCGCGAGGTCATCCGCGTTCATGCGCAGCAGGCGCGGCGGCGTCTTGCGGCCGGCGCGAAAGCGCTCGATGGCGAGCGCACAGCCCGCCACCCAGCGCCAGCGCACGGTGAACATCGGCGCTGTCAGCACGGCCTGAATGAGCACGTCGCGTACGCTGTCGGCGTTGAGATAACGCCACACGTCATCCAGCGCGAAACTGTGCACCGCGCCGAGCGACAACACGATGGCATCCTCGACGGCGGCTGCCTGCAGTTCGAAATTGAAAGTGCGACAGAAACGTTTGCGCAGCGCCAGTCCCCAGGCCTTGTTCAAGCGACTGCCGAAAGGCGAATGGATGACGAGCTGCATGCCGCCCGATTCATCGAAGAAGCGCTCCATGACCAAGGTCTGCTGGGTCGGCATCGCGCCCAGCGCGCGATAGCCGACCGTGAGGTAGTCGGCGGCCTGCCGCGCAGCCACCACACCCACGCCTTCTATCGCTGCCAGGCGACGCGCCAGCGCGCTCGCATCGCCGCCCGCCTCGTCCAACATCCGCGCGGCGGTTTCCCTTAAACGCGCAACCGCCCGCGACAACTCCGCGCTGCGCGACGGCGCCTCGCCCAGCCAGAACGGCATGTTGGGCGGCTCGCCCTGTGCGTCTTCGACCCGCAGGCCGGCGGCCTCGACGCGCAACACGCGCCACGACGTATTACCGAGTTGGAAGATGTTGCCTGGCAGACTCTCGATGGCGAAGTCTTCGTTGACCGTGCCGACGCGCTCGCCCTGCGGCTCGGCGATGACGTCATAGTCGGCGTTATCGGGGATCGCGCCCCCGCAGGTGACGGCCGTCAGCCGCGCGCCACGCCGCGCACTCAGGCGGCCATTGACGTCATCGAGATGCAGATAGGCCGAGCGACGCCCGTGGCCAAAGCTGAAGCCCTCGGCCAGCATGCGCACCACGGTATCGAATTCCGTGCGCGGCAAGGCGCGGTATGGCCACGTGGCGCGGTACATCTCGTAGAGTTCATCCATGCCGCGCTCGCCCATCGCCACTTCGGCGACGATCTGCTGCGCCAGCACGTCACGCGGACCGGGCGGCACTTCGACGATATCGAGCTCATCGCGCGCGACCATGTCCAGCAGCGCGATGGATTCAATCAATTCGTCGCGCGTCTGCGGGAACAGACGTGCGCGGGCAATGCCGTCGACCGCGTGGCCGGCACGGCCAGCGCGCTGCAGGAACATCGACAAGGTCCGCGTGGCGCCCAACTGGCACACCAGGTCGACATCGCCGATATCGATGCCGAGTTCCAGCGAGGCGGTCGCCACCAGCACTTTCAACTGGCCGCGCTTGAGGCGCGTCTCGGCATCGAGGCGACGCTCACGCGACATGCTGCCATGGTGCGCGCAGACCTTGTCGTCACCGAGTTCGTCGGCCAAGGCGCGCGCCAGGCGCTCGGCCATGCGCCGAGTGTTGACGAACACCAGCGTGCTGCGATGGCCGTTGACGAGTTCGATCATGCGCGCCCGCAGTTCGCCGGCAACTTCAGCGGAGATCACCGTTTCCAGCGGCGACGGTGGCATTTCGATGGCGAGATCGCGAGCGCGCTTGTGGCCTTCGTCGACGATCGCACAGAGCGGCGCGGTGTCACCTTGCGCGCCATGTGGTTGGCCGCACAGAAATTCCGCGACGCGCTCTATCGGTCGCTGGGTTGCCGACAGTCCGACGCGCACGGCAGGCCGCGGCGTGAGCGCATCGAGCCGCGCCAGACTCAAGGCCAGGTGCGCGCCGCGCTTGTTGCCGACCAGCGCGTGAATTTCATCGATGATGACGGTGCGCACCGTGCGCAGCATGTCGCGCCCACTGTCGCTGGTCAGCAGGATGTAGAGCGATTCGGGCGTGGTGACCAGGATGTGCGGCGGACGCTTGCGCATGAGCGTGCGGGCGGCGGCCGGTGTATCGCCAGTGCGCACCGCGGTGGTGATGGCCGGCGCGTCTCCGAGTTCCTCGGCAAGCAGGGCCTGGATGCCGGCCAGCGGCCGTTCGAGATTGCGTTGGATGTCGTTGCTGAGCGCTTTCAGCGGCGATACGTACAGCACCGCCGTCTCCTGACACAGGCTGCCATCGCGGGCCTGCGCGGCGAGCTCGCTCAGCGCGGTCAGGAATGCCGCGAGGGTTTTACCCGAGCCGGTAGGCGCGGCCACCAGGGTGTGCCGACCCGCTTCGAGCGCCGCCCAGGCACGCGTCTGGCACGGCGTGGCAGCGGCAAAGCTGGCGTTGAACCAGCGCTGGACGGCGGCATCGAAAGCGGCAGCGGGCATGGCCGGAGGTTAACCCGTCGCGGCGCTCGCTGCCACGGGCGCAACCGCCCGCGCTGAACAGCAGTCACGTCAGTGCTTGTTGCAGAGCATCGATACGCGCGCGCGCCTCGCGGATGATATCCATGCTGAGTTCCGGCGTGACCGCCGTGCCGAGGATACGCATGGCCTTGATAGTTTCAGGTCGCGGCAACTGCCGGGCTTTCCGTAAGCTGATCAGGCTGTGGTAGCGCGCACAGATCACCACTTCGGCAAGGCGCGCCACGCCTTCGACTTCGTAGGACCAGTCCGTCACATGCCCGACTGCCTCGACCACGCCGTCACCCAGTTGCCAGTGGCGGCAGATGACTTTGCTCAGGCGTGCGGTATAGGCCGCCAGCGTGCGCTCGACGCGCGTGGCGTCCTTCAGCAACTGCGGTTGCTGGGATAAACGTTCCAGCACCACGTAGGCGCCGATGTTGGACAACAAGCCCGCCACCAGAGCCTGGTCCGCAGCGACACCGTTGACGCGCGTGGCGATGACAGACGCCGTCGCGCCAATGCGCACCGCCTCGATGACCAGTTCGCCAAAGCGCTCGCGCAGTCTCGGCGAATTGGCATTGAATAAATCCTTCAGGGAGAAACACACCACCAGTTCGCCGACCGTGAACATGCCGATGCGATTGACTGCGTCGCGCAGGTTGCTGATGGTACTGTCGCCGCGGCACAGGGGGCTGTTCGCGACTTTGAGAATCTTGGCGGCCAGGGCCGGATCGGCAGCCAGCAAATCGGCGACCTTGCGGCTGTCGGCGGCGGCCTGAGAGATGGCCGAACGCACCCGTAGCGCATGGTCGGGCAAACTCGGCAGCTTCAAACGATCAGCGAGGATGTCACCTTCCAGATCGCGAAACAGGTCGCTCGTTTCATCCAGCGCCGCCTCGGCGTCTTCGGGCCGCGCGCGCGGAACCCGCAGCGATGCCTCGCGCAGCAAGGCCACTTCGCCGCGCGCCATCTTCGCGCACAGCACCGGCCCCAGCGCACGCACATCGAACAAGGCAGGACGCAGCGGCGCCAGCGGATTGGCGGCGTCGGAAGAGCCGCTCGCAATCATTTTGGAATTACCGTCGGAGTCGAGCAGCACCACGTTGCCGTCGAGCAGAAAATAATCGCTGTCATCCTCACTGCCGCGCGTCAGCACCAGGTCGCCGTCGCGAAAGCGCTTCAGCGCGGTGCGGCCCGCCGCGACGATGAGTTGCTCCGCCGACAGTTGCGCGAACGGCGCGAATGGCCGCAGGCGTCCCGGCATGACGGATTCCTGGTTGCGCTGTGGAAGCATCAGTTCTCGTGGCTTTATAGTGTGGCCCGCGTTTCCAAGCGCGAACGATTCCCGACGCGCCCGTATCGGCACGAGGCGGGTGCGGCTTTACCCCCTACCCAGAGCGAACATCATGGCTCGTGACGTACGCATCGAAATGCGCGCCATCGGCGTCATCCATACCGACGTGGCCGACGATGAGGTGGCGCGGCGCCGGCGCGAAATGGTCTCGACCATCGAAGTGTGGCCGGCCTACCGCGACGGCCTGCTCGGCATCGAGGGCTACTCCCATCTGTTCGTGCTGTTCGCGCTGGACCGCGCAGCGCCGCCAACGCACCTGACCGCCCATCCGCGTGGCGACACCTCGCAGCCGGCACAAGGCGTGTTCGCGGCCCGCGGGCGCAATCATCCCAATGGCCTCGGTTTGGCGGTGGTTGAACTGCTGGCGGTGGATGGCGCGCGTCTGACCGTGCGCAAACTCGATGCGTATGACGGCACGCCGCTGCTCGATCTGAAACCCTACGACAGCTACGACGTGGTCGAGGCGCCGCGCGTACCGGACTGGTGGCGGCGACGCGCGCTCACGCCGCGTGGCGATCTACGGTAAAGTGCCCGGCAGTCCGACAACCACCGCATCATGAGCCCAACGCTTCGTCATCTGGTCATCATTACCACGCTGTGGGCCGCGGCTCTGGGTGTGCAGGCACAAGACACGCAGCAGGTCTTCGGTAGCTGGACCTTACGCTGCTCCGGACCGGGCGCCGACGCGGGCGCTGATTGCATGATGTTCCAGAACCTGGTGCAAAAGGCCGGCGGTCAACCGGTGCTGCAATTCGGCATCGGCATGGCGCCGCCCGATGGATTGCCCACGGTGCTGGTCAGCCTGCCATTGGGCATTGCCTTGCCGCCCGGCATCACGGTGCAGATCGACAGCGGCGCAGCGGCGATTTTTCCCATCGAACGCTGCGAACCCGACGGTTGTCGTGCGAGCTTCAAGATGCGCGACGCCACCGTGCAGCAACTCTCGCAAGGGCAGCAGCTGCGGCTGACCTTCTATGACGGCGAACGCAAACCACTCAAGGTGTCATTGTCCCTCGAGGGTTTCGGCGCCGCCTTCAAGGCCCTTGCCGCCGCCCAGCACTGAAGCGCGGTCACCCACCGCCAGGCCCAGGCTGCGCGCTTCGCCGCCCTGCAACTCCAGCACGTAGCGCACCAGCGCTGGCGCCGTGATCAAGGCCAGCGATTCGGGCGTGGTGCGTTCACCTATCCACACCACTTCGCCGCACTCGTCGAGGAACAACATGTCGAGCGACAGCGGCGTGTTCTTCATCCACATGGTGGCGATGACTGGTGTGCCGAAATCAAACAGCATGCCGTGACGCGCCGGCAGCGAAGTACGCCCCATGAGTCCCGCGCTGCGCTGTTCGGCGCTGCGCGCGACTTCGACTTCGAAATCCACCCGCACCGCATCGCTGCGCACCACGCTGAGCGCACGCACCGGCAAGGGCTCATGCGCCAGCGCGCCGCCCGCACACAGGCACAGCAGCAGCGCCCATGGTTTCATCGTGGCAGCGATGCGTAGCGCGCCAAGGCCTGCCGACGACCTTCGGCGAGGTCAACCATCGCCTCGGGATAGCCACTGACGCGCACGCCTGGCTGGTGAATCGCCTTGTCGTCGAGGGCGGCGCGCTCCGGCAGCCAGCGCCGCAGGTAGAGACCCGCGGGATCGAACTTCACGCTCTGACTGACGGGATTGAAGATGCGAAAGTAGGGCGCCGCGTCGGCGCCACAGCCGGCGCTCCATTGCCAGCCCAAAGTGTTATTGGCGAGATCGGCGTCTATGAGCGTATCCCAGAACCAGCGCGCGCCCGCCAGCCAGTGCAGGCCGAGGTGTTTGCACAACCACGATGCCACCACCATGCGCACGCGGTTATGCATGTAGCCGGTATGCCACAGCTCGCGCATGCCGGCATCGACCAACGGAATACCGGTCATGCCGCGCTGCCAGCGACGCAGCACCGAGTCGTCGTGCAGCCACGGGAACGCCTGCCATTCCGCGCGGAACGGCGCGTCTGGCGTGTGCGGAAAATGATGTAGCAGGTGGTAGGCGAACTCGCGCCATATCAGTTGCCGCGTCCAGCCCTCCGCCGCGCTGGTGCGCCCCGCATCACGCTCGCGCAGCGCCGCCTGGTGGGCCGCGTGCCAGCAACTGCGTGCGCTTAATGCGCCGACGCACAGGTAGGGCGATATGCCTGCGGTGCCGTTCAGCGACGGCCGGTCCCGGTCCCGCGCATAGTCGTTCATGCGTTCGTCGATGAATTCGTCGAGCGCGACATGCGCGGCCTGTTCACCGGCCGGCCAGCGCGCGGCAATGCCGCCGGCCCAGGCAATGCGCGGCAGGAGTTGCAGTTCCTCAAGGGCCAGCCCCGCGGGCGCGCCGGCGGGCGCCGGCCAACGTCGCGGCGCGGGCAACGGCGGGCGCGGCGTGGGCAGTTGCAGACAGGCACGGTAATACGGCGTGAAGACGCGATAGGCGGTTCCCGTACCGGTTTGCACCGCCTCCGGCTCGAACAACAGATGACTGGCAAAGCTGCGGACTTCGCACCGCGCGCCAAGTGTCTGCGCGATGCGCGCATCGAGAGCATGGTCATGCGGTTCGTAGCGCCGATTGAAATACAAGGCATCGGCGCCGCAGGCCGCGCGCAAGCGCGTGAGTTCAACCTGCGCGTCGCCACGCAACAACAACAGCCGTTGGCCATGGCGTTGCAGGTCGGTCGACAGCGCAGCCAGCGTCTCGTGCAACCAGTAACGCATCGCCGCGCCGGCGCGCCACGGCCCCTGCTCTTCCAATACATACACCAGGACCAGCGGCACGCCGCGCGCCACCGCGGCATGCAGGGCTGCGTGATCGTGAATGCGCAAATCCTGGCGGAACCAGACTATCGTGGCCCCCGTCGTCATGCTCCATGCCCCATCCCGTGGCGCCAAGCTTGCCGCGCCTTGGCCGCTCCAGGCCCAACGATTACCATGCGCCGACAGTCGCATCGCGCGGCGCTTTGCCCGCCGCCGAATCCGGTCTTCAACATCGACTCGCGCCTGCCGTCCATCGTTTTACTGCCCAAGATTGTGGAGATGATATCCAATGACACGTTCACTGCTCGTATTCCTCGCCTGCCTGCTATACGTCGGCCAAAGCTTTGCGCACGGCCCGAGTCGTCTGAAAGTTGAGGAATCGATCGTCGTCAAGGCGCCGGCCGCCAAGGTGTGGGCCTTGATCGGCGACTTCTGCACCATCGACAAATGGGCGCCGGGCATCATCAAGTCCGACTGTCAGGGCGGCAACGAGATCGGCGCGAGCCGCGTTCTGACCCTCGGCAAAGAGGGTGGCCCGCAGATCGCAGAGGAATTGCAGAAATACGACGCCGCGACCATGACCTACAAGTACAAGATCACCAAGACCGACATGACAGTGCTGCCGGTCACCACCTACTCGTCGTTCCTGTCGGTCAAGGACAATGGCGACGGCACCTCGACGGTCGGCTGGCGCGCCGGCTTTTATCGCGGCCACCCCAACAATAATCCGCCCGCCGATCAGAATGACGAGGCCGCCACCAAGGCCGTAACCGGCGCCTATCAAGGTGGGTTGGCGCACATCAAGGAACTGGCCGAGAAGTAGGCGACGGCGCGCGCGGGGTCGTTCAGCATGAATCGTGGTGTCGCCGCTCTCACGCTGTGCGCCTTGGCGTCGCTGGCCGGTCTCGCGCAGGCCGACGACGCCACGCCCCTGGCCTTCATCACCAACCAGGGCGCCGACACCGTCAGCGTGATTTCTCTCGTCGACGGCACCACCCGCAAGACCCTGCCAGTGGCCGATGACCCGGCCGGCGTCGGCATCGACAGCCGCCATCGGCTGGCCTTCATCACCAGCAGCAAGAGCCACCAGCTGAGCAGCATCGACATCGACAACCTGACGGTGGTCAATCACGTCGATGCCGGCATCACGCCGCTCGGCATCACTGTCGACAGCCGTTCCGGACGCGTCTACGTGGCCGATTGGGACGGCGGCGTGGTGCGCGTGTTCGACGCCATGACGCTCGGTAAACGCGGCGAGTACAAGACCGGCGCCACGCCCTGTGGCCTGGCCCTGACGCCGGATGGCGGCCGCCTGCTGGTCGCTAACCGCGACGACAACGATGTCGCTGTCATCGACACCGTCAATGGCGTCACCGAGGCGCGCATCCCGGTCGGCAAGGCGCCCTATGGCATCACCATTTCTCCCGAAGGCCACTATGCCTTCGTGGCCAATGTGCAAAGCGACGAAGTGACGGTCATCGATCTGCAGGCGCTGCAGCCGAGCACCACCTTGGGCGTCGGCGACATGCCCTATGCGTCAGCCTTCGATCCAATGCGTGGGCGCCTGTTCGTGACCAATCAGAGCGACAGCTCGGTGTCGGTGCTGGATGTGGTCGATGAGCGCGAAATCGCGCGTATTCCTGTCGGTGACTACCCGGAAGGCATAGACATGCAGATTGAAGCGCGGCGCGTGTACGTCGCCAACTGGATGAGCAATGACATCACCGTCATCAATGCCGACACACTGACGGTCGAAACCAGTATCGCCACCGGCGACGGCAGCCGCGCTTTCGGTCGCTTCATCCTCCACTAGCGAGCAAGGACGGCAGGGCCGCGCGGCTGTCCGGCCACCGCGGCCTGAGCCCGAGGGCCGCCCAGCTCGAACTCGAATCGCAGCGCCGCGAGCCCGCACGCCGTCCGCCGGCGCCACCGAATTGCGGTGCGGGCGCGCCAAGTACACGGGCAAGCTGGGGGTAGTAGTCACCGCGCTGCAACGGCGCGGCGTCGCTGATCAAGGCATGACGCAAGGGCTGCGCAGCGTGGGCGGTCGCCAGCAGCGCACGGGCGGCGTCCTCGATGTGCAACAGGTTGAGCCACTCGTCGGCGTCGCCCGGCAGAATCTCGCCGCGCGCAACGGTGTCCCGACCGATGACGCGGCCGGGACCGTAGAGCCCCGCCAGGCGCACTACGTAGCTGTCGAGTCCGCCACTCATCCACGCCTCCTCGATGGCGAGCAGTTTGTGACTGCGCGCGTCGCAGTCCCTGACCGCACTTGCCGCGCTGACCCATTGGCCGCCGGCATCGCCGTACACCGCGGTGCTCGAGGCCAGCACCGCGCGCGTGATGCGCGCCGTGCGCAAAACCGAGGTCAGACGCTGCAGTGCCGGGCGCGGGTCGGCGTCCAACCACGCCGAGGGCGGCGCGAGGACATAGGCAACACCGTCGAAGCCAGCCAAGGCCGGCGTGAGTTGCTGGTCGAGATCCGGCGCCGACAGGTCGCAGGCCAGGCACTGCACGCCGGCGGCGCGCAAGGCCGCGTGGCGCTGCGTGCCGCGGGTCAAGGCCGTGACGGCGCTGCCGCTCAACATGCGCACCATCACTGCGCCGAGGTATCCGCAGCCAATCAAGAGAGCGCCGGTGCCGGCTGGGGTGCTCATCGGGCAGTGCCTTTGCAGTGAAAAATCATGCCGCGATGATGGCCGCCATGGGCGCCTGCGTCCATCGCGCCGGCGCGCACGGGAAAGTGTCGCGATAACGTGCGAATAACGGCGCCGCAGCGCGCGCAGTTGCGCATAACTTCGCTATTCACATAACATCACAGGGGCATTGCAGCATTAGTTTTGAATGCGATTACGAAAGTCGGAGGCAGTTTGGTGACCGCGAAAATTACAGTTCCCGCCAATGGCGCGAAAATCACAATCGTCAACGGCAAGCTTCAGGTACCGGACAACCCGATAGTGCCGTTCATCGAAGGCGACGGCATTGGCGCAGACACCTGGCGCGCAAGCGTCCGCGTACTCGACGCAGCGGTCAAGAAGGCCTACGGCGGCAAGCGTCAGATCCATTGGATGGAAGTCTACGCAGGCGAAAAAGCCAACAACCTCATGGGTTCGTGGCTGCCCGACGAAACCCTCGATGCCTGCCGCGAATTCCTGGTGTCGATCAAAGGCCCGCTGACCACGCCCATCGGTGGCGGCATCCGCTCCCTCAACGTCGCACTCCGTCAGATTCTCGATCTCTACGTGTGCCTGCGCCCGGTGCGCTGGTTCGACGGCGTGCCCTCGCCGGTCAAGCGTCCGCAGGACGTCGACATGGTCATCTTCCGTGAGAACACCGAAGACATCTATGCCGGTATCGAATTCGAATCCGGCAGCGCCGAGAACGAAAAATTCCTGAAGCTGTTCAAGGAAAATTTCCCCGACGCGTACAAGAAGATTCGCTTCCCGGCCAACTCCGGCATCGGCATCAAGGCAGTGTCGCGCGACGGCACCGAGCGCCTGGTGCGCGCGGCGCTGAAGTACTGCATCGCCAACAAGCGCAAGAGCCTGACCTTCGTGCACAAGGGCAACATCATGAAGTTCACGGAAGGCGCGTTCCGGAACTGGGGTTATGCCCTCGCCGAGAAGGAATTCGGCGCCGAAACCTACACCTGGGAACAGTGGGAGCGCACCGTTGCCGAGAAGGGTCAGAAGGCCGCCAATGAAGAGCAGGAGAAGGCGCTGGCCGCCGGCCGCGTGCTGGTCAAGGATTCGATCGCCGACATCACCCTGCAGCAGGTCATGACCCGTCCGACCGACTTCGATGTCATCGCGACCATGAACCTGAACGGCGACTATCTCTCCGACGCACTGGCCGCGCAGGTCGGCGGCATCGGCATCGCACCCGGTGGCAACATCAACTACGACACCGGCCATGCGATCTTCGAGGCGACCCACGGCACGGCGCCCAAGTATGCCAACCAGGACAAGGTCAACCCGGGCTCGGTGTTGCTGTCGGGCGAGATGATGCTGCGCTACATGGGCTGGACGGAAGCGGCCGATCTCATCATCGCCGCCATGGACAAGACCATTGGCCAGAAGACTGTCACCTACGACTTTGCCCGTCTCATGGAAGGCGCCAAGGAAGTGAAGTGCAGTGAGTTCGGCGACGCGCTGATCTCCAACCTCTAAACTTCGCGTTCGTTGTTCCTTGGTGAGCACGACCGATACGCACTTGTGGATCCGGCAGGCTGCTGCCGCGATCCACGAGGGTTTCGTCAACTACAACAACAATTTCCGCCGCATCACGCAGCGCGCCCGCGCGCACTTTGAAACGCGTGACTGGGCCGGCGCCCGCACCGACCTGAGCGAGCGCATCGAGCTCTACGAAAAATCCGTGTCGCGCACCCTGGCGACGCTGCGCAAACAGTTTCCCGAACAGGTCGACCTCTTGCCGCGCTGGCAGGCGATCCGCGCCATCTACTGGAGCCGCGTCGACGACATTCCCGATGGCGAATTCGCCAAGACCTTTTTCAATTCCGTGCATCGCGACATCCTGCGCGATCTGCATGTCGACCCGACCCAGGTCTCGGACACCGCCGACGTGGTGCGCGCCGAAGCACCGCTGCGCTACCCGGCGCGCCAACACAATTACGTGAACTGGAGCAATGTGCGCGCCATCGTGCGGCGCCTGCTCGCCGACTTCCAGTTCAAGACGCCCTATCTCGATGTCGAAGCCGATGTCGATTTCATCTGCGCTGAAATAGCACGGGTGGTCGGCGCGGACGACTCGCCGGACGAAGCGGTGCGCCGGCTGGAAATGATGCACGACGTGTTCTACCAGTCGAGCCGTGCCTTCGTGGTCGGCAAGATGTTCTGGGAAACGCATAACTGTCCCTTCGTGCTGGCGTTCGAGAACACCGACGAGGGCGTGCGTGTGGAAGCCGTGCTGACTTCCAGTGACGATGTCAGCGTGCTGTTCGGCTTCACCCGTTCATATTTCATGGTCGATGTGGAACCGGTGGAAGGCGCGGTGTATTTCATCAAGGCCATGATGCCGCGCAAGCCGCTCGATGAGCTCTACACCATTCTTGGTCGGGCGCGGCAGGGCAAGACCGAGAGATACCGTTCGTTTTTCCATCACCTGTCTGCCTGCGACGATCAGTTCATTCACGCCGCGGGCGACCCCGGCCTGGTGATGCTGGTCTTCACCCTGCCCTCCTACGACCTCGTGTTCAAAGTCATACGCGACAGCTTTGGCTACACCAAGAACATCAGTCACGACGGCGTGAAGACCAAATACAAATTCGTCTTCAACCACGACCGCGCCGGTCGTCTGATCGATACCCAGGAGTTTCGCAACATCGAATTTCCGGTGTCGAAATTCGCACCGGAACTGCTCGAAGAACTGCTGACCAGCACCTCCAAGACGGTGCGCATCGAAGGCGATCAGCTGGTCATCGATCATCTCTATTCCGAACGCCGCGTCACGCCGCTCAATCTCTACCTGCGTGATTACGACTTCGAGGACGCGCGCCTGGCGCTGCTCGACTATGGGCAGGCGATCAAGGATCTGGCGATGACGAATATCTTTGCCGGCGATCTGCTGTTGAAGAATTTCGGCGTGTCGCGCCATGGGCGCGTGATCTTTTATGACTACGATGAACTGTGCCTGGTCACCGAATGCCAGTTCCGCGACGTGCCGGAAGCCGACAACCTCGACGATGAAATGAGCGCCGACAACTGGTTCTACGTTGGCCCGCGCGACATCTTTCCGCAGGAGTTCATCCGCTTCCTGGCCATCAATGATGAACTCAAGGCAGCCTTCCTCGAGACCCACGGCGACATGCTGACGGCCGACTACTGGCGCGACATCAAACAATTGCACCTGACCAATTCCGCGCCCGAGGTCGCCCCCTACTATCGCCTGGGTACGCGGCGGGGCGCTGTTTGACGGGGATCAAATGCCGGACGCCGGCGACGCACTATATTGTTATTGCAACTAAGAATAATTATTATTCAAACAATACCGGACCGACCAGGATCCGAGGCCGAGGACCCGACGCGACGTGGTGACCTTATCGAATCTCCAGCATGGCGACCGCGCGATTATCGTTTCCATCGAAGCGGACGACCCCCACACCACTGCCCGGCTGGCAGCGCGCGGCATCGTGCCCGGTACCAGCATCGGCGTGCTGCGCGCCGGTGACCCGGTGCTGATTGGCATCGACAATGAGCGTTGGGCCATCAATCGCAACGAAGCGGCCAGCATCCATGTCGACCTCGAACCGCGCCGTCGTCGCTCCCTTTTCGGCCTGCTGAAACGCGCATGAGCACCACGCTGGCGGACCTGCGCCCCGGCGAAGCGGGCGTGGTGGAAGGTTTTGCGCAAATCGACGAGACCGCGCAGCGCCTCATGCAGATGGGCGTGGTGGAAGGCATGGAAATCGAGATCCTGCGCTACGCACCGGCCGGCGACCCCATAGAAGTGAGGGTGCTGGGTTACGCCCTGTCGCTACGCGGCAAGGAAGCGGCCAACGTCCTGGTCAGCCGCAGCGGCTGAACACTCATGAGCGCCCAGGACTCATCCCCCGAACTGCCGATAGTCGTCACGCTCGGCAACCCCAACACCGGCAAGAGCACGCTCTTCAACCGCCTTACTGGCCTGCGCCAGAAAGTCGGTAATTATCCGGGGGTGACGGTCGAACAGGTGTCGGGCCAGACCGAGATCGGTGGGCGTCAGGTGCGCCTGGTCGACGTGCCCGGCACCTACTCGCTGGCCGCCATGTCGCCGGACGAAATGATCGCCGTCGATGTGTTGCGCGGCGGCATCACCGACATGCCGGCGCCGGCCGCGGCCCTGATCGTGGTCGATGCCACCAATCTGCGCCGCAACCTGTTCCTCGCCAGTCAGATCCTCGAAGCCGGGGTGCCGGCGCTGATCGCGCTGAACATGGTCGACCGCCTGACCGCCGAGGGCGTACACCTCGATATCGAGTTGCTGTCCAAGCGCCTCGGCGTGCCGCTGGTGCCGATCTCGGCCGCCAACGGCACCGGCATCGACGAACTCAAGGCCGCGCTGGACGCGGTATTGCGCGCGCCCGCCGCGCCGCACCTGGTGCTCAACCAGTCCCTGGAAGACGCGGTCGCGCGGCTGTCGACGCAACTCGCCGAGCGCGGCGTGGCGGCGAGCGCGATTGAACTGCGCCGCGCACTGATCGACGCCGGCGGATATGCCGAGCAGCGTCTGGGTCAACGCGTAGGGCCCGAGCTCGAAGCCATGCTCGCGGAACTGCGGCTGTCGGTCGGCGGCGGACGCAACCTTGCCACCCTCGAGGCGCGCGACCGCTACAGCTGGATTCAGGCGCAGCTGAAAGGCGTCGAAGAACGCGGTCCGAGCCAGCGCCACGCGGCGGTCGATACCGCCGACAAAGTCGTCAATCATCCGGTGCTTGGCACGCTGTTCTTCGCGCTGGTGATGGCAATGGTGTTCCAGGCGGTGTTCGCCTGGGCAGCGCCGCTGGTCGACGCCATTGACTACCTGACCAGTGCCTTGGGCGCAACCGTCGGCAGCCATCTGCCGCCGGGCCTGCTCAATCGCTTCATCACCGAAGGTGTGATCGCCGGCGTCGGCAGCGTGGTGGTGTTCCTGCCGCAGATCATCATCCTGTTCACCTTCATCATCATTCTCGAAGACACCGGCTACATGGCGCGCGCCGCCTTCCTCATGGACCGCGCGATGCGCGCGCTGGGTTTGTCCGGGCAATCCTTCATTCCCATGCTGTCGAGTTTTGCCTGCGCGGTGCCGGGCATCATGGGCACGCGCGTCATCGCCAATCGCCATGACCGGCTCGCGACCATCATGGCCGCGCCGTTCATGACCTGCTCGGCGCGCCTGCCGGTCTATTCACTGCTGATTGCCGCGTTCGTGCCCGAGCGGCATTTCCTGGGCGGCTTCATCAATCTGCAGGGACTGGTGCTGTTTGCGCTGTACATGCTCGGCATCGTCGGCGGCGCGCTGACGGCGTGGCTCATCAGCCGCCTCTACTGGTCGCGCGCCAAGGCGCGTTTCCTGCTGGAAATGCCGCCCTACCGCATGCCCAATCCGCGCGCCGTGCTGTCCAAGCTGCTGTCACGTGCGGTGACTTTCCTGCAACGCGCCGGCACCATCATTTTCAGTGTTGCGCTGGTGGTGTGGGTGTTGGCGTCGTTTCCGCGCGACGACGCAGCGCCGGCCGGCATGAGTGACGCCGACTTCGCCGCGCAGCAGTTGTCCGACAGCTATCTCGGGCGCATGAGCCGCAGTGTGACGCCGTTGTTCGAGCCACTCGGCTGGGACTGGAAAGTGACCGCCGCGGTCATCGCGTCCTTCCCCGCACGCGAAGTCGTGATTGCGGCGCTCGGCACCATCTATGCCGTCGACGGCACCACCGAAGACAATGCCAACAGCACCTTGACCTCGCGCATCCGCGCAGCGCGCCATGCCGACGGCGCGCCGGTATACACCCTGCCCATGGTGTTGGGCCTGCTGATTTTCTATGCCCTGTGTCTGCAATGTGTGTCGACCATCGCCGTCATGCGCCGCGAGACCGGCACCTGGCGCTGGCCTCTGTTTGCATGGGTCTACATGAGCAGCCTCGGCTATCTCGGCGCTTGGCTCGCGGTCGTCGTCGGCGGCCGCATGGGTCTCGGTTAGCAGCCAGATTGATCTGACCCTCGGCTGGCATCCCCTGCGATGCCGCTTTATCATCCCGGCCCTCGCTGAACGCACCCCTGGAGTCCTGTTCGATGTTCCACAGCACCGACGACGAACGTATCGCCGGTTACCGACCGCTGATTTCTCCCGCCATTCTGATGGAGGAATTGCCGGTATCCGAGCAGGCTGCCAACACCGTTGCCGAAGCCCGACGTGCGGCCGAAGCGGTGGTGCGTGGCGAGGATGACCGTCTGCTGGTGGTGACCGGCCCGTGCTCCATCCATGACCCCAAGGCCGCGCTCGAGTACGCCGACCGGCTGCAGAGCGTCAAGCGCGCGCTGTCGGATGACCTGTGCATCATCATGCGCGTGTATTTCGAAAAGCCGCGCACCACCATCGGCTGGAAAGGACTCATCAACGACCCGCATCTCGATGGCACCTTCGACATCAACAACGGCCTGCGCGCGGCGCGCCGCCTGCTGCTCGACCTCGCCCATCGCGGCATGCCCGCCGGCTCGGAATTTCTCGACGTCATCACGCCACAGTTCGTCGCCGATCTCATGGCCTGGGGCGCGATTGGCGCACGCACCACCGAGAGCCAGATCCATCGCGAGCTGGCGTCCGGCTCTTCGATGCCCATCGGCTTCAAGAACGGCACCGATGGCAGCGTGCAGATCGCGGTCGACGCCATCGGCGCGGCGCGTCACCCGCATCACTTCCTGTCCGTGACCAAGCAGAGCATCGCCGCCATCGTCACCACGCGCGGCAACGACACCTGCCATCTGATCCTGCGCGGTTCGAACAACGGCCCCAATCACGATGCGGCCTCGGTCGCCGCCGCCGGCGCCGCGCTGCGTGCCGCGGGGCTGCGCGACCGCATCATGATCGATTGCAGTCACGGCAACAGCCGCAAGGATCATCGCCAACAGCCCGCGGTCACGCGCGAGGTGTGCGCGCAGGTCGCGGACGGATCACAGCTGGTGTGCGGCGTGATGCTGGAAAGCCATCTCAAGGAAGGCAAGCAGAATCACTCCAGCGACACGCCGCTGGTCTACGGCCAGAGCATTACCGACGCCTGCATGTCATGGGAAACCACCGAACCGCTGCTGCACGAGCTTGCCGACGCGGTACGCCGGCGGCGCGCGGCAAGCTGAGACCCCTGCTCCTCCTCGTTCTGCTGCTCGGCGCCGTCGCGGTCGCGGCGGCGCCGACGCGCGTCGCATCGCTGAATCTGTGCACCGACTCGCTGCTGTTCGAGCTGCTGCCCGACAGCGACATCGTGTCCGTCACCTCGTTGTCACGCGACGCCAACCTGAGTTACTTCCACCAACGCGCTGCGCATATCGACGTCAACCATGGCGCCGTCGAAGAACTGCTGGCGCGGCATCCGGACCTGGTCGTCACCGCCGACAATACCGACGCGCTGGCCAGGCGCATGCTCGGTCAACTCGGCCTGCGCGTGCTCAGCCTGCCATCGGCCAATCGCCTGGAAGACTATCGTCACAACCTGCGTCAGCTCGCCGCGGTTCTCGACAAGTCGGCGCGCGCCGAGCAGTTGCTGACGCAGTTGGAGCAGGCCGTCGCGGTGGTACCGCAAACGCCACTGCGCGCACTCGTCTATCAACCCAACGGCTATACGCCGGGCCGCGGTTCGCTCATGCATGAGATGCTGGCTTACGCGGGCTTGCGCAATATGGCGGTGTCGTTGGGGCTAGCGAACGGCGGCTATCTCAGCCTCGAGTCACTGCTGCTGACCCAACCTGACATGATCGTGTTCAGCCAGCGCCGCTCCGAAAGGCCATCGCTGGCCGAAGCACAGTTGGCGCAGCCGGCCTTGCGCAAACTCTTCAAGCGCGACGAGGCGCGTGTGTTGCGCGCCGCCGTGCCCGAGAACCTGTGGACCTGTGCCGGCGCCTTCAACGGCGAAGCCGTCGCGCTGTTGCGCGGAGCGCGACCGTGAGCGCCACCCGCCACCCGGCGCTGGGTGAAATGCATGGTTACGGCCGGCTGACCTTGCTCCTGCTCGGCGTGACCTTGGCGCTGTGCCTCGCCTCGCTGTGCGTGGGCCCATTGTGGTTGTCGCCACTCACCGTGCTTGGCCACCTGGTGTCCGCCGACGACTCCACGGTGTCGCTGGTGGTGCGCGACATTCGCCTGCCGCGCACCGTGCTGGCGGTGCTGATCGGCGCGAGTCTTGGCAGCGCCGGCGCTGCCCTGCAAGGCCTGTTACGTAATCCCCTTTCCGAGCCCGGCATCATCGGCATCTCGGGCGGCGCGGCGCTCGGCGCGGTGGCCGCGTTTTACAGCGGACTTGCCGCCGGCGCGGTGTGGGTGCTGCCGGCGAGCGGCATGTTGGGCGCGTTGCTGGCGGTGTCCGCCATTCACCTCCTGGCCGGTCGCGGCGCCGACATCCTCACCGTGATCCTGGCCGGTGTCGCCATCAACAGCCTGAGCGGTGCGTTGACCACCTTGATCCTCAACCTGTCGCCGAATCCCTTTGCCGCCTACGAAATCTATTTCTGGTTGCTGGGCTCGCTGGCCAACCGTGGCTTCGATCACGTGTTGCTGGCACTGCCGTTCATGGTGGCGGGTTTCGCGCTATTGCTCGCCACGCGCCGCGCGCTCGATGTGCTCGCGCTCGGCGAAGACAGCGCCGCCAGTCTCGGCATCAATCTCACCCGCACGCGCGCGCAGATCATCGCCGGCAGTGCGCTGGCGGTCGGCGCGGCGGTGTCGATCAGCGGCGTGATTGGTTTCGTGGGGCTGGTCGTTCCCCACGTCCTGCGCCCGTGGGTCGGTCATCGCCCGGGCGCGCTGTTGATCCCGAGCGCCCTGGGAGGGGCGGCACTGACCTTGGCCGCCGACCTTGGCACACGCATCCCGCTCGCCGGCGGCGAACTCAAACTCGGCGTGGTGACCGCGCTGATTGGCGCGCCGTTCTTTCTGCGCCTGGTGCTGAAATCGCGGACAGACCATCGATGAGCATGCTGGTCGCGCAGGAACTCACTTACCGTCACGCTGCGCGCAGCGTACTCGACGGTGTCGACTTCAGCCTGCGCGAAGGTGAGGTGCTCGGCATCATCGGCCCCAACGGCGCCGGCAAAACCACGCTGCTGCGCCTGCTCGCCGGGCTGGCCCGTCCAACCCGCGGCAAGGTGTCACTGGACGGCACCGATATTCATCGATGCACGGCCGCCGAACGCGCTCGCGCCATCGGCTATCACCCGCAGCAGGCGGTCCTGCACTGGCCGATGGCGGTGGCCCACATCGTCGCCTTGGGACGCTATGCCCACGGTGCCTCGCTCGATCATTTGAATGCGCACGACCACCAGGCAATCGCCGCCGCCCTCGCCCACTGCGGGCTCGAAGCCTTGGCGGCACGCCGCGCCGACCAGTTGTCCGGTGGCGAAATGGCGCGTGTACACATCGCGCGGCTGCTGGCCGGCGAACATCGACTGCTGCTGGCCGATGAACCCATCGCCAATCTCGATCCGCGCTACCAGCTCGAGATCCTGAAAGCCCTGCGCAGCCATGCGCGGCAGCGCGGCGGCGCGGTGGTGGTGCTGCACGACCTCAACATCGCCGCGCGCCAATGCGACCGGCTGCTGCTGCTGGCTGACGGCCGCCGCGTGATCGACGGCGCGCCCCGCGAAGTGCTGACCGCCGAGCGCATCGCTGAAGTGTTTGCGGTCGCACCGGAATATTTTCACGATATGGGCATCGCCGAGGCGCTGAACCGGTAGCTGCGAATTCATTCGCACATTGCTGGCGCGGCGAAGCGTCAGAAATAAAAACCGACGCGCGAATGAACGCGCGTCAATGAAACAAGGCATGCAAGCAATGTCAGCAACCCAGGGCTTGAAATTCGGTCTGTGGTACTCGTTCCGCAATCCCGCGCAATGGCAGGTCGACTATGCCGATCTGTACGAGGCGCATCTGCGCCAGATCGCGTGGGCCGAGACCATCGGCTACGACGATGTATGGCTGACCGAACATCATTTCTGCGCTGACGGCCACGCGCCCTCGATCTTGCCGCTGGCGGCGGCAGTCGCCGCCACCACTCAGCGCATCCGCATCGGCACCGGCGTGTTGCTGCTGCCGCTGCACGACGCGGTGCGGGTCGCCGAGGACTGCGCCACCATCGACATCCTCTCGCGCGGGCGTTTCGAACTCGGGGTCGGCATTGGCTATCGGCCGCAGGAATTCGCGGGCCTCGGTCGCGACACCCGCGACCGCGCGACCCTCATGGACGAAGGCCTGACCATCATCCGACGCCTGTGGGATGGCGAGAGCGTCGACTTCGACGGCAAGCATTACCAGTTGCAAGGGCTCAGACTGACGCCGCCACCGCTGCAGCGCCCACGTCCGCCACTGTGGGTGGGCGGTTTCGCCCCCGCCGCCGCACGCCGCGCGGCACGCCTCGCCGATGGCTACATCGGCACCGCCGACATGGCCGCACAGGCGCGCCTGTTTCAGGATGAATGGCAGCGTCTCGGCCGCCCAGGTCGCGGGCGCCTGGCCGGCGGGCATTTCTGGCTCATCGTGAGTCGCGAGCCGGCACGCACCTTCGCCGCGGTCGCGCCCCACGTGCAATACCAGATCGAGGTCTACAACCAGTGGTTGAAGGACGCCGGCCAAGCTTTGTTCCCGGCCATTTCCGGCCCCGAGGACCTGCGCAGTCTCGGCATCCTCAACGTCGTCACACCGGCCGAGGCGGTCGACATCATCGGCGCCTACGCGGAAGCGACGGGCATCGAGCGCTACTACTGCTGGACCGTGCCGCCAGGCTATCCGGTGGCGCGCATGAACGAGCACCTGGCCTTGTTCGCGGACGAGGTCATGCCACATTTCCGGTCGCGCTGAGCTGCAGCCAAAATCGAAGGCTATATTCATATGAGGAATTAAACTAATTTCTCATATGCCAATTGAGGCAGAATTCGCTCCATCGAATACGGGATGGAGACGCATCCATGAGCCTCATCAATGCCACTTTCAGCACCAACCCGTTGACCTTGCCGGCCAATATCGCCGAGGCCAACGCCTACCTCGACGGCGCCAGCGCCGCCGAGATCATCACCTGGGCCCTGGCGCGCGCCCGCAACCCGGTGGTGTCTAGCAACTTCCGTCCCCGCTCCGCCGCCCTCTTGCACATGGTCACCCGCGCCTGCCCGAACATCCCGGTGGTGTGGGTCGATACCGGCTATAACACGCCGGCCACCTATCGCTACATCGAAGCGCTGAGTGCGCGCCTGAAGCTCAACCTGCGCGCCTATACGCCGCACGTCACGGTGGCGCGACGCGCCGCCCGCGGCGGCCTGCCGGCCACCGACAGCCCGCAGTTCTCAGGCTTCGTGCATGAGACCAAGCTCGAGCCCTTCGAGCGCGCGTTCAACGATCTCAAACCCGATGTGTGGTTCACCGGCGTGCGTCGCGATCAGAACGAATTCCGCAGCGGCTTGGGTGTGGTGTCGCGCGGCGCGCAGAACACGCTGCGCGTGGCACCGGTATTCGACTGGAATGATGACGCCCTGGCGGCCTACCTCGGCCACCACGGCGTGCCCGACAACGAAGACTATGTCGACCCGACCAAGCCCGGCGCCAAGCTGGAGTGCGGTCTGCAGTTGCTGAAGTAAAAGCGCCCTTCCCCGCACGCACGGCGCCCTGCCGTGCGTGCCTTCGCCTGCCTCAGGCTTCGACCTTGACCGGAATTTTCCCGATGCGCGCCTGCCACTCGCGCGGCCCGGTGTCGTGCACCGACACCCCGCGACTGTCGACCGCTACCGTCACCGGCATGTCTTCCACCACGAATTCGTGGATGGCTTCCATGCCGAGATCTTCGAACGCCACCACGCGCGCCTTGCGAATGGCCTTGGACACCAGGTAAGCCGCGCCGCCGACCGCCATGAGATACACCGCCTTGTGGCGCTTGATGGCATCGATGGCCACCGGCCCGCGTTCGGACTTGCCTATCATGCCGAGCAGGCCGGTCTTGGCCAGCTTCATCTCGGTGAATTTATCCATGCGCGTGGCGGTCGTCGGGCCGGCCGGCCCCACCACTTCCTCGCGCACCGGGTCGACCGGGCCAACGTAATAGATGAACCGTCCGGTGAAATCGACACCGGCCGGCAGCGCTTCGCCGCGCGCAAAAATCTCCTCGATGCGCTTATGGGCGGCATCGCGGCCGGTCAGCATCGCGCCCGACAAAAGAATGGTTTCACCCGGCTGCCAGGTCTGAATCTCGTCCGCCGTGACGGTGTCGAGATTCACGCGCCGCGCATTGCCGACCGACCAGGTGATCTTCGGCCAGTCCTCGAGCTTCGGCACCGGCAGGTGTGCTATCCCTGAGCCGTCGAGATGGAAATGCACGTGACGGGTCGCGGCGCAGTTCGGGATCATCGCCACCGGCAAAGACGCCGCGTGGGTCGGATAGTCTTTGATCTTGACGTCGAGCACGGTGGTCAGGCCGCCCAGGCCCTGGGCGCCGATACCGAGCGCGTTGACCTTTTCATAGAGCTCAACGCGCAGCTCTTCAATGCGATTGCGCGGGCCGCGCGCAATCAGTTCCTGCATGTCGATATCGTCCATCAAGGACTCTTTCGCCATCAGCATGGCCTTCTCGGCGGTGCCGCCGATGCCGATGCCGAGCATGCCCGGCGGACACCAGCCGGCGCCCATGGTCGGCACCGTCTTCAGCACCCAGTCGACGATGCTGTCGGAGGGATTGAGCATCACGAATTTGGACTTGTTTTCCGAGCCGCCGCCCTTGGCCGCGACCGTGATGTCGACTTCGTGGCCCGGCACCAGTTGTACGTGGATGACGGCCGGCGTGTTGTCCTTGGTGTTCTTGCGCGCGCCGGCCGGATCAGACAGCACGGACGCTCGCAGTTTGTTGTCGGGATGGTTATAGGCGCGTCGCACGCCCTCGTTGATCATGTCTTCCAGCGACATGTCATCGGCCCAACGCACCTGCATGCCGACCTTGACGAAGACGTTGACGATGCCGGTGTCCTGGCACAGCGGGCGGTGGCCCTCGGCGCACATGCGCGAATTGATCAGAATCTGCGCCATGGCATCCTTGGCCGCGCTGGACTCTTCCAGCTCATAGGCGCGCGCCACGTTCTTGATGAAATCCGGCGGGTGGTAATAGGAGATGTACTGCAGCGCGTCGGCCACGCTTTGAATCACATCGGCAGCTTTGATTGCGTTCACGTCAATACTCCACGGCAATGGCGAGCGCGCCTGTCCACACGGCGGCGACCTGGCGCTCGATAATGAGAAATTCCGGCGGCGCGCATTGTCCGCCAATGTCTTGCCCGCAGTATAGCCGCGCAGGCCGCGCGCCTCAGTCCAGCGCAGCTTCAGCGGCGTCGATCGCGGCCAGCACCGCGGAAATCTCCGGCGCGGCCTGCATCAGCAACAGCGCCAGGCGCGCGAGAAACTCGCTTTCGCGGCCAGGCCCGACGCTGTCGAGTGCCGCCGCCAGGCGCTCATAGGCGAGTTCGAAATCGGCTGCGGGCAAACGCTGTTCAAACATCCTCGGCCCTCGCCATGGCGCGCACGTACGCATGTGACAGCGCGTCTGCCCGCCATTGGCGCCAGCGCGCACAGACGTGGCGGTCGGGACGCACGAGATAACAGCTACCGTCGACCGCGCCATGGGCAGCGAACAGGTGGCCGTCGACATCGCGCAAGGTCTGCGCGTCCATTGCGCCACGCATCGCTATCACCAGCAGACGGGCCGGCACGTCGGCGACCGTCATGGCGGCGCAGGCGGCATGCAGTGCCTCCGGTGCGCGGCCGTCCGCGCTGAAATAGAGCACCGTGAAGCCGCGTCCCAGGTGCTCGAGCAGATAGCCCTGCTCGCCACAGTGGCCGTCGGGCAGCGGCGCGCCGACCACCGGTCCCGCCGTGAAAGACGGGTCGTCGTCGCAACTCAGCGCGCTGCCGGCATAGGTATAGGGTTGCGACTGTCGAGGATCGAGCAGCCGCCGCGCGAACTCGTGCGCCGGAGACAAGGCCAGCGCTGCGTCACGCAGCAACCGATAGCCACGCGTCGGCGGTGACATGAAGCGTGTGCTCTTGCTGGCCTGCGCAAAAATGTCCAGGGTCGCGCCGCGCCGCTCGGGGCTGTAACTGTCGAGCAAGGCATCACTGGCCTCGCCGCGCAGCACGCAGGCGAGTTTCCACCCGATGTTGAGCGCGTCGGCAAAACCGGAATTCAAGCCGCGCACGCCGAAAATCGGCACGAGGTGCGCAGCGTCACCGCAGAACAGCACGCGCCCATGGCGGTAATCGTCCAGACACAGGGTGTAGGCCTTGTAGATGCTCCACCATTCGAGCTCCCAAGGCGCGGTCTCTCCCAGCATGGCGATGATGGCCGCGACCTTGCTGTGGATGGTGCCTTCGGCCAAGGCCTCGCTTTCATCATCGTGCTCATCGAGCTGGTAATCGATGCGCCAGATGTCCTGCGGCTGACGGTGCACCAGCACCGTCGCACCGGGATTGCCCGCGCAGTCGAAGAAAGCGCGCCTCTCGGTCGGATGATCCGAGGCCATTTTGACGTCGACTATCACGTAGCGCCCCTCGTGAGCCGCGCCGTGCAATTTCAAACCCAGCGCCTGGCGCACTGCGCTGCGCGCACCGTCCGCCGCCAGCACATAAGCAGCCTTCAAGTGATAGGCGCCCTCGGGCGTCGCGACATCGAGCGTGACCTGCTGCGCCCCCGGCGTGACGCCCTCCACGCGGCTCTGCCAGCGGAATTCAATCAGCGCCTCGCGCTGTGCGCGTTCAATCAGGAATTGTTCGATGAACTGCTGCTGCAGATTGAGCATGGGCGGAAAGCGTTGCTCGACGCTGTGCGGCATTTCCAGGCGAAACACCGGCTGGCCGCGGAAATAGGAGGTGCCGTGGGTCCAGGGCAGGCCCGCGGCCATGAAGCGCTCCGCCACATCCAGTTGCTGCAGGCCTTCGAGACTGTGGCGCGCGATACAGATGGCACGACTGCCGTCGTTGAAACTGGCCTTGTCGTCCAGCACCACCACTCGCACGCCATGACGCGCGAGTTCAAGGGCCGCCGTCACGCCCACCGGCCCGGCGCCGACCACCACCACTTCATGGGTCACGACCTCGCCGTCCAATTCCGGCGGCCGCACAAAGTCGAAACAGGGGTAGTCGAAATACAGCGAACGCGGGTTGGCGGCAGGACGCGTCATGGCGGGACGCCCATCGACGCCATGCAACCCACGACCCGCTCACCGCGAACCACCATCGCGCCTGTTGCCTGTGTGCTTAAGCTTTTCTGCATAACTGTCCGATAAATCGCTATATCGACCCTCCAAAAGGGGGTTGTTATACTGCCGTTAACGACGTGAGCGCGGGACAACCGCGCCTTGCGCAGCGGTTGGCCAGGGCAGGAGGCTAACCGAAAGTCACCAGTTTTTTGAACAGGGGTTAATACGATGGCCACTTTCCAACGCGCCGCGCTCGCCGCGGCCATTGCGTCCTTGACCGCTGCGGCGGCCCACGCCGAAGTGCTGGAGGAAGTCACGGTCACCGCGCAGAAGCGCGAACAGAGCGCGCAGGACGTCGGTATCGCCGTATCGGCCTACACCGGCAAACAAATTCAGCAGCTCGGCTACACCAGCGCCCAGGAAGTGACCGGCCTCGCACCAGGTGTCAGCACCATCCAGCCCAACGGCCCCTCGAACTTCGCGCTCGGCATCCGCGGTGTCGCGCAGAATGATTTCGTCACCAACCAGGAAAGCCCGGTTTCCATCTACGTCGATGACGTTTACTTGAGCCAGATGTCGAGCGCCGGCTTTCAATTGTTCGACCTCGATCGCGTCGAAATCCTGCGCGGCCCGCAGGGCACCTTGTACGGTCGCAACGCCACTGGCGGTCTCGCCCACTACATCTCCAAGAAGCCGACCGACGAATACGACGGCTACGCCGAAGCGCAGGGCGGCTATTACGGCCAGGCCAAATTCCAGGGCGCGTTTGGCGGCCCGGTCACCGACAAGGTGCGCGCACGCGTGGCCTTCGCCACCAACCATGACGACGGGTACGTGAACAACCGCGTGCTCGGCGACGACATCGGCAACAACAACGATTACGCCGGCCGCGGCCAGCTGTTGTTCCTGCCGACCGAAGACACCGAATTCCTGCTCAACGTGCGCGGCTCCCTGCAGCAGGTGCGCACCGGCTTCTGGGAAAACGTTTCGACGCGTCCCGATGCGCAAGGCAATGGCTTCTACACCCCGAGCCTGAACAACTTCAGCGGCTACCGCGACGGCGACAAGAACGAGTTCGCCGGCGACTACAACCGCTTCGGCTTCCAGGACATGCACACGTTTGGCGTGTCCGGCAATTTCAAATGGAATTTCAGCGACCACATCAAGCTGACCTCGATCACCGATTACAGCGAGGTCAAGCGCGACTACCTGGAAGACTCCGATGGCTCGCCGTTCGAGGATTTCAATTTCTTCCTCAATACCGATGCCGACCAGTTCTCGCAAGAGCTGCGCTTGAACGGCGATGCGGACAAGATGCGCTGGGTGGCGGGTTTCTTCTACCTGCGCATCAAGGTGCGAGATGCCAACGGCGCGGAAGAGCCGCTCATGAGCGGCATCTGGGACGGCAGCAAGCCGGGCAATCAGAGCATCCTCGGCGGCCTGGGCTTCACCGGCCCGCTGATCGACGGTCCCGGCGGCGCTTTCGGCACCGTGTTTGAAGGCGACGGCACGCCTCTCGGTATCGACAATCCCTATCGCACCGAGACCAACAGCTGGTCGATCTTCGGCCAGACCGAATACGACTTCGCGGAGCGCTGGACCGGCATCGTCGGCTTCCGCTACATCGACGAAAACAAGGACCACCACTACGAGAGCAACCTGGTCGATTTCCAGCCGGGCACGCGCGAGCGCAACGGCAATCAGCAGATAATCGCCAACCTCAGCACTTACGATGGCGAAATCGACAAGAGCATGTGGTCGGCCAAAGCACAGTTGAACTTCAAGCCGACCGACGACTCGCTGGCCTACGCCGGCTGGAACCGTGGCGTGAAGGGCGGCGGCTTCAATGCACCGCTGGACGTGACCGACTATTTCGGCAGCTTCGGGCCGGCCGGCGGCCTCATTCCGCTGACCGACAACAACATGAAGTTCAAGTCGGAAAAGCTCGACGCCTATGAAGTCGGCTACAAGATTGAACTGTTCAACGGCAAGGCGCGTTTGAACACTTCGGCCTTCTACTACGACTACCACGACTATCAGGCATTCCAGATCGTGGGTCTGACGACCTTCATCACCAATGCCGATGCGCGCAGCCACGGTGTGGAGGCCGAGTTCCAGGCTTCGCCTATCGAAGGTCTCGACTTCCTGCTCGGCGCCGCCTACCTCAACGTCAAGGTCAAACAGGTCGACCTCGATGGACCGGGACCGCTGGGTGCGTCCAACACCAAACCGGTGCAGTCGCCGAAGTGGAATTTGAACGGACTGTTGCGCTACTCGTGGCCCTACATGGACGGCAAGCTCGCCTGGCAGGCGGACTTCCGCTATCGCTCCAAGCACTACTTCAGCCTGACCAAGGCCGAGGCCAGCACCGAGAAGGGCTACATCATCGGCGACGCGCGCTTCAGCTACACCACGCTGGATGAAAAGTGGGAAGCGGCAATCTTCGTCAACAACATCGCTGACGAACGTTACCTCGTGCAGACCTTCGATCTGGGCGCGGTGCTCGGCATGACCGAGCAGTACTACGGTCTGCCGCGCTGGGTAGGCGGCACCATTCGCTACAACTTTTAATCTTTGAGCTGGCTCACCCCGGCGGCGCCTCAAGCGTCGCCGGGGTTGTCGTTCTTCACCAGTTCGCGTAAACGCTGCACTTCCACCTTGCCCATCGCATTGCGCGGCAGGGCATCAACGAACACCACGTCTTTCGGCAGCTTGTAACGGGCCAGATGGCCGTCGAACAGGCGCAGCACATCCTCGCTCTCGGTCTCGGCGCTGGCGCGCACCGCCACCACCACCGGCACTTCACCCCAATGGGCATCGGCACGCCCGGCCACCGCCGCTTCGCGCAGCAGACCGCTGACGGCAATCACACGTTCGAGCTCGGCCGGATAGATGTTCTCGCCGCCGGAAATGATCACGTGCTTGCGCCGATCCTTGAACCAGAAGAAGCCTTGCGCGTCGCGCTCGGCGACATCACCGCTGACAAACCAGCCATCGACGAAGGGCGTCACATCGCGCGTCTGGTGATCCCAGTAGCCGCAGGCGACATGCGGACCGCGCACCAGGATCTCGCCAGGCACACCGTCAGCCACCTCATGCCCGCATTCATCGACCAGCCGCACTTCGGTGTGGAGGCCGCAGCGACCGATGGAACCCGCATGGCTGTAGGCGTGCTCGATACATTGGTAGATGGCGACCGGCCCGGTCTCAGTGGCGCCGTAGATCTGGATCACCGGCACGCCGCGCGCATGCAGCGCCTCGATGAGCGGCAAGGGTACGTCGGTCGAACCGGTGGCACAGGCGCGCAGGCAGCTGATATCGGTGTCTGCCCACTCGGAATGGGCGAGCAAGGCGACCAGCGTGGCCGGCACCTGCACCGTCAAGGTCGGCCGCTCCTGCGCGATGAGGGCGAGCGTGCGCGCCGCATCGAAGCGCGCTTCGAGGATCACGGTCGCGCCGCATTCCAGCGCCGGCAAGGTCTGGATATTGATGCCGCCGACATGGAACATCGGCAGTACGGTGAGAATGCGATCAGCAGCCTGCATGCCGTGCATGTGCTGGGCATTGCGCGCGTTGAAGCACAGCGCGTCCTGGGTCAGCAGTGCACCCTTGGCGCGACCGGTGGTGCCCGAGGTATAGATCAGCAGCACGCCGCGCTCAGGCGCGGCGAAGGAACTGGCGACGAGTCCCGGATCGCCGTCTTCATCCGGCAGACGCGACAGACCTTTGCGTCGTTCGCGCGCGTACACCAGCGGCACGCCGGCCAGCGCGTCGGCGCGATCGGCGCAGGAGCGGTCGACCACCGCCAGCGTCGCGCCGGCGTCGGCCACGATCGCGGCCAGCTCTTCGTCGGACAAGCGCCAGTTGAGCGGCAGCATGACCAGCGCGGTGCGCGCGCAGGCGAACAACATCGCCAGCATGTCCGGCGTATTGAAGCCCAGCCACGCGATGCGTGCGCCGGGCGCGAGACCGCGTTCGTTCTGCAGCCACGCCGCTAGGCGTGCGCTGCGCGCGGCGAGTTCGGCGTAGCTAATGGTCTGGTCTTCGAAGATCAGCGCCGCCTTGTGCGGCGTGCGGCCGGCGTTGGCATCCAGCCAGTCGGCGAAGGCCTCCACTAGTCGCTCTCACCCGGCAGGTACAAGGCGTCGCGTCCGATGCGCTCGAGGCACAGGTCGGCACTCCACGGCAACATCAACGAGCCACAGCGACTGTCGCGATACAGGCGTTCGAGCGGCAAGGACTTCAGCATCGACTGTCCGCCGCAGGTGCGAACGGCGAGCTGGCACAGTTCGTTGGCGTTCTCCATGGCGCTGAACTGCGCGGCATAGGCGCGCATCACCTGCTCGCGCGTGGGGTCGATGCGCGCTTCGGAGACCGCCTGGAACCACAGGCTCTTGGTCTGCTCGAGCCGAATCTGCATCTCGGCGACGTTGTGCTGCTTGGATGGCGAGGCACGACGTTTATCCCCGCCCTGCCCCGGCACCTCACCGCGCAGATAGCGCACCGTGAAGTCATAGGCCGCCTGCGCGATGCCGATGTAGGTCGGCGTCAGGGTCATGAACATGTGCGGCATGCGTATCGCCGCCTGGTAGTAAACGCCGGCCGGCATGATGGCCTCATCGGCGCCGACGTAAACGTTGTCCAGCAACAGCGTGCGCGACACCGTGCCGCGCATGCCGAGCGGATCCCAGTCGCCGGTAACGGTCAGCCCCGCCGCCGTGGCCGGCACTGCGACGTACAGGGTGTTACGTCGCGACAACGCCGCGTCGCCCTGGGCCTCGGTGCACAGGATGCCGTAGTAGTCAGCGCTGCCCGACAGCGACGCGAAAATTTTGCGGCCGCTCAGCCGCCAGCCATCGCCGTCGCGTCGCGCGGTGGTGGCGAACGGCACCGCGCCGGCGGCCGCCGTGCCGCCTTCGGAAAAAGGCTGCGCGTAAATCGCACCCGCGCCGATGATGCGTGCGTAATGCTGCGCGCGCCGACGCTCATGCTCGGCTCGTTCGGCGTTGCTCATGTCCATGCCGTCGGCCAGCGGCCCGCTCCACAGGCACGAGCACACATGCATATTCCAGGTCAGCGCGGTGGCGCCGCAGTAGCGGCCAATCTCGGCGGCGGTCAGAGCGTAGGCGCGATAGTCCGCACCAAAGCCGCCATGCTCGCGCGGCACGCAGATGCCGAGCAGGCCAGCGTCACGCAGGTCCTGGTAGTTCTCGGTCGGGAAGCGCGCTTCGCGATCGAAGGTCGCGGCGCGCGCTGCGAATTTATTCTGGCCGAGACGCCGCGCCAGCGTCGTCAGCTCGGCTTCCTGCACCGTCAGCCGGAATGCGGCCGGGTCGAATATCGGCGCGTCTTCGTCAGCCGTCACCGCCGCCACTCCTCGCACATCTTGCACATCAGCCCTTCACCAGTTGCCCGGCCTCGACCACCGCGCGACCGTCGAGCGTGACGGTGCAATTGCGCACCGGCAAATCGAAATGCCCTTCGGTGAAGCGGCCGGCTACTTCATTGGCGCCGGTCGAATAGAGGAAGTTGCCGCCGAAGGCGCGCAGCTCCGTGCCGTTGGTGTCGCGTTGGTCGTACATGGCGAGCGCTTCGTAGCGTGCGCGCTCGTTCAAGCCCCAGCCGACATGACTGACGCCGTAAGCTTCGCGATCACCCCACGCGGCAAGGTAACGGCGCATGAGTTCGGCGTCGGTGCCGCTGCCGTTGATGGCGGTCACGAAATCGTTTTCGATGATCAATTCCACCGGGCTCACGAGGTAGCGCTTGAAGGTCAGATTGATGTCGCCGGCGTCCATCACCAGGCGGCCGTTGACCGAGCCGGGCTTGGGGAAATTGACGACGATGCCGCCCGGCCAATGGGACAGCATGCCGGGCTTGTCGGCCCAGCCCCACACGCCACCGGTGCGCGCATCGGTGAGATTGATGGTGAGATCGGTGCCGGCCTTGGAGCTGACATGCATGCTGCTCGCGGCGCGGCAGGCCTTGATGGCTGCGCGTGCCACCGCTTCATCCTCGGCGCGTGGCACCAGTCGCTCCAGCGCATCGGGATGTTCGTTGGAGACCATCAACACGCGCGCGCCGGCGCCGAGAATGTCTGGCAATTGCGGCGCGTGCAGCAGCCCCTCGACGGTCAGATCCACGACCAGCGTGCTGGCCTTCAGCGCGGCGAGAGCCGCGCTCTGGCCATTCAACGCCTGACTGGCGCCGGTCGAACGCACCGGCACCGGCGCAGTTTGCGCGGGCGTCGGCACCGTGACGGTGACGGGATGGGTGCCGAGTTGTTCCAGCGCGAGGCGCGCGAGTGCGATGTTGACGCCGCGCGACTGGCTTTCCGCCAGCAGCGCGACCTGCTCGCCGGCCTGCACTTTGCACAGCTCGAATACTTTGGTGAAAGCGGCCAGCCAGCGCTGCTCGATTTGATCGTTCAACATCGCGAATTCCCCTTCACGCGCGCAAGGCGCCAAAACTTCAGGATGGAGGTGCAGGTGGCGCGGCGCCGGCCGCGATAAAGGCCGGCAGTGCCAGGCAGCGCGCCTCGACCGCCGCCAGCCGCGGAAACTCTTCCACATCGATGCCGCTGCGACGCGCCACCGCAAGCTGCGGCACCAGACACACGTCGGCGATACTCGGCTCGTCACTCACGCAGTAGCGCGTGCCGCGCTCGGCCGCCGTCAGCCACAGCTCGAGCGCATCCAGCCCTTCCATCAGCCAGTGATTGAACCAGCCACGGCGCGCGGCCACGTCGAGGCGGCAGGCGTCACGCAGATAACTCATCACGCGCAGGCCGGTCAGCGGTTGCACATCGCTTGCCACCAGCAAGGCGAACTGCCTGGCACGCGCACGCTCGAGTGGCGTGGCGGGCAGCAGCGGCGGCTGGGGATGGGTCTCGTCCAGGTATTCGATGATCGCGAGTGACTGGCTGAGCAGAATCTGCGCGTCGCTGTAGACCGGCACCAAGCCCTGCGGATTGACGGTGCGATACTCGGCTTCGAGGTGTTCGCCGTCCTGTAGCGCGACAGGAACGGCTTTGTAGTCCAGTCCCTTCAGGGCCAGCGCAATGCGCACGCGGTGCGCGGAACTGGAACGATGAAAGTCGTGCAATTCGCGCACGGCTTCAAGCGCGCGCCGCGCGACGCACAATACCGGCCGTGCCGCGCGCGCTCATTGCCTCAGCCGTCGTTCTGCGCGACGTGCACGACCAGCCCGTCGAGCTTGTCGGTGACTTCGATCTGGCACGACAAACGGCTGTTGGGCTTGCGATCGTAGGCGAGTTCCAGGGTCGAATCCTCGATGTCGCTGGCCGCGCCCACGCGGTCCATCCACTCAGGGTCGATGTAGGTGTGGCAGGTGCTGCACGCGCAGCTGCCGCCGCAGATGGCGAGGATGCCGGCGATGCCATTCGCAATGGCGCCTTCCATGACCGATACGCCGTTGGCCACGTTGCACTCGCGCCGCGCGCCATTAATGTCGACGTAAATTATCTTCGGCATTGCTTCACTCCTCGCTCCGTCTTGTCTTTGAATTTATGGATGCAGCCCGGCGCGCACTCAGGCGCCGCGCGCCAGCTGCATGAGATCGACGCTCGTATCGCCGGCCTGCGCCGCGCTGAGCGGCGTGCCTTGCGCGAGCAGCTTGCGCGCCGCCATGTGCTCGGCCGGCTTGTTCAGTGAATCGACGCCGACCAGTACGCCGTCGCGGAAATAGCACACCGAGAACGCACCGCTGCTGACATCGCCACGCAGCACTGCCTGATCGTGGGGCATGCCAATGCCGGCAATCTGCAATTTGATGTCGTATTGATCCGACCAGAACCACGGCACCTGGCAGTACACCGAGCTTTGTCCAAGCAGGCTGGCCGCCGCGGACTTGGCCTGGTCGACTGCGTTCTGCACGGATTCGAGACGAATCTCGCGCTGCAGGAAACCATTCATGTGCCAGGTGCAATCGCCGGCCGCGACTATCAGGGGATCGCTCGTGCGCGCGCAATCATCGACCACGATGCCGTTGCGGCATGCAAGGCCGGCCGCTTCCGCCAGTTCGCTGTTCGGCACCACACCGATGCCGGCAACGATTAAATCGACGGTGTATTCCGCGCCGGTGCTGGTCACCACGGTGTGTTCGCCGGCCACCGTGCGGATGGCGTCGACGCCGGTGCCCAGCAGCACTTCGACACCGTGGCCGCGGTGCAGCTCGGCATAAAAGGCCGACACCTGCGGCGCCACCGCGCGCGCCATGAGGCGCTCGAATGCTTCTATCAACACCACCTCGCGGCCTTGCTCGCGGGCGATGGCCGCCACTTCGAGGCCGATGAAACCACCGCCGATCACCGCCACACGCCGCGCGTTCTTGAGCGCCGCCGCCAGGCGTTCGCCGTCAGCGAGGGAACGGACATAGTGGATATTGGCGTCGGCCGCACCCGGCACGGTGAGTGGCCGGATGCGCGTGCCGGTGGCGAGTGCGAGACCGCTGTAGGCCAAGGCCTCACCGCTGCGCAGACGCAGTCGGCACGCCGCGCGGTCGATGCTGTCGACGCGCGCGTTGAGATGCACGTCGATTTTCTGTTGTTCGTAATAGCTCGCCGGACGCAGCAACAGACGCTCGGCTTCGAGCGTACCGGTCAGGAATTTCTTCGACAGCGGCGGCCGTTGATACGGCAGGGACGCTTCGTCGCCGAGCAGCATGAGGTGACCTTCATAGCCGCCCTTGCGCAGCGAGTCGCAGATCTGCTGGCCGGACTGGCCAGCGCCGATCACGATGATGGGCGCTTTGCCAGTCATGGCGTCAGGTCTGCCGCGCGGGGATCAATACCACCAGGCCGTCCATGTCCGCCGCCATCTTGATCTGGCAGGACAGGCGCGAATTGGGCTGGCGTTCGGCGGCGGTGCATTCGAGCATGTCGCCTTCCATGTCGGCAATGGGCGGCAGCTTGGCGCCGTCGACCACGTACACATGGCAGGTCGCGCACGCGCAGCCACCGCCACATTCAGCAATGATGCCGGCGATGTTGTTCTGAATCGCCGCTTCCATCAGGCTCCAGCCGACGGGCACATCGATAGTCTGCTCACTGCCGTCCTGTTGACGGTAGGTTACCTTGGGCATGTTCTACGCAACTCACATGTTGGGATAGTTGGGGCCACCGCCGCCTTCCGGCGTAACCCAGTTGATGTTCTGCGACGGGTCTTTGATATCGCAGGTCTTGCAGTGCACGCAGTTCTGCGCATTGATTTGCAGACGCGACTCGCTGCCTTCCTGCACGAATTCGTAGACACCGGCCGGGCAATAACGCTGCTCGGGCCCGGCGTAACGCGCAAGGTTCACCGCCACCGGCACGTTGGCATCGCGCAGCGTGAGATGGCAGGGCTGATCTTCTTCATGGTTGGTGTTCGAGAGGAACACCGATGACAGTCGGTCGAAAGTCAGCACGCCATCGGGCTTGGGGTAGTTGATGGGCTGGCACTCGGCGGCCGGCTTCAACTGCAGATGATCGGGACGATGACGCAAGGTCCACGGCGCCTTGCCGCGGAAGAGATAGGTGTCGATGGCCGAATAGGCCATCGCCGCCGGCAAGCCCCAATGGAACGACGGCTTGATGTTGCGCACGCGGTGCAGCTCGTCCCACATCCAGGTCTTGGACAGGCGCTCGGCATAGGATTTGACTTCCTGGCCGTGGGGCTGGCCGCCCTTCAAGGCATCGAACACCGCCTCGGCGGCGGTCATGCCGGACTTCATGGCAGTATGGGTGCCCTTGATCTTGGGCACGTTCAAAAAGCCCGCGCAGTCACCCATCAACAGGCCGCCCGGAAAAGTCAGCTTGGGAATGGACTGAAAGCCACCGGCACTGATCGCGCGCGCGCCGTAGGATAGCCGGCGAGCGCCCTCGAACTGCTTGCGAATCTCGGGATGCGACTTGAAGCGCTGCATCTCCTCGAACGGCGACAGATAGGGATTCTGGTAATCGAGACCGACCACGAAGCCGATGGAGACCAGGTTGTCTTCGAGGTGATAGGTCCACGAACCGCCGTAGGTCTTCATGTCCATCGGCCAGCCGGTGGTGTGGGTGATGGAGCCGCGCCGATGCAAGCTCGGCTGGATTTCCCAAAGTTCCTTGATGCCGATGCCGAACACCTGCGGGTCGACGCCGTCGCGCAGGTTGAAACGCTGGAACAGGGTCTTGGTCAGCGAGCCGCGGCAACCTTCGCCAAACAGCGTCTGGCGCGCATGCAGCTCCATGCCGGGCGCGAAGTTCGGACCTTCCTCGCCATCATGGGTGCGGCCCATGTCGCCGGTCGCCACACCCTTCACCGAGCCGTCTTCGTGGTACAGCACCTCGGCCGCGGCGAAACCGGGATAGATGTCGACCTCGAGCTCGGCGGCCTGCTCGGCCAGCCAGCGACACACGTTGCCGAGGCTGACGATGTAATTGCCGTGATTGTGCATCTGCGGCGGCGTCGGCAGCTTGTAGGCACGCGTCTCGGTCAGGAACAGGAAGCGGTCTTCACCGGCCGGCGTGTTGAGCGGTGCACCCTTGGCCTGCCAGTCGGGGATGAGTTCGTTCAGGGCGCGCGGTTCGATGACCGCGCCGGACATGATATGGGCGCCGACTTCGGAGCCCTTCTCGAGCACACACACCGTGAGCTCTTCGCCATGCTGGATGGCGAGCTGGCGCAGGCGTATCGCCGCCGACAGGCCCGCCGGCCCACCGCCGACGATGACGACGTCGAATTCCATCGCTTCGCGTTCCACGGCACCTCTCCCTTGGCCGCTGACGCAGTGAGCGTGCCGGCCATCGTTACATTGTTTGTGCGAGCGCCGGCAGGCGCATGCCGCCCGTCACCGGGCGGCCGTCTCATATCGACATTGAGTCGCTTACTTGTCGAGTGCCGCGGTCATGGCCGGCACTTCCTTGAACAGGTCGCCGACCAGGCCGTAATCGGCCACGCCGAAAATCGGCGCTTCTTCATCCTTGTTGATGCACACGATGACCTTGCTGTCCTTCATGCCGGCCAGATGCTGGATGGCGCCCGAAATGCCGACCGCGATGTACAGCGTCGGCGCCACGACCTTGCCGGTCTGCCCGACCTGGTAATCGTTCGGCACGTAGCCGGCATCGACCGCCGCGCGCGAGGCGCCGACCGCCGCGCCGAGCTTGTCGGCAAGGGCTTCGATGATGGCGAAGTTCTCGGAGCTGCCGACGCCACGACCACCGGACACGATGATGTCGGCGGCGGTGAGTTCCGGGCGGTCGCTCTTGGTCAGCTCTTCGGCGACCCACAGCGACAAGCCGGCATCGGCGGCGGCCGCGACCGCTTCGATCGCCGCACTGCCACCGCTGGCGGGCGCCGGGTCATAGGCCGTCAGGCGCACGGTGATGACTTTCTTGGCGTCGCTCGATTTGACTGTCGCCATGACGTTGCCGGCGTAGATCGGACGCACGAAGGTGTCGCTGGACACCACCGAGGTGATTTCAGAAATCTGCGCGACATCGAGCAGCGCAGCGACGCGCGGCATGACGTTCTTGCCGGTGGTGGTGGCGGCGGCGAGCAGATGCTCGTAGGGACCGGCAACTTGCACCATCAGCGGTGCGAGATTCTCCGGCAGGGCATGGGCGTAATGCGCGGCTTCGACCAGCAGCACCTTGCGCACGCCGGCAATCGCGGCGGCGGCTTCAGCCACTGCACGGCAGCCTTCACCGGCCACCAGCACGTCGACTTCGGCGCCGATGGCGAGACCGGCCGCGACCGCGTTCAGGGTCGCCGGCACCAGCGCGGCATTGTTATGTTCGGCTAAGACCAGAGTGCTCATCTCAAATCACCTTCGCTTCGTTGCGCAGCTTGTCGATCAGGGCCTCGACGTCGGGCACCTTGACGCCACCTTTGCGGGCCGGCGGTTCAGCGACCTTGACCACCGTCAGACGCGGCGTGATATCGATGCCGAGTCCTTCAGGGGTCAGGGTGTCGAGCGGCTTCTTCTTGGCCTTCATGATGTTCGGCAGTTTGACGTAGCGCGGCTCGTTCAAGCGCAGGTCGGCGGTCACCACTGCCGGCATCCTGAGGTCCACGGTCTGGATGCCGCCGTCGATTTCGCGCGCCACCTTGAGGCGCTCGCCGTCGATGGTGACCTTGGCCGCGAACGTGCCCTGCGGCCAGCCGAGCAGCGCGGCCAGCATCTGGCCAGTCTGGTTGGAATCGTCATCGATGGCTTGCTTGCCAAGGATCACGAGGCCGGGCTGTTCCTGCTTGATGACCGCGGCCAGCAGTTTCGCGACCGCCAGCGGCTGGGTCTCGACGTCGGTTTCGACCAGGATGCCGCGATCGACACCCATGGCCATCGCCGTGCGCAGCGTTTCCTGGCACTGCTTGGGACCGACAGACACCGCGATGGTCTCGGTGGCGCCGCCGGCTTCCTGGATACGAATGGCTTCTTCGACGGCGATTTCGTCGAAGGGATTCATCGACATTTTGACGTTGGCCAAATCGACGGCCGAACCGTCGGATTTCGGACGGGCCTTGACGTTGTAATCGATGGCGCGTTTGACGGCCACAAGGATCTTCATGCGTTCCTCCTGCTCTTTCGGGGATACCCGCGCCAGTTAAGCGCGGGTCCGGGCGGCGGCAATCAACTGCAGCCGGGCCTGCCACGCTGGCGGCGCCCTGGTCGGGCGTCGCTATCCTGGCAGGCTGTGTACGTTGCTGACCTCAGGCGTGATCACGCCCGCCAGCTCTGTTCGATCACGCTTGCCTGAAAGCCTGGAGCCCGCCGCCGGTATTCGGGACGAGGGCCTGTTGCGCATTCGGTGACGTCAGTGGGCCAGTAGCGGCGGCGACCACCGCGAGCTGCGTGTCGCTGAGCAGCCAGGCGCGCGGTACTGGTTCGAAAGCGTGATCGGTCGGAATGTTACCAGCCGAACGGATTGATCACAAAAGCTCGCGTGGGTGTTTCAGCTTGATTCAACCCAATGTGTGGCGAGTCCGTACAGACTTCCCGCGCGCGGTGCTGCCGGGGGCCGGTGCTATAGTGCCGCCGCTCCCGGTCCGGGGAGCTGAGCCAAGCCTGAGGAAACAGCCCATGAGCCACCCGTCCGACGCCCACAGCAGCCATCGCGCCAGCGCCGAAGCAGCATTCAATTGGCAGGACCCCCTGCACTTGAACGCCGCGCTGAGCGACGAAGAGCGCCTCACCAGCGAGGCCGCCCACGCTTTCTGTCAGGCCAATCTCATGCCACGGGTGCGCAACGCTCACCGTCACGAACATTTCGACCGCGCCATCATGAGCGAATTCGGCGAGCACGGTTTCTTAGGCTCGACCCTGCCCGAGCAGTACGGCGGCGCCGGCCTGTCCTACGTCTGCTACGGCCTGATAGCGCGCGAAGTCGAGCGCGTCGACTCCGGCTATCGGTCGGCCATGAGCGTGCAGTCGAGCCTGGTCATGCACCCCATCTACGCCTATGGCGACGAAGCACAGCGCATGAAATACCTGCCCAAGCTCGCGCGCGGCGAATTCGTCGGCTGCTTCGGCTTGACCGAGCCCGACCATGGCTCCGACCCCGGCGGCATGAAGAGCCGCGCGCACAAGGTACCGGGCGGCTACAAGCTCACCGGCAACAAGATGTGGATTTCCAACGCGCCCATCGCCGACGTGTTCGTGGTGTGGGCCAAGACCGCTGACGACGGCGTGATTCGCGGCTTCATCCTCGAAGCCGGCATGCCGGGCCTGTCGGCGCCCAAGATTGAAGGCAAGTTCTCGCTGCGTGCCTCCATCACCGGCGAAATCGTCATGGACGAAGTGTTCGTGCCGGACGCCAACCTGCTGCCCAACGTCAAAGGCCTGCGCGGCCCCTTCGGCTGTCTGAACCGCGCCCGCTACGGCATCGCCTGGGGCGCGATGGGCGCCGCCGAGTTCTGCTGGCATGCCGCCCGCCAGTACACCCTTGATCGCATCCAGTTCGGACGCCCGCTCGCCGCCAACCAGCTCATCCAGAAGAAGCTCGCCGACATGCAGACCGAGATAGC
>JADLGE010000038.1 GCA_020849475.1 Gammaproteobacteria bacterium
GCCGCAGCGCCAAGGTCGAGAACCGCATTGCCATTGTCACGGGCCTGCCGTTGGCCGAGCTGTGGCCGGCTTGGCACGGCAAGGATGCCCAGCGCCGCCACCGCCCGCGCATGTCCCCCCACCAACTCTCTGCCGCCCTGGCCGCCCTCGCGGCGCGGGCCGGCTGAGGAGCGCGAGCCCATGTCCTTCGACCTCGATCGCGTTACCAACGGATACCTTCGCGATCTCGGTGCAATGATCGACGCGCTGGACGGCGGCAACCGCATGGCCACACACGCCTGCCGCGAAATCGGGTTCTTGGCCGACGAGCTCACGAATGCGGACTGGCTGCGGCTGCTGATGCTGGCCCGGTCGTTCGCCCTCATTTCGGCGGCAACCCGGATGGGAGTTCGGGCGGAGGCGCCAGAATGAATTCGTGCCCCTTCGTTGCAGCGTCCCGCACGCCGGTCCACTCGCGATCGGTGCCGTCGGCCATCCTCTGGAGCTGTTGCAGCAGAGCATCCCGGCACAGTTCCTGCGTGCGGAGGAGGATCAGCACCGCGTCTCCAATTGCCTGGCGCGCTGCCCAGGCGACGGCACGCTCTTGCGTTTCGCGCATCCGCGCAACGACCTGCTCGGTGTCGATCTTTCGGGACATGGCTGGCTCCTGCGGATGGGCAACGCCATTGCGCCACACGCAAGCCGCTTGCGCAAGGGCAAAACTTGGCCGCGTTTGGAACCGCCGGAAATCCGGGGATTCAAATGCGTAAGCGCGCCTGGAACCGCTGGCAGCCAACCTGCCTGCAGGAGGCCGTGGAGGGCTGCCTGGGCTACGCGCTAGACAAGCACCGGCGCAGCGTGGATCAGGTCGCGGACCTGGTCGGCGAATCCAAGTGGACCCTCTACAAGTGGGTGCAGGCGGGCGGCATCCCGGCGCGCAAGATCGCCGGCTTCGAGCTGGCCTGCGGCGTCCACTACGTCACGCGCTACCTCGCGGCCAGCAGCGGCAAGCTGTTGGTGGACGTGCCCACCGGCCGCCGTGCCGCGCCCAGCGACATCGCCGCGCTGCAGGCCTCGTGTGCGGCTGCCGTATCCGCGCTGATCGAGTTTTCCGCCGGTCGCGCCAACGCGGCCGACACCCACGCCGCCCTCACCGCCGCGATGACGGCGCTCG
This sequence comes from Gammaproteobacteria bacterium, assembly GCA_020849475.1. Classification (GTDB taxonomy): domain Bacteria; phylum Pseudomonadota; class Gammaproteobacteria; genus JADJYF01. The sequence continues at coordinate 1,154 of JADLGE010000038.1, forward strand.
CCAGCGAGCGCGCGCACGTCGAGCGGCACGACCAACCGGAGCTGGACCTCGCATGAACACACCCACCCGCTACATCAACGCCGCCCAGCAGCGCGTGCTGCAGATGCTAATGCGCCTGGCCGGCAACGAAATCGAAGGCATTGCCCCGACCGAGCTGGCGCTGGCCCTGCGAACGTCGGCCAGCAACGTCACCCGCGACCTGGCCAACCTGCGCGAGGCCGGCATGGCCGAGCCGCTGGAGTCCGGCCGCTGGCGCCTCACGCCGCGCGTGGTGCAGATCAGCCTCGCCGCCAGCGCCTCGTTCGGCAAAGCCCAGGACCGGCTCGACGAGGCGCGCCAGCGCTTCAGCCGGCTGCCATGAGGAGCGCACCCGTGAACCACCTCCTGGACGAAGTTCGCAGGGAGGCGGGTGCGATCACTCGCTTGCAGATCCAGATGGGCGAACTGCTGTTGCGGATCAAACAGGAGGTGCGCCCGGAAGAGTTCTGGGCATCCGTGAGGCGGATCGGGCTGGAGCCGGCCGCTGCGCAACTGGCAATGCAGGTTGCCCTGTGGGTTCGGCGCGACCCGTCGGCGCGCGACCTGCCCATCAATGAACTGTTGGCGCGCATGAGCGAGGGCCGCGCCGAGCGTGCTAACGCCCTGTTTGATGTGCTCTGCGACGAAGTTGACAAGACCCTTTCCACCCTCAGCCAAAAGGATTGAACAATGCCCCGCCCACGTACCACCCGCGCCCCCGAACACACCGACGCCATTGCCGCTGCCAACGTCGACCATGCAGCTCTTGCCGCAGCCGGCGACGCGGCCGCCTGGCAGTCGCAACAACTGGCGCTGATGAAGCAGCGTTACGACATCGGCATGCCGTACGACTTCGACTCGGCCGTGATACGGCTGCGCGAATGCGCCGCGATCGAGACCAGCGGCGCGATCGAGGCGGGCTTGGTGCTCCTGCACATCAAGGCGCACACGCCGGGCCGGTTCACCGAGGCGCTGCAAACCGCCGGCGTGAATGATCGCTGGGCGCGCAAGCGCATGCAGGTGGTCACTCGGCTGAAAGATTTCCCCAGCTTGCGTGCGCTCGGCTTCACCAAGGCGCTGGAACTGCTGAGCGAGGACGACGACACGCTGGACGCCCTCGAAGACGGCGGCACCGTCGCCGGCCTCACGCTGGATGAGATCGACCGCATGAGCGTGCGCGAGCTGCGCGCCACGCTGCGCACCGAGCGCGCCGAGCGCAGCGACGAGAAGGCCGCCGAGGCCGACATCGTGCGCCGCAAGGACGAGCGCATCAACGCACTGCTGCGCGACAAGCGCCGCGTGGAGCGCAGCGGCGCGCGCGTGCAGGCCGGCGAGCTGCTCGAACAGCTGGACCGCGTGAGCGTGGAGGTAGCCACGCAAATCAAGACGCTTCGCGACACCGCCAGTGCCATCCGCGCGGTGTACGCGGACGCCGGCGAAGCGATGGATGAGGAAGTGGCCGACCGCCTGCAGCAATGCGGCGACCTGGCCGCGAAGTGGACGGGGCAGCTCGCCGACGAGCTGGGCGAGTAACCGGGGCCGACGGGACGGGGAGACGCCGCATGCACGCGGGGGA